>CBFGUO010000003.1:0-229401 GCA_965652375.1 uncultured Opitutus sp.
CCCGCTACACGGAAGCCACCCTCCTCTCGGCCATGGAAACCGCCGGCAAACTCGTCGACTCCGAGGAACTCGCCGAGGCCATGAAGGAACGCGGGCTCGGCACCCCCGCCACCCGCGCCGACACCATCGACGGTCTCATCCGCCAGAAATACGTCGAGCGCGAGCAACGCGATCTCGTGCCCACCGCCAAGTCCGAGCAGCTCCTCGAATTCGTCGCCGCCGTCAAAGCCGACATCCTCGCCAAGCCCGACATGACCGGCGAGTGGGAATACAAGCTGCGCCAGATGGAGTTCGGCCGCTACGATCGCAACCGCTTCATGACCGAGATCATCGAGGTCACCAAGGGCATCGTCGAGCGCACCAAGACCTTCAACGAGGAGGAGCACGATGACGTTCGCGAGACCGACATCGTTTCCCCGACCGACGGCAAACCGCTCCTCGAAACCCTCCGCACCTACCGTTCCCAGGACGGCGTCATCACCGTCTACAAGGTCACCAGTGGTCGCCGCCTGGAGGAGGCCGAGGTGCGCGAACTCGTCACCGCCGGCGAAATCGGCCCGATCGACGGCTTCGTCTCCGCCCGCACCGGCAAGCACTTTCCCGCCAAGCTCAAGCTCGTCGACAACGGCGAGCCCGGCAAAAAGAAGGTCGAGCTCGATTTCGGCCGCCAGGAAACCGACGTCGGCGAACTCGAACCCTTCTGGACCGATCCCAAGACCGGCGCCGAACTCTGCGAAGACGCCACCAACTACGTTCTCCGCGAGAAGCACGACGGCGAATGGAAACAGACCTTCCGCGTCGGTCGCATCATGTGCCAGAAGGAGGTCACCCGCGACCATGCCATTCAGATGGTGAGCCAGGGGAAATCCGACCTCATCAAAGGCTTCATTTCGAAACGCGGCCGCCCCTTCGATGCCTTCCTGCTCAAGGCCGGCAACAAGGTCCGCTGGGAGTTCCCGCCGCGCGAGGCCAAGCCCGGCGCCAAAGGCGGTGCCCGCGAGAAAAAGAAGTTCGATCCCGCCAAGGCCACCGTCATCGGCGCCAGCCCGGCCCACGGCGACGAGGCGCAGCTTCAGTCGACCAAGGACGCCTGGGTCGTCACCAAGCCCAGCGGCGCCGAGAACGAACCCCGCGTCGTCTTCGAGGTGAAGAAGAAGCTCTGCGACCGCGAGATCACCCAGCCGGAAATCGAAACCTTGTTGAAGGACGGCAAGACCCCCGTCCTCGAAGGCTTCGTCTCCAAACGCGGCAGCAAGTTCAACGCCCACCTCGTCCTCTCCAAGACCAAAGCGAAAGCCGACTTCGAGTTTCCGCCTCGCTAAGACGGGAACGTCTTGAATACCACCTTCAGGCGGTCACCGCTGCCCCCCTCAGCCCTTTCAAACCAGCCGCGTAAACGCGGAACTCCCAACTTCCACGTGTTCGGAAAACCACCCGGTTCGGAGTGTCTGATGTCGCTTCGCTCGAGTACTGCCCGTTCCGCTTGAAACGGCCGCCGCTTTAACGCGTCTTGGTTCTTATGTCTCAGCCGCGCCTCGCCGCCCTTGCCCTGCTCGGCCTCGCCACCGTCACCGCCGCCGGGCTCGCCCTGCAACAATATCGCCGCGCCGAGGCCTTGGCCGCACGGCTTGCCCAAGCCCAGAACCTCGCCGACGCGTCATCGAGCCGCTCCGCCGCAACCGGGACTCCAGCTGACATCCCCGCGCCCTCTCCAGCGAATGCCGCCGATAGCGACGCCGCATCGCTTAGTCCCGACGCCTCCATGCCGGACGCGTCCGATGCCGATCCCTCCGACGACCGACGCGAACGCCGCAGCAACCGGGGCAACCCCGCGGCCATCATGGACAAGCTCATGCAGAATCCGGAGTTCGCCGAAGCCATGCGCCTCCAGCAAAACGCCCACCTCGACAGCCGCTACGCCGCCCTCTTCGCACAACTGAATCTCCCACCCGCTCAACTCGCCCAGTTGAAGGACCTGCTTTCGGAACGCCAAAATGTCCGCCGCGACGTGTTCACCGCCGCCCGGGCCGAAGGTCTCGGTCGCGGCAACCGGGAGGAGATTCGAGACATTATCCAGGCCACCCAGGATGAGATCGACGCCGACATCCGCTCCACGATCGGCGCTCAGGCCTTCGCCACGCTCGAGCGCTATGAGCAGACCGATAATGAGCGCCGCCTCGTTTCCTCCCTCGCCGACCGACTTTCCTACTCCGGGTCGCCGCTCAATCCCGCGCAATCGGACGCCCTCGTGACCCTTCTCGCCGAAACCGGAGCCATTCCCGGTGGTGCCGCGGTCTGGGCTGGCGAGCTGGGCCCGGGAGGTCGTATCTCCTCCGACGCCAGCAATCGCACCACGGCCGTCACCGACGAGGTCATCGCCCGGGCCCAGGGCATCCTGTCTCCGGACCAACTGGACGCCCTGCGCGCCATCCAGGCCGAGCAACAGGCCGCACAGGCCGTGCGCGACGCCATGCGCAACGAATTCCGCGCCAACGCGGGCAACCGCCGCGAAACGAGCGGCCCCCCCGGCGGCTGAACCCAATCCCGGCCATCCCCTCGCTACGCTCGCCCCCGCCCGCGTGGCTGCGAGCGAGAGCGAATGGCGGAATCAGGCCCCCTTCACGTAGTTCGCCCCGCTCCTCGTGCGATTCCTGCAACAAGCGCACAGCCCGCGCCAAGCCGTGCGGCGCAAACCCCCGCGCGGCCGGTTAAAAACACCTTGCCGGTCGTTTCACGCGCCCGGTAGCCTCGCCGTTCGGTCAGTCAGTCCCATCTCCATCCCTTTCCCTCCATACCATGATCGTAACCACCGCTCAGCTCTTTAAGCACGCTTACGGCAAATACGCCGTCGGGGCTTACAACATCAACAACGCCGAGCAGGCGATGGGCCTGTTCAAGGGCGCCATCGACTCCAAGGCTCCCTTCATCATTCAGCTCTCGAAGGGCGCGCGCAAATACACCGACAAGCGCATGCTCGAGGCCATCATCCGCGCCTCCTCCGATATTTTCCCGGAGGCCATCTTCGCGGTGCACCTCGATCACGGTGACGAGGAGACCTGCTACGACTGCATCGATTCCGGCTTCTTCAGCTCGGTCATGATCGATGCCTCGCACGATCCCTTCGAGGAAAACGTCGCCATCACCAAGCGCGTCGTCGAGCGCGCCCACGCCAAGGGCATCTCCGTCGAGGCCGAACTCGGCATGCTCGGCGGCGTCGAGGAGGACATCCAGGTCGATGAAGGCAACGCCTGCCTCACCGATCCGGCCGAAGCCGAGGAGTTCGTCAAACAAACCGGCTGCGACTCCCTCGCCTGCGCCATCGGCACCTCCCACGGTGCCTTCAAATTCAAGGGCAAGCAGTCCCTGCACTTCGACGTCCTCGACAAGATCAAGGCCCGTCTCCCCGGCTTCCCGCTCGTCATGCACGGTTCCTCCTCCGTCCCGCAGGACGAGGTCGCCCGCATCAACGCCGCCGGCGGCACCATCCAGGACTCCATGGGCGTCGACGTGAACGAGTATCTGCCCGCCGCCAAGCGCGGGGTCACCAAGATCAACATCGACACCGACGGCCGCCTCGTCTGGACCCGCGTCCACCGCGAGTACTTCCGCGACAATCCCGAGCAGTTCGACTTCCGCCCGCCGGGCAAGATCTTCATCCAGGAATACGCCAAGTTCATCGCCAGCCGCAACGAGCTCCTCGGCTCCGCCGGCCAGCTCGACGACCTGCGCGCCTCCCTCTCGGCCTGATCCTCACCGTCGCGATTCCGTCGGTTTACCTTTCAGCGCGTCCGCCCGGCGGACGCGCTTTTTTTTGCGCACCAGATCCGGCACGGCCCCGCCCTGCATCATGCCGTCACGGCCCGTCTTACCGCGCCATCGGCTCCAGCCGCAATGCCGCCTCCTGTCGCGTGGCCGAGGCATCGAACAGGAAGCCAAACCATCCGCCCGGTTCCGCCGGCCAGGCCTTCACCTCGAGTCGGCGGGTGTCGAGCGGCAGTCCCTGCTGATGCAGGATTTCCAGGCGTCCACCCTTGCTCCATACCACCCGCACGATCGGCATCTCGGGCCGATCCGCCGGTCCCACCGCTTCAACCGTTCCGCGCAGTTCGGGCGCGCCGGACGTCGCGTCGTCGTGACGCAGCCAAACCTCCCCGCCGGGCTTGATTACCACTCGCCCTGCGTCCAGATGCACCCCGCGCGTGATCACAGTGAAACCATCGTTCTGTGAATCCTCTGTCAGCAACGCCTGCACCAGAGCCGGATCTGCCACCTCGTCGGGCAGTTCCGTTCCGCGCAGTCGCGGCGGTACCGGAGCCGGCGGCCCCGCGTGCGTGATCCGCGGCAATCGCCAACCCGCCTTCACCTGGTGATTGGACTCGGGCGCGACCGACACCCGAAACCGCAGCGCCCGCCCACCCGCGTCCACCCCGTAGTCAGCCGTCGCGAAGCGTTCCCCGTCGGCCAAGGCCAAATCCGCCGACCACAAAAGCTCGTCCGCCTCCCCCGCATTCAAAATCTCATAACGCGCCCTCCAGGGGCCGGCGGAATCGTTGTCCCCCCAGCGCACCAACAGCACTTCACCCTGCAGGCGCATCACCGGACGATCCAACCGGAAGGTTCCCGTACCCTGCATCACCCCCGGGAAAGACCGTTCCTCCGCATCGGCGAGCGCGAGCCAGTCGCCTTCAAAGTGCAGGGCGCGGGGATCCACGTTGCCACCAAATCGATTCACTCCCGCGATCGAGTCCTCCGCCGGCGGCAGCTTGGAGCCGAAAGCCGCCTGGTTCAGTTCATAGATGCGAAACTGATCCATCTCACGCCGCTCGCCATATTTCTGCAGCATCGCGCGCACGGGCTCCGGCCAATGATCCCAGGCCGTCGCCGCGATCGCTCGCTTCATGGGGGACGGAAACGCGAGGGTTTCGGCCAATCGCCGCAATTCGGCTTCTCCGTAGCTCACGGGCGACATCCACAATGGAAAACCACCTCGCTCGCTCATCGGCCAGATGCGCTCGAGCCACTCGGCGCCTGGTCCGTAAAACTGTCGCAGGTTTTCCTGTTCGGCGTCCGGTCGCACCTCCTGCGCCAGCCAGTGCAGTGAGTTGGCCTGGGCGGGCGGAATGAGCGTTCCGCGCAAATAACCGTACACCGGATCGCGCATCGCCGCATCCACGTAAGCCGTTCGTGGCGCACCATCGTGACCAAACTGTGATCGCTGGCCCACCCAGGCGGAGTGCCACGCCGTCACCCCCACCAGCAGCGTCGGACCGGCCAGCAACGTCGTTGCCCGCCGTCCCTCGCGCGCCAACCCAAATCCGACCCACAACGCCACCGCCATTACGACGGTCGCGGCCAGGCTCACATAGACGATCTCGTGATTGGTGGCCAGCAGCCCGGTGGATGCCGCCGCGGCAAATACCCCCGCGCCGAGCAGGAACACCCGATCGGTCCTGCTGCGGCCGCGCCAGCCCAGCGCCACCAACGCGCCGCACCAGGCCACCGCCAAGAGTCCGGCGAATGGCAGCCACACCGGTCCGTAATAGTCGTGCATCGGCCGCAGGTAGAAATCCAGCCGCGCCAGGCTCTCCAGATAGCCGCCACGATCCGCCGTTGCCAAGTCGATGACGCTGTACCGCCACTGCCCCCAGCTCGCGCCCGTCCAGGCAAGTTCCAGCGCCAGCGGTGCGACCACCCCCGCCACCCCCCAGGCCAACAGGCTGGTGCCCACATCGCGCCAACGCGCCGCCGCGTCGAACCGCGCCCGCACCGTCCACGCCACCGCAACGCCGAGGGCGACGAAATGAAAATTGAGCTTGTTCACCCCGCCCCACACCAACCCCGCCAGCACCAGCGCGTTCCATCCCCAGGTCCGCCGGCTCAAGGTCGGCGCCAACGCTGCGCCCCAGGCCACCAAGGCCAGGGCCGCCACCCCGACCGCATTATACCAGATGATCGTGTGCTGGACGCTGGAGCCCACGACCACCGCCCAGGCTGCGGCGCAGGCCATGGGGCCCGATATTCGCCGCGTCGCGATCAACATCGCCCCCAACCCCAGCACCCCGGCCGCAATGAACCAGCCGTTGGCCACCGTCATCGCCTGAAAGGTGCCATCTCCCCATTGCTCCGCCTTCGCATTCAACCACAGCGAACCCGACTGGATGGGCGTCACGAAATCCACGTACGGTCGTTGCCCGGCTTCCAGGCGCGCCGCCGCCGCGATCACCAGCCCATAGTCCTCGAAATCACGCAGGTAAGTGCGATTGCGGCTCCAAGGCAGCAAGGCCGTCGTCAGGGCCACGATCACCAGGAGACCGAGCCCGATCACCGGGCGTTTGTTCGTTGGAATTAGGCGCAAGGCAGGGCCACGCAAGCGACCTCCCGCCGGCGCGCAAAGCAAAATCCATCCCGCTCCTGAATCTCGGATCCCGTTCGCGGGGCGGACCCTTTCCGCGTCATCCGCCGCGATCTTTGCTGAACAAAAACCATGCATTGCGGTCGCGAATGCGGAGATTCATCCGTCTATTCCATCGTGCCGTTGAGAACTGCAGGCCGCCTCCCCTCGATTACTCCTTATCTCGCGTGGTGCCATGCGCTTGCCGCTGGTTTCATTCTGCTCGCTGCGAGCGCCACCCGCTTGGCGGCCCAATCCAACCCCGACCTCGACCGTGCCTGGAGCCTGTATCGCTCGGGAAGTTACGAGGAAGCCATCGCACTGGCCGAGCGCGGCCGCGCCCTGGAGGAGGACAACGAGGATTGGTGGCGCATCGAAGCCGGCGCCTTGTTTACCCTGGGCCGCTACCGCGAGGCCTACGATACGCTCGGTCTCGGCCTGGTCGCCGCCCCCGACAGCCTGTGGCTCATGCTGCAGCGTCGCGAAGCCGAACATTACATCGTCACGACGGCCCCGCAGGCTCCGATGACCCAGGCCGACGTCGTCCGCGCCATCAACCTGGCTGCCGCCTTTCGCGGTGCCGATGCGATGAACGACTCCGGCTTCCTCGCCGCCGTGGCCGCCGGTGCCCTCGTGGCCGAGATCGAACCCAAGTTCGTCCTCGATCGGTTCCTCAAGCCCGCCCAGGACATGGAGCAACCCGCCCGCGAGGCCTTTCTCGTCGCCGGCCGCCTCGCCCTCGCCAAACAGGACCCCGCTCTCGCCTCCCGCACCTTTCGCGCCGGTCTGGAACACCACCCCGAGGACCCCGATCTGCTCGCCGGTCTCGCCGAATCCTTTCGCCCCTCCAATCCCCAGGAATTTCTTGCGCTCGCCTATCGCGCCCTCGCGGTCAACCCGCGCCACCTCGGCACCCACCTGCTGCTGGCCGAGCATCACATCGACGCCGAGGATCAGTCCGCCGCCCAGGGCGCGATCGACCAGATTCTCGCCGTCAATCCTCGCCACCCGGAGGCCCTCGCCCTGCGCGCCGCCTTGTCCTACCTCAAGGACGAAACCGGCCTCGCCGACATCCAACGCGAGCTTGCCCTGTCTACCTGGACCACCAATCCCCGCGTGGATTTCCTCATCGGCCAAAAACTCTCCCGCCGCTACCGCTTCGCCGAGGGCGCCGCCGCCCAGCGTCGCGCCCTGGCCCTCGATCCCACCTATCAACCCGCCCGGATCCAACTCGCCCAGGACCTCCTGCGCCTCGGTCGCGAAGAGGAAGGCTGGGCCCTCGCCGAACTCGTGCACGAAAACGATGGCTACAATATCGAAGCCTTCAACCTGACCTCCCTGCACGATCGCGTGGCCAGCTTCGCCACGGTCGAAAGCCAACACTTCCGCCTCCGCATGTCGCCGGAGGAAGCGGCCATCTACGGCGATCGCGCGCTCGCCCTGCTCGAGGAAGCCCGCGTCGATCTCACGGCCCGCTACGGCATCCAGCTGGAGCAGAAGACCACCGTCGAAATCTATCCGGATCCCGCCGATTTTGCCGTCCGCACCTTCGGCATGCCCGGAGTCGGCGGTTACCTCGGCGTCTGCTTCGGCCCGGTCTTCACCGTCAACAGTCCCGCGTCCTCCCAGGCCAATTGGGAAGCCGTGCTCTGGCACGAGTTCGCCCACGTCATCACGCTCACGCTCACCCGCAACCGCATGCCCCGCTGGCTCAGCGAAGGCATCTCCGTCTACGAGGAACTGCGCCGCAATCCCGCCTGGGGACAACGCATGTCGGTCGACTACCAGAACCGCATCGTGGGCGAGCGCATGAAACCCATCAGCGAAATGAGCGCCGCCTTCGTCGAAGCGCAGAGCGCCGACGACACGCTGTTCGCCTACTATCAGTCGTACCTCGTCGTCGAGTTCCTCGTCGAAACCTACGGCTTCGAGCCTCTGCGCGGCATGCTGGCCGATCTCGCCGGCGGGCAACCGATCAACGACGCCCTGGCGGCCTGGTTCGATCCGCCGGACAAGCTCGAACCCGCTTTCTTCGAGTTCGCCATCGCCCGCGCCGAAGCACTCGCGCCCGACTACGACCTCACCCTGCCGCAAGCGCCCGGTGAAGAGGAGGGCGGCATGATCGCCCGCATCCTCGGCCTCGGCTCCGGCGACCCGCTCCGCCTGCCCTTCAGCGATGACAACATTCCCCAGTTGCTGCAGTCCCTGCGCCCGCAGGTCGAGGCCGGCGAATGGGAGCAGATTCGCGACGCGCTCGCTCCGATCGCCGCCGCCGGCATCTATCTGCCCGAACCCTTCAACGTCCACACCCTGCTGGCCCGCGCGTATCGGGAACTTGGCGACACCGCAGCCGAACGCGCGACGCTCGAAACCATCGTCGCCCATCAGGCCGAGGCCCTGTCTGCCATCAATCGCCTGCTCGATCTCGCCGCCACCGCCGAAGACTGGCCCGCCCTGGCCCGTTGGAGCGACGCCTGGATCGCCGTCAACCCGCTGGCCACCACCCCCTGGCGGGCCCGCTACGAAGCACACCGCAGCCTGGGCGACGACGCCGTCGCCATCTCCGCGGCCCGGACGCTCCTGCGCCTCGATCCCCCCGACCGCGCCGCCCTGCACTACGGACTCGCCCAACTGTTCCAGAAGCAGGCCGACTCCGTCGCCGCCCGCCGTCACATCCTGCTCGCCCTCGAGGAAGCCCCGCGCTTCCGCGACGCCTACCGCCTTTTGAACGCCCTGCCCGCTTCCACCCCATGAGCCCACGTCGCCCCCGTAGCGCCGGCTTCAGCCGGCGACTCCTCCTTGTCGGACTCTGCTTCGCGCTGGGTATCCCGCTCCTTGCCCAGCGGAGCGACCGCGGCCCCCGCGAAGATCGCCGCGACGTCCCCGAATGGACCGTCGATCCCGGTTTCAAGCACGATGTCTTCTCCTTCGCCCGACTGCGCTATGAAAGCATGGGCCGCGGCTGGGGCGGCGGCTGGGGTGGCTGGGGCGGGGGCCGCGGCCGCTGGGCCACCGACGCGCCCGACGCCGATCTCAACCTCATGTTTCGGCTCCAGCAAATGACTGCCCTCAAGGTCAACCCCGAGGTCACCTACATCGACATCGAGCCCGATCAACTCCGCAACTACCCCTTCGTATACATGGTCGAGCCGGGCAACCTCCTGTTCCGCGACGAGGAGGTCACCGCCCTGCGCGACTACCTGCTCAACGGTGGCTTTCTCATGGTCGACGATTTTTGGACCCCCGGTGACTGGCACAACCTGCACCGCGAGATGAGTCGCGTTTTCCCCGACCGTCAGCCGGTGGAGCTGGAAATCGACCACCCTATTTTCCACATCGTTTTCGACCTCGACGAAAAGCCGCAGATGCCCGGCATCGATTTCTTCCTCGCCACCGGCGCCTCCGACGAACGCGACTCGGGTCCACCGCACTACTGGGCCTACTTCGATGACAAGGGGCGCATGATGGCGATCATGTGCCACAACACCGACCTCGGCGACGGCTGGGAACGCGAGGGTGAGGACCCTACCTACTTCCGCCGGTTTTCCGAGAAGATGGCTTATCCCATGGCGATCAATATCATCTACTACGCCATGACCCACTAGCGCGCGGCGCACTCATTCCCTTCACTCACTCCCTTTCACTCATCCCTTCCGCTTCCATGACACCTGCCCCTCCTCTCTCCGACGAATCCGCCTTTGCCGCCCTCGAGGCTGGCCGCGACCGTGTGCGCGCCGAACTCACCAAGACGATCGTCGGCCAGGAGGACGTCATCGAGCAGCTGCTGGTCGCCATGCTCGCCGGCGGCCACTGCCTGCTCACGGGCGCGCCGGGCCTCGCCAAAACGCTGCTCGTCAAATCCGTCGCCCAGGCTTTTCACCTCAAGTTTCAACGCATCCAGTTCACGCCCGACCTGATGCCGGCCGACATCACCGGCACCGAGATTCTCACCGAGACCGAGACCGGCCGGCAGCTCACCTTCGTCCCCGGTCCCATCTTCGCCAACCTGCTCCTGGCCGACGAAATCAACCGCACCCCGCCCAAGACCCAGGCCGCCCTGCTGGAAGCCATGCAGGAACATCAGGTGACCGCTGCCGGTGTGCGGCACGTGCTCGCCGAACCTTTCTTTGTGCTGGCCACCCAAAATCCGGTTGAAATGGAAGGCACCTACCCGCTGCCCGAGGCCCAGCTCGACCGCTTTCTTTTCAACGTCCTCATCGACTACCTGCCCGAAGCCCAGGAGATCGAGGTCGTCACGCGCACCACGTCCGCCAAGCCCGCCCCGATCGAGCCCATCTTCAGCGCGGCGGAAGCCATCGCCTTCCAGTCCCTCGCCCGCGACATCCCGATCGCCAGCGACAACGTCGCCTACGCCGTGCGCCTCGCCGCCACCTCGCGTCCGCACCGCGACGGCGCGCCCGATTTCGTCAACAACTGGCTCAACTGGGGCGCCGGCACCCGCGCCGCCCAGGCCCTCGTCATCGGCGCCAAGGCCCGCGCGCTCTGGCGCGGCCGCACCCACGCCAGCGCCGATGACATCCGCGCCCTCGCCGCTCCCGTCTTCCGCCATCGCCTCCTCCTCAACTACCGCGCCGAAGCCGACGGCGTGACGGTGGAGGACGTCATCCAGAAACTCCTGCACCACGTCAAAGGCCCCTGAACCGATTCTTTATCTTTCCTCTTTACCTTTCTCTTTCTCCCCGCGGAGCGAACGGCTTCCGGCAAGCAGGGAGAAAGATAAAGAGAAAGAAAACGATAAAGATTCAGCCCGCCCCCGCACTCTTCCCCCCTTTCACTCTCACTCATCCCTTTCCCTCCCCCTCCCGACCATGCCCGCCGCCGCCCTCGATCCCGCCGCCCTGCTCGCGATCCGCGATCTCGAGCTGCGCGCCCGTACGGTCATGGAGGGCCTCGCCAGCGGACTGCACCGCAGCCCCTTCTCCGGCTTTTCATCCGAGTTCACCGAATACCGCCAGTACACGCCGGGCGACGACCTGCGCTACCTCGATTGGAAGGCCTACGCGCGCATCGACCGGTTCTACCTGAAGAAATTCGAGGATGAAACCAACCTGCGCTGTCTCCTCATTCTGGATACGAGCCGTTCCATGACCTTCGGCTCCCGCGGCTACACCAAGCTCGACTACGCCCGCACGCTTGCCGCCACCCTCGCCTGCTTCCTTCACACCCAGCGTGACGTCGTCGGCCTCGCCCTCTTCGACCAGACCGTCCACCACGCCGTCCCGCCCCGCTGGCGCGCCGGACACCTCGGCCACGTCTACGCCGCGCTCGCCCGGGAGCCCGTCGCCCGCACGACCGCCATGGGCGCGGCCCTCGACGAAGTGCGGCAACTCTGCCCGAAGCGCACCCTCATCATCCTGTTGTCCGACTTCCTTTCGCCGGCCACCGAGTGGTCGGCTCCACTCGCCCACCTCACCGCGGCCGGCCACGACGTGCGGGCGCTGCAGGTGCTCGATCCCGCCGAACTCACGCTCGACTTCGGCCACGCCGCCGTCTGGCAGGATCTGGAGTCCGATCAAAACCTCTACGTCGATCCCGCCCAGGCGCGCGCCACCTACCTGCGCAACTTCGAGGCGCACGCCCGCGAAGTCCGCGACGCGCTCCACCGCAGCGGTGTGCCGCAGCAAACCGTCAATATTGCCGAGCCGCTCGATCTCGCCCTGCGCACCTTTCTGCGCGAACAACCCGCCCGGGCCTCGCATCGGGCCAACCGCAGGACCAGCGCATGAGCCTGCTCGCCCCCTGGTTCCTCGCCGGACTCGCGCTTCTCGCCGCTCCCGTGGTCGCGCACCTCATCCGCCGCGCCACCCGGGACCGCGTCGCCTTCAGCGCGGTTCGTTTCCTCACGCCGTCGGCCCCGCGTCTCGACCGCCGCAGTCGCATTCAGCATCCGCTCCTGCTCGCTCTGCGCCTGCTCATCCTGGCACTGCTCGCCCTCGCCTTCGCCCGGCCCTATTTCAAAGGCTCCGCGCCCCTGCTGCCCGCCGCCGAACCGCCGCGCCACATCATCGCCATTCTCGACCGCAGCGCGAGCATGCAACGCGGCGAACTCTGGACCGACGCCCGCGACCGGGTCGCCACCCTCGCCGGCGAACTGGCACCGCACGACGACTTCACCCTGCTGCTGGCCGACACCCGCCCTCGCGAACTGCTCGCCGCCTCGACCTGGCGCGCCACCGCACCGGCCGACCGCGACAGCCTCGTGGCCGGCCTGCTCGAATCGGAGACCCGGCCCGGCTGGTCCGCCTTTCATCTCGACGATGCCGTGAACGCCGCCCTCGATCACCACCGCGAACTCAGTGCGGAGGACAACAGCGCCCCCAGCGCGCCGGCCATTCACGTCTTTTCCGATCTTGCCGCCGGCACGCGCGTCAGCGGCCTGGCCAGTCTCGCCTGGCCCACCGGCGCGGCCCTTCAACTCGATCCGCTGGACGACCGCCAGCCGACCAACATCGCCATCCAATGGCTCGGCTGGGGCGTCGCCCCGGCGGACGCTCCCGGCGAGCCGGCCCGCCTGCGCCTCACCGCCACCCGCGACACCCCCACGACTTCCGTTCGCCTTCGTATTCACGATCCGGAGACCGATGCGCCGCTCGGCGAACCGTTCGAGCAGGTGCTCGCCCGGGGCGGCACCGCCACGGTCGCCTTGCCGGTTCCGGCCGAGGCGCCCGCGGCTTTCGCCATCGACCTCGAAGGTGACGCCGTCGCGTTCGACAACCGCCTCTGGGTCGTCCGTCCGATACCGCGGCGCCTTCCCGTGGTCCTGTTCGGTGAAGCCGGGGCGGATGACCCCGCCCGACCCGCCTACTACCTCACCCGCGCCCTGCAGGGATGGTCCGATCCGGTGGCGGAACTGAGCGGTCAGCTGCCGCCCGTCCCGGACCCGGCCAAAGGCACGCTGCCTCCCTTCATCATCGCTCCCGCCGCTCTGCCCGCCGACCGCGTCGACGCCCTGCGCGACCATGTCGAGGCCGGGGCCACTGCCCTGCTGCTCGTCGATGATTCTGCCGCGGCTGCCCGCGCCGCGCAATTGCTCGGAGACGACCCGTGGCGCACGACCGCTGCGGTCGCCGGCGCCTCCCAGGGCTACGCCCTCTTTGGTCAGATCGATTTCGAGCACCCGCTCTTCCTGCCTTTCGCCGATCCGCGCTACAGCGACTTCAGCAAGATCCGCTTCTGGTCCCGTCCGCACCTGGCTCTGCCGGAGAACAGCCGTGCCCGCACCATCGCCCGCTTCGATGACGGCAGCCCGGCGGTGATGGAGGCCATGCTCGGCCGCGGCCGGGTTGTCATCTGGGCCGGCGGCTGGACACCTGCCCAAAGCCACTGGGTGCTGTCGTCGAAGTTCGTTCCCTGGCTCCAGGCACTGGCCGAACGTGCTGCCGGCGGTGCCTTGCGCGCCTCCGTCACCGGCCTCGACCGGATCGACCGCCTCGGCGAATTTGCCGACCTTACTCCGCTGGCGCATGGCCCGGCCCCGGGGGCGGCGACGCCGGGTTTGTATCAACTTTCTCGCGACGGCCTGCCTCCGCGCACCGTCGCCCTCAACGTGCCCGAGCGCGAAAGCGATCTCGCGCCGCTCGATCTCGACGTCTTTGCCCGCCTGGGCGTGCCGCTCGGTGACGCCGCCGCAGAGGCCGCCGAGCGTTCCGAGCAGCAGCGGCGCGACGAGGCCGCCTATCTCACCGAATCCCGCCAGAAGGTCTGGCGCTGGCTGCTGCTCGCCGCCGCGCTGCTGCTCGTCACCGAAAGCCTCCTTTCCCTGCGTCTCGCCCGTCGGGCTCCCGCCCTGACCTGATCTCGCCTGCCCGCCATGCGCCGACCGCTTCGCCTGTTTTTTTCCTTCGATGCCCGACTCCATGAAGAATTGCGGTCCATCGCGCGTCATCATCAGTCGGCGCGCCTGCATCGGCGCGGCGTGCACGTCTGGGGCGCCTTCGGTGCCCTCGTCATCGCACTGCTGCTGGTGCGCTGGGGCGCGGAGGGGTTCGCCATGTGGCTGGGCCCGCTTATCCTGCTCGGCCTTTGCGCCGCCACCCTCGCCGCCGTATGGCAGGCTTTTCGCAACGAACTCGATCTCATCGCCACCGCCCGCGCCATCGAGCAGGAACATCCGGAACTCAAGGAAGCCCTGCGCACCGCCGCGGAACAGACGCCGGCCGCCGGTGGACGTCTCACCTTCCTGCAGCGTCGCCTGCTCAAGCATGCCCTCGATCACGCCGCGGTCTCGGCCTGGCACCAGACGCCGCGATCCACTGCGCGCCAGTTTGCCGTCGCCCACTTCGCCACGCTGGCCGTTGCCCTCGGCATCGCCGGTCTCGCACTCCGTTACGGCGCGCCTTGGCGTACCACCTGGGAACAGGTCTTCGCCCATGTGCGCCAACCGGCCTCGGACGAAGTTGAAGTCACTCCGGGCAACCAGGAGGTGGAACGCGGTTCCACCGTCGTCGTCGCCGTTCGCTTTCCCGGCTCGATGCCCGCCGACGCGACACTGCTGTGGCGCAATGCCGCCGGTGCTTCGGGTCGCATCGCCATGTCGCGCAGCCTGGCCGATCCGGTCTTCGCCTCCACGCTGAACGAGATCACCAGCGACACGGTTTACTCCATCGATTACGGCGACGGCACGACCGCCGACTTTGCCCTCACGATCTACGAACTGCCCGCGCTGGTCCGGGCCGATGCCTCCCTCGACTACCCCGACTACACCGGCCTCACCGATCGCACGATCACCGACACCCGGCGCATCGGCGCGGTGGAAGGCACCCGCCTCGACTACCAGTTCATCGTCAACCGTCCGGTCGCCACGGCCGAACTGCGCGACGACGCCGGCACGGCGATCCCGCTCGAAGCCCGCAACCCCGAACGCACGCTCTTCGGTTTCGCCGAGACGCTCACGGCCAGCGCCCGCTACAAACTCCACCTCGCCACGCCGGACGGCCGCGTGGATCCGGTTCCGGCCGACATTCGCATCGAAGTCGTCCCCAACGAGCGACCGGAACTTGCGCTCAATTTTCCCCGCGGCGACCAACGCGTCTCCCCCATCCAGGAGATCCACCTCAATGCGCAGATCACCGACGACTTCGGGCTGCTCGACTACGGCATCGCCACCGCCATCGGCAGTGCCGAGCCCGAGTTTCATTCCTTCCGCAGTGCCGCTGCCAAGCCGGCGCGGGAAGCCGAAGTCAATCACCTCCTCGCGCTCGAACAGGCCGACGTGGACATCGACGAACTGATCACCTGGTTCGCCTGGGCGGAAGATTATGGACCCGACGGACAAGCCCGTCGCACGACCGGCGACCTGTTCTTTGCCGAAGTGAGACCGCTCGACGAAATCTTCCGCGAAGACTCCGGCGGCGGCGGCGCTGGCGGCGGACAAAACGGTCCCGCCGGCGATCTCATCGAGATTCAGCGCCAGCTCTCGATCGCCATCTGGAATCTCCTCGAGGAGGGCCAGGCCACCGATCCGCAGTTCCGTGAAGACGTCGAAACCCTGCGCGACTCCCAGGCCGCGGCGCGCACGCAGCTCACCGAACTCCGCGCCCAGCTCGACGACCCGCAAATGCGCGGCAGCGCCGATCTCGCCGACCAGTCGATGAACCTTGCGCTCGACGAACTCACCGATGCCGCCGCCACGCCGAGCGTGGATCCGCTCGACGCGGCCTTCAAGGGCTCCCAGGCCGCCTTCCGCGCTCTCCTCCGCCTGCAGCCCAAGGAGACGCGCATCGTGCAGAGCAACAACGGCAGCAGCGGCGGCGGCCGCAACCGCCAGCAGATCGACCAGCTTCGCATGCGCCGCGATGCCAATGACTACGCCACCCAGAGCGAAGCCGAGTCCGAAGTCTCGCCCGAGGACCGCGAGCAACTCAACCTGCTCTCCCGCCTGCGCGAACTCTCCCGCCGTCAGCAGGACCTGAACGAACGGCTCCAGGAACTCCAGACCGCCCTCGCCGCCGCGACCACCGAGGAGGAACGCGACCGCATTCGCCGCGAGTTGAAACGTCTGGAAGAGGAGCAGCGCCGCATGCTCGCCGACCTCGACGATGCCCGCCAGCGGCTCGACCGCATGCAACCCGGCGAGCAGCGGGAACAGGCCCGCCAGCAACTCGACGAGACCCGAGAGAACATGCAGCAGGCCGGCGAACGTCTCGCCCAGGGGGAAGTGTCCTCGGCGCTCGCCGCCGGCTCCCGCGCACAGGAACGGCTGGAAAACACCAGCGACGAGATGCGCGAGGATTCAACCAGCGTATTTGCCGATCAACTACGCGAGCTGCGCGAGCAGGCCCGCCAGCTCAGCGAGGAGCAGCAACAGCTCGCCGAGCGCTTTGATCGTCGCGGCGAGGGTCCGCCGTCGCTCGACGCCTCCGCCTCCGATGGCGCCGGGGAACTGCTGGAGGCCACCGAGACGCAACGGCAGCGCCACGCCGAACTGCTCAACAACCTGCGTCAGGTCACCGAGGACAGCGAGGGCACCGAACCCACCCTTCACCGCCAACTCTACGACCTCATGCGTGAACAGGGCACCCAGGGTCCCACCCGCGACCTCGAAGCCAGCGCCGAGCTCCTCCGCCGCGGCTTCCTCGATGAGGCCCGCCGCCAGCAGGCCGGCGTGCAACAGGATTTCGACCGGCTGCGCCAGGGCATCGAGCGCGCCGCCGATTCCGTGCTCGGCAACGAAGCCACCGAGATGCGCTTCGCCACCAACGAACTCGAGGACCTCGCCCGCCAGCTGCAGCAGGAGCGCCAGGCTGACGCCGGCACCGAACCCGGGCAACAACGCGCTCCCGGCACCGAACCGGGCGAACAAACCGCTTCGGGCAGCCAGCCCGGCGAACAGCCCGGCGCAGAACGCGCGCCTGGCTCTCAACCCGGCGAAGAAGGCGAAGCCCGCGGCGGTCGAGCCGACGTCGGCGGCACTGCGGTCGCCGAAGCCGGTCAGCCCGGCGAGGGTGGACCCCTCGACCGATCCGACGGATCTGCCCCGTCCACCGCGAACCGCGCACCCGGCACCGCCTCCGCTCCCGGCGAAGGCGATTCCCCGGCCGATGACGCCCAGGCCGAAGCGCTCGCGCAGGCGATTGATCAACTGCTGGGCGGCGCCGGTGGCGGAGGCGACGATCGGCGGCGCCGCCCGGGCGCCGGTCCGCTCACCGGCCGGGATTACGCCGAGTGGTCCGACCGCCTGCGCACCGTCGAGTCCCTGCTCGAGGACGACGGGCTGCGCCAGCGCCTCGCCGAGGCACGTGCCGCGGCCGAGGACCAGCGGCGCGAGTGGCAGCGTCACGGCGCCGCGCCCCAGTGGGAACTCGTGCAGACCGCCATTCTCGATCCCCTGCTCGACGTCCAGGGCTGGTTGAAGCAGGAACTCGCCCGCCGCGAAGACCCCACCACCCTCCAGCCCATCGATCGCGATCCCGTGCCCGACAAGTTCGCCGAATCCGTTCGCCGCTATTACGAATCCCTCGGCGCCAACGAATGATACCGCCCGCCCTCATCACCTTCGCGGGCGCTGGATGGTGGATGCTCGCGCTCCCGCTCGCCGCCGCGCTCGGCGCCCTCGCGTGGTATGCGTTGCAACCCGCCCAACCCAACCGCGGCGCCCTCGCCGTCGGCCTGGGCCTGCGCGGCCTCGGCATCGCCCTGCTCCTCCTCACCCTGCTCGATCCGCAATGGGTCGTCGCCCGGGCCAAACGCGGGGCCAACATCGTGGCGCTGCTCGCCGACAACAGCCGCGGCCTCGACATCACCGAAACCGGTACCAGCGAAACCCGAGCCGCCGGCCTGCGCCGCTCCCTGCTGTCCCCCGCCACCCCGTGGCTCGAAAACCTGGGGCGTGAGTTCCAGTTGCGCTCCTACACCTTCGACCAGGAACTGCGCCGCGTGCCGGGATTCGAACAACTCGATCATCGGGGCGATCGCTCGGACCTGGGCGCCGCCCTGCGACAGTTGCGCGAACGCCTCGGCGCCCAACCGCTGGCCGGCATCGTGTTGTTCACCGACGGTAATGCCACCGATCTCACCGCGGAACTGACTGGCCTCGAAAACCTCCCCCCCATCTATCCGGTGGTCGTCGGTCAGCCGGGCCGCGTGCGCGACTTGCGCCTCACGCGCGCCGATCTGCGGCAGACCGCCTTCGATGACGCGCCCGTATCCGTGCGGGCCGCCCTCGCCGTCCGGGGCTTCGCCGGCCAGGACGCGACCGTGCGGGTCGTGCCGCTCGACCAGGCCCCGGCCGCCGGCCTGCCCCCGCCGCGCACCCTGAGCCTCGACACCGAGGGCGAGGAACGTGAGGCGAGCTTCGAATGGCGCCCGGGCGGCGCCGGCGTGCAGTTCTACACCGTGCAGGCGCAGCTCCAGGCCGACGCCGCAGCACCCGAGGCCTCGGGCGAGGCCACGGAACTCAACAACCGGCGCCACCTCATGGTCGACCGCGGCCGCCCGGCCTATCGCATCCTCTACGTCGGCGGCCGCCCCAACTGGGAATTCAAGTTCCTCAACCGCGCCCTGGCCGAGGATCCGCAGCTCGACCTCGTCGCCCTCCTGCGACTGGCCCGTCGCGAGCCGAAGTTTGAATTCCGCGGTCGCGCCGGTGAATCGAACAACCCGCTTTATCGCGGCTTCGACCGCGACACCGACGCCGCCCCGCGCTACGACGAAGCTGTCCTCACGCGTCTCAACACCCGCGACGAGGAAGAATTGCGCGCCGGCTTTCCCCGCACCGCCGAAGAACTCTTCGCCTACGACGCCGTCATTCTCGACGACGTGGAGGCCGAGTTCTTCGATGCCAGCCAGCAGATGCTGCTGCGGCGCTTCGCCGCCGAACGGGGTGGCGGGCTGCTCTTCCTGGGTGGCGTCGACTCGCTCGAAAACGGCGGCTACGGCACCACGCCGCTGGCCGCCGCCCTGCCGTTCTACCTCGATCGCGGCACCACCCGCCCACCCGCCGGCGAACTCCGTTGGGAGCTGACCCGCGAGGGTTGGGTCGAGCCCTGGGTGCGGGTGCTGCCCAATGCCGCGGACGAGCGCAACCGACTCGCCGGCATGCCCGCGTTTCTCATCGCCAACAGTCTGACGGACGCCAAACCCGGCGCCACCGTGCTCGCCACCCTCAGCGACAACGAAGGTCGCACCTACCCCGGTCTCGCCGCCCAGCGCTTCGGGGCGGGTCGCGTCGCCGCGCTCACCGTCGGCGACCTCTGGCGCTGGGGCCTGCACGATGCCACCGGTCAGGCCGACCTCGCGCGCTTCTGGCGCCAACTCGCGCGTTGGCTGGTGACCGATGTGCCGGCACGGGTCGATCTCGCCATCACCCCCGACGAACAGGCGCCCGAGGCGACCCGCCTGCGCGTCATCGTGCGCGACGAAGCCTACCGTCCGCTGGATCTCGCCCGCGTCAACCTCACCATCGAGCACGTGCCCGGAACCGGTCACGCCGAACAAAACGCCTTTGAACGCGTCACGCTTGCGGCCGATCCCGAGGTCGACACCAACGGCCGCTACGCTGCCACGTTCACCGCCCGCGATCCCGGCGGTTATCGGGTCACGGCCGAAGCCATGGACCGCGCCGGCAAGCTCATCGGCCGCGCCACCGGCGGCTGGGTGCACGATCCGCTTTCGGACGAGTTTGCCTCGCTCGAACCCAACACGGCCCTGCTCGAAGCCCTGGCCGCGCGCACCGGCGGACACGTCATCCGGCTCGCAGACGAGGAAGCGCTCGCCGGTCTGGCCGACACCATTGCCCGTGCGCCGGCGCCCATCACCGAATCCCGTTCGCTGCCCTTGTGGCACAACGGCATCGTTTTCATCCTCATGCTCGGTTGCTGGACCGCCGAGTGGGGCTGGCGCCGCTGGAAAGGCCTACCTTGAACGTGTTCCGTTTTTTCCTGCTTCTCCTCCTGAGTGCGGGGCTGCCCCGCGCACTTATCGCCGATGACCTGTTGCTCGTGGTCGGCGCGCCCGGCCAACCTGATTACGCCCCGGTCCTGGCCGAGACGGCCGAGGCCTGGCGCGAGGCCGCGCAGGCTGCCGGCTTCGATCTGCACGAAATCGAGACCTTCAGCGAAGACGGCGTCTCGCCGCGCGAGCAGCTCATCGAACGACTCGCGAGCTACGTGACCGACGATCCGGCGCCGCCGCCGCTATGGATCGCCTATGTCGGCCATGGCACCTACGACCTGCGCACGGCCCGCATCAATCTGCACGGCCCCGACGTTTCCACCGCGGAACTGGGCGAGTGGCTCGACCGGATCGAGCGTCCGCTCGTTTTCATTCACGGCGGTTCAGCCAGCGCCCCCTTCGTCAACGCACTTTCGCGTTCTAACCGCATCATCATCACCGCCACCGAAAGCGGCCACGAAGTGAACTACGCCCGCTTCGGCCGGCAGTTTGCCCGGGCGGTGATCGACGAGGATGCCGACATCGACCGCGATGGGCAAACCTCGCTGCTCGAAGCCTTCGTCACCGCCGCCCAGCGCGTGCAGGCATTCTATCTGGAGAACAACCGCCTC
Source organism: uncultured Opitutus sp. (assembly GCA_965652375.1). Classification (GTDB taxonomy): domain Bacteria; phylum Verrucomicrobiota; class Verrucomicrobiia; order Opitutales; family Opitutaceae; genus Actomonas. The sequence continues at coordinate 20,914 of CBFGUO010000003.1, forward strand.
GCCACCGAACATGCCCTGATCGACGACAACGGCGACGGTCGCGGCACGCCCTATGACTTCTACAACGGCACCCGCGTCACCGGCACCCCCACCGATGCCACCGCCACCCCCGACGGCGCCCGCGCCCGCCTCTGGTCACTGCTGCCGTCCGCCGAAGAACGCGCCCTCACGGCCGATCAGCGCGCCCGCCGCGACGAACTCGAGGCGCAACTCGAGCAACTCCGCAGCAACAAGGACTCCATGAGCGAACCGGACTACTTCAACGCCCTCGAGCGCCTCTTCCGCGAACTCGCCGAGGTTTACCGGATCAAGGACTCGTAGGGGCGTCGCTCGCCGACGCCCGGTTGCGGTGGATCGGCTGAAGCGGGCGTCTCAACGGATGCAGTCGGAAAAGGATGTATCCCACCGCGAAGGGCGCGAAGAGACGCGAAGCCGTCGGCCTGAAATGAAACCGACGAGGTCCGTGGTCAAACCTTCGCGTTTCTTCGCGTCATTCGCGGTTGGATTCCTTGGCTTGAGACTTCCGCCTACGGCACGAACAACACCCGCACCGGCCCTGGCACGCTCACGACGTTGAGCGAATAGCGCAGCGCCCCGGTCTCCGGATCGATCGCAAAGGAAGCCAGGGTTCCCGAGCGCTGCCCCGCCGCCACCAACCAGCGGCCGGAAGGATCGATGTTGAAATTGCGCGGCCAGCTCCCCCGCACCGCCTCGCGCTCCACCGGAGTCAGCGCACCGCTGCGCGGATCGATCCCAAACACCGCGATCGAGTCATGCCCCCGGTTGCCCACGTAGAGGAATTTTCCCGAGGGATGCACCCGCACCTCCGAGGTGTTGTTGGTCGGTGCATCGTCGCCCTCACCCAGCGTCGGCCATTCCTGCACCAGCGTGAATCGTTCCGGCCCCGGTTCGCGGCGCACCTGCGCCACCACGCTGCCAAGCTCCCCATTCACGTAGGCGAAGGGCAGCGTCGGATGCACGTCCAGGTGGCGCGGTCCCGCTCCACGCGATAGATCGACCCGATCGGCCACCGCCAGCGTGCCCGCGGTCGGATCGACCGCGAGCGTCCACACGGTGTCATTGCCGAGATCCGGCACGTGCAGCCGCAGTCCGTCCGCCGAGTACCCCACCCAGTGCGTGCGGGATTGCGATTGCACCGCCTGCGGTCCTTGGCCGCGGAAGGGCATCTCCAACGTGAACGCCTCTGCCGCGACGAAGCCGCCGTCCGGTCGCAGCTTCAACAGCGAGGTCGTGCCGCGCCCCCAATGCGCCGTCGCCAGGGTGCGACCGGCGGGATCAATCGCAATATGGGTCGGCGAGCCGCTCGGCACGGACGCCCTTTCCCACGCCTCCAGCGCGCCATCCTCCGCATAACGAAACACCGCCACGCCGCCCGCGCCGTCCTCTTGAAACGACACATACAGCAGCCGGTGCTGCGGGTGCGTCACCAACCAGGAACCACTGCCCATCGCCTGTACCAGCCGCGGCACCGTGAGCGCGCCGGACCGGGTATCCAACTCCACCTGGAAAATCCCCCCGTCACCGGCGATCCACATCGGTACCGAGTCGCCGCGCAGGGCGACGACCAGTGAACCCAACAGCAGGAGGAGGCGGCGAAGCAGGGGCATCATGAACGGGATTGAAAGTGAATCGATGCCCCTCGTCAGACCAAAGTTTGGTGACCGTGCATTCCAATCTGGCAACCCCCGCCCCGATGCCCCAGATGGACCCGCAACATGGGCGCTTTCATCGAGCTGCAGCATATCACCCATCGTTACGGTGACATGACCGTCGTGAGCGATACGTCGCTGGAACTGCGCAAGGGTGAGGTCTTCTCGCTGCTCGGTCCCAGTGGCTGCGGCAAGACCACGCTCCTGCGCATCCTCGCCGGCTTCCTCACTCCCGCCGCGGGCCGCGTGCTCGTCGACGGTCGCGACCTCACCGACGTCCCGCCCAACCGCCGTCCCATCAACACGGTTTTTCAGAACTACGCGCTCTTCCCCCACCTCACCGTCCGCGAAAACATCGCCTTCGGTCTTACCGTCGCCAAACGCCCCAAGGCCGAGATCGAGCGCGAGGTGGAGCGCATGCTCGATCTCATTCAACTCCACGAGCACGCCGACAAGAAGCCCGGTCAGATCAGCGGCGGCCAAAAGCAACGCGTCGCCATCGCCCGCGCCCTCATCAACAAACCGCAGTTGCTGTTGCTCGACGAACCGCTCGCCGCCCTGGATCTGAAGCTGCGCCAGCGCATGCTCATCGAACTCGACAACATTCATGACGAGGTGGGCATCACCTTTCTTTACGTGACTCACGATCAGGGCGAGGCCATGTCGCTGAGCGACCGGGTCGCGGTCATGAACAAGGGCCGGCTGGAACAGATCGGCACGCCCGCCGAGGTCTATGAGGCACCACGCAGCCGCTTCGTGGCCCAGTTCATCGGCGACACCAACCTCATCCCCGCCACCGTCGAACACATCGCTGCGGAACAATACCTCGCGCTCAACACGTCCCGCCTCGGCGAGGTCACCTACGCCATCGGTGAGCACCGGCCGCGCGGCGCCCAGCTTCTCGCCTGGAAGGACCGCGAAATGCCCAACGGTGCCAGCGTGGTGCTTTGCCTGCGCCCCGAAAAGATCGCGATCGCCCGCCAACCACCCGCCGCCATGCACGAACACAACACCGTGCGGGGCGTGGTCGAAGATCTCATCTATCTCGGCTCGCGCACCCAGTATCGCGTCAAGGTCGGCACCGAAACCGTCACCGTCTGGCAGCAGCACGGCCGTTTCCTTCTGGATACGAAACCGATCACCTGGCGCGAGGAGGTGTGGCTGAGTTGGCACGCCGACGACGGCTACCTCATCGTCGAACCGCCGGTTTCCGCTCCCGCCGCGTCATGAAGAAACCGCGCTGGCTCGAATACGCCCTGACCCTGCCGAGCTTCGGCTGGCTGGTGCTGTTCTTCGCCGTGCCGACCGTGTTGGTGTTTCTGCTTTCCTTCAAGCCGTCCGACCTCACCGGCGGCATCGGCGAGGGGTGGACGCTCGACACCTGGCGCGACATTTCCAATCCGAGCTACCCCGCGATCATCTGGCGCACGATCTGGCTGAGCACAGCCTGCACCATCCTGTGTCTCGGCCTGGGGGTGCCGGTCGCCTACTGGATCGCGCGACTCGAGCCAAAGTGGCGACCCCGCGTTCTGCTGCTCATCATCCTGCCGTTCTGGACCAATTTCCTCATCCGCATCTTCGCCTGGCGCACCCTGCTGCATCCCGACGGGTTCGTGAAAAACTTCGCGGTCTCGTTCGGCTGGGCCGAGCCCAACACCCAGTTGCTCTACAACGACTGGGCCATCCTGCTGGTGCTCGTCTACACCTACCTGCCCTTCGCCATTCTCCCGCTCTACGCCGCCGCCGAGAAATTCGACTTCACCCTGCTCGACGCGGCGCGCGATCTCGGCTCCACCAAGTGGCACGCCTTCCGTCTGGTGTTCCTGCCGGGCATCCGCGTCGGCCTGCTCACCGCGTTCCTCATCGTCTTCATTCCCGCGCTGGGTTCCTACGCGATCCCGGCCATCGTCGGCGGCCCGACCAGCGAGATGATCGGCAACAAGATCGCCCAACGCGCCACCACCGATCGCAACCTGCCGCACGCCGCCGCCCTCGGTGCCGTGCTCACCCTGGTCATCTTCGTGCCGCTGCTCGTCGCCGCCTACCTGCGCCGCCGCGCCGACAACGGAAACGCCGAGCCCCGGCTCGGCCCCGCCGCCCCGGGAGGTCACGGATGAAACAGGGGACGGCTTCCCCATGTAGGGCTGCCGCTCGCCGGCATGCCGCAACTGCCTCTCGGCTTCTCGTCCACCCACGGCGTGCCGGCAAGCGGCAGCCCTGCATGGTGGACTGCGCGTCGTCGGTCGTCTCGAAAGGCTCACCATGAAACCCAGCCGTGTGCCCTTTCTCACCGCGCTCTTCGTGCTGGTGTTCTTCTACCTGCCGATCGCCGTGCTGGTCATCCAGTCCTTCAACGCCGCCAAGTTCGGCGGTCAGTGGCAGGGGTTTTCGTTTCGCTGGTATGCGGAGCTGTGGGAACGCGACGACATCCACCATGCCGCCTGGAACACGCTGATCATCGCCCTCGCCTCCACCGGGCTCTCCGTGGTGCTCGGCGCTCTCGCCGCCTGGTGTATCCACCGATTCCGCACGCCCGCCCAGCGCGTGCACTACGGCCTCATCTACGCCCCGCTGGTCGTGCCCGACATCCTGATGGGCATCAGCCTGCTCTTCCTCTTCGTCAACGTCGGCGCCCAGCTCAACCTCGCCACCGTCATCCTGGCCCACACGACGTTCTGCCTGAGTTACGTCACGCTGGTCATGCTCGGACGCCTGCAGGATTTCGACGAATCGATCATCGAGGCCGCGCAGGATCTCGGCGCCGGCTGGGGCGTGATCCTGCGGCGCATCCTGCTGCCCCTGCTCGGCCCCGGTCTGGCGGCCGGTGCGCTGCTCGCCTTCACCCTCAGCATCGACGATTTCGTCATAACTTTTCTGGTCTCCGGACCCGGCAATACTACTTTGCCGGTGAAAATCTTCAGCATGATGCGCCGCAGCTCGCCGCAGGTGATCAACGCCCTGAGCGTCATCTTCATGGCAGTCACGTTCGTCATGGTACTCCTCAGCCAACGCTTCACCCGTTCACAACCATGAAAAAGACCATCCTCAGTCTTCTCGCGACCGGCCTGCTGGCCGGCCTTGTTCTGCTCGTCGCCGGCTGCGCCGGGAAGAAACCCGTGCTGCACGTCTACATCTGGAGCGACTACCTCGCCGAGGGCCTCGTGGAGGAATTCGAGGCGGCCAACAACTGCGAAGTCATCATCGACAATTACGACTCCAACGAGGTGCTGCACGCGAAACTGAAGGGCGGCGCCACCGGCTACGATGTCGTGTTTCCCTCCAGCTACGTCGTTCCGCTCATGGTCGCCGACGGCCTGCTGCAGAAGATCAACCACGCCAGCATTCCCAATCTCAGGAACCTCGACCAACAGTTCCTCAACACCGTCTTCAACGACAAGAAGATGGAATACAGCGTGCCCTACATGAGCGGCACCACCGGCATCGCCTACCGCACCGACGAGGTGCAGAACTTCGAGCCCACCTGGCGCACCTTCGGCCGCGCCGACCTGGCCGGCCGCATGACCCTGCTCGACGACGCCCGCGAAGGCCTTGGTGTCGCACTCAAGGTGCTCGGTTACAGCCTCAACTCGACCAACGAGGCCGAGATCGATGCCGCCGCCGATCTGGTGATCGAATGGAAGAAGAACATCGCCCGCTTCGAATCGGAAGCCTTCAAGGCCGGCATCGCCTCCAAGGAGTTCTGGGTCGTCCAGGCCTGGGGCGGCGACATCCAGCAGGTGATCGACGAAAACCAGGACGAGAACATCGCCTTCGTCCTGCCCCAGGAAGGTTTTCCGATGTGGGTCGACACCATGGCGATTCCCGCCGGCAGCGACAACGTGGAGCTGGCCGAGAAGTTCATCAATTTCCTGCACGACGGCGCCATCGCCGCGCGCAACGTCGAGTTCAACTACTACCTCTGCCCCAACAGCGCCGCCTACGCGCTCCTCTCCGACGAGATCAAGGCCGACCCGATCGTTTTCGTTCCCGAAGACCTGCGCGAAAAGGGCGAGCTCACCCTCGATGTCGGCGAGCACCTGGAGAAATACACCAAGGCCTGGGACCGCGTGAAAGCGGCGCAGTGAGCGCCCGGTTCCTCGCCGGAATTCCTCCCAACAGAAAAGGCGGCGCCGAAGCTCGGCGCCGCCTTTTTGTTGAGTTGAGGACCTGACGGTCGGTTCGGAATTGCTTCGCTCAGGCCGGTGCCCCGTTGGCATCGGCATCGCGCTGGGCCTGCATGGCCGCCTCCATCTCCTTCTCCACTTCCGGGGTGATCTTGTAGAAGAAGACCGCCGCGCCGGCGAGAACGGCGAAACCCGCCGGAATCCAGCTCATGATGAGACGGAGACCTTCGATCGTCTCGGGTGACTGGTCGACGTTGGCCACGAAGCCGAAGGAGTTGAGTAGCAGCAGCGCGATCGCCGGACCGATCGACCAGCCGATCTTCTGCGAGAAGGTTCCGGCGGAGAACAGCAGACCCGTGGAGCGCTGCTTCAGTTTCCAGGCGCCCCAGTCGGCGGTGTCGGCGATCATCGACCAGAACAAGGGCATGAGCGGAGCCGAGAAACCCGCGCTGATGAATTGATGCGCGATGATGAGCGAGAGGTTGTCGGCCGGGATGAAGTAGAACAGGCCGATCAGAATAGCGGAGCCGAAATTGATGATGATGAAGGCGCGCTTTTTGCCGCCGAAGAACTGGGCGATCTGTTTGGTGAACAACACGCCCACGATCTGCACGATGTTGCTCGTGAGGTGGAAGTAACCGCCCCACTCCGTGTTGCCGGACACGTATTTGAAATAGTGGATCGCCACGCCTCCGCGCACTGCGATCCAGATGATGGTGAGAATGCTCACCACGATCATCGCCACCCACGGGCCGTTTTTGACCAGCGCCTTCAAATCGCGTCCGACGTTGGAGGATTGGTGGACGGGCGCTTTGACGCGTTCCTTTGATGTCTTGAAGGTGATAAAGAACGCGATCGCCGCGATCACGGCGTAGATCGACACCGCCAGCGTGAAGCCGAGCCGTTCGTTGCCGCCGCCGAGCACTTTGACGAGACCGAGCATGGTCGCACTCACGACGGCGGTGCCGGCAAAGGCACCCACGAAGCGAAAGGACGAGAGCACCGTGCGTTCCTCGGACTTGGCGGTCATCACGCCCATCAGGGCCGAGTATGGAATGTTGATCGCCGTATAGACCATCGTCAGCGCGGTGTAGGTCACATACGCGTAGATCAGCCTCCCGGAGTCGCTCAGATCGAAGGCCGTGAAAGTCAGGACGCCGATGAGCATGTAGGGCGGGATCATCCACAGCAGCCAAGGCCGGAACTTGCCCATCTTCGATTTCGTGCGGTCGGCAATCATGCCCATGATCGGGTCGTTGATCCAATCCCAAGTCCGGGTGACAAAGATCATCGTGGCCGCTGCGGCTGCACCGATTACCATCACGTCCGTGTAGTAATAGGTCAGGAAGTTCATGAAGATGCCGAAATACAGGCAGGACGCGAAGTCGCCGAAGGCGTATCCGACTTTCTCGGACATCTTCAGCTTCGCGGCCGGATCTTCGTTGGTGAGCACGGGGGTGACGTCTTTAGTCATGGCGAAGGCAATCGAAATAAGCGTCGCGCCGCCGCCGCCCAAATGGGGTGATCCGCTGGACAGGTCGGATGCAGGGCGGTCGAAAGGCGCAAGCTCGGGATGGGGTTTGCAGGGGCGTCAGGTTTGAAGGCTTGGCGTCGGTCGACGCTGCCCGGAACGCGGCCGGATCGTGGCGCAGCGCACCGCGCACGCAATCCGGAAACACATCGTCACGACGGCTTCGATCGATTTTCTGTCCACCTTCGGGGGGAGACCGGAAAAGAGTCTCAAAGGTCCGAGAACGAACCTCCGTTCACTCACACGGTTGAGTGGTACCGCTGGTCCGGATTTTTCACACTCCGAATGAAAACCGTCCGCAATGTGCCAGGTAGGGCTGCCGCTTGTTGGCATGCCGCGCCTGCCTCTCAGCCCGCCGTCAGCCACGCGCGAGGCGGGTAAACCTGCGGCACGCCGACAAGCGGCGGCCCTTCAGCAAATATCCGGGCCCGACGCCTTAGCCGGCCAACCTTTGCCCCAGTTCGCTGGCGAAGAGGGCGCCGAAGAGGACCAGCGCAGCGACCAGGCCCGTGTTGCTCAGCCACCGGTTGCGGGCCTCACCCACCCAGGTCCGCCGGTTGTTCATGTGCGGGCGCGGTGAATCGCCAGCACGAAGGCCCGCAGCTTGGCGTGATCCTTGATCCCCGGCGCCGCCTCGATCCCGCTGTTCACATCAAGAAAGGTCGCGCCACTGCGCGCGAGCGCGTCGCCCACGTTGGCCGGCCCCAGGCCGCCGGCCAATACCCAGGTCGTGTCCGGAAACGCTTCCTGATGCCGCCGGAACTTGTCCCAGTCTCCCGTGAGTCCCGAGCCACCAAAACCGCCGCGGTGAAAGGTGTCCATCAACACCGTGCCGGCCGCCGATCGCACCCAATCGGGTACGTCGTCTGCCGGCGGCAGCTTCGGCGCCAGCCACAGGTGTTCGCGACCGACCCGCTTCGACCAGGTCGCCGCTGCCTGCTCGGCATCGTCCGTGAGCGAGAAATGGATCTGCACGCGGTCGACGCCGGCATCCACGACCGCCGCGAGTTCATCGTCCGTCGGCTCCACCACCACCGCCACGCGCTTCCGTCCGTCGGGCAGACGCGTGGCCATGTCCCGATACTGCCGCAGGGAAACGTGGCGCGGTGACTTCGGATACAGGATGAATCCGAGGCAGTCCGCTCCCGCCCGATCGGCGAACTCCGCGTCCACCAGCGTGGTGAGGCCGCAGACTTTGATGCGCACGCCGTCGATCATCCGGCAAAGGCGTTGATGCTCGCGATGACGTGCTCGACTTCGTCGTCCTTCAACTCCGCGAAGATCGGCAGGCTCAGGCAGGTGCGGGCCGTTGCCTCCGCCACCGGCAGACTGCCGGCCGGCGGAGCGATGTCGGCGTAGCAGGGCTGCTGGTGCAGCGCCCGCGGATAGATCAGGTCCGTGCCCACGCCGGCCGCGGTGAGGTGCTCGCGCAACGCGTCGCGGCGCGGATGCAGGATCGTGAACTGGTGATAAACCGAGTCTCCCCAGGGCGCCGGCTGCGGCAGCACGGTATTTGCCAGGGTGATACCCTCGCGATACTTCGATGCGATCGCGCGCCGCCGCTCGGTCCAGTCCGGCAGGTGGCGAAGCTTTACCACCAGCGCTCCTCCCTGCAGGCCCTCCATGCGGTAGTTGTAGCCCACCGCGTCGTGCCGATAGCGGACCTTGGAGCCGTGGGAACGCAGCAGGCGCACGGTGTCGAGCAGCGCCGGATCCTTTGAGACCACCGCTCCGCCCTCGCCCACGCCGCCGAGGTTTTTGGTGGGATAAAAACTGAAAGTGCCGACCGCGCCCATCGTGCCGACCTTGCGGTCCTTGTAGGTGGCGAGGTGCGCCTGGGCACAGTCCTCGATCACCGGCAGATTATGTCGGGCAGCGAGTTCGAGGATCGGATCCATGTCCGCCGCCTGCCCGAACAGATGCACCACCACGATCGCCTTGGTGCGGGGCGTGATCGCCGCGGCGATGGTCTCGGCCGTGGCGTTGAAGGTGCGCGCATCAATGTCGCAGAACACCGGCCGCGCCCCCACGTAACTGGCCGTCCAGGCACTGGCGATGAAAGTGAAGGCCGGCACGATCACCTCGTCGCCCGGACCCAGGTCCAACGCCCGCGCCGCCAGATGCAGCGCCGCCGTGCCGTTGGCCACGCCCACCGCCGGCGCGCCGCAGGCCGCCTCAAAATCCCGTTCGAATTCGTCGACGTCGGCCCCCAGGCAAAACCGCCCCGAATCGTAGGTCGCGGCCAACGAACTGAGTATCTCCACCCGCAGGGCGGCATGGACACGAGTGAGGTCGAGAAAGGGCACCTTCATGGGTCTGGGGTGGGCAACCTGCACACCTGCCTCCCGCGCCGCAAGCACCCGCTGCGCGTCTCCACCTTATCGTTACGGATGGGTCAGCCGCGATTCAGGCGCTCGATCAGGGCCTCTATCAAGGCATCCAGGCCCGGTTTTCCAGCCTCGAAGTCGACCGGCATCCCGACCTGCTTCATCGACGCACTGGTCTGGGGACCAATCGAGCCGGCGAGCGGACGTTTCGCGCCCGATTCCAGGGCCAACGCGCCGGCCTGACCAGCGAACGCCTCCACGGCCGAGCTGCTGGCAAACAGGATCGCGTCGGCGCCCTTTTCGCGAAAGTCGTGGGCCGCCGGATTCTCGCTCAGGTCGAGTTTCTCCGTCCGATACAGCGGCAGGATGTCGACGATGGCGCGGCCCTCCGTCTCGAGCCGTTGCACCAGGGTCTCGCGGTTCAGGTTGCCGGTTACGACGACCACCTTCGCGCTGTCGAGACTGTCGGTCGCGATCAACGCGTCGGCCAGCGCATCGGCCGTTGCGACCTCCGGGCGGCACTCCACCCGCAGATGCAGCCGCTCCACGGCCTTGGCCGTCGCTTCGCCGACACAGGCGATGCGCAACAGACCCAGGGCGCGGATGTCGTCGAAACCTTTCATGAACTGCTCGAAGAAGATATTCACCCCGTTGGCGCTGGTGAACACGATCCAGTCATAGGTGCCGAGTTCCGCCAAAATTTCCACGAGCACGTCGCGCTGCACGTCCGGCACGACGTTGATGAGCGGCAACTCGATGACTTCGGCGCCCAGATGCTCCAGCTTGTCGCGCAGGCCGCTGTTGCCCTCGCGGGTGCGGGTGATCGCCACGCGACGCCCAAACAAGGAAAGGTGTTCGAACCAATCCACCGCTTCCTGATGTCGTACGACCTCCCCGACAAAAACGATCGCCGGGGCTTTCAAGCCGGCCTCCGTCACAGCCCCGGCCAGGGTGCCGACCGTCGCCGACACGCTGCGCTGCCGACCGAGCGAGGCCCATTGCACCGCCGCCGCCGGGGTGTCGGCGGCGAGTCCGCCTTTTTGCAGTCCGGCGAGGATATCCCGCAACCGGCTCATGCCCATGTAGATGGCTAGGGTAGTGTTCCTCAGCGCGCCCAGCGCCGGCCAATCCACCTGCAACTCGTGCTTGGTCGGATCCTCGTGGCCGGTCACCAGCACCAGCGAGGAACTGGTGTTGCGCTGGGTGAGCGGAATACCCGCGTAGGCTCCGGCCGCGAGCGAAGCCGTCACACCGGGCACGACCTCGAATCGGATGCCGTCGGCGGCCAGCGCGCGCACTTCCTCACCGCCCCGACCGAAGACATAGGGATCGCCGCCCTTTAAGCGTACGACCCGCTTCCCTGCCTGGGCCCGGTCGACCAGCAGGGCCTCGATTTCCTCCTGCGGCACCGAGTGAAAGCCCGCCTTTTTGCCCACGTAAACCACCTCGCAGTGCTTCGGGCACCAGGCCACCAAGTCGGGATGGACCAGATAGTCGTAGACCAGCACATCGGCCGACGATATCAGCTCGCGCGCCCGAAAGGTCACCAGCCCCAGGTCACCGGGACCCGCGCCGACGAGATAAACCATGCCTTTGTCGCTCATAGAATCGGACAGCGGTCGCACATTCCGATTCCGGAGCCAAGCCCGGCCTTGCCCGATCGCGCACTTTCGCCACCTAGGCAGCTGCAACTATTTTTCATCAATTGGCCCTTCTCGCTCGCCGCATTTGCTCAAGTCCGTAGTTTTCAGAAGTATTACGTAGGCTCAAATTGGTTGCCGAATAAGGCCATCTAGGGTTTACTTCCTATTGTGATAGGCGATCGTCAGTTCAGGAACACGCTTGCGTGGATCAGCGTGGCCTTCGCGGCCGCGACTCTCTCGCATGCCCAGCTGACGATCCGCGCCTGGGATTCCAACAGCGATGCCCGCTTCGGTCGCAACCAGAATTGGACCAGCAACAACGCGCCCGACACCACCTCCGAGGCCGCCGTCTTCAACGGCACCGGCAGCCAGACGACCCTCACGATGAACGCGAACCGCACGATCGGCGGCTTCGTGTTCACCAACGGCTCCAATGCCATCACCTTCAATCGCAACGGCAGCGACCGGCTCGTCCAACTCAACACCACCAACGAGCCCAACTCCCTGGGAATCCTGCACGAGCGCTCCTGGACCACCCATACCTTCAATTCCCGCCTGCAGCTCAACACCAGCCAGATCTGGCGCACCACCGCCGACGGCGGCAAACTGCTCTTCACCGACGACGTAAACCTCCAGTCGTTCACACTCACCCTCGACGCGCAGTCGTCCAATCAGGGCGAGATCACCTTCAGTGGCGCCAACGGTGTCATCACCGGCACCGGCGGCCTCACCAAGACCGGTGCCGGCACCGTCTTCATCACCGGCGGCTCCCACACCTACACCGGCGCCACCACGGTCAACAGCGGTATTTTCCAGGTCAACGCCTCCAACGTCCTGTCCGACAGCTCCAACCTCGTCATCAATTCCGGCGGCACCTTCCAGTTCGACTGGGGCTCCCTCGCCGAGACGATGGGATCGCTCTCGGGCGACGGCACGCTCTCCATCCGCGGCAGTTCGTTCACGACCAACACCTCTGCCAACACCACCTTCTCCGGCCTCATTACCGATTCCTGGGGCCAGTTCCACAAGGCCGGCACCGGCGACCTCACCCTCACCGGCGCCAACACCTACTCCGGCATCACCTACATTGACGGCGGCACCCTCATCGCTGCCAACAACAGTGCACTCGGCACCTCGACCTACGGCAACGTCATCGCCAACGGCGCCACCCTCGGATTGCAGGGCAACATCAACCTCGACGAGTCCAACTTCTCGCTCCAAGGCACGGGCGAGGGCGGGGTCGGCGCCATCAACAATATTTCCGGCAACAATACCCTCGGCGCCTCCCTCTCCTTCACCGGCGCCACCACCATCGGTGCGAACGCCGGCACGCTCACCCTCTCCAACAGCCTCGATATCGGCAACGCCCTCACCTTCACCGGCTCGGGCAACGTCGTCGCCAGCGGTCAGGCCTACGGCAGCAGCTCGCTCACCAAGACGGGCACCGGCAACCTCACGCTCTCCGGCACCGTGGGCAACTCCTTCTCCGGCGGCACCTTCATCAACAACGGCACCGTTACCCTCGCCAAGACGGCTGGCACCGACGCCCTCGGCAGCAGCGGCGTCATCAATGTCGGCGACGGCAGCGGCGCCGCCAACTCCGCCCGCCTCGTCCTGGGCGCGAACAACCAGATCTCCGACAGCGCCGGCCTCATGACCATCGCCAGCGATGGCCAGTTCTCCCTCGGCACCTATTCGGAGGCCCTCAACCAGATCGGCGGCGCCGGCAGTCTCGACCTCGGCAGCGGTGCGCTCGAGGTCGGCACCAACTCCGGCTCGTCCACCTTCAGCGGCGTCATTTCCGGCACCGGCACCCTCACCAAGTCGGGCTCCGGCACGCTCACCCTCAACGGCTCGAGCGGCAACACCTTCACCGGCACCACCACCGTGAACGAGGGGACCCTCGTCCTCAACAAATCCGCCGGCAATGCCATCACCGGCAATCTCACTCTCGGCGATGCCTCCGGCACCGATACCCTCCGCCTCGACGCCGCCAATCAGATCGCCGACACCAGCAACCTCACCCTCGCCTCCTCCGGCGTCTTTAATCTCAACAACAACAACGAAACCATCGGGTCCATCGCTTCCGCCAGCTCCGCGTCGTCCATCACGCTCGGCTCCGGCACCCTCACCACCGGCGCCAGCAACGCCACCACCACCTTCGCCGGCGCCATCAGCGGGACTGGCGGCCTCACCACCACCGGCGACAGCCACCTCACCCTTTCCGGCAACAATACCTTCTCCGGCAACATCACAGTCGCCTCCGGCACCACCCTCGTCGCGGCCTCCAACAACGCCCTGGGCACCGGCGGCACCACCACGGTGCAATCCGGCGGCACCCTCGCCTTCCAGGGCGGCATCAGCTCCACCACCGAGACGATGATCAACCTCGCCGGCACCGGCGATGGCGGCAACGGCGCCCTGCTCAACCTCTCCGGCACCAACACCCTGGTTTCCAACATCACCCTCACCGGCGCCACCACCATTGGCTCCACCGGCGGCACCCTGCAGATCGGCAATCCCGCCAACCCCGCCTGGCCCATCCAGGGCACGATCGCCATGGGCGCAAACGACCTCACCTTCGCCGCCACCGGTGGCAACATCTTCCTGCGCGAGACCCTTACCGGCACCGGCGATGTCTACAAGACCGGCTCCGGCACCCTCACCGTCAAAAACGGCTTCAACGACGGCTCCACCGCCGACTTCTTCATCCAGGACGGCACCCTCATCCTCGATACCTTCAACAACGAGAACCTCGGCATCATGGGCGACATCACCGTCGGTGACGGCTCCGGCGCCGCGGGCTCCGCCCGCTTCCAACAGGGCGAGCTCGAGAGCGGCTCCGGCCTCTCCAACAACCTCATCGCCGATACCTCCAACATCATCATCAACGCCGACGGTTACTGGGACATCCAGGGCTACAAGGAAGTCGTCAACAACGTCACCCTCAACGGCGGCACCATCGAGGCCAAGAACAACTCCGGCACCGGCGACCGCCTCGACATCATCGGCGTTCTCAGCGCCGCCGGCGGCACCACCTCCACCATCGACGGCCGGCTCGGCATGAACAACGACACCGCCAAATCCATCGTCGTCGACGCCGGCTCCACCCTCGACATCAACGCCGTCCTCTCCAACGGCGGCTTCGACAAGACCGGCGACGGCACCCTCATCCTCTCCGGCGCCAATTCCTTCACCGGCACCGCCCAAATCTCCGACGGCATCGTGCGCGTCGACAACAACTCCGGCCTCGGCGCCACCGCCGGCGGCACGCAGGTCCTCTCCGGTGCCCAGCTCCAGCTCGACAACGTCACCATCGGGTCCGAGGCCCTCAGCCTCGCCGGCACCGGCCATAACGCCGATGGCACCGGCGCCCTCCGCGCCCTCACCGGCACCAGCAACACCTGGGGCGGCAACGTTTCGCTGACCGCCAACGCCGAGATCCAGACCGACGCCTCCGCCGCCCTCGTCATCAACGGCGGCATCACCGGTTCCGGCCGCACCCTCACCGTCGATTCCATCGGCACCACCACCTTCAACGGTATCAATACCTTCAATACGCTGAACAAGACCGGCGCCGGCACCCTCACCGTCACCAACAGCAACATCTACGCGACCGCCAACGTCAACGCCGGCACCTTCGCCCTGGGGGCCTCCAACCTCCTGACCGATACGATGGACATCAACCTGGGCGCCGCCGGCACTTTCCAGGTCGGCAGCTACACCGAGGTCATCGATGACCTCAACGGCTCGGGCACCCTCACCATCGCTTCCGGCGGAGACCTCACCATCGACCAGATCGGCAACGCCGGCGCCTTCACCGGCATCCTCGATGTCGACGGCATCCTTACCCTCAACGGCGGCACGATCGGCGCGGCCAGCGGCGCAGGCTCCACCGGCACCATCGAACTCACCGCCAACAACACACTCAACATCGCCGGCAACTTCACCTTCGGCGGCACCCTCGAGCTCGGCGACAACACCACGCTCAACCTCGTCAACAACGGCACCGTCTTCAACGTCGACACCCTGCGCGTCACCGGCGACTCGGTCATCGATTTCGCCGGCGTCAACGTCGCCACCCTCAACATCGGCACCCTCGAAATCGACCTCAACGGCACTATCCTCGCCACCAGCTGGGCGAGCTTCTACGATCTGTGGACCGCCACCAATTTCAACGGCGCGATCCTCGACGAGCGCAACGGCACCACCGCGCAGATCACCTTCAACGGCTTCGACCCCGCGCAGACCATCTGGCTCACCTACGATTACGGCGCCAACGAGATCACCGTCCCCGAACCGTCGACCTACGGCGCAATCCTCATGGGCACGGCGCTCGCCGGCTACCTCTGGCGTCGACGCAAACGTAGGGCCGGTCTTTAGCCGGCCCTGTTCCACCCACCCGGGCCCCAAAGCAGGGTCGGCTGAAGCCAACCCTACCTCGGGCGCTGCGCTATCACCGCGCCGGTCACCGCGCTACCCGTTGGCCAGCTCGCGCTGAATCGGGAACAACTCGCGCAACGCCAGACTCAAGCGGTCCTGCACATCCTGCAGCTTGGCATAGTGTGCGTGACGCTTTTTGTCCGGCTTCACCCGCGTCGATTCGTCCTTGGCCACCACCTTGTCGGCGATCGACGCGATGCTCGCGTTGGGCCGCTTCTGCCGCGCCAGCGCCCAGGCCGCCTGAATCGCGCCACCCAGGGCCGCGCCCTCGTCCTCGACCATGGCCACCACCGGCACGCCGAAAACATCGGCCATGATCTGGCGCCACACCGCCGACTTGGCGCCACCGCCGGTGACCCGGATCTCACGCGGCTTCACGCCCAGCTCCGCCAGGCGCCGCAGGCCGTAGTTCATGCCCATCGTCACGCCTTCCATCGCCGCGCGGGCAATGTGGCCCGACTTGGTCGTGTGCTGATTGAGCCCGAGAAACACCCCCGAGCCCGCCGGCACGTTCGGCGTACGTTCGCCTTCCAGGTAAGGCAGCATGACGAGGCCGCCCGCCCCGGCCGGTGCCGCCGCGACCGCGTCGGCCAGGGCGTCGTGGTCGTAATGAAACAGCGCGCGCACCTGCTCGGTAACCGTCGTCACGTTCATCGTGCAAAGCAGCGGCATCCAGCCGCCGGTCGAGCCGCAGAAGGCCGCGATCTCGCCCTGCGGATCGACCACCGGCTCCTCCGCATGCGCGTAGATCGTGCCGCTGGTGCCGAAGCTCGCCGTCACCACGCCGGCCTTCACGTTGCCCGTGCCGATCGCGCCCATCATGTTGTCGCCACCGCCGGCCGAAACGATCACGTCACCGGAAAAGCCATACTTCGCCGCGATCTCCTCGCGCAGCGTGCCGACGATCACATCCGACGGGCTCAATGGGGGCAGATAGTCGGCCAGCCTCGGATCGATCGCGTCGATCACGGCCTTCGACCACTTGCGCTTGCGCACGTCCATCAGCGCGGTGCCGGAAGCGTCGCCATACTCCATGAAGTAGACGCCGGTCAGATAAAAATTCAGATAGTCGTGCGGCAGCAGCACGTGACGCAGCCGCGCGTAGTTCTTCGGCTCGTGCCGCTTCAGCCACAGGATCTTCGGCGCGGTGAATCCCGGCAGGAACGCCAGGCCCGCCTTGCGGATCGCTGCCTTGGTGCCGCCCAGCTTCTTGGTGAGGATGTCACATTCCTCCGTCGTCGAGGTGTCGCACCAGAGTTTGGCCGGGCGAATCACCTCGCCGTTCTCGTCGAGCGGAACGAAGCCGTGCTGCTGGCCGGAGATGCCGATACCCTTCACCCGCGTGCGATCGATCTGCGAAGCGACCGCGCCGATGGTCGTGTCGAGCGCCGCCACCCATTCCTGCGGATGCTGTTCCATGTGCCCGACGGGCAGGCCGGAGATCAGGCGGTGCGGGGCGCGCGCCTCGGCCACGACCTTGCCCGTATCGAGATCGAGGGCGACGGCTTTGGTGGATTGGGTTCCGGAATCGATGCCAATGTAAATGCTCATGGTGGGGTCTGAAGGAGCGCCCGTTATGGCTCAGTCCGCCCGCGCTTGAACACCCAAAACCGCACGCCGCAGCTCTATTAATTGAACCGTCCGCCTCCCCTGCGGCCAATTCCCACTCGACCGCATCGGTGCCGTGCTTTTCGCTACCGAGCCCTTTAACGCCTTACTTTCCCAATCATGTCCGCGTCACCCACCATCATCTACACCAAGACCGACGAAGCTCCCGCGCTCGCGACCTATTCGCTGCTCCCCATCGTGCAGGCGTTCACGAAGCACGCCGCCATCACGGTCGAGACGCGCGACATCTCCCTCGCCGGCCGCATCCTCGCCCAGTTCCCCGAAGCCCTCTCCGCGGAGCAGCGCATTGCCGACCACCTGGCCGAGCTGGGCGAACTCGCCAAGACGCCCGAGGCCAACATCATCAAGCTCCCCAACATCAGCGCCTCGGTCCCGCAGCTGAAGGCCGCCATCGCCGAACTGCAGGCCAAGGGCTACAAGCTGCCCGCCTACCCGGAATCGCCGGCCAACGACGCTGAAAAGGCCATCAAGGCCCGCTACGACAAAGTGAAGGGTTCCGCCGTGAACCCCGTGCTGCGTGAAGGCAACTCCGACCGTCGCGCGCCCAAGGCCGTCAAGGATTACGCCCGCGCCAACCCGCACTCCATGGGCGCCTGGGCCTCCGACTCCAAGACCAACGTCGCCACCATGAGCGCCGATGATTTTCGCGCCAACGAGAAGTCCGTCACAGTCTCCGCCCCCACCGAAGCCACCATTTCGCTCATCACCGACGACGGCAACCAGTCCGTCCTCAAGTCCGGCCTCAAGCTCCAGACCGGCGAGGTGCTCGATGCCACCGCCCTGAACAAGGAAGCCCTCGTCACCTTCCTTCAGGAGCAGATCCAGCGGGCGAAGGAGGAGGGCATCCTCTTCTCCCTCCACATGAAGGCCACCATGATGAAGGTCTCCGACCCCATCATCTTCGGCCATGGCGTGAAGGTGTTCCTCTACGACCTCATCGCCAAACACGGTCCGACCCTCGAAAAGCTCGGCGTCGATTTCAACAACGGCATCGGTGACCTCGTCGCCCGCATCGCCTCCCTGCCCGACGACGAAAAGGCGGCCATCGAAGCCGACCTCCAGGCCGCCTACGCCGCCGGTCCCGACCTGGCCATGGTCAACTCCGACAAGGGCATCACCGGCCTGCACGTGCCTTCCGACGTCATCATCGACGCCTCCATGCCGGCCATGATTCGCGCCGGCGGCAAAATGTGGGACGCCGCGGGCAAGACGCGCGACACCCTCGCCGTCATTCCCGACAGCTCCTACGCCGGCGTCTACCAGGCCGTCATCGATTTCTGCCGCCAGCATGGCGCCCTCGATCCCAAGACCATGGGCTCCGTGCCCAACGTCGGTCTCATGGCCCAGAAGGCCGAGGAATACGGTTCCCACGACAAAACCTTCGAGATCGCCGCCAGCGGCACCGTGCGCGTGACCGACGCGGCCGGCCATGTGCTCCTCGAGCACAAGGTCGGCGCCGGCGACATCTGGCGAGCCTGCCAGACCAAGGACGCGCCCATCCGCGACTGGGTGAAGCTCGCCGTCAACCGCGCCCGCGCCACCGGCGTCCCCGCCGTCTTCTGGCTCGACGAAACCCGCGCCCACGACGCCCAGCTCATCGCCAAGGTGCGCGCGTATCTGCAGGAGCATGACACCAGCGGTCTCGACATCCGCATCCTCGCTCCCGCCGCCGCCTGTACCTTCAGCCTCGAGCGCATCGTACAGGGCCTGGACACCATCTCCGTCACGGGCAACGTGCTGCGCGACTACCTCACCGACCTCTTCCCCATCCTCGAGGTCGGCACCAGCGCCAAGATGCTCTCCATCGTGCCGCTGATGAACGGCGGCGGCCTCTTCGAAACCGGTGCCGGCGGTTCGGCTCCGAAACACGTCCAGCAGTTCGGGGCCGAAAACTACCTGCGCTGGGACAGTCTTGGCGAATTCCTCGCCCTCGCCGTCTCCCTCGAACACCTGGCCGGCGCCTTCAATAATCCGAAAGCCAAGGTACTCGCCGACACCCTCGACGCCGCCACCGGAAAGTTCCTCGTCAACGACAAGTCGCCGACCCGCCGGGTGGGCGGCATCGACAACCGCGGCAGCCACTTCTACCTCGCGCTCTACTGGGCCGAGGCCCTGGCCGCCCAGGACACCGACGCCGAACTCCAGGCCGTCTTCGCTCCGGTCGCCGAGAAACTCGCGGCCGACGAAAACAGGATTGTCGAGGAACTGCTCGCCGTGCAGGGCAATCCTGTCGAGATCGGCGGCTACTACCAACCCGACGACGCCCTGGCCACCGCGGCCATGCGCCCGAGCGCAACCTTCAACGCCGTCATCGACGCCCTCTGAATGGCATCCGTGGCACGGTGAGGTTCGGAGTTCCGCCTTTAGGCGGCGACTTTCGCCGCGTGAACGCGGAACTCTTAACGAGGATGCGCCTTCTCCCTAACCCGCCACCTGGATGGGCAGGAGCGTCGCTCCACGCCCGGCCAGTTCGACCTTGAGGCCGCGGCAACGTGCGAGCGTCGACCTTTCGAACTCGCGCACGTTGAAACTGGGGAACACGCAGTCCGCCAACACTTCCCAGGCCGGCGTCCGGTCGGCGAAAAAAGCGCCCTCCGGATCAACCGGATTCCCCGAACTGCCCACGCCCGCTTTCTCGCAGAATGCCCGCGCCAACGACACCACGGCGGTGAGTCGGGCGTCCTCGCCGGCCGCCGCCGGCTCCGCGATCCAGCGAATCACGCTCGTGAACCGCGCCGACAGCCCGAAGTGCTGCGCGAAGTGAGCCCCGATCTGGGCAGTCGTGGCATCGAGAAAGAGTTTCTCCACCTCGACCAGCGGCTTGCGGTGACGGCGCGCATGCTCGATCACCACCTGGAAGCCGACCGGCTCGAGGTGCGCCAGTACGAGTTTGCCGATGTCGTGCAACTCGCTCGCCGTGCGCGCCACCCCTTCCAGGCTGAACAACTCCAACTGCTCGCAGATGTGCTGCGCCACTCGGCTCACCGCGCGCACGAACATCCAGTATTGCGGCCAACTGAAGGTGGGCGGCACATCCAGCACCCGTTTTTCCAGCGTCACCAGGCTCCGGCTCAGGGTGGCCAGCTTCATCTCGCCCAACTGGCCCACCGCCGAACGCACATCCTCGCTGCGCGAGCGCGCGTCGGGCGCCGGATGAGCCTTGTTCACCAAGACCAGCACCTGCGCCGACAGTCCCGGGTCGCGTGCGGCCAGGTCCATCAGCGGATGGATGCACGAGGGATGCCCCGTGGCTGTCATCTGAAACGCCGCCGCCGCTGAGTCGATCACCGGGCAACCGTCCATGCCCTCGATGCGTTGCTGGAGAAAATCCCACTGCAGCAGCGGACACCGGCCTTCCTCGGGAGCGCTGAGCCAGACGGTGCGCCGCTTCTCCTCTTCCCGGTCATCGGCTTCGTGCTCGTTCATGAACCCGAGGCAGGGCTGCCCCGGCTCGAGCCGAAGCCCGATCAGACGCGCCGCCAGCGCCAGCGAATCGAGTCCCCCCGGCAGCCGGTTTTCCTTACCCGCCTTGGCCTGTTCCTCCACCACTCCCAAAGCTTCGACCACTCCCCACGCGCCGGCCGCCTCCGCGGCTTCCTGCAACGCGGCTACCTCTGCTGGTATTTCCGGCACCTCGGCCTCGCGCGCCCCGACTGCCTCCTCCGCCCAGGCACGGATGGTCGGCAGCGTCGCTTCCACCTGGCGCTTCACGTCCTCCAGCATCTTGTGCAGATCGGTCACGCGATACCCCATCATCTGGCAGAAGGATCGTTCTTCCTCGAACAGCGTTTCCCGCCATTTGCACGCCTCCGCCTTGGCGATCTCCTGATAAACGACCTCCTCGTCGTAGGGCTTCATCACGAAGTTCTGCACGCGGGCCTCCAGGCACTGCTTCACGTCGTTGCGACTGGCTCGAGCCGTGTAAACCAGCACGGGCATGCCTTTGAGCTGGCTGTCATTCCGCAGCCGCCGCACCAACCCCAACCCGGACCCTTCACCCAGCTGCAGGTCCATCACCACCAGGTCGACCTGCAGGTGTTCACCAATGAAGGTCCACGCCGCCTGTTCCCCATCCACTGTCGCCAACCGGTGACTTCCGCGTTCGAGTATCCCGCGCATGGCGCTGCGCGGGGTCTCACCGGGATCGACGAGAAGAATGTTGGCCATGATGGAGCGCCTCGAGGCGAACTGACACCGAAGTCTATTCCTCCTATCGGCTCGCCGCCAAGCGGGCTGAACTAGGGAATATCCCCTGTATTATAGCCTTTAAAGCAGGGAGGGGTTGGATCCAGGCATGTCGAAGCGGCCTTGTCAGACTCTCCTTCGTCCCTCTCACTCGACCCTTTTCGCCTATTCATGAATCCCACTGCTCTCCGCTCTCCTGCCACCGTCGTCCTCTCCTCGTTCCTGTTGCTGGGTTTGGTCGCCTGCCAGAAATCCGAAACCTCGACCGAAACCAAACCCGCCATGCCTGAAGCCAAAACCACCGCCGCCGCATCCCCGGAGGACGCGCTGGCCCTTGAATCGACCGATCAAAAGGTCTCCTACTTCGTTGGCCTGCAGATGGGCGGACAGCTTGCGCAGGACAAGTCGCTGGCCGTCGACCTCGACGCCCTTTCCGCCGGCATCAGCGATGCCCTCGCCGGCAAGGAACCCCGCATTCCCCAGGCGGAACTCATGGCCGCGATCCAAGCCAAGCGCTCCGAAGCCCAGGCCGCCAGCCAGGCCAAGGCCCAAGCCAACCTCGAGGCGGGCAAAGCCTTTCTGGCCAAGAACGCCCAGCGCCCCGAGGTCACGACCACTGCCTCCGGACTTCAGTACGAGGTGCTGCAGCCCGGCGCCGGTCCCAAGCCCACCCAGGACCAGACCGTCAAGGTGCACTACCACGGCACCCTGCTCGACGGCACCGTCTTCGACAGCTCCGTCCAGCGCGGCCAGCCCATCGAGTTTCCCGTCACCGGCGTCATCAAGGGCTGGATCGAAGCCCTCCAGCTCATGCCGGTCGGTTCGAAGTGGAAGCTCTACATCCCGGCCGATCTCGCCTACGGCAACCAGGACCGCGGCACGATTCCGCCCGGCTCCACCCTCATCTTCGAGGTCGAACTGCTCGACGTGAAGTGAGGGCGGTTTCTCGCCGCCCGTTTCAGTCGAGCGGCGCGTAGGCGCCCGGATAAGTCGGGCTCCCGGCGTCGCGGCCCAACAGCTTCGAGATCTTCGGCGGCAGCTTCACGCCCGCCGCCCGACCCGGAAACTCCGGGAGCAGGCCGAAGTTGCCCAACTCAGCGCCTTTGAAGAGCGGCCCCCAGTAATCCGCAAACGCGTGTCCCGCCCCTTCGAATCGCGGCAGGTCGCGGTGGAGGTCTGCGACGCCGGCGTAGTCGACGCGATAGTCCTCGTCGCCCTCCACCGGCGCCCAGGCAATCAGCGGCTCGGCGAGGGTTCCGGCCCGCCGCACGTAGACATTGCCGTCCATCTCGCGCACATGCGGCTCGGTCACCACGCCGTTGACGCGCTCGTGCTGCCAAAAGTTCGCCAGCGGCCCGCGGAAGGTTTCGTCCACCGCGATGAGGTTGTTCACGAACACATGACTGTGCCGTTCCTTCACGTCCGGACCGGCGCTGGCGTGCCAGCCGAAGTGATCGTTGGCGGTGTGGCTGCGCGCGGAGCGTTGGAAGGCGGCCTGGCTGTTGTAGAACGTATTTTGATACACCTCGACGTCGGAGCTGTTGAGGATGCGAATGCCCGGCGCGCAATCGACGAACACGTTGCCCGCGCAGATCGCGCCCTTCGAGATTTCGAAGAAGAAACCGTTGGGGGTGTTCTCCACCCAGTTGTTCACGAAGATCCCGTCGACGTTGCCGACGTCATACCACACGCCGCTGGCATTGGGATTGTCGATGATGAGGTTGTCGCGCACCACGCAGTTGTAGGACTGGTTGAAGATCTTCACCGAAGAGGCGTAGTAGCCGCCCAGGTTTTCGGCGCTGTTGGTGCGGGTGACGATGTTGCGCTCCAGCAGCACGTCGGCGGAGTTGATCACGTAGATGCCCTCCGTGCCGGTGTCGCTCACCAGGCAGTGACGAATCGTGAGACCATCGCCGCGAAAGTACCCCGCCACCCGCGAACAATGGCTGATCGTCAGGTGTTCGAAGGTCGTTCCCACGATCTCCTTGCCGAACTTCTCCGGCGGCATGTAGGCGCCGGGCTCGGTGCCCTCGACCAGCAACGCGAGCCGGGCGTATTGGGTGAAGGTCAGGCCGCGCAGCGTCGGCCCGCGACCGTCGTTGGGTTTGCCGTGCGCGGGGCGCGTGGTGCGCGTGAGCGCGCTGTTGTGGGCGGTGATTTCCACCAGCTTGCCGGTCGGGTCGGCGCCGATCGTGATCGTGGCGTTCTCGTAATCGATGTAGTAGGAATCTGGTGACACCTCCTCCATGCTGCCCGCCGATCCCAGCAGCACGCCATCGACGAATACCATGTCGTTGTTGAACTTGTGCAGCGGCGTGTGCCGCACGCCCCATTCCCGACGCCACCAATCGGCCGGTTCCGCCGGAAACAGGCGCGTCCAGTTCGTGCGCCACCGGTTTTCCCCGGCCGGTTCCCACTCCGTTGCGACCTCCGTGCCCTTGATGACCGGCCGCTCGTCGAGGTAGGGCTGAATCGTGATGCCCTGGCTGAGTCGCAGGCTGCCGGTGCGATAGGTACCGCCGCGCATCACGATCGTATCACCGGTAACGACCCGCGAGATCGCAGCCTCCAGCGTGGTGGGGGTCGTCAAGGCCTGGCCTCGTGCATCGGCCGCGCCGTCCGGCGCGACGTAGTAAACCGTCCCCTGCTGCGGCACGTCGTAACGTTGCTGGATCGGACCGTAGGGGCCGCCGGAAGGTTGGGCGTGCAGGGCGGCCAGCCAGCCAAGCGACAGCAACACCGTCAGGAAAGGACGCAAAATCGGAGAATGGGTCATGGGAGAAAAGGAAAACGGATTCCAGCTCAAGGGGCCGAGGTGGTTCTGCCAACATTCCAGATGTGCCGCCGGGCACGACCTTGCCGTGTGGTTGCCGTTCAACGACTATCGGAAATGAATCGCGGAACCCGTTGACCGATTCCGCCTGCTCATGAATTTGGCCTCATGACGATGCGTCTCCGCCTGCTTCCTTCCCTGCTCGCTTTCCTGTCCGCCGCCGTCGCGGCGACCGCTGCCCCGTCCGAGAGCCTCCGTGCCGCCCAGCTGCTGGTGCTCGGTCAGGACCCGGTTTCGTCGGACCAGGAGATTGCGCTGGGTCGGGCCCTCGAAGCGGCCGAGAGCCAATTGCGCCAGGATCCGGCCCAGCGCGCCGCCACCGCGGAAAAGGCCAAAGCCGACGCCTTTGGCGGTGCCGCCGTGGATGCGCCGGCGTCCTCTTCCCTCACCTACGCCGCCCAGGTGACCGATCATCTCGCCTGGCTCGCCGAGCATCCGGAGGCCTACGCCCAGGTGCTGCAGCAGGCCTATCGCTTCGTAATCAATCGCGACGTCTACGAGGAAGAGGTGGCTTACTGGACCGAACAACCCGCGCGACTCTCCTACATCATGCTCGTGGCCTGCATCGAAGACTGGGCCCGCCGCAACCAACCCGGCCTCATGGTCACGGCCGGTCAGCCCACCGTCTCGATCAACTGCGAGTTTCTCGCCACGGCCCGTCTCTCGCCTGCCGACGCCGCAGTCGCCCGCGAGTACCTCGGCCTGGGTGAGATCACCGCGCCGGGCCACCACGTCATCGCCCCCGGCGCCGCCCACCTGAAATCGGGCGGCGGCATCCACTTCGTGGCCGCGGGCTCGGTGGAGTAGAAACCCGAGCGCGGCCCGGCCAGGAAACGATCGGGCGTCCTAGTCGAGTTTCACCGGACCCGTTTCGGGCGCAAGCGGCTCAAAGGCCCAACGCAAGCCGCGCGTGTAGCTTTCGATCTGCATGCCGGCGTGGCGCTCCCCGTCGATCAGGCGAAACAGGTAGTGAAATCCTTCGTAGTCGCGATTCGCGATCCGCGCATTGAGACGAAGGATGCCGCCCAGGAAATTGGGATGTTCGTCTGCTCCGCCGCTCACAAAAAGACGCACCGGCAGGGCGCGCCCCGAGGCGGCAAACGCCTTTTCGTACTCCAGCAGCCAGTCGTCGCCCACCACGACCGCGGGCGTCGCGGCGATCGCCGCATCGAAAAGATCCGGCTCGGAATAGATCGCATACAACGTGAAGAGCCCGCCCAATGAGGCGCCGGCCAACACACGGTAGTCGGGATCCGCCCGGTATTCCTTCTCCACAAAGGGAATGATCACGTCCTTCAGCGTCGCCAGAAACGTCTCCGCCCGTCCACTCTTCGCATTGTTGAAAACCTGCACCGGGGAGAGTTCCCACAGCCGCATCTGCCCGTAGTCGATGCCTTCGCCGGCATAACCCAGCCCCACCACGATGAATTCCGGCGTCACCTTGTCGTAGACCAGACTCCCCTGCGCCGTCGTCATTTTGACGAAATCCCAATAACCATCGGTTACATAGACCACCGGATATCGACGCTCCGGATTCTCCGCATAGCTCGAGGGCAGGCCGATGCTCAACTGGTAGTGGCGACCCTCCGCCGTCGGCTCAAGCACGCGCAACTGCGAATTGCCGATCACATGGGGCGGGTACTCGACCGCCGCGGCGCGCCAGACGGGTAACAGGGCGAAGAGGATAAGGGTAAAACGGGGGGACTTCATGGTGCCGAGAGGATAGAACCCGCCCCCGCCTCCTGTCCGCCAGATTCCGCCGCGCTGTTAATCAAATCCTCCGCAACAGCGCGGGTTCCTGCTCCCTTCACCCTGCACTTGCGCGCGGCGCCGGTGCCGCGCACCTTGCCCTCCCATGCCGCTGATTCCGCTCGAGGACAATTTTGACGATGTCATCAACAAGACCCAACGCGGGCTGAAGATCTCCGACGAGGAACTTGCCCGCCGGGCCGAGGTGAGTCTGGAGGACCTCGCCAAGGTAAAGGCCGGCGAACCGCTGATTGCCGTGGTCCGCCGGGTCGCCCGCCACCTGCGTCTCAACCCCAACGCGCTCGAGACTCACGCCCGCCGCCAGTGGTATCCGGAGATTCCCGTTTTTCCCCGCGGCTTCGCGGCCTTCAATACGCCGTTCGGGGACATGACGGTAAACAGCTATCTGATCTGGGATCCGCGCTCCCGCGAGGCGGCCGCCTTCGACACCGGCGCCTCCGTTGAGGGCATGCTCGACATCATCGCCTGCGACAAACTGCGCCTGCGCTACATCTTCATCACCCACAACCACGACGACCACATCGCCGACCTCGAGCGCCTCGCGGCGACCGCGCCCGAGGCGGAGATCTGGTCGCACCGCGAGGCGTCGGTCGCTCACCCGGGCGCGCAAACCTTCGAGGAAGGCGTGCACTTTCACGCGGGCGAACTCGATATCAAGACCGTGCTCACCTCCGGCCACGCCCCCGGCCAGACCACCTTCTTCGTCACGGGTCTCAGTTGGCCGCTGGCCGTCGTCGGCGACTCACTCTTCGCCTCCTCCGTCGGTGGCAGTCCCACCCACTTCGCCGAACAGTTGCGCAATAACCGCGAGAAGATCTTCACCCTGCCCCGCGACACCGTCATCGCTCCCGGCCACGGTCCGCTCACCACCCTGGCGCAGGAGAAAAAGCACAACCCCGTCTTCGCCCACTAAGCCCCGCCTTTCACTTCCCCGTCCCGCCGACCGGGTCCGCCCAAGCTTCAGAGAAGGTGCAAGCCGCGGCGAAGGCGGATCCCTCTCACTCATCCCCTTCACTCTCACTCGCGTATGTCTCCAAAAATCGGATTCGTCGGCGTCGGCCGGATGGGCGCCAACATGGCGCGCCGCCTCCATGACCAGGGCCGCTCCATCACGGCGGTCTTCGACCAGGCGCAAAACCTGGCCGCCGAACTCGCCACCGAACTCGGCGCCACCCATGCCCGGTCCCTGGCCGAAGTCACTGCCGCGGCCGATATCATCATCACCGTCGTGACCGACGATGCCGCCCAGCTTGGCATTTTCCGCGAGAGCGGCGACTCCCTGCTGCATGACGCCGCCGGCCGGATATTCATCAACTGCGCCACCCTCACCCCGGCCACCCACGTCGAGGTCGAACGCCTCGCGCTTCAGGCGGGAGCCCGCTCCCTTGAGGCCTGCATGGCCTCCTCGATTCCGCAGGCCCGCCAGGGCACGCTCTATCTCATGTGCGGCGGCGATCCGGCTCTCTTCGACGAAGTGAAGCCCTTGCTCGACGACCTCAGCACCGCTCTCCGCTACATCGGCCCTGCCGGCACGGCCGCGCAGGTCAAGGCGCTCGTCAACATGGTCATGAACATCAACACCGCCGCCCTCGCCGAAGGCCTCGGACTGGGTCAGACTCTCGGTCTCGACCTCGCCATGCTGCGCGAGGTCTTTGCCCAGACCGGCGCCAACTCGCAGGTACTCAAGACCGACGGCGAGGACATGCAGAACCGTGACCACGCCTGTTACTTCTCCGCCGCCCACGCCGCCAAGGACAGCACGATTGCCTGGATCCTGGGCTGCGAACAGGGCCTCCACCTTCCCCTGGCCGCCGCGACCAAGCTGCAATACGACCGTCTCTGCGCCCTCGGTCTGGGTGGACAGGACAAGTCCGCCGTCGCCGAACTCACCTTCAAAGGCCGCCATGCCTGAGTCTTTCGGGGTAAAGCGTCTGTGAATATGGCACACAGGTCCTTGCGCCCGATGAGTTTGAGTTAGACTCGCCTTCTTCCCCCAACCAAGCTCGCTCCCCATGGGTGATTTCTTCCGACGCAAGACCGCGATGATTCTCGCGCTCGCGTTCAGCCTCGCGGTCACGCTCATCGTGCTCGCTTTCGACAGTGACCTGCGGGACCGCCTGGGCACCACCTACTGGCTCCTCGGTCTGGCCATCATCGGTTCCATCCTCCTCGTTCTCGCCGGCTACGTCTGGGACCGCACCCTTATGGACCGCCTGCGCGAGATCAAACGCACCGCTGGCGAACAGGCCAAAGCCGCGGTCGAGCCCGACCACCCGGCGGCGGAAAGCGCCTTGATCGATGAGGACGATTTCCCCCAGGAGCAGGACGAAATCATCGGCCTCGCCCGCCAGATCGAACGCATGGCCCAGAGCCTGCAGAAAGTGGAGGCCAGCTACCGCGGTATCGTCGAGGACCAGGTCGACCTCATCTGCCGTTACAAACCCGACGGCACGCTCACCTTCGTCAACGCCGCCTACGCCCGTTTCTTCGGCAAACCCCGCAGCGCGCTGCGCGGCCAGCGTTTTCCGCTCATCGAGCTGGGTTACCCCAAGCGCGATTTTCAGGGCAACCTGCCGGACAAGGCTTCCTTCGAAGTCGACCTCGATGGCGCTGGCGGCGACATCGCCAGCTTCCTCTGGACTCACCGCGCGATCAAATCGCAGTCCGGCGATCTGCTGGAGTATCAGGCCGTCGGGCACGACATCGGTGCCCGCAAGGCCGCCGAGGCCGCGCTCGTCCGCGCCAAGGAATCGGCCGAATCCGCCGACCGCGCCAAGAGTGAATTCCTCGCGGTGGTCAGTCACGAGATCCGCACGCCCATCAATGCCGTCATCGGCTTCGCCAAACTGCTGCGCGAAACCGAGCTCTCGTCCGACCAGCTCGAATACGTCACCAACATCCACCAAAGCGGCGTGACCCTCGAAACGCTCATTGCCGACATCCTCGACGTCTCCCGCCTGGAAGCCGGGCAGATCGAAGTGAAGCAGACGCCCTTCGCCCTGCGCGACTGCATGCAGGAAGTGCAGAACCACTTCGGCCCGACCGCCCGCAACGCCGGACTCGACTTCGTGCTCAAGATCGATCCGAGCGTTCCCGTGATCGTCAACGGCGACCAGGCCCGCCTCCGCCAGGTGCTGATGAATATCGTGGGCAACGCCTTCAAGTTCACCGAGCGCGGCCGCATCGGCGTCAATGTCTCCTGTGCCCGCGGCGAGTCGATCCCCGGATCGGACCTGCGCCATCTCCGGCTGTTCGTCGCTGTCACCGATACCGGCATTGGTATTCCCGAGGAGCGCGTGAAGGACCTCTTCAAGCCCTTCAGCCAGCTCGATTCCTCCAGCACCCGCCGCCGTGGCGGCACCGGCCTGGGTCTCGTCATATCCAAGCGCCTCTGTGAACTCATGGGCGGCGCCATTTCGGTCGACAGTACGTTGGGCCAAGGTTCGACCTTCCGCTTCAGTTTCGCGCTCACCTATCAGAAGGGCGATTCCCAGCCCCCGCTCCCGGCGCCCGACACCTCCCCGTCGTTCACGCCGTCGCCGTCAACGGCATAAGTAGGTCTCAAAGGCCCGCCCCCACCGCAGCCCCAACCGCACCAAACGGACGAGGACGTCCGTCCTCCACCACTCCACCGCAGGTCCCACTGGAGAACGGACGTCCCCGTCCGTTTACCCTGCCCTCGGCCGCCATCCCTTTGAGCCAGACGCTGCGGAGCAGCGGGAGGAACAGCCCCTTCGCCGAAGGCTTCGGCGGGCAACTTTGAATCAGATTCTGATTCAAAGTTGGAGGCGCAGGGCGGTCTATCGGCTCCGCCGATGGCTTGACATCGAACGCGGCCGCGCCAGCGGCAGGCGGTTCGGTTCCGCCCAACGCCGGGGCGAATCGTGAGCTTCTACACAGCCCCCCTTCGCCGAAGGCTTCAGCGGGCAACTTTGAATCAGATTCTGATTCAAAGTTGGAGGCGCGGGGCGGAATCGAACCGCCGCATAGAGCTTTTGCAGAGCTCGGCCTTACCACTTGGCTACCGCGCCGTAGTCAGGGGAAGGCGGACGTTGAGAACAAACCGCGAATCGCGCAAGTCCCGAAAAACGAATTGTCCCGACCCGCTGCCCAGTCGGCCTTCATCCCTCCCCTCCCCGCCGGTTTTTCGCGTATTGAGGCTGTCGCTGCGCTCGAAACGTGTTTTTCGTGGTTACCTCTTTCGCTTCGCTTCACCCAGTCCACGATGCCCACCACCATCTTCTCCATCGCCAACCAAAAAGGCGGCGTCGGCAAAACCACCACCGCCGTCAACCTGGCCGCCGGTCTCGCCGAACGCAAAATCCACACCCTGCTCATCGACCTCGATCCGCAGGCCAACGCCACCAGCGCCCTCGGCGTCGAGAAACAGGAGGGCCGCTCCCTCTACGGTCCGCTCCACGGCGAGGGCAGCGTGTTCGAGATGATCACCCCCACCGACTACGAACACCTCGCCATCATCCCGAGCGAGGAGGACCTCGCCGCCGCCGAGGTGGAGCTCGCCCAGTCGGAAAACTACCTCGGTCGCCTGAAGGAGGTGCTCGGCCCCCTCAAGGCCAGCAACGGCTACCGCGCCATCATCATCGACTGCCCTCCCTCCATGGGTATGCTCTCGATGAACAGCCTCGCCGCCGCCGACCAGCTCCTCATCGCCCTGCAGTCCGAATACATGGCCCTCGAGGGTCTCGGCCAGATCCTGCGCAATCTCGAGCGCATCCGCGAAGCCGGCCTCAACCATGAACTCACCCTCGGCGGTGTCGTCATGACGATGTATGACGGTCGCACCAACCTCGCCCGCCAGGTCGTCGAAGAGGTGCGCACCCACCTGCCGGACAAGGTATTCAACACCCTCATACCGCGCACCGTCCGCCTCAGCGAGGCCCCCAGTTTCGGCAAACCCATCTTCGCCTACGACAACGCCTCCGCCGGCGCCCAGGCCTACCGCGAACTCGCCGCCGAAGTCATCAACCGTTTCAACCTCAAGCCCAAATCCTAGCCCCCGACCCCCAGCCACCAGCCATCCCAGCCCCCAGCCATCCCAGCCCCCAGCCATGCGTCTGCTCGTCGCCAAGTACCGCCACGTCTTCAACGTCGGCCTGCAGAACAACATCGTCTACCGGTGGAATTTCGCCATGCGCGCGACCTTCTCGCTCGTGCACCTGGCCTTCGTCTTCATTCTCTGGGGCGCGGCCTTTCGCGGCGAGGACTCCATCGGCGGCTTCAATCTCGACCAGACCCTCACCTACTTCGTCTGCCTGCTGGTCCTGCAGTTCTTCATCGGCGCCTTCAACGAGGACTACCAGATCAGCGAGGAGATCCGCAACGGGCTCATCAATCAGTTCCTGCTGAAGCCGATCAACTACTTCGCCTATCGCTTCACCATCTTCATCGCCGCCCGTCTGGTCTCGGGCCTGCTCGCGCTCGTGCCGGTCATGCTCGCCCTGCCGCTGCTCGGCGAGCACCTCACCTTTCCCGACGAAGGTTGGCGCCTGGCCCTCGGCCTCCCCGCCGCCTTCATGGCCGCGCTCATCCAGTTCTCCATCGCCTACGTCTTCGGCCTGCTGACCTTCTGGTTTCTCGAAATTCAGTCCTTCGTCATTCTCTCCATGGCGGTCGAAACCGTGCTCGGCGGGCAGATCTTTCCGCTCGATCTGCTGCCCGCCGGCCTCTTCCGCATCTCCCAGTTCCTGCCCTACTACTACCAGATGTATTTTCCGGCGGCCATCTTCACGGGCCGCCTCGATCAGGCCACCGCCCTCGAGGGCCTGGCCATCCAGGCCTGCTGGGTCGTCGCCCTGCTCGCCTTCGGCCAGTTCCTCTGGCGCCGCGGCCTCCGCCGCCACACCGCCGTCGGCGGCTGATGTTATTTTCGATTTTGGATTCTGGATTTTGGATTTGTTTCCCAACGCCACCGCATCCGCCACCCGCCGTCCCTTCCTTCGAAATTCGGGAATCCAAAATCAAAAATAACATAATGCTCCACTACCTTCGCCTCTGGCTCGCCTCCGCGCGTTATTCGATCGTCCGGTCGATGATGTTCCGCGGCGATTTCATCATGTGGTCGCTGGTCGAGCTGTTCTGGATGGCGGTCAACATCGCGGCCATCGCCGTCATCTACGAGCACACCGATGCCATCGCCGGCTGGACCAAATACGAGATGCTGCTGCTCGTCGGCACCACCATGCTCATCCAGCGACTGCTGATGGGCTTTTTCTGGAGCAACCTTTTCGAACTCGGCCGCAACATCCGCTCCGGGATGTTCGACTTCTTTTTGGCCCAACCCGGCAACCTGCTCTTCATGGTCTCGACCCGCAAACTCGACCTCGACGGGCTGCTCAATGTCGTCGTGGCCCTCGCGGTCGTGCTCTTCTCCGCCGGCAAACTCGGCCTCGACCCCACGCCCGGTGCCATCGCCGCCTACGTGGGGTTTGTCGGCTGCGGACTCGCCATCAGCTACGCCATCCTGCTGCTCGCCGTCTCGATCAGTTTCTGGACGATCGGCAGCCAGGGCATGGAGGGAATCTACTTCACCTTCATGGAATTCTCCCGCCTGCCGCAGGAGGCGTTTCGCGGCGTGGCCAATGTCGTTTTTGTGTGGATACTGCCGTCGGTGGTGCTGAGCAACGCGCCGTCGCGCGCGCTCATCCATGGTTGGGAATCCGGTTATGCATTCTGGCTGCTCGCCGCCACCGCGGTCTGGCTGATCCTCGCGGTCACGGTCTTTCATCGCGGACTGCGCCGCTACGCCAGTGCCTCCTCCTGAACACTCCGCGCCGCCGCCGCCGCGCCCAGTTTTTGACCACTCGGCCTTTACGCCGCGATGCATTCGGTATGCGATGCGCCGCCCCTCGCCCCATGTCCTCCGCCTTCGAGTCCCTGCAGCATAACATCGGCTACCGATTCAACGACCCGGATCGCCTGCGCCTGGCGCTGACCCATCCGTCGTGGCTGCAGGAGCATGCCGACGAAAACGAGAGCAACCAGCGGCTCGAGTTTCTCGGTGACGCCGTGCTGCAGCTCGCGCTCACCGAAGCTCTGTTCAACCTCTATCCGACGGAACGCGAGGGCGCGCTCAGCAAGCGCCGCGCCGCCCTGACCAAGGGACACTACCTCGCCCGGCTCGCCCGCGAGATCGACCTCGCCCCCGCGCTGCGCCTCGCCGCGAGCGAGGAACAGACCGGTGGCCGCGAGCGCCCCGCCGCCCTGGAGGATGCGTTTGAAGCCCTCATCGGCGCCATCTATGCCGACAGTGATTTTCCGACCGCCCGCGCGGTGGTACTGCGACTTTACGGCGATCTCGCGGCCCGCCTCCGGACCGTGATTCACCACGAGAATCCCAAGGGGCGACTGCAGGAAAAGGTGCAACCCACGCTCGGCAACAGCGCGCTCCGCTACGACGTCAGCCACATTGCCGGCGAGGATCACGCCCGCGAATACGAGGCCCGCGTCTACCTGCGGGGCGAGTTTCTCGGCGCCGGTCGCGGCACCTCCAAGAAGAGCGCCGAGGAGAACGCCGCCCGCGTCGCCCTCGAAACGGAGGCCATCCGCGCGCTCCCCGACGCCTGAACGCGCGGCTTGCGTCCGCGTCACCCCTGCGTCTCGTCCTCCGCATGGCCCCGCCTCCCGCACGCTTCCAGCATACCGGCGTCTGTCCGCCGGCCCGTGGCGCCGTGCTCGCGCACGAGATCCAGGGCGCGGATGCGCCGGTGTGGCTGGTCGTGGCCCCCGCCCTCAAGGTGGCGGAGCAAGTGGCCGAGGACATTTCCTTCTTCGCCCAAACCAGCCAGCAGCCGCGCCGTCCCGAGGTGCTGGTGCTGCCGGAGTCGATGCCGACCGATGGCGACATGCGCGAGGCCTTCGCCGCCTCCGCCGACCGCACCACGGTGCTCTCCAAACTCCGCGCCACCCGTGGGTCGCAACGCCTGGCCACGGCCCGCGATCACCCGCTCGTCGTGGTGACCTTTCCCGCGGCGCTCGTGCAAGCGGTGCCGGCACTGGAGAAATTTGCCGCCGCCGAACTCGAACTCGCGCCCGGCTCGACCTGGACCTATCAGGGCCTGCTGGAAAAGCTGCACGAGCTCGACTACGACTCGGAACCCCTCTGCGAGTCCCCCGGCCACTACGCGATACGCGGCGGACTCATCGACGTCTACCCCATCACCGCCAACGAGCCCTACCGCCTCGATTTTTTCGGTGACGAGTTGGAGGAGATCCGCGCCTTCGATCCGGTCACACAACGTTCCGGCGCAACCGTACCTTCGATCACGCTGAGCGCTTCGCCCCGCCTGCGCTTCGATGCCGCCCGCACCGGCATCAGCGACTACCTTTCCGCCGGCACCCGCATTGCCTTCATCGAACCGCCCGACCTGGAGGCCGCCTTCAGCGCCCTGGCGCTGGAGAATCCGACGCGGATTCAGCCGGTCGTGGAAGCCGCGCTCGCAAAGGCGACCAGTCTCGTCGCGATCCAGGATCTCGACGTGGCGTCGTTCTGGTTTGAACCGGGTGAAGCGGCGGAATGCACCTGGGACACGGAGAGCCTCGTGCATCATCGCCGCTACCCCGGGGACGGACTGGTCGCCCAGGAACGGCTGCACGCCGAGGCCGAGGCGCGGCAGGAGTTTTTGCAGCGCCTCCTGGAATGGCAGCGCGCCGGTTACGCCATTCACATCGTCACCGCCAAATCCGGCGAGGAACAACGCACCCAGGAGATCCTGGCCGAGGAGCCGGGCATCGCCGCGCTCAAACCCACCTTTGGCCGCGGCGATCTCAACGAAGGTTTCCGGCTCACCTTCCGTGACGACACCCGACTCGACTGGCGCGGCTGGAGCAAAAAGACCCGCGGCGTCGTCGTGGTTTCGGAGACCGAGATCTTCGGCCGCCGCCGTCCGCGCCGCTCCGCGCCCACCAAGCGCGCCTTGGTGCAGCGCGCGCAGATCGACCAGCTCCTCGACTTCGCCGATCTC
Organism: uncultured Opitutus sp.; assembly: GCA_965652375.1. Classification (GTDB taxonomy): domain Bacteria; phylum Verrucomicrobiota; class Verrucomicrobiia; order Opitutales; family Opitutaceae; genus Actomonas. The sequence goes on from CBFGUO010000003.1 coordinate 56,050, forward strand.
GTCGAAGGCGACTTTGTCGTGCACCTGCAGCACGGCATTGCCCACTATCGCGGCCTCACCCGGATCGAGACCCGCGACGGTGTGCGCGAGGTCATTTCGCTGGAGTTTGACGAGGGCGTCACGCTGCACGTTCCGCTCCAGGAATCCCACCTCATCAGCCGCTACGTCGGCCTCAGCAAAACCAAGCCCCAGCTCGGCCGCATCGGCACTCAGCGTTGGGAAAAAGCCCGCAAGGCCGCGGAGCGTTCCACCATCGACCTCGCCGCCGAGTTGCTGCGCCTGCAGGCGGTGCGCGACGCCGAGCCGGGCTTCGCCCACCCGCCCGACACCGAGTGGCAGCACGAGTTCGAAGGCTCCTTCCCGTTCACCGAAACGCCCGACCAGCTCAAGGCCATCAACGAAACCAAGGCCGACCTGGAACGCGCCCGCCCGATGGATCGGCTCATTTGCGGTGACGTGGGTTTCGGCAAGACCGAGGTCGCCATCCGCGCCGCCTTCAAGGCCGTGCAGGGCGGCAAGCAGGTGGCCCTGTTGGTGCCGACCACCGTGCTTGCCCAGCAGCATCTCAACACCTTCCGCGAGCGCATGGCGGGTTATCCCATCGCCATCGAGATGGTGAGCCGCTTTCGCACCCGCAAGGAGCAGACTTCGATCCTCGCCGCCACCGCCGCCGGTCAGGTCGACATTCTCATCGGCACGCATCGGCTGCTGCAGAAGGACGTTCAGTTCAAGGAACTCGGCCTGGTCATCATCGACGAAGAGCAACGCTTCGGCGTGAAGCACAAGGAGCGTTTCAAAGCCATGCGTGCCTCCATCGACGTGCTCTCGATGAGCGCCACGCCCATCCCGCGCACCCTCTACATGGCGCTCACCGGCGCCCGCGACATGAGCGTGATCGAGACCGCGCCGACCAATCGCCATCCGATCCAGACCATCGTCAAAACCTACGACGACAAGATCGTCGTCGATGCCGTGCGCCGCGAAGTCGCCCGCGGCGGTCAGGTGTTTTACCTGCACAACCGTGTCCAGACCATTGAGCTCGTCGCCGCCCATCTCGCCCAGCTCATGCCGGAGATCCGCATCGGTGTCGGTCACGGCCAGATGGACGAAAAGACGCTCGAGCACCGCATGACCGACTTCGTCGCCGGCGATTACCAGATGCTCGTCTGCACCACCATCATCGAGAGCGGTCTCGATATCCCCAACTGCAATACGATCATCATCGAGGGCGCCGACCGCTTCGGCCTCTCGCAACTCTATCAGCTGCGCGGCCGGGTCGGACGCTTCAAACACCAGGCCTACGCCTACCTGCTGCTGCATCGCCACACCCGCCTCGTCGAGGTCGCCCGTGAACGCCTCAATGCCATGCGCACCCACAACCAGCTCGGCGCCGGCTTTCGCATCGCCATGCGCGATCTCGAGCTGCGTGGCGCCGGCAACCTGCTCGGCTCCGAACAGAGCGGCCACATCGTCGGCGTGGGCTTCGAGCTCTACTGCCAACTGCTCCGCCAGTCCGTCGCCCGGCTCAAGGGCGAGAAGCAGGCCACGGCCATCCGCGCCTCGGTCAAACTCGACTTCGTCTTCGTCGGCGACGGCACGCCCGAGGCCGACAAGAGCGGCCGCCACGAGGACGGCTACACCACCCTGCGCGACGCCGAACACGCCGCCAGCGGAGCGGTGGCGGTGGCTCCGATCCAGGCCCGCATCCCGGCGAGCTACATCGCCGAGACCCGCCTGCGCATCGATTTTTACCGCCGCCTGGCCATGGCCGCGTCGCTGACCGAACTCACGCAACTCGATGCCGACCTGAAGGATCGCTTCGGCAACTACGGCGACGACGTGCGCGCGCTGTTGGCAGTCACGGGGATACGGATCCGCGCGGAACAAAAGGGTATCCTCTCGGTCGAGACCGACAGCACGAAACTCAAGTGCTTGCGGGCGAGCGGACATCGCGACGACTGGGTCATGCATGGCACCCGGTTTCCGAGGTTGACCGCCCCCAAGCCCCTTCTACGGTTACGCGAAATATCCACGTTTCTCGACAATCTGCCGAATCCATGACGCACTCCCCAGCCATCCGAACCCGAGTCGGCCTCCTCGCCCTCGCCGGTGTTCTGGCCCTCGGTCAAGCCCTCGCCGCCCAGTCCCCCGCCCCCGTTGATGATGGGCTCAACCTGCGCTTCGCCAACGGCATCGCCGCGGTCGCGGAAGGCAAGATCATCACCGTCGACGACATCCGCCGCGAGATCGCACCGATGATCCCCGAGCTGCAGTCGACCTCCCGCAGCGAACAGGAGTTCAACCGCCGGCTCGAAGCCCTGCAGGACGACACCATCCAGGCCCTCGTCGATCGCATCCTCATCGTGAAGGATTTCTACAGTGACGAGAAGCGCCGCATTCCGGTGAGCTACATCGACAACGCGGTCGATGAAAACATCATCAACGAATTCGAAGGCGACCGTTCCAAGTTTCTGGCCTACCTCCGCGCCCGCGGCCTCACCCTCCGCGAGTATCGCCAGGAGGTTGAGGAGGACATCATCTATCAATACATGCGCGGCCAGAAGCGGAAGTCCGCCACCGTCGTTTCGCCCGTGAAGGTCCAGACCTTCTACGAGGAGAACAAGGAGGAGTTTTTCCAGGAGGACTCCGTTCACCTGCGCCTCATCCAATTCTCGCGCAAGGACGGTCGCACCGACAGCGACCTGCTCACCCTCGCCGCCCGCGTGCAGGCGCGACTCGATGCCGGTCACGCCTTTGCCGACATCGCCAAGGAAATGTCGGAGGACACCGTGCGCGCCCGCAAAGGCGGCGACTGGGGTTGGATGAACCGCTCCGGCCTCAAGCCCGAATTCAGCGAGCCGCTTTTCAAGCTCAAGGCCGGCGAGGCCACGGAGCCGATTCTGCTGCCCGATGGCGTCTACATCCTTTACGCCGAAGAGCGCAAATACGCCGGCATTCAGCCCATCGACGAGGTCCGCGATCAGATTGAACGCATCCTCATCTCCCGCGAATCCCGCCGCGCCCAGGAGCAGTGGCTGGAGCGCCTGCGCCGCAACAGCTACGTGAAGCTCTACTGAGCGCCACTTAGGAGCCACTTCGATCCTCCCAAACGCCTCCCGACCCGGGAGGCTCGGTGCAGCGCGGATCCGCCCAAGGTGGCACAGACATTCCTGTCTGTGCACGTTGCCTCCCGACCCGGGAGGAGGCTCGGTGCAGCGCGGATCCACCCAAGGTGGCACCGGCATTCCTGTCTGTGCACGTTGCCTCCCTCCTCACCGACAGGAATGCCTGTGCCACAGTCTCGCCGGGACTCACCGACAGGAATGTCTGTGCCACAGTCTCGCTCGAGCACGCGTTTGCCACGCGCGGCTGCCGCGATTCGCAATCTGTTTTCGTGGCACTCGCGAGGATCGTACGGGTCTGCTGACGCTTTCGAATCATGCAAATTCTTCAATTGGTTTCCACCCGAGGCGTGAGTGGCGCTGCGATTTATGCGCAGCGCCTGACACGGCTGTTGCTGGATCACGGGCACACCGTCTTCCTTGCAGCGCCACGCGGCAGTTGGATCTCCCGCCAATTCGAGGGCGAGGCGCTGTGGTTGCCGACCGACTTTGTGTCGGATCGCGCCGGTCTCGAGAACGTCGCGGCGTTTTGCGCGCAGTACGGGATCCATCTCACCCACAGCCATGCCACCCGATCCCACGCTTTCGGGCATCGCCTCGCCCGGCGCACCGGGGGCGTGCACATCGCTCACGCGCACAGCCACCACCTGAACCTGCACTGGTTTTTCCAGCGCCATATCATCGCGCTGACCGCCTCCGCGGCCCGTCAGCTTCGCCGCACCTATCTCCGGCGTTCCGGGCATGTGGCCATCCTGCCGAACTTCGTCGAAGCCTCCCGCTTCACGCCTCCGCCACCCGAGGAAAGCCCGCTTCATCGCGAGCTGCACCTCACGTCCGAGCAGCGCGTGGTGCTGTGCCCGGCAAAAGTCCTGCCCCGCAAGGGCCAGTTGACGCTGGTGCAGGCCTTTGCCGGCGTGCTGCCGCGCCATCCCGATCTGCGCCTCGTGCTCGCCGGGCAGGACGACTCGCATCCGCGCTACACGCGTCGCGTGCGTCGGGAAATCCAACGTCTCGGCGTGGCGGACCGCGTCACCCTCACCGGCTTTCGGCCGGACCTGCCCCGGCTTCTGCCGCACGCGCACCACATCGTTTTGCCGTCCTTGGCCGAGCCGTTCGCGCTCGGCGGACTCGAGGCCATGGCCTGTGGACTGCCGCTCATCGCGACGCGGGTCGGTGGCTTCACCGACATGATCGTCGATGGGGTCAACGGCCTGCTCGTCCCTCCGGCCGACCCGGCGGCACTGGCCGACGCCATGGACCGGGTGCTGCGCTCATCCACCCTGCATGCGCAGCTGGGCCGTAACGCCCGGCAGCATGTCATCCACCATTTCTCCGGCGAGCGGCACCTGCGGGATTTCGAGCAGATCGTGGCACGGTGGACCTTGGAACCCTTCGGTCCGCACTCCGATCGCTTGCGGCTCAACCCACGCTGAGCGAACGGCCGTTGTCCTTGCGGCCGAGTTGCAGGATGAAGGGCCCGGCCTCCTTCACCCATTCCTCGGCCGTCGGATAGGTATTGGCGTCATCTCCCCAGCAGGTGCGCAACATGTCCGTGGCAATGACACCCGGACTCAGCGGAATCGCGGCCAGCGGATCCGGCAGTTCCTGCGCCAGTGCCTGGGTCAGCCCTTCGATGGCGTATTTGGAAGCGCAATACGGCGCGACTTCCGGCGAGGTGCTGCGGCCCCAGCCGGAGGAGAGGTTCACCACCACACCGCGTCCGGCCGCGATCATCTCCGGCAGGAAGGCGCGGATGACGTTGAAGGTGCCCGTGATGTTGATGTCGACCAGGCGGGCAAACTCGGCCGAAGGCACCTCCCACAGCGGCGCCGGCCGGTTGATGATGGCGGCGTTGTTGATGAGCAGGTCGATCGCGCCGTGCGAAGCCGAGACCGACTCGTGCCAAACGTCGACCTTGCTGGCCTGCGCCACATCGACGATGTCGAAGCGATTGGGCGCCGCCGCGGCGAAGCGGAGATCGAGGATCTTTTCCGGATCCCGCCCACAGCCGATGACGGTGTGGCCCGCCGCCATGTAGAAATCCGCCAGGGCCCGGCCCAGGCCTTTCGATGCACCGGTGATCAGAATTTTCATATCTCAACCACGAATGAACACGAATTCACGCGAATAGAAAATCTTACAGAAGGAAACAAAGCCAACAAAGCCGGCAGGTCGGAAGGCCCTTCGTTTACTTCGTTGCCGCTCAAGAAACTTCCTCCGTTTTCTCTGGGTTGCCTCTGTGACCTCCGTGTCAAAAGCTCGGGTCGTTTGCGGCGCTGCCGGAGGCGGGGAAACGACGACGCGTCTCGCCGATTCTGGACGCTACCGGCTCTGCAGGCTGAACTTGTTCAGGCCGGTCTTGCGGCAGGCATCCATGAGGAAGGCCACGGTCTTGAGCGGCGTCGACTCGTCGGCCGCGATGAGCACCGGAATGTCGCGGTCGACGTCGCGCACTTTCTGGAGCAGCTCCTCGATCTGGGCCTCGGTGACGATTTCGCCGTTGAAGGTCATGACCCCCTCGTCGCTGACACCGATCGTGACGGTGCCCTTGAACTCGTTTTTGCCGGCGGTCTCCACCTTCGGCAGCGTGATATTGAGCGTGGCCGCGGAGCGGAACTGCATCGTGACGAACGCGAAGAAAATGAGCATCACCAGCACATCGATCAGCGGGAGCAGGTTCATTTCCGGCTTCTTGCGCCGGCGCTGGTAGAGGCCACTCATGGAATCAGGTCCGGTTGTCGTCCTCGTCGCTGCCGAGGATACGTTCGAGAATCACATCGAGTTGAGCCGCGTAGTTTTCGACCTTGCGCTGGAGCCAGCCGCCGCCCACGAGCGCGGGGATGGCGATGGACAGGCCGAGCAGGGTGGCCGAGAGAGCGAGCGCCACACCGCTGGAAAAGGCCACCGGATCAGGCAGGCCAGTGTCGTTGGTGAGCGACGAGAACACGCGCAGCAGCGACCAAACGGTGCCGGTGAGACCAAGCAGCGGCGCCGCCGCGTAGATGATATCCAGATACGGCAGGCCGCGCTCCATGCGGTTGAGCTCGAGCCGGGCAAAGGCCTTCACCGCATCGCTGTCGTCCTGGTGACGTTCGGCGAATTCGATGATGCGTGAGAGTACCGACTCCTTGCCGCCGGCGTAGGCCTTCCCATCCACGATCGCCTCGACCAATTCGTCCGGCATCACGGCGTCGCGCCGCAGCGCGTAGGCCCTTTCGCAAATGATGTAGACCATGACCAGCGAGCAGAGCCCCAGCGGGTAGATCAGAATATCGGCACCTTTGAATACGTCGATGAGCGCGAGGAACATGGGAGGCGGCGTCGATAGAGACGCGAAGGATACAAAAAAGGTTCAGGAAAAGTTCCTGAACCTCCTGCCGGCGTCAAAGTGAGAGTGGAAAGGGATGAGTGAAAGGGAGTCGGATGAGGGAGTGAGTGAAAGTGAAAGGGAAAGGGATCAGGTGGACACTCCTCCGCCTTCGACCCCCTTTTCCCTTTCACTCACTCCCTTTCACTCACTCCCTTTCACTCCTAAACCGCCATGTAGGGCAGCTTTGCCGCCAGTTCCTTCACCTGCGGCACGCCTTCGTGCAGCTCGGCGATCGCGTCCCAGCGGCCGTTGATCAGCGCGTCGCGCGCCGTGTCGCGGATGGCGGCCGGAATGCTTTCTGAACCGAAGCGCACGACTTGGGCATCGACGTCGATGGTCACTTCGAGCGCGGGATCCGCCTGCACGGCGGCCGCCACCTTGGCGATGTCGGCCCGCGCGGCCGTGGCACACGGGATGCCGAGCGTCGTGCAGTTGCCGAAGAAAATTTCGGCGAAGTTCTCGGCCACGATTCCGCGGAAGCCGTACTTCTGAATCGCCTGCGGCGCGTGTTCGCGGGAGGAGCCGCAGCCAAAATTGGCGCCCGACAGCAGGATGGTGGCGCCCTGGAAGCGCGGGTCGTTGAGCGGGTGGGGCCGGTCGTTGCCGTCGGCGTCCTTGCGGACGTCGTAGAACAGGTATTCGCCGAGACCATCGAAGGTGACGCACTTCATGAAGCGCGCCGGGATGATGCGGTCGGTGTCGATGTCGTTGCCCGGCACGTGCACGGCGCGGCCGGTGACGGAGGAGATTTTTTCAAGAGCCATGGAATAGGTGGAAGAAGAGGAAGCGCCCACGAAACACACTAAATCACACGAAAAGCGGGGTATTTCCTTTCGTGCCTTTTCGTGGGTTTCGTGGGCCGGAATTCAGGGGAATCAGACGGTCGCCAGTTCGCCGACTTCGAAGACTTCGCGGGCGTCGGCCACTTCACCGGTCACCGCGGCGGCGGCGACCATGAGCGGGCTCATCAGGATGGTGCGGCCGGTGGGAGAACCCTGGCGGCCCTTGAAATTGCGGTTGGACGAAGAGGCGCAGAGCTGGTCGCCGACCAACTTGTCGGGGTTCATCGCCAGGCACATCGAGCAGCCGGCGCCGCGCCATTCGAAGCCCGCTTCGGCGAAGATCCGATCGAGGCCGAGTTGCTCGCACTGGGCGGCCACGATCTGCGAACCGGGCACGGCGATGGCCTTCACGCCGGGGGCGACCTTGCGGCCCTCGAGGTATTTGGCGACTTCCTGAAAATCGGACAGGCGGCCGTTGGTGCAGGAGCCGACGAAGGCCACGTCGATGCGCGTGCCTTTGATCGGGGCGCCAGGCTCGAGCTTCATGTATTGCAGCGCTTCCTCGATCGAGGCGCGCTCGTCGGGCGAGGTGGCGGTCTCCGGATCCGGAATGGTTTCCTCGATCGAGATGCCCTGCCCGGGATTAATGCCCCAGGTGACGGTCGGCGCGATGTCGGCCGCATCGATGATCACAACGTCGTCGTAGGTGCAGCCCGGATCGGAGGCGAAGCTCCGCCAGCGTTCGACCGCGGCATCCCAGTCGGCGCCGGCCGGCGCGTAGGGACGGCCCTGCAGGTAGGCAAAGGTGGTTTCGTCGGGATTGACGTAGCCGACGCGCGCGCCGCCTTCGATGGACATGTTGCAGACGGTCATGCGCTGCTCCATCGTGAAGCCGTCGAAGACGGAGCCGGCATACTCATAGGCATAACCGGTGCCGCCGTTCACGCCGAGCTTGGCGATGATGTGCAGGATGACGTCCTTGGCGTAAACGCCCGGCCGCAGTTCGCCGTTCACCTCGATGCGACGCACCTTCAGCTTGCCGAGCGCCATGGTCTGGGTGGCGAGCACATCGCGGATCTGCGTCGTGCCGATGCCGAAGGCGATGGCCCCGAAGGCGCCGTGCGTGGACGTGTGCGAGTCGCCGCAGGCGATGGTCGTGCCGGGCTGGGTGATACCCTGCTCCGGACCGACGATGTGCACGATACCCTGCTTGCCGGTGCCCCGGTCGAAGAAGGTGATGTTGTTCTCCGCGCAGTTCTTGCGGAGCTCGTCCATCATGGCCTGGGCCAAAGGATCGGCGTAGGGCTCAACCAGTTGGTCGGTCGGGACGATGTGGTCGACGGTCGCAAAGGTGCGCGTCGGCATCAACACCGGCAGTTTCAAGTCACGCAGCATGCCGAAAGCCTGCGGCGAAGTGACTTCATGGATGAGATGGGTACCGATCAGCAGCTGGGTTTGGCCGTTGGCCAAGGTCCGCACCGCGTGGGCATTCCATACTTTTTCAAACAAAGACAGGGCCATGAGTGGGCGTTTGTGGAATCAAGTGAGGGAAAGAAAAACCGCGAGGGTCGTAATATGGGGCTAAGAAATCAAAGAAACTCTTCGCTGAATCACGACCCCCGCGGTCACACAACTACTTGAACCGCGGTCATCGTATCAGGTGGGCCGATAAATCAGAAATACTTGCTCAGTCATTTTTGATGCCAAGCAGGCATCACAGGAATAATCTGATATTTATTAGCGCGCTTTCAATTTCGGTTTACATCCCGCGAACACCGCGAAGTTAAACCATTGGTAATAAACAGCGGTCAGGTCGAAACCGATCTCCGCCAGCCATCGCACCTGCTGGTCGGCTGCGCAGCATCGATCGCTCTTCATGCGGTCGACCGCCGCCGCGATCTCGGCCTCGTCACTGCCCAGGCGGCGGGCGGACTGCAGGTGCGTTGACTCGAACAGTTTTGCCACCGCCGGGTCCGCGGGCCGGATCTGCTCGGCGTTCACCAGGAATCCCCCCGGAGCCAGCCGTTCGAAGACGCGAGCGTAAAGCCGGCGTTTCTCCGGATCATCCAGGTGGTGGACGGCGAGAGCTGAGACGACGACGTCAAAGGGCCCCTCCGGCAGGGCATCCCGCAGATCGGCCTCCACCGTAAGCGGGTGGAACGCGGCCAGCCGCTCTCTCGCCTGCGCCAACATGCGGGCGGAACCATCGAGCAGGGTCAAGGAGCCGATCGGCACCCGGTCGCCGATCGCGGCCGACATCAAACCCGTCCCCGCGCCCAGATCGAGCAACCGCGGCCGGGAGGGCGCGAGCTGGGCGACCAGTTCGGCGGCCGTGCCGTAAAAGGCCTCGTAACACGGCACGAGGCGGCGACGCGGTTCGTCGTAGGTGCGGGCCTCCCAGGTTTCGGTTTTCACGGTCTCAGTTTATCCAATCTTGCGATAACCGAGAAATACTCATTTCGTGCCGTTTAATGCCTCGTGAGTATCAATACGATTTCGAACTCCGTCACCTCATCTACTTCCGGGAGGTGGCTCAGATGCTCCATTTCCGTCGCGCGGCCGAGTCCCTGGGCGTCGCCCAGCCCGCCTTGTCCCGTCAGATCGCCCACCTTGAGGAGGCCTTGGGCACGCCCCTGTTCACGCGCTCCCGTCGCCGCGTTGAACTCACGCCGGCTGGTCGGCATCTCGCGGAAAACATCGATCCCCTGCTCTATCAGCTCAAGCGGCTGCCTTCCGATCTAAAGGCGATCGCCGACGGCGAACACGGCACGCTGCGCGTGGGCTTCACCGGCCTCGCCATGGCCACGGTGCTGCCGGGCATCCTGCGTCATTTTCAGCGCAGCCATCCGAAGATCCGGGTGGAGCTCAACGAGTCCCCGACTTCCGCCCAGGTCGAGGCGCTGCGCTCCGGCAAGATCGCCTGCGGCTTCCTGCATCCCCACATGCTGCCGCCCGGTTTTCAGACCCGCCAGCTGTTGTGCGAACGCAACGGCGTCGTCCTGCCGGCCGATCACCCCGCCGCCCAACGCAAGACCCTCCGGTTGCAGGATCTCGCCGACGTGCCCTTCGTGCTCTTTCCCCGTCACCTCAATTCCAGCTTCTACGATCGCACGCTCGCCGCCTTCACCGCCGCCGGCGTCACTCCGCGCATCGCCGAGGAGGTGTGGCCGCGCACCAACGCCATCGGCCTGGTCCGCGCCGGCATCGGCGTGACCTTCATGTGCTCCTCCGAGGCCCGCAACCTGCCGCACGACGTCGTGTTTCGCCGCCTCTCCGGCCCCACGCCCGAGAGCCACCTCACCCTGGCCTGGCGCAACTCGCCCGACAATCCGCCCGCATTGGCCGCGTTCCTGGAGGCCGTCCGCCGCGCCTGACTATCGGGCCGGGCAGCCCGCGCGGACTCGTCATCGCCCGCATCAGGTGGCGTCTACGCATAGGTGCGTAGACCCGCGCCTGCCGAATTGACTGTCGCGGTTTGCCGCGGAAAGCGTCATCCTCGTGGCCTGCCGCCTGAACCGATTCGGAATCACCCTGCTCTGCGTGGCGCTGAGCGCGGCCTTCGCCCGCGGAGCCGACGACGAACGCGGCCTGCCGCCCATCACAACGTATTCGGCGCGGCAATACGAGTCGCACTACCAGGTATGGGCCTCGGCGCTCGCGCCCGACGGCCGCGTTTTCTTCGGCAGCTACGGGGCCGTGCTGCACTACGACGGGCAAAACTGGCGACGGTACCCGGTGCCAACCGCGTTCGTGCGGGCGCTCGCCATGGGCGAGGATGGCAACCTCTACGTTTCGTCCGATGCCCTCTTCGGCCGCCTGTGCCCCGATGCGTTCGACAATTGGGTTTTCGAGTCACTGGTGTCCGATCTGCCCGGACCTTTTCAGCCACTCACCCGGGCACGCACGCTCGCCGTTCACGACGGCGCGGTCTTCGTCGGCTCCCACGAGGGCGTCCTCCGCTGGACGCCGGAGGGAGTAACCACCCAGGAGTTCAGCAACGGGGGCGGAAACGAACTCTTTTCCGCCGGTGATGTGCTGTGCAACCTGCGTCAGGGAGAAGGTGTCTGGGGCTGGCATGGGGATCAATGGCAGCCCTGGGCGAACTCCGCCCTCGCCCGCACCAAAGGACTCCTGGCCATCGCCGCTGGCCCCCGCCCCGGCACGGCGCTCCTGGCTGCTTCCGGGGCGGGGCTCGCCGTGATCGAAGAGGACGGTAGCACCCGCGAATGGGCCGAGGCGGCGTGGCCGGCCATGGCGGAAGCCACCTTCTACGACGCCACCCGGCTCGCCGACGGACGCTACGCGCTGGCCTCGGTCGACCGGGGAGTTTTCCTGCTTACGGCCGACGGCGAATCCGTGACGAATCTCAACGAGGACCTTGGTGTTTCCAACAAGACCACCCTCTTCGTCACCGAAGATCGCGAGGGCGGTCTTTGGGTCTCCACCTTCAACGGCATCACCCGCATCCAGCTCTCGGGCGGCTTCACGTTGTTCGACGAGCGCACGGGATATCCCGCGGGGATCAACTTCAGCCTCATCCGACACCAGGGAGTGTTTTATGCTTCCTGCGACGGAAGCCTGCTGCGGTTGCTTCCCGCCCGCGACGGCCAGACTGCCCGCTTCGAACCGGATCCCCGCGTCCCCGGAGAACTGCGCGTGCACGGACTGCTGAGTCGGCCCAGAGGACTGCTCGTCGCCGGCAGCGCCGGTCTGTATTGGTTGCCCGATGACGGGGAATGGACCCGCATCGCCGTCGCCGACGAACTCATTTCCCTGTGCCGCCCGTCGCGGAGTGATCCCGACCGGATCTTCTACAATCGCGAATTTACCCCAGGATCGGCGCGCTGGGACGGCACAAGCTGGATCGACGAGGGCACCATCCCCGGGGTTGCCGGCGAAACCTTCAGTTTCAGCGAGGACCACGCCGGCCAGTTCTGGTACGCCACGGTGACGGGCGAGGTGTTTCTGGTCACCCGCGCATCGCCCGGGCAGACCTGGCAGGAGGCGACTGTCAGGCGCCTCGGTCCCGAACACGGGCTGCCCGCCGACGGGAATCCGATCTTCGTCTACGAAGTCGACGGGCACATGATGTTCGGCACCCAGTCAGGCGTACTGGAGTGGGACGACGCCGAGCAGCGCTTCCATCCTACGCGGCGGCTGCGGTGGGCGGAGCATTCCCGCTTCCTCGTCGATGAGATGACGCCCGGAGCCGGCGACACCTATTGGGGGACGATCGGGTTCGACCGCATCAATCCCGCCATTGGTCTGGTGCGCTGGACCCGCGATGGCGACCAGTGGCAGGCGACTCCCTTTTCGAGCGTCATCGATCATGCCCTCGGCGTGGGCGGCGCCCAGTTCCTGCTCAGTGAATCGGACGCGCAGACCGGCGAAATTCTCTGGGTCAAGGGCATCGATTCTTTGCTTCGCATCGAGGTTCCGCCGACATCCGACACCGGCGGATCAGCCGCGCCCATCATCACTCGGGTGACGGCCGGCGAAATCGACCGCCCCACCGTTTCCAGCCGCGACACCCCATTCTTTCCCTCCTCGACGGCCGCCGTGACCTTCCGTTTCGTGGCGCCTCATTTCGACTCGGGATCCACCCCGCTCTACCGCACCCGATTGTTGGGATATCGCGACACTTGGACCGCACCCGCGGCCGATGGGCTGGCCAGCTATACGAACCTCAGCGGTGGCCCCTTTACGTTTCAAGTGCAGGTCGTTCATCCGACCCACGGCCCTGGCCCCATCACCGCCTACACCTTCTCGGTGGCCATGCCCTGGCTGAAACGTCCGGCGGTGCAGACAGGTCTCATCATCCTGGTCATCGGCGGCATCGCCGGCGCCGCGCGCTGGCGGGTCTTCCACCTGCAGCGAAAGCAGCGCGAGTTGGAGCAGATCGTTTCCGCGCGCACCACCGAACTGGCCGTGGCCAAGGACGCCGCCGAGTCGGCCAATCGCGCCAAGTCCGCCTTCCTCGCCAACATGAGCCACGAGCTGCGCACGCCCCTCAACGGCGTGCTGGGCTACGCGCAGATCATGCTGCGCGACCGCGCCCTGCCCGCCGCCAATCGCGAACAGGCACGCGTCATCGCCTCTTCCGGCGAACACCTGCTCAGGATGATAAACGAGGTGCTCGATTTCTCCAAGATCGAGGCCGGCAAGACCGAGTTGCGGCCCGCGCCCTTCCGCCTGCCCGATCTGCTCCGCGACATCGAGGCGGCCATCGCGCCCCGCGCCGCCGCCAAGGGCTTGACTTTCCGCATCCTGCACGAGGCCGGGCTGCCGACCCACTGCCTCGGCGACGCGCAGAAACTGCGGCAGGTCATCGACAACCTGCTGTCCAATGCCATCAAGTTCACCAGCTCGGGCTGCGTCACGTTCGAGATCACGCGTATCGACACGAAGGATACACTGCACGTCGGCTTCGCCGTCGCCGACACCGGCGTCGGCCTGTCCGCCGCCGATCAGCTCCACCTCTTCACACCCTTTCATCAAGCCGTCGACGGCCGCCCGCCGGAGCCCGGCACCGGCCTGGGACTTTCCATTTCCCGCCGCCTGGTGCAGCTCATGGGCGGCGAGATCAGCGTCACGAGCGCCCCCGGCCAGGGCAGCCGATTCTCCTTCCAGCTTCCGCTCGAGGAGATCGCCCTGAGCGCCGCGACGTCGCCGCCGGTCGACCGGGCCGCCATTGTTGGCTACGCCGGGCCGCGCCGACACGTGCTGGTCGTCGACGACGTCGAGGTGAACCGCCACCTGCTGCGCGATCTGCTGCGCCCCCTCGGCTTCGAGGTGGACTGCGTCGCCGAGGCCGATGCCGCCCTCGCCGCGCTCGACGGCCGGGCCGTCGATGTCGTCGTGGTGGACCTTCGCATGCCCGGGATCGACGGCCTGGAACTCGCGCGTCGTATCCGTGCCCGCGCCGGCGAACAGCCGCAGCCCCGCATCATCCTCACCTCGGCCTCGGTGTTGTCCTTCGATCCCCAGACGGCCTTCGACGCCGGTTGTGATGACTTCCTGCCCAAGCCGTTTCGCGAGGCCGACCTGCTGCAACGCCTGGGCCGGGTGCTTCGGCTCAACTGGAACTACGCCACGATCCGTCCCGATTCGATTCCGCCCTTCGATGCCTCCCGGCCCTCGCCGCACCTGGCGGAACTGCAGTTCGCCGCCGACCGCGGCAACATCCGCGGCGTGCGTCAGGCCCTGGTCGCCATCCGCCAGGCCGGCGCCCTGCCCGAGGCGGATCTGCGCGAACTGGAGGAGGCCGCCGCCGGCTTCCAGATGGACCGCCTTCGGGCGAAACTGAACATGATGCGACCAGCGACGGACAAGGGCTGAGCACCCTTTGCGCTCGCGATCCCGGGGCGGATGAATTCGCCTCGGTGGCCCGCCATGTTTCCCTTCCTTGCCGCGGTTTTCCTTGGCGCCTTCCTGCTGTTTCTGGTGCAGCCGTTGATGGGCCGCTTCGTGCTTCCCTGGCAGGGCGGCGCGCCGGCGGTGTGGACTGCGTGCCTGCTGTTTTTTCAAACCGCGCTGCTGCTCGGCTATCTGTATGCCCACCTGCTCGGGCGGCGGCTGAGCCTGTCCCGTCAGTCCGCCGTGCATACGGCTCTGTTACTCGGAGCCCTGTGGTGGATACCGCCGCTACCGACCTTCGCCGCGGGCGGCGATCCGGGGGGCGACCCGCCGGTGCTGGCCGTGGTGGTCATGCTGCTGCAAACGATCGGGCCGCCCTTCGTGCTGCTCGCCGGCAGCAGTCCGCTGCTGCAACGCTGGTTCGCCCACGCCCAACCCGGACGGTCGCCTTATCGACTCTACGCGCTGTCCAACGCCGGTTCCCTGCTGGCCTTGCTCGCCTACCCGCTGCTGGTCGAACCGTGGTTCACCCGTCAGGTTCAAGCCATCGGTTGGTCCCTGCTCTACGTCGGCTTTGTCGCCACCTGCGCCTGGGTCTCTTGGAAGCTCGTCGGGCCGCGGCCTCACGTCGCCCGCGGCACGCCGTCGGACGAGCTGTCGACGGCCGATGCGGCACCGGCGCCAACTTGGCGGAACCACCTGGCTTGGATGGCCTGGGCGGGGCTCGCCACGGCCCTGCTCACCGCCACCACGAACGCGCTCACGCTCGATGTCGCGGCGGTCCCGTTTCTGTGGATCCTGCCTCTCGCGATCTATCTCGGCTCGCTGATTCTCGCCTTCGATCATCCGCGCTGGTACCGACGCTCCTTCTTCGTGTTCCTGCTGCCCTTTGCCATGGCGGCGAGTCTCGATCTGCGAATCTTCGGTTCAACGCTGGAACTCGAACAACTCGTGGTCACGCACCTCCTGGCGCTGGGTGTTGCCGGCATGATCTGCCATGGGGAACTTCATCGCGCGCGCCCGTCCGCCCGCTTTCTCACCGGTTTCTATCTGTGCCTCGCCGGCGGCGGTGCGCTGGGAACGCTGGGGACAGCCGTGGTTTCGCCACTGGTATTTGACCGCGACCACGACCTGCCGATCCTCTGGACCGCGCTGACCGCCCTGGTCGCGGCGCAGCTCATTCGCACCCGGGATTTGCCGCGCGTGCGGACGTGGTCCGGGGGCCTCCTGTTCGCGTTGATCGCGGTGCCGGTGCTGCGACCGGCCGACGAAACCGGGCTGCTTTCGCTGGTGCATACGTGGGTCGAGCTGGCCCGCAACACTGCCGGCGTCCTGGTGCCGGTGCTGCTCCTGCTCGGGATCATTCACCTGCGCCCGCCCGCCGGCTTGGTCGGCGACTGGAACAGACGTAGCTCGATCGGCCTGCTCGCGCTGGTGGGAGTCATTGCGTGGTTCGTAGTGGGCTCTTCGCTGCAGTCGCCGCCGGGGCTCGTGGCCAGCCGTCGTGGCTTCTTTGGTGAAGTGACCGTGATCGATTACACGGCTGCCGATCCACGATCCCACAGCCGCTATCTTGCCCATGGCAATACGACGCACGGCATCGAATTGCTGCACCCTGACTGGCGCGACTACCCGACGAGCTACTACAGCGCGCAAAGCGGCATCGGTCGCGCCTTCACCCGGGCCAACCAGCGCGCCGGCCGGCGTATCGGGGTGGTCGGCCTGGGCGTCGGCACCATTGCCGCCTACGGCATGGCCGGCGATCACCTCACCTTCTACGAAATCGATCGTCACATCATCGAGCTGGCCACCACACATTTTCATTTTCTCGCCGACAGTGCCGCCGCCATCGACATCCGTCTCGGCGACGGACGCCGCTTGATCGAAGCCGAAGCCGCGCTCGGTGCCGATGCGCCCCCCCGCTACGACATGCTCGTACTCGACGCCTTCAGCAGCGACTCGGTCCCGATTCATCTGCTCACGCGCGAAGCCTTCGCGGCCTACCTGCAGCGCCTCGGCCCCCATGGCGTTCTCGTAATCAATGTGTCCAACCGTCTCGTCGATCTGCGGCCGGTGCTCGAAGGCCATGCCCGCCACTTCGGCCTGCATCTTGCCCACCTGATCAACCGCCCCGACGCCGAAAATTGGTGGGACTTCTCCAGTGAATGGATTCTCCTCGCGCCGCAGCGCGCGGCGCTCGACACCGCCACCATCACCGAGTGGACCGGCATCGCCGCTCCCGCCGAACTGGAGGGCATCGACTGGACCGACGAGTTCGCGAGCCTCTGGTCGGTGTTGCGTTGAACGGCGCACCGAAACTTCGGCCGATTGCTGCGTTGCAGCGGCAGGGGTGCGTCGCCGTAATCGCCGCACCCTGCAGTCATGCTGACCGGCCGCTTTGCTTTCCTTCCGTCTGGCGCCTTGATCGTCCTGATATTGGCCGTCCTCGGCCCGGCTCCAGTGGTGCACGCGAACCTGCTCGACCCGGAGTCCGGCCGCCCGCCGCTCCGCGATTTTCGCCCTACCGACTACCTGGGCCATCCGCAGGTCTTCGACATCCTGCAGGGCGCCGACGGTTTCATCTACCTGGCCAATGTGCAGGGCATTCTCCAGTTCGACGGCATTCGCTGGATGCACCACCGCGCGCCACTCACCTACACGTATCGACTGGCGCTCGATGCGGAGGGGCAGATCTGGGCCGCCGGCCTGGATCGGGTCGGCTACTTTCGCCCGGATCCGCAGACCGGCGCACTCGGCTACCATTCGCTGCTCGATCGCCTGCCGGAAGACCTGCGCTTCGTCGGCCGCGCCGCTGATGTGAAACGTTTCGGCGATGCCATCTATGCCTCGACGCCGAAAGCACTTGTCCGCATCCGCGGCGCAGACCAGTTCTACTACGAACCCACCACCCCTGAAGGCGGGCGCGACCTCATCCAGGTCGGCAACGAACTCTACTGGCAATCAGGCATGGGCGACCTGAGCCGCGTGGAGGGCGACACGCTCACCCTGGTCGCCCGCGATCCCCACAACCTCAACGCCCGACCGGTCGCCGGAAAGCGCGAAGGCCAGCCCCTGCTCTGGGTCGTGGGCCAGCGCGGCGCATTCGAGATCGAAGAAGACACCCGGTCCCTTCGCCGGGTGCCTGGGCCGCTCGACGACATTGCCCGCGTGACCCGCGTCAACGATATGCTCAGCCTCGGCGACGGTACGCTCGCCATCGCGACCAGCCAACGGGGTCTGGTTATCAGCTCGCCCGACGGCCAGCGCGTCCGACGCCTCGACCGGGAGGCCGGTCTCGCCGACAACGCCGTGCTGGGCCTGATGATCGACGACCGCGGCGGCCTCTGGGCCGGACTCAACTCCGGCGTCGTCCGCATCGACTACCGCAGTCCGGTCACCGTCTTCGACAACAGCAACGGACCCACACCCGGCACGATCGATGGCTGGTATCGCTTCCGCGATCAGGTTTATGCGGGCGCCTTCGATGGCCTCTACCGCCTCAATCCGCCGGATTTCCAGACCGGCCGTCCGGCCCGTTTCGAGCGCATCATCGACGACATCACCAACGGCTTCGCCTTCGCCGAGGCCGACGGCGAACTCTATTTCTCCAGTTCCCTCGGCCTGCACCGGCTTCTGCCGGGGGATCGCCACGAACGCGTGCTCGACCTGGCGGAAAGCAACCCGAAGCAGATCCTCCCGTCCCGTCACATGCCGGGACGCTTCATCGTCGCCGGCAACAACGGCTTCTGGATCCTGCAGCACGACGCAGGCGGCTGGAGTATCGTCGCCCAAAAAAGCGGCCTCGGCACCGCCTTCACCGCCGTGGAGGAGGACAACGGCGACATTTGGATCGCCACCTACAGCACCGGTTTCTGGCGCATTCCCGCCGCCCACCGGATCACGGACTGGGCGGCGTATCCATTGGAAAACTACCCCGCGGGCGCGGCCGGCGTGCCCGCCGCCACCACCTGGACCACCGTGACGGAGGGCGCCTTCGGCACGGTCTTCTTCACCGACGCCGGCGGCCTGAAGTTTGACCGGGACCAACGCCGATTTCTGCCGGATGACCGCTACCCGATCGAGGGATCCACCGAGCATGCGATGACGCCCACCATCGTGACGCCCGATGGTTCCACCTGGGCCTCGGTCTTCGGCGAAAGTGCCATGAGCGCCTTGTATCCGTTCGGTCGATTCACGGCGGCACCTGATGGCTCGCCCCGGTGGCAGTCCGCCCCCGGCAATGCCCTCGAGGAAATCGGTTTCGCGGGTGTCGCCGTGGTGTACTCCGACGACCGCGGCCGCCGGCCCGTGCTCTGGGCCCGCGGCTATGACAATCATGTCCGCTTCGTGCTCGACGAACTCGACACGGTCACCGCGCCCTGGCGCCCCGCGATCCGCACCCTGCGGCAGGCCGACTCCGCGCTGGCCCTCGGTTCCCGCGCGCCCGGCGCCGCGCCCCTGGCGGTTGCGTTCTCCCGCGATCCGCTGGTCTTCGAATTTGCCAGCCCGCGTTTCGATGCCGGCCGGGAGCTGCAGTTTCAAACGCGTCTGCTCGGCTTCAGTGACCGTTGGTCCAATCCCGCACCCATTCCGCAGGTCACCTTCACCAACCTGGAAGGCGGTCCGTTCACGCTGGAAGTACGGGCCAGCGACGCCTCCGGTCATCGCAGCGAAATCGCCCGCTTCACCTTCGAAGTCACACCGCCGTGGTACCGCCGTCACGCGGCTTACCTCGTCTACGGCCTGTTGGCCTTCGGCCTCGTCGGTGGCTTCCTGCGCTGGCGCCTCGCCGCCGACGAACGCGAGCGTCGCCGACTGGCCGCCCTCGTGGAGGCCCGCACCGCCGAACTCGCCGTGGCCAAGGATGAAGCCGAATCGGCCAACCGCGCCAAGTCCGCCTTTCTCGCCAACATGAGCCATGAGCTTCGCACGCCGCTCAACGGGGTCATCGGTTACGCCCACGTGCTGCTCAAGGATCCCGAGCTCACCCCCCGCAATCGCGAACGCATCGGCGTGGTCGCCAACTCCGGCGAACACCTGTTGCGCATGATCAACGAGGTGCTGGATTTCTCGAAGATCGAGGCGGGCAAGGTCGAGCTGCGGCCCGCTCCCTTCAACCTTCCGGCCCTGTTGCGCGACATCGCCGCCAACCTCGAGCCCCGCGCCCGCGCCAAGCACCTGACCTTCCGGCTCGAGATGGCCGACGCTCTGCCGGTGCAGGTGATCGGCGACGCCCAAAAGCTCCGTCAAGTCATCGACAACCTGCTTGGCAACGCCGTGAAATTCACGGCCACCGGCGAGGTCGTCCTGCAGGCCGAGGCAACCCCGGCGCCGGGGAGTCCCATCACGTTCAGCGTACGCGACACCGGCGTCGGCCTTTCGGCGTCCGACCGCGGGCGCCTGTTTCAACCCTTTCAACAGGCCGCCGACGCGCGCCCGCCCGAGCCGGGCACCGGCCTCGGCCTGTCGATCAGCCAGCATCTTGTGCAGCTCATGGGCGGGCGCATCGAAATCGAAAGCACGCCCGGCCGCGGCAGCCGCTTCCACTTCACGCTGCAGCTCGACGAGGTCGCGGTACTACAGGCGGAAGTGGCCGATCCTGTGTCGCCGATCATTGGATACAAGGGGCCGCGACGGCGCCTGCTCGTCGTCGATGACGTCGCGGTCAATCGCTCGTTGCTGGTCGAGTTGCTCCACCCGCTCGGCTTCGACCTCGCCGAAGCTCCCGACGGGGAAACCGCGCTGCCACTCATCGCTGCGCAGCCGCCCGATGGCCTCATTGTCGACCTGCGCATGCCGGGCATCGACGGTCTGGAACTCACCCGCCGCCTGCGCGAGACTCATGGTCGGGGTCCCAAGGTCATCCTGATGTCGGCCTCCGTCCTCGCGTTTGACCCGCAGGTGGCCTTCGACGCCGGCTGCGATGATTTCCTGCCCAAACCCTTCCGGGAGTCGGACCTGCTCGAACGTCTCGGCCGCACCCTCAAGCTCGAATGGATAAACGGCGAAGCCGAGGCCGCCCCCCAGGCGGGGGAAGCGGTCGAGGACGACCCGGCCCCGCTCGACCTGCTGCCGGCCCTGCGGGAACGCGCGCGGCGCGGCGACATTCGCGGATTGCGCAGCCTCGCCGCACGCTTGCCGACGGATGACCCGAGCGCCCGAGAGTTGGCCGATGCCCTGCGCCCGCTGATCGCCACCTATCAGATGGACCGCATCAGACAGGTTTTAGACCGGTCTAAGGAATAATCCTCATCCGCCTATTGACGGTGCTGGCGTCAATCGTTGGCATCAAAGCCCTCGACTCCCCCACCCATGCCCGCCCCCGCCAGCGTCCTTGTTGTCGACGACACTCCCGCGAACATCGGTGTGCTTCTTGAAGCCCTGGGGGATGCCGGCCACGAGGTGCTCGTTGCTGAAAGCGGTCAGAGCGCCCTCGCTCAACTCGAGCACGCGCTGCCGGATCTGATCCTGCTCGACGTGATGATGCCCGGTCTCGACGGCTTCGAAACGTGTCGTCGACTCAAGCAGCATCCCAAGTGGCGCAACATTCCGGTGCTCTTCATGACCGCGGTCGATGAGCCCGAGCAGAAGGTGCGGGCCTTCAGTGCCGGGGCGGTCGACTACATTGTGAAACCTTTCTTCGAGCAGGAGGTGCTCGCCCGCGTGCGCACGCACCTCGAGCTGCTCACCCTGCGACGCAATCTCGAGGACGAACTGGCCCTGCGCATCGACGCCGAAAACCAGCTCGCCAAATCCCTCGATCGCGCGGTCATCATCACCGACACGGCCGACGAGGTCGTCTTCACCACGCGACTCGCCGAGTCGCTGCTGCACCGCCACTGCGCCGACTACACCGTCGTGGGCAAACTCCCCGCCAGCCTGCACCGCCCGGAGTGCGGCCTCCATCTTCGTCGCTTCACCGAGCCCGGCCGCGACGACCTGCATTTCTTCGTCCTGGAAGAAAAAGCCCCGTCGCCCAATCCCTCCGCCCTGCTGCAACTCGGCCTCACCGCCCGCGAAGCCGAAGTCCTCTGGTGGATCGCCCAGGGCAAGAGCAATCCCGACATCGCCACCATTATCGGCGCCGGCGTGCGCACCATCCACAAGCACGTGGAAAACATCTTTCGCAAACTCGGTTGCGAGACCCGCGCCGCCGCCGCCGTCACCGCCCAGGAAATCCTGCGCCCCGGCGGTTTGGCCACCAGTGCTTGAGAGAGCGGTTGCTCCCCTTTGGATTCAAATCAGCCGCCCGGACGCACCTCGCCGACCAAGGCCTCCATCTCCCTCGCCAGCTGGCTGCCGGGCTCGATCGTCAGCCAGCGACGCGCGCTTGCCACGACCTGCGCGGCGTCGTCCCGGCGTCCTTCACGCAGCGCATGCCGATGCATCGGCTTCACCAAACCATCGAAGGCCTTCATGCCGGCATCGGCGCCGGCCTGGCGCAGGGCGCTTTCGAATACTCGCATTTGTGTCGCCGGCGGATCCTCCGCCATCGAGCGGTCGAGCATCTGCGCGGCCTGGGCCACCGCGAGGTCACTGCGACCGGCACTGAACTTGCGGGCGAGTTGATGTTCCTCATGCGTCGCCGCGCTGGCCTGGCCGCGTTCGCGCATGACGGCGATCACTTCGCGCATGAAGCGTACATACAGGTCGGGGTAGCGCTGCAGCGCCCGCGCCGCCCGGCGCAGGCTCGCTTCCCGACTCACCGCCGGCAACTCGGCCGCTCGTTCCGAGATTGCCAGCACTGCCCACGCCGCCACGTTGCGCGGTTCAGCGTGCGTGGCCCGTTCCGCTGATCGCACGGCCGCGACCGCGTCGCCACGCCGCAACTGCTCCTGCGCCAGCAGCTGCCACGCGCGGGACTGCCGGTAGGCCGGCAGGCGACGAAACCGCTCCGCCAGAAAGGTGATCTCATGGTCGTTGACGTTGCCCCAGGTCTGCGGGTCGAAGGCCAGGCCTGCCACCAGCTTCTGTTCCTCGTAACGACCGACATCGAGCCGCCACTTCTGCCCCGCATCCAGGTAGCCGAACCAGGCATGCCGACCATCGAGTCCGGCACCGCGGAACAGCAGCGTGGGCACGCCGCGGGCCTTGCCGACTTCGCTGGCGAAGTAGGCCTGGTCGATGCAGATGCCTCCTGTGGCCAGAATGGTGGCCAGGCGGTAGTCGTCGCCGGGCCAGGTATGCATGCCGCGTTCCACCCGTTCCGTGGCATAGTTCACTGCGTCGTAGGCCCGGGGCAGGCCGGCCAGGTCGAAACGCACTTGCTGCTGCGCCCAGACCAGTTCCGAAAACGGCGCCGCCGCATCGACGACAAACTTCAGTTCCGCCGCGTCAAGGCGGTTGAGCCGATGCAGCGTCTGCCCTCGCCGGTCGGCCTCGGTCCAGAAGGCAAAGGCCTGCACCGGATCGGGCCGCTGACACGAAAGTTGGACCGGCATGACCTGTCCGTGCGGCCACTGCGGCGGCGGCGGCACGTCAAAAACCACGGCGATCGCCAGGGCGACTTGCTCGAAACGCTCGAACTCTGCCGCACTCGCCGCGTGCAACCGCTCCAGAATGTCGAGCACGCCGGGCAAATAGTCGTAGGGCGAAAGCAGATCGAAAAAACTGCGCGAGAAATCCGCATCCGCCACCAGATGCAGCGCGAAGGCGCGCGACACCCGTGAGCTCAAGGGGGCGGCCGGCACGTCGTAATCTCGGGCCATGTTGGGATGCCCGAGCTCCGCCGCGTTCAGCGCCTCGATCCACCGATTCACCAGCACACGTTGGTCGGTGCCGAACAGCCGCGCCCAACGCGCCAGCAGCAGCCAGGCCTCCATCGCTTCACTGCGATTTGCCTCTGCGGCGACAAGGGCGGCGTCACTCGCGACCTGTGCGACGTCGGACCAACGGACCGCCCGATCAGACTCCAGCGTCTGCTGCAACCACGCCTCTGTCGGCGGTCGCAGGGCGTCGGCCGGCGGATCGACTTTCTGCGCCGGCGCGACGACGAAAAAGCCCGCCGTCCCTATCAGCCAACACAGAATGCACCCGCGACGCCGCACGTCGGGCAGGGAAGGCGGTCCGCGCCTCCGAGGCAAGTCGATGCCGCCGGGCCCTGCGGTGCGCTTCTGCGTAGCCCGCGGCGGGAGCAGCGGGAGCGATCCGCCCGTTTTACGCGCCCCGGGTCGCCCCGGCACTCCCGAGCCGGGCTACGGAGCCTAGTCATCTGCCCCGTTTACCGGCACCGCCCTTGACGCCCTTGCCTTTCCTGCCGGCGCCACGGTCGGCCGCCTTGGCCAGTTTCTTGTAGTCGCCGCTGCGCAGCGCGTCGATCTGGTCGCGCAGGAGCGCCGCCCGTTCGAACTCCAGGCGGCCGGCGGCTTCGGTCATCTCGAGTTCCAGTTCGGCAATGACGGCCGCCACGTCCTCGTCGCTGTCCTCGGCGACGGCGGCGGCTTCCTCGGCATCCCGGCCGGAGCCGTCGTAGACGTGCAGGCTGGCCTGTGCCGCGCGCTTTACGCTGCGCGGGGTGATGCCGTGCTCGGCGTTGTAGGCGAGCTGCTTCTCACGGCGCGCCTGGGTGACCTCGATCGTGTGCTTGATGGAGTCCGTCTGCTTGTCCGCATAAAAGATCACGCGGCCTTTTTCGTGACGGGCGGCGCGACCCGCGGTCTGGATGAGGGAGGTGGCACTGCGCAAGAAGCCTTCCTTGTCGGCATCGAGAATGGCGACCAGCGCGACTTCGGGCAGATCGAGGCCTTCGCGCAGGAGATTGATGCCAACCAGCACGTCGAAGTTGCCCAGGCGCAGGTTGCGCAGGATCTCGACCCGCTCGATGGCGTCGATGTCCGAGTGCAGGTATTCCACCCGCACCCCCGACTCGCGCAGGTAGCTGGTGAGATCCTCCGACAGGCGCTTGGTCAGCGTCGTCACGAGCACGCGTTCGCCGGCCGCCACGGCGGCGCTGATCTCGCCCATGAGGTTCTCAACCTGGCCGCGGGTCGGCCGCAGCACGATCTCCGGATCCAGCAGACCGGTGGGACGTATCACCTGTTCCGCCACGACCGCCGAGCGATCGAGCTCGTACTTCGCCGGGGTGGCCGAAACGTACAGCGTCTGACCGGTGATCGACTCGAACTCGGTGAAGGACTGCGGCCGGTTCTCGAGCGCCGACGGCAACCGGAACCCATGATCGACCAGGACGGTCTTGCGGGCCTTGTCGCCGTTGAACATGCCGCCGATCTGCGGCACGGTCGCATGGCTTTCGTCGATGAAGAGCAGGAAGTCGTCGGGGAAGAAATCGATGAGGCAGAACGGCCGCTCGCCGGGCCGCCGACCGGCGAGATGCATCGAGTAGTTCTCGATGCCGTTGCAGAAACCCATCTCCTGGAGCATCTCCAGGTCGTAGTTGGTGCGCATGCGGATGCGTTGAGCCTCCAGGTACTTGCCCTCGGCTTCGAACTGGGCGACCCGCTCGTCGAGCTCGGCCTTGATCTTGCCTACCGCGGCATCGAGCTTGCCCTTGGTCGTGACGTATTGATTGGCGGGATACAGGTCGAACTGCTGCAGCTCGCGCAGGGTGCCGCCGGTGAGTGGATCGAACTCGGTGATCGACTCCACTTCGTCGCCCCACAACTCGACGCGCAGGGCCTGTTCGCTGTAGGCGGGCATGATGTCGATGACGTCGCCGCGCACACGGAAGCGGCCGCGCTTGAGATCGTAGTCGTTGCGCTCGTAGAGGTTGTCGACCAGACGCTCGAGCAGGGCCTGGCGCGGCATCTGCCCGCCCCGGCGCAGCTCGAGGCGCAGCGTGGTAAAGTCCTCCGGCGAACCCAGGCCATAGATGCAGGAGACCGACGCCACCACGATCACGTCGCGGCGGGAAACGAGGGAGCTGGTCGCGGCAATGCGCAGGCGCTCGATCTCTTCGTTGATGGAGGAATCTTTCTCGATGTAGGTGTCGGTCGACGAGATGTAGGCCTCGGGCTGGTAGTAGTCGTAGTAGCTGACGAAGTATTCGACGGCGTTGTCGGGGAAGAAATTCTTGAACTCCGAATACAGCTGCGCGGCGAGGGTCTTGTTGTGGGAAATGATGAGGGCAGGTCGATCGCAACGGGCGATGACGTTGGCCATGGTGAAGGTCTTGCCGCTGCCGGTGACGCCGAGCAGGGTCTGCGCCTTGTTGCCGGCCTGGATCGACTTCACCAGAGCATCGATCGCCTGGGGCTGATCCCCGGTCGGCTGGTAGTCGGCGGCAAGTTGGAACAAAGACATTTTTGAATCACGTTTCGAACGAAGTGACAGGCCTGACATGGACACGAATTAACCCGAATAGCAAAGCTCAGCCTGCCATCCCGATTCGTGTTCATTCGTGGTTAAGAAAAAACCAGGTCCACCAAATCATCCACCGCAAGCTCGTCGAGCCGCTGCACAACCCGGTCGACCCGCGGTTCGAGGGTGGCGGCGTCGTGGGTGGTGGCCACGCCGACGACTTTAATGCCGCCCGCGCGGGCAGCCTCGATGCCCGCGAAGGCGTCCTCGAAAACCAGGCAACGGTTCGGCGCGCGCCCGATCTTGTCCGCGGCCTTGAGGAACACCTCGGGATGCGGCTTGCCGGCGCTCACATCTTCGGCGGTCACGATGGCGTCGAAGAGACCGTCAAAGCCCATCACGCCGAGGATCGTGTCGATGTTCTGCCGGTGCGTGGAGGAGCCGATGCAGCTCGGGATGCCGGCCGCGCGCAGGCGATCGAGGAACGTGTGCACCCCGGGCAGGGCGTCCAGACCGCGTTCGACGACGATCTCACGGTATAGCGCCTCCTTGCGCAGCGAAAGGCGGTGCACTTCGGCCGGATCGTCGGTCCAGCCCAGAATGGACGGAATGATGAACTCGTTTTTCTTGCCGAAGCCCTTGACGAAGTGATCGGCCGGCAGCGTCCACCCTTCCTCCGCGGCCAATCGCTCCCAACTCGCTTCGTGTTGCCGCGAGGAATCGATGATGACGCCGTCCCAATCGAACAGCATGCCCAGTTGTTCTGGTGTGATGGTCATAAAGCCAAGGAGCCCGTGCGGCCTGGCGCGCGGAGGGCCGGGATTCTCAGATGCCGAACACCTTGAGCACGCTGTTCCAGATCGCCTCCCAGAACCGCCGCGGTTTGCCGCCTTCGCCCTGCCCCACCGTTTCCTGCAGCACGAAGACGCCGGAACCGGCAAAGAGGTCGTCGAAGAGCGGGTTCATGTTGCGATAGTAGCCCCAGAAGGTTTCGGCCCGCACCGGGAGATAATCGAGCGTGGGCGTGAAACCGATGGTCGCGAGCTGGTTGGTGCGGCGCGCCGTGCGGGTGGGTTTGAGCGGGTCGGGCTTCAGTTCCTCCGCCCGCACCCCGCGGCTGCCGAACACCACCAGACGGCAGGGGCCGACGAATTCGAAAAAACGAAACTGCAGGGTGATCCACGCCTGCCAGCGCAACAGCGCCCAACGGCGGCGGATCTCCACCTTTTCTTCGTCCCGGGTGATGACGCCCACCAGGAAACTCGGCCGCAGCACGATCGATGCGCCCTCCGGCACTTCGATGACACACAGTTCGGTGTGCGGGTCGTCGCTGTTGGACAGGGTGAGGGCCGCGCTTTCCCCCGCCTTGCCGTTGCGCAGCTCGACCAGCTCGATAAGGCCGCAGGCGACGCTGGTAAAGGGAATCGCCCAATCGAAGACGAAGCGCGTCTTGCGTTTCAAATCGTCGTCACTGGTCTGCAGGTACTTCTCCTTCACCCGCAGCACCTCGCCCGGCCACAGGGCGACTTCGCAGGAGACCGAGCTGGAGCGCACGTGCGGCACCGCCGGGGCCTCCGTCTCGAAACGGATGGGCTTCCCCCGCGAAAGCCAGGGAGCAAAAACATAAAAAGCCAGCAGCTTGACCACTGTCGGGCCGAAGAAAAACACCAGCAGCGCCACGGCCAGATAACCCCGCGACCGTTGCCAGGCCGCCCGCACATAGTGGGATACGGCGGACTCGGTCGCCGCGCTTCCTTCCAGGTCCTTTTGCACGCTCGCGAGCTGGAAATCGATCACCTCGATCTGATCGACCACCTCGGTCAGCTCCCGGGTGATGTCTTCGACCTGATTGACGGCGTCGGTCCGCAGCGTGCCGAGATTCTGGATGCGCTGCTCGTTGGCCTGCTGCTGCTCGGCGTCGCCGAACCAGCGCTCCCACCAGGTCTGCAAGGCGCGGAGATTGGCGATGATCTTGTCCGCCTGTTCGATACGCGCCTGCTGCCGGCGCATCTGCTCCCGGTAGTCCTCGGCGAGCTCCAGCGCCCGCGTCTTTGCCGCCATGAACTCCACTTCCCGCGCCCGCAACTCCTGCACGTATTGGAGCCGTCTCGTTTCCAGGTCGACCTGGTCCCGCAGGAACAGCCACAGGCCCACGCCGATCAGCCCGACCACCGCGATGACCACCGCGATGCCGACCTTTTGCAGCAACCACGTGCCGAGGCGGTAAAGGAATCCATACATCGGCGGGGAGTGTGGGCGAGTCCCGGCGGGAATTTCAATCGCGCTTCTAATCCGGATCCCGGTTGCGTCGGCCCGGCGCCGCGGTAGGTTCCGCGCACAACTACAAAGACCGATGTCAAAAGTCATCATTTCGTCCCTCTACAAGTCGGACGTGTTCAAGATGGCGTGCCGTCAATTCGACCAGGCCGCCGATGCGATCAACCTACCGGAGGAAATCCGTGATCGCACCAAGTACCCCCGACGCGCCTTCGCCGTCACGCTGCCCATCCGGCGCGACGACGGCAGCGTGACCGTCTACGAGGGCTACCGGGTGCAGCACAATCTCTCCACCGGCCCGTCCAAGGGCGGCATTCGCTTTCATCAGCATGTCACGATCGGCGAAGTCGCCGCCCTGGCCATGTGGATGAGCTGGAAATGCTCCCTGGTCGGCCTGCCCTACGGCGGCGCCAAGGGCGGCGTGATCGTGAACCCCGACCAATTGTCCGAACGCGAACTCGAACGCCTGTCCCGCCGCTACATGCAGGAGCTCATTCCCTTCATCGGCCCCGATATCGACGTGCCGGCGCCCGACATGGGCACCACCGAGAAAATGATGGGCTGGATGATGGACACCTACTCCAGCCACGTGGGTCATATCGAGCCCGCCATCGTCACCGGGAAACCGATCGCGCTCGGTGGCTCCCAGGGCCGGCGTGAGGCAACGGGCGCCGGCGTGGCGTATCTGGTGAAACAATACCTTGAGGACCTGATGATCCCGCTGAAGGACACGACGGTGGCCATCCAGGGCTTCGGCAACGTGGGGAGCGAGGCCGCCTTCGCCCTCGAGGATTACGGGGCCAGGATCGTCGCCATTTCCGACTGGACCGGCGGTATCTTCAACGCGAAGGGCATCAACACCCGCCGGGCCGCCCAGTATGTACACTACCAGCGGGTGCTGAGGGATTGCGACGAGGGCGAGCCGATCACCAACGAAGAGCTGCTCACCCTGAAATGCACCGTGCTCATCCCGGCCGCCCTGCCCCGGGTCATCACGCCGCAGAACGCGCCCAAACTGCAGTGCCGGCTCCTCGCCGAAGGCGCCAACGGCCCCACCACCAACCAGGCCGATCGCATCATCGAAAAACGCGGTGACATCGAGATCATCCCCGACGTGCTCTGCAACGCAGGCGGCGTCACGGTGTCGTACTTCGAGTGGCTGCAGAACCGGCAGAACTACTACTGGGACCGCGACGAAGTGATGAGCAAACTCTTCCGCATTCTGCAGCGGGCCAAGGAGGCGGTGGAAAAGCAGAAGCGCACCTTCGGTTTCAGCCGCCGCCTCGCCGCGCAGACGCTCGGCATCCAGCGCGTCGCCGACGCCAAGGCCGGCCGCGGCCTGTTCCCCTGAGCCATACCGGTTTCGGCCCGCCTGACCTCAGGCGACACGCGAACCGGACGGGTCGTAATCCCGGCACGTGCCACCTTGCGTCCGCCCCCCGCCCCGCCACCCGGACCCCGCGTTTCCCTTTGCAGAACGGTCGTCACCCGAGGGCCGAAGGCCCGCTTCATAAGCGCCTGGGCCAACGGCCCAGGCTTTGATAAGGCCGCGCCGTTGGCGCTGTTTCCCGATCCCAAGTCGCACTTTCCCCATGCACACCTTCGACAGAAAATTTGGGACAGGGAAGATCTCAGCCCGTCGCATTTTTCTGTCCTGAATGTTTCTGTCGTCCCCTTTGTTGTTTCTGAGCATTCCAGCTCGTCCGCATCAAAGCGTGCCGAGCAGGAGGAAGCAGGCCGACATGACCAAGGTGGGGAAGATCGCGCCCGCGGCGAGGCCGAGCGGCGAGACGCCCGCCGGGAAATAACGCTGCAGGATCGACTGGCCGGCCGGGTTGGGCGCATTGGCAATGACCGTGAGGCCGCCGCCGGTGACCGCGCCGGCGACCACCGCGTACTTCAGCTCCTCGGTGAAACCGGGCACCAGCGTCGCCAAATAGGTGATGGCGGCGTTGTCGTTGAAGGCTGTTAGGATGGTGGCGCCGGTGAAGAGCGGCACTTCGCCGAGGCTCTTGAGCACCGGCTCGATCCACCAGCCCTGCAGGCCGCCGTGCGTGACCAGGCCGGCAAGGAAGAAACCGACCAGCAGCGGGGGCTTGAGATCGATTTTCGCCTGGTGGTGCGCCGTCGCCTGGGCAAAGGCGAGGAAGAAGAGGAATCCGCCGATGAACATCGCCGGATGATGCGCCACAAAAACCGTCCAGGCCATGAACAGCAGCTGCACGATCGTGATCCAGGCCGGTACGGGCTCGCCGTCACGCACCTTGGTGGCCTGTGCCTGCTCCTGCTTGGCGCGGGCTTCCATGATGGCGAACTCCTTTCGAAAAACCACGTAATACACGACCGTGGAAACCACGATGCCGATGAAGGCCTTCCAGCCGAAGTGCTCGAACATGTAGGCCATGTCCCACTCCCAGGGCGCGGCCACCATCAACACAGGCGGCGCGGCAAAATGCGTGAAGGTGCCGCCCACCGAAATGTTCACGAACAACAGGCCGATGGTCGCGTAGGCAAATCGTGGCGACGGCTTCAGGTCGTAAAACTGGCGCGCCAGCAGGAGCGCCGCGATCGTCATCGCGGCGGGCTCCGTGATGAACGATCCGAGAACCGGACCGACGATCAGAATCGACAGCCACCAGGCGGCGATGGACTTCTTGCCGATCGAGGC
The DNA here is from genome assembly GCA_965652375.1 of uncultured Opitutus sp. Lineage (GTDB taxonomy): Bacteria > Verrucomicrobiota > Verrucomicrobiia > Opitutales > Opitutaceae > Actomonas. The sequence continues at coordinate 86,881 of CBFGUO010000003.1, forward strand.
GATGCCGGCGAGGCAGATGCGGGCGAAGCGCAGCACCGGCCGCGAGGAGGCCATGGCCATGATCACCACCACGAACATCGGTTCGGTGTAGTTCACCTCGTAGTGGATGTAGTGCACGACCGTGTCCCAGCCCTTCTCGATCGTGAGCGCGATCAGCAGCACCACGACCCAGATGCCGAACACCGCCTCGACCTCGCCCAGGAAGTGCAGGATCTGCCCCTTGAAGCTCACCTCGTCGGGCCGGCCGTCCTCGTCGTAATCGGTCTCCGGTTCGTTCCTGCGCCGCAGTTTGAGTTTCTCGGCGTGCGCGTGCTCAACCTCGTGCGCCCAGTGGCGGACCTTGGCCGTCAGGAAGGTGTGGATGATCGCGAGCAGGAAGATGATCGACGCGACCAGGTTGAACGGCTCCATCGCGACGCGGTTCTTGAGCGTCTCGACGATGCTGGTGGCGGAGTCGGTCGGATAATAATTATCCAACTCGAGCGGAAATTCGATGGCGGTTTCCTCACCATGGCCACCCCCGCCCGCCGCCCACGCCGCGGGGCCGAAGCTGCCAAGGATCAAGCCGATGAAGAGGATACGAAACAAGGTCGACCGAACACGCATGGCCCGACGGATAGAGCCCCGGTTGCGGGGGGCAAGCGATTCAGGAAAAATTCAACCGAGCAGCGCTGGCAGTTCAGCGAGACTCGTGATGAACGCCCCGGCCCCGGCCCGCACTTTCTCCCGGACGACGTAGCGTCCGAAGCCCACGAAAAGATCCACTTCACCCTGCGTCTCCAGGTCGCTAACGCCGTCCCCCACCATGACCACGCGAGACGGCCGCAGCTCGGCCTTGAGGCGCCGGATCACCGCGGGTTTTCCGCCCGACCGCGTCGTCGGATACGCGTCGTCGAAGCCGGTGTAGGCGCCGTCGGCATCGAAATACAGCTCGACGGCCTCGATCCGCTCGATGTCCAGGTGGCGGGCCAGCGGCCGGATGGCCGGCCGGAAGCCGCCGCTCAGAATGACCGGCGTCCAGCCGTTGGCGCGCAGGGCGGCCAGGGTCTCCGCCGCGGTCGGCTCGATGGTTTCGATATACCGTTGGCCGATGGCCGCCACGTCGGCCGCCGTCGGTCGGATGATCTCCAGTCGTTTTCCGAACACGGCTTCGACGGCCAGGCGACCGTCCATGGCGTCATGGGTCATGGCCTCGACCGCGGCAAACGTCGCCTCTCCGCGCCCCCGGGCAAGTTCGTCGACGCCCTCGATGGCGCTGAGCGTGCTGTCGCAATCGAGAACCAGAAGGCGGGGACCGGGGGAAGGAGCGGCGGAGATGGACACGGCGCGCAGGGCACCCGGATGCCCCGCGGCGGGCAACAAAAAACCCGTTCCGGCGAGCGGAACGGGTTGAGAGCGGTGAAGTCGTCTGCGCGGAGGCTTATTTGCTGCCGGCGCGCTGGCGCTTGAACTTGTTCGAGAATTTCTCGATGCGGCCGGCGGTGTCGACGAGGCGCTTCTCGCCGGTGTAGGCGGGATGCGAATCGCTGGTGACGTCGCGGACGATCACATGGTACTCGATGCCGTCGATCTTCTCCTTGCGCGGAGACTTGAGCGCGGAACGGGTGAGGAACTTCTTCCCCGTGGCGACATCGACGAAGCAGACGTTGTTGAGAGTGGGATGCGTTTCGGCTTTCACGTGCGTGACTCCTTGATTGCAGCGGGATGTGGCTCAACCCTGGCGGGCCTTGTAACGAGGCTCGACCTTGTTGATCACATAGATGCGGCCCTTGCGGCGAACCACTTGGCAGGCCGGATGGCGCTTCTTGGCAGACTTGATGGAAGAGACGACTTTCATGGAAAAGGAGCAAAACACCGGTCGGCCCACCCGCTGTCAATGGTTTACTCACAAGGATTGTGAGCCCCTGTTTGGCAGCGATTTAGAGCGATCGGCCGACGCCCGGAAACGTCGTTGTGTTTCGATTCCGACAACGGTGCGTGCCGCCCCACCCCGTTTTAAGGCCACGGGGAGGAAGGGGCCAACCCGGCCGCCGAGACCGGCGGGGGCTCAGAAACGGTATTTGAAGGTCAGCTCGGCCCGGATGCCGGCTTCGGCCACGATGGACTCGTTGCCGTAGGTGCCATTGGGCGGCGACCAGTTCTCCTCGTCGGTGAGGTTGAGGATGGCGAGGCGGGCCTCCCACGTGTCGGTACCGTAGAAGATGCTGGAGTCGATTTCGAACTGCGACGGGATGACGAGCGTGCCGGCCCAGTTGTTGTTCAATTTATTGTGGAAGGTGCCGTTGAGCGTCAGGCCCCAGCCGTTGTCCCATTTGTAGGACATGAGGGCGTTGAGCTGGAAGCTCGGCAGGCCCTGGATCTTGACCTTGCCGGAGGTCCGGGCATTGCGCTGCACTTCCGGGGCGGCGGGCGGCGACACGTTGAGGGCCTCGAACCCGAGGAACTGCGCCGGCACCCAGGCGTCGATGTAACCCATCGAGATCGTGCCGAAGAAGTGTTTGTTCGGCTGGTAGTTGGCCTCGAGTTCGACGCCGTTGTAGGTGTAGGTCGCAACCGGGCTGGCGATGGGCTTGTTCTGCCGGGTCTGGTGGTAGACCGAGGCGCCGAGGAAAAGGGTGTTGTCGAGCATCGAGCGTTTCACGCCCGCTTCGTACAACTCGCTGGGCTGGGTGAAGTCGGACTTGCGCAGGACGATGTTGCCGCTGCCGTCGCGGGTCAGGCCGGCGTAACCGCCACCGTTGCCGGTGGCCCCGGAGGTGTTTTCGCTATAGTTGCCGGTGAGGTAGAAGGTCGTGCCCTCGATGGGTTCGAACATCACGCTGGCGTTCACGTTGGGCAGGGTGACGGAGATCGAGCGCTTTGAGTCCGCGGTGAACGGGTCCTCGGTGGTCACGTCGAGAAAGTCGAGCCGGCCGCCCGCAACGAGCGTCGTGGTATCGCTGAGTTTGAAGAAGCTCTGCACGAAGGGCGAGCCGCTCCAGGCGTGCGATTCATTGGTGTCGCCGTTTTCCAACTGGGCGCTGGCGACGCGACCGGGCCATCCGGGGACCGGGCCGCCGTCGAAACCGAAGGCGCCCTGGCCATAGCCGGGAAAGTTGACCGAGTTCTGCACGTTGATGAAGTTCGGGTCGCGGGTGAGATCCCAGACCGCGGCCGGCTCGAAGTAGTAGTCGTTGTAGGCCTGGTTGCTCATGTAGCGCGCGGCCAGGCCGGCATTGACGGTGTTGTCCTCGCCCCAGCGCTTGATGAACTCGAGCCGCGACTCGAAGGTGAGGGTCGGGTCGACGATCTCGGAGTAGTAATAGGAGCTGTAGGTCTCGCGGCGCAAGTAGGTGAACAGGTTGTTGTTCACAATCGTGAGGTCCGGGTTGCCCTTGAAGGTCTGTACGGCCTGCACCTTCACCGTGCGACCGATGGAGTTGTCACCGGGACGCAGCAGGCGCTTGCTGCGGTCGAGCTTCACCTCGGGTCCCCACAGCATGATGTTGGACGGGAAACCGCTGGTGACATACATCGAGTTCTGCGGATCGGAGAACGGAATGCCGGGCCCCTGGTTTTGGTTGATGCCGGTGCGGTAGAGCCCGTGGCGGATCAGGTTGTTCGTGGGGCGATTGATGCCGAAGTTTTCGGTGTATTCCGCATAAAACGCCTGCCCATTGAGAAACAGCTCGTAACGCTCGGACGGCCGGTAGGTGAGTGCGCCGTAGAGCGAGTGGCTTTTGCGATACTCGTCGTCATACCAGCCCTCGGAATCCTCACCGGCATAGGAAAAACGAAACGCCAGCGCGTCGGACAGCGGCGCACCGTAATCGACCCCGGCGCGGAAGATGTTGTCGGTGCCGATCGTCGTCCAGAGTTCACCCTTGGCCTTTTCGAAGTAGGGCCGCTTCGAAATGTAGTCGACGAATCCGCCCACGTAGGCCGAAGCGCCTTGGACAGCGGTGGCGGGACCTTTCACGATGTTGACCGACTCCACCCAGTTGAAGTCGACCGGCATGCCGTTGCCGTTGGAGGTGAGGCTGCTGCGCATGCCGTTGAGAAAGACATCGGCATATTGTCCACGGATGTCGGGATTGGCCGGTGCGCCGAAATTGGAGCGGGTGAAGGAACTCGACGTGAGCTTGGCAAAATCGCGCACATCGGTGATCGCAATGGCGGTCAGTTGCTCGCGAGAAATGATCGTCACGCTGCGCGGCGTGTGGAGCACACTGTCGCCTACCCCGAATACCGACTCAAACGGCCGCGAGGTGGGCATGATGTTCTCCTCGATCGGCACATCGGAAACTTCGAATCGTTCCATTTCGATCGGTTCGTCCTCAGCGGTCTGGCCGCCAAGAAAAGTCGCGGAGCCGGCCAAAAGGAGGGCCAGCGAAAGGTGCGGGTGGTGGGATCGGTTCATAGCAGTGCTGAGAGGCTCGGGACGCTTGCGCTTCAAAGCACGGGTCATGCCTGCACTCCAGAAATAACGCTCATGATCCCAGCCGCTTGCGTCAGCCGGGCCCTTCGTCCCCCCGCTTGGCCGCGCCCCCCGGGATCGTCCGGATGCCGAACGTTCAAGATGCCTCGAAGAGCGGCACGATCTGCATGGCGGGCACAGTCACCAGCCCTCGGTCCGTGATCCGGATCTCCGGAATCACCGACAGCGGGATGAGATTGAAACCCATGTACGGCAGGGTGCAGCCCGCGGCCTGCCAGGCCTTCTTCAAGCGCGTCGATGCCTTGGCGACCGTCCGGGCGCGCTGGTCCGACAGCAGGCCGGCGATGGGCAGCGACACCTCGGCCACCACCTTGCCCGCCCGTACGATGCAGACTCCACCGCCGCTGGAGCGGATCGTTTCCAACGCCACGGCCATGTCCGCGGCATTGGTCCCGGCCAGAATGATGTTGTGGGCGTCATGTCCCACACTACTCGCCAGGGCGCCATCCTTGAGTCCAAAATTGCGCAGCAAACCATGGGCGACCGTGCCGGAACGACCGTGCCGCTCGACCACCGTGACGAAACACATGTCGTGTCGCACAAAATGCTCCGCCCACGACGCCGCCGGCTCGAGCGTCACGCGTTCGTGAAACAGGATGATGCCGGGCAGCTCGGTGCGGATCGTGTTGGCCACGACGGTGGAGACGGGCAGGTCCGGCGTGAGCTTCGGTGTCGGCGGCAGCCTGACCGTCCTGTATGCAGCATTTGGATACCGATAAGGTTGGCTCAACGCCTCCTCCAGCACGGGGGTCACACGACGGTTTCGCACCACCAGTTCGCCGCCATACCAGGTGCATTGCGGCTGCAGGTCCTCGTTCATCAAGACGATGTCGGCCCGTCGCGCCGGAGCGAGACCGCCGATTTCGTGGTCGAGCCTGAAGCGGGTGGCCGGATGCAGCGCCGCCATGCTCCAGGCCGTCTCCCGCGACAGCCCCGCGCGCATCGCTTCGCGCGCCACCCAATCCAGGCCGAAGAGAAACAGATCGTCGGCATCGCGATCGTCGGTGCATACGCAGACGCGCTTCGGGCTGGCGCCGAGTTCGGTCACGGTCTTGATCGCCTCCGGCAGCGAATGCCAGGGAGTGGTGGGCGGGCCGCCTCGCAGAAAAACCCACAGGCCGTTCTCCAGAAAATCGTCGGCAATGTCGCGATCGATGGCCTCGTGCGTGTCGTTGATGCCGCTGGCCGCACCGGCGGCCACGAACTCCCGACCGTAGATGTGCCCGCTGATCGGCCGCCCCCGCCGGATCGCCGCGCCCAGGATCGCGTGACTGCGGGCGTCACCCAGCGCGACTTGCACGAAGTCCATCTTCTCTCCCAGCGCGACGGCTTCCGGCCACTTGTCGAAGAGAGCGCCGATTTTCGCGGCCGTGAGATCTCCCCCGGCGGTCTCGAACGCCGCCGAGGTCGCCGGCACCGTGCTGGGCACCGTGAGGAAGATGTTGAGCGGCGCCTGGCGTGCATCCTTCAGCATCCACTCGATACCCGCGGCATCGCACACGTTGCCGATCTCGTGGCTGTCGCAAAAGATCGTGGTCGTGCCGTTGAGCAGCGCGCCCTCCGCGTAGGCGCAGGCGGTCATCATCGAGCTTTCGATGTGGATGTGCGGATCGACCAGGCCCGGTCCGAGCAGCCCGCCCTGGGCATCGAAAAAACGCGTGGCCGCGCCGCGCCGCTTCCGCGCCGTGCCCGCGGGTTTCACCGCCGCAATGCGCCCGCGCTTGATCCACACTTCGCGGTCCTGGTGCACGCGCTCGGTATAGGGCGAAAACAGTCCGCCTCCCCGGATGACCAGGTCGGGGTCCGCCTGGCCCATCGCCACCGCGGCAAGCTCACGAGTCACACGGTGCAGGGGCGGAACAGCGAAGCGGGTCAGCGGCATGGGGAATTCTCAGCAGACCCGGTGCCAGCAGCGACCATTTTCATGGGCCCGGTTTCCGCTGCCGACACCGGTCCCCCTCGGCTACGGCAAACCCCACCTGGGGACTCGCCTTCGCCGAGGCGACCACATGACCTGCGACTCCGGCCGCGGCCCGTCTCACCCCAAGCGCCACAGGAACGCCACCAGGCCGCAGACCGTGAAGCCGATCACCGTCGGCATCAGGGCGGAGAGCGCCGTCCATTTCACCGAGCCTGTCTCCTTGTAGATCGTGTAGAGCGTCGTGCTGCAGGGATTGTGGCACAGGCTGAACAACATCAGGCAGATGCCCGTCAGCACCGTCCAGCCGCCGGCGGTCAGGATCTCCTTCACCCCTTCGTCGCCGGTTTCGAACATCACGCCGGCACCAGCGCCCGCCTCGGCCTGCCCGGTCACCAGCACCGTCAGCATCAGGATGCTCGGGATCACGATTTCGTTGGCGGGAATCGCGATGATGTAGGCAAGCAGGATCACGCCGTTGAGCCCGATGAACAGGCCGAGTGGATCGAGACCGTTGATCACCCATGCCGCGACGGATTGATCACCGACATTGATGTTGGCCACCAGCCAGATCACCGCACCGGCGGGGAGCGCAAAAACCACGGCGCGCCACAAGACGAACAGGGTTCGATCAATCAGCGAGGTGTACAGCGTGCGCAGCAGATTCGGCGGACGATACGGCGGCAGCTCCAGGCTGAAGGTGGACGCTTCGCCCCGCAGCAGCGTGCGGCTCAAGGCCCATGAGGTGAGCAACGTGAGTCCAAAGCCGAACATCGCCACGAGAAACACCGCGCCGGTGGCCACGAGCCCGGCGAACTGCGCCGGGACGAGGGCGCCGAGAAAGACGGAGGCCACCAGAATCTGCGTTGGCCACCGTCCGTTGCAGAGCGAAAAGTTGTTGGTGATGATCGCGATCAAACGCTCCCGCGGCGAATCGATCACCCGCGCGGCGATCACGCCCGCGGCGTTGCAGCCAAAACCCATGGCCGTGGTCAATGCCTGCTTGCCGTGGGCGCCGGCCCGGTGAAAAACCCGGTCGAGATTGAAGGCCACCCGCGGCAGGTAGCCCAGGTCCTCCAACAGCGTGAAGGCCGGAAAGAAGATCGCCATCGGTGGCAGCATCACGCTGATCACCCAGCCGGTCGCCAGGAACATCCCATCAACCAACAGGCCGGCGAGCCAGGCCGGCAGAGCGCCGAAGGCCAGCTCGCGCAGCCACCCGTAGGCCTGCTCGGTAAGCAGCCAGGCCAGCCAACCGCTCGGGTAGTTTGCGCCGATGATCGTGATCCAGAGCACCAGCGCAAAGATGATACCCATGATGGCGAAGCCCGCCCACGGACTCGTCAGCAGCCGGTCGATGCGGTGCTGCCAGTCCAGGCGCCGGGACTGACCGGCGCGGGCGACGCTACGCTCGGCCAAGCGGGAACTCTCGGCGTAGATGGCCTCGGTAAGGTGGTCGTTGAAGTTGCGGGGCAACTGCCAGCGCATCTTCTCGGCCAGTGAAAGCAGTTCGTCGGTGGTGCGCGAGTCGGTCATGCCGGTTGTCTTACATTTTCCGCCGCGTCCTCGGTGAGGCGCCCGATCGATCCGTCGGCCACCCGCGCCGCGATGGCACGGTCGCCCTCCAGCAGGCGCAGCGCGATCCATTCCGCGTGCGGCAGGCCGGGGAAGCGCCGCCGCAGGCTGGTTACCAACCTGTCGAGCGAATCGGTGAGACCGGGCACATCGAGCTTCAGGCGGTAGGGCTTCGTGGCCACCCGCCCCTTCGCCACGGCTTCCATTTCGGCGAGCAGGTCATCAATGCCCTCACCGGAACGCGCCACGCAGGGCACGACGGGGATGCCGAGGTCGGCGGCGAGACGCCGCGCGTCAATCCGGATCCCATGCGCACGCGCCTCGTCCATGAGGTTGAGCGCGAGCACGACCCGGTCGGTCACCTGCAGGATCTGCAGGGTGAGGTTGAGATTGCGCTCCAGGCTCGTCGCATCGGCCACCACGACCGTCAGGTCAGGCTGACCAAAGAGGAGAAATTCGCGCGCCACCGTTTCGTCGGGCGAGGCCGAGCGCAGCGAATAGGTGCCGGGCAGATCGACGATCTTGTAGCGCGAGCCGTTGTAGGCGAAGCCACCCTCCGCGCGGGCGATCGTCTTGCCCGGCCAGTTGCCGGTGTGCTGACGCAGGCCGGTGAGCCGGTTGAAGAGCGTGCTCTTGCCGGTGTTGGGATTGCCGGCGAGCGCGACCACGTGGTCCCACTTCATCAGGCTTAGACCCAGGCGCTCCAGCTCGCCGCGGGCGGCGCGGCAGGTGTCGCAGGCGGAGGGCGGACAGGCGTCACTCATGGTTGGCTTCCTTTTCGAGCTTTTTGACCAGAACGTGATCGGACTGCGTGCGGCGCAGTGCAATGAGGGTGCCGCGCACTTCGTAGGCGACCGGACCACGTAATGGACTATTCAATACACGCTCGACCCGGCTGCCGGGCACGAAACCCAGGTCCAGCAGACGGGAGCGTTCGGAGCCGGCGCAGCTCGGCAGCAGGGTCACCACCTGGGCCACCCCGCCATCCTCGAGATCACTCAACCGCACCGCTCCCGCCACGAGGCCGGATTCATCGCGGTGCAGGGCCCGGACCCGCACGAGCGGTGCGAGCTCCCGGGGCAACGTCACCTCCCGGCCCTCGATCAGCAGTCCGACGCCATCACCGACCCGACGAGTCACGAAACGCAGTCCGGCGATGACCCCCAGTGCGTCAACGCGCTCGAACAATTCCCGCGGCTCATCCTCGACGTGGGCAATCATGCCCGTTTCGCCCACGGGCCAGTCCAGCAGCGGACGATCCTCCGGTTCCGGCAGATGTCCCTCCCGCGTGGGAATCGGATCGCCGTGCGGATCGAAACGGGGGTTCCCCAGTTGATCCGCCAGCGCATCCACCTCGCGAATCGTCATCGCATGCTCGCGCAGATGCGCCACATCATGCCACCGGCCCGCGGGCACGCCGGTCTCCCGGGCCAGGCGGGTTTCGGTCAGACGATGGGCTCGCATGATTCGCACTGCTTCGCGGCGACCCGCCTCGCTGAACCCCCAGATTCCCTCCCGCGGCGCACTGAGCAGACCAAGGCGGGTGGCCTCGGCCAAACCGCGCGCAGTGCGCTGACGACCGATGTCGCTCAACCCCGCCAGGTGCGCCTCGGTGGCTTCATGGCCGCGATAGTCGCACTCGAGCAAGGCGCGCAACACGTCTTCCACCGCGATGCGATCAGGGGTGGCCAGATCAGCCAGGGTGTCGTTGGACTTCTCTTCGGACATGGGAGGGAAACGGCGGGAGCCGCGACGGCGGCCATCCAATTTATCAGGCGCAGCAAACGCGGATTATTAGGTTCGTCAAATTTTCTTTTAGTTTCTTATTCTTCAAACAAAGAACCACCCCGCACTTCGCCCTTGAGACGACAGAGACGGCCTGAGCAGACTGCCTGCCCATGTCGCAGGGATTTGCCCGCCTCGTCTTCGCCGTCACCGCCGCCTTCTTCGCTGCCTTCTTTCTGTGGCCCATCCTGCAGATCCTGAAGGGCGGATTTATCGACGCCGACGGGCACCTGACGGGCGCGTATCTCGTGGCCCTGCTGCAGGACCCCGTTTATCTGAAGGGACTGGCCAACTCCTTCCTGCTGGCCTGCGCCACCACCAGTCTCGCCTTCCTGATCGCCATCCCCCTCGCCTTCCTGGCCGACCGCTTCAATTTTCCGCTGAAGGCCGCGCTTGGTTCCGTGGTGCTCATCCCGATGATTCTGCCGCCCTTCGTCGGCGCCATCGGCATCAAGCAGATCTTCGGCCAATACGGGGCGCTCAACGCGACGATCATCGCGCTCGGCTTGCGCCCGGAAGGCTGGGCTTTCGACTGGTTTGCCGCCAATCGCTTCTGGGGCATCGCCGGCGTGCAGGCCCTGTCGCTCTATCCCATTGTCTACCTCAATGCCGTCGCCGCCCTCGCCAACATCGATCCGGCCATGGAGGAGGCGGCGGAAAACCTCGGCTGCCGCGGACTGCGTCGCTTCCGCAAAATCACCCTGCCCCTCATCCGGCCCGGCCTCTTCGCCGGCGGTACCATCGTATTCATCTGGGCCTTCACCGAACTCGGCGTGCCGCTCATCTTCGACTATCCGCGGGTGACCTCGGTGCAGATTTTCTACGGGCTGAAGGAAATCGGCGGCAACCCCTTCCCCTACACCCTGGTCGCGGTGATGCTCGCCTGCACCGTGGCGCTGTATGCGCTCGGCAAAGGACTTTTTGGCCGGAAGGCCCACGCGATGATGGCCAAGGCCACCAGCACCGGGGGGCCGCGCCCTCTTGGTGGCCTGCGCGGCTGGTTGTGCACGCTGCTCTTCACCGGCGTGACCCTCGCGGCCGTGACTCCCCACGTCGGCGTCGTGCTGGTCTCGTTCGCCTCCAACTGGTACGGCTCGATCCTGCCCGAATCCTTCACCCTGCAGAACTACGAGATCGCCCTCGGCCACAGCCTCACCGTTCCGGCGATTGCCAACTCGCTGAAGTTCGCCAGCGTATCGACGCTCATCGACATCGTCCTGGGCATTGCCATCGCCTACGTCGTGGTACGCTCCCGGATCCGCGGCCGGCAGGTCCTCGACTTTCTCTCCATGCTGCCACTCGCGGTCCCCGGCCTCGTCCTGGCCTTTGGCTACCTCGCCATGAGCCAGGAAGGGCGCTTCTTCGATTTCATCAACCCGATCGAGAATCCCACGGTCCTGCTCATCATCGCCTACTCAGTGCGGCGCCTGCCCTACGTGGTGCGCTCCGCCGTGGCCGGCTTCCAGCAGACCAGTGAAACGCTCGAAGAGGCCGCGCAGAATCTCGGCTGCCCGCCGCTCAAGGCCACCGCCCGCGTCACCCTGCCGCTCATCACCGCCAACCTCATCGCCGGCGGCCTGCTGGCCTTTGCCTTCGCCATGCTCGAGGTATCCGACTCCTTGATACTCGCGCAAAAGCAGGCCTTCTACCCCATCACCAAGGCCATCCTCGAACTATTCCAGCTGCTCGGCGACGGCAAGTTCATCGCCAGCGCCCTCGGCGTCTGGGCCATGGCCTTCCTCGGCGTCACCATCATCGGCATGAGCCTGCTGCTCGGCAAGAAGCTCGGCGCCATCTTCCGGGTCTAGTTCAGTTCAATGAGTGACCGCGGGAGTACTTCTCAGGCGCAACTCCGACCCAGACCTTTCTTAAACCACGGATGGACACGGATGAACCTCACTACCGTTCGGTGAGAAACTCTCCGTTGAAGTTGAATACCGGTTCATCGCTTCCTCGCTTCATTGCATAGGCGGTAGCCGAAGCCATCCGTGTCCATCCGTGGTTAAACAACAAGCCAGCCAGCCTCACCCCTGTGTTCCACCTGATCATCGTCTCCCTCCTCTGGGCCTTTTCGTTCGGCCTGATCAAGGTCAGTTTCGCGGACCTCGATTCGACCGGGGTGGCGACCGTCCGGCTCGTCCTCGCCCTCCTCGCCTTCCTGCCCTTCCTCAAGCCCCGCGCGGTGCCGCGCCCCGCCGTCCTCACCTTTCTGGCGATCGGGGCCGTGCAGTTCGGGCTCATGTATGCCCTCTACATCGCCGCTTTTCGTTACCTCCAGGCCTACGAAGTGGTGATGCTCACGATCTTCACGCCGATCTACGTGGTGCTGTTCGACGGCGCGCTCGAAGGACGTTTCGACCGTCGTGCCCTGCTCGCCGCCTTCATCGCCCTCATCGGCGCGGGCGTGCTCAAGTGGCAGGGCGGCATCAGCCGCGAGGGCTTGCTCGGCGTGCTCCTCATGCAGAGTTCAAATCTCTGCTTCGCCATCGGCCAGATCGCCTACCAGCGCTATCGGCGGCAATGGCAGCGCACGAGCGACGCCGGGATCTTTGCCTGGCTTTATCTCGGCGCGGTGATCTCCGCCGGCGGAGTCTCGCTGTTCATCACCGACTGGTCGGCCTTCCGGCCGGACGGACCGCAATGGACTGCCCTCCTTTACCTCGGGGTGCTCGCCTCCGGCCTGGGTTTTTTTCTCTGGAACCTCGGCGCCACCAAGGTCGGCGCCGGCACCCTCGCCGTCTTCAACAACCTCAAGATTCCCCTCGCCGTCGCCGTGGCCTTGCTCGTCTTCGGCGAAGAGGCCAGTCTGCCCCATCTCGCTCTCAGTTTCGCCTTCATGGCCGTCGCCCTCTACCTGACCGAAAAACGCCCACGCCCCTTATAACGACCTCTTCCATGATCCCCCGCTTTATTCCGTTCGCCGCCGCGACCCTGTCTCTCATCGCTTCCCTCCACGCCGAAATGCACACCGTCCGTTCGCCCGATTCCCGGCTCGCCGTCGCTGTCGACACGAGTGCCGGTCTCGTGCTGTCCGCAACGTTCGACGACAAATCCGTCATTGAGTCGTCCCCTGTGCGCCTGCACCTCACCGGCGGTCGGGATCTCGGTGCCGACGCCTCTGCCGCCACGGTGGCCCAGTCCCGCCACGACGGCGTCGTGCATCCGATCGTGAAACGCAAATTCGCCCAGCTGCACGACCGCTACAACCAGCTCACCGTCGACCTTGGTGATCATGCGCTCGAGGTGCGCGTCTTCGACAAGGGTTTCGGCTATCGCTTTGTCACCCGGCTCGATGGCGCCATCGAGGTGCGCGACGAAACCCTCGCCCTCACCTTCCCCGCCGGCACCCGCACGCTCTTTCCCGAGGAGGAGTCGATCATGTCGCACAACGAGCGGCTCTACCTCGACCTCGCCCTCGCCGACATCGCGCCCGAACGCTTCTGCTCCACCCCCGTGCTGCTCACCACCCCCGCCGGCGTGCGCGTGGTTTTCTCCGACGCCGACCTCTACAACTACCCCGGCCTCTTCCTCAGCGGCACCGGCGGCCCGGCGCTCACCGCCAAACTACCGCCCTATCCGCTGACGATCGAACCCGCCGACAACGGCACTTCCGATCGGAACGTCGTCATCCAGCAAGCCGCCGATTACGTCGCCCGCACCGCAGGAAACCGCACCTTCCCTTGGCGCGCCTACATCGTCTCCGACGACGATCGCGACCTGCTCACCAGCGAGCTGATCTTTCTGCTCTCCCGCGAAAACGAACTCACCGACACCGACTGGATCAAACCCGGCACCGTCGCCTGGGACTGGTATAACGCCAACAACCTTACGGGCGTCGATTTCGAGGCCGGCATCAACAACGACACCTACAAATTCTACATCGATTTCGCCGCCCGCTACGGCATCGACTACGTGATTCTCGACGAGGGCTGGTCCGCCTCGACCACCAACCTTTTCGAGTCCAACCCGGAGATCGATGTGCCCGCGCTCGTGGCCTACGGCGCCGAACGCGGCGTTGGCATCATCCTCTGGTCCCTCAACGAACCCCTCGCCAAGGATCGCGACGCGCTCCTCGATCTCTACGCCAGTTGGGGCGTCAAGGGCGTGAAGATCGATTTCATGCAGCGCAACGACCAGCTCATGGTCGAGTTCTACCACGACACCGCCCAAGCCGCCGCCGCCCGCCAACTCCTCGTCGACTACCACGGTGCCTTCAAACCCTCGGGCCTGCGCCGCGCCTATCCCAATGTCATTTCCTACGAGGGCGTGAAGGGCAACGAGAACAACAAGTGGAGCGCCGACGTCACCCCGCGGCACAACGTGACTCTGCCCTACATCCGCATGGCGGTCGGGCCGATGGACTACACCCCCGGCGCCATGGTCAACACGCACCTGCGCGACCATCGCATCAGTCATTTCCGCCCCATGGGCCTCGGCACCCGTTGCCATGAGATCGCCAAATACGTGGTCTTCGAAAGCCCGCTCCAGATGTATTGCGACTCCCCTTCGCTCTACCTGAAGGAGGCCGAATCGATCGCCTTCATGACGCGCATCCCGACCGTCTGGGATGAAACGAAACCCTTCTTCGCCAAGGTGGGCGAATACGTCGTCATGGGCCGCCGCTCCGGCGACACCTGGTATGTCGGCGCCATGACCGACGACGAGCCGCGCCAGTTTCCGCTCAGTTTGCACTTCCTCGGTCAAGGCAAGTTCAAGGCCACGATCATGCGCGACGGCGCCAATGCCCACCAGCACGCCGAGGACTATCGTCGCGAGGAACGCAGTGTCGATGCCGGCACGACCCTCGACCTCAACCTCGCCGGAGGCGGCGGCTGGGCTGCGATCATCGAGCCGGCGCCGTAACCTGTAACCAGTCTTAGGATACGAGATCCAGGTCGTTGCGCGCCGCGGCCAACAGTCGGGCATAGGCCGTCTCGACGGTCGCGTCGTCGGGGCCTTCCACCAGCAGGCGCAGTTTCGGCTCCGTGCCGGAATACCTCACCAGCAGCCGTCCGCTTTCGCCGAGCTCCGCCGTCAGGCGCGCCATCTCGCCGGCCAAGGCGGCGCACTCGGCGAGCGGTCGTTTGGCCGCCACCCGCACCGCGCCCGACTTCTGCGGAAACTTGCGCAGCACCCGACGCAGTTCGCTCAACGGCTTGCCCGTCGCGTGCATGACCCGCAGCACCCGCAGCGCGGCGCCCAGTCCGTCGCCCGTCGGGCCGATTTCGTCGCAAATGATATGGCCGCTCGATTCCCCGCCCAGGCTCGCGCCCTCCGCGCGCATGCGTTCGGCCACGTAACGATCCCCCACGTCGGTGCGCTGCACGCGCCCGCCCGCGGCCCTCACCACCGCATCGACGCCGAGGTTGCTTTGCACGGTGACAACGAGCAACCGGTTGCGCAGTTCTCCCCGCGCCAGGGCCTGGGTCGCCAGCACGGCGAGCACTTCATCGCCGTCCAATACTTCGCCGGTCTCGTCACAAAGGATGCAGCGGTCGCCGTCGCCATCGTGCGCGATTCCGACGCGCGCCTGCTGCCGCACCACCGTCGCCGCAAGCGCCTCGGGGTGTTCGCTGCCGACGCCCTGGTTGATGTTGGCCCCGTTCGGCGCGTCGCCGATCCGGATCAGTTCGGCGCCCAGTCCCTGCAGCACCGCGGCGCTGGTTTCGGTGGTGGCTCCGTGGGCCGTGTCGAGCACGATGCGCCAACCGGCGAGGGCTCCCTCCGGCAACTGTTCCGCCATCGCCGAGACGTAATCGCTCAAGGCCGACGAATCGTAGGGAGCAGCCGCCTTCGCCGTCGCCGCCTGCTCCGGCAGCGCGGCTTCGATGGCCAGCTCCTCCTCATCCGTCAGCTTGGTGCCATTGCCCGAGAAGAACTTGATGCCATTGTCGGCCGCCGGATTGTGCGACGCCGTGATGACGACGCCGAGCACCGCATCGCCGGCAGCCACCGCCCGGGCCACGGCCGGCGTCGGCACGATGCCGAGCGAGACCGGCTCCAGGCCCGCGGCGGCCAGCCCCCGCGCCACCGCCTCGAGCAGGACTTCGCCCGACCAGCGGGTGTCCCGGCCGATGAGCACCCGGCCGCGCCCCCCGGCCCAGCGGCCGGCCGCCTCGGCGAGCCGCGCGGCGAATCCCGGATTGATCAACGGGCCGTCGAACGGCCCCCGCACCCCGTCGGTGCCGAAGTAGCGTCTTTTCATGCTGCGAAAAACTCGCGCGTCGCCGCGATCTTGGCCCGCACTCCTCCGCCCAGCAACGCCTCGCGGGCCGCCGCCAACCCGTCGCGCGCCCGCTCCACCCGCCCCGTCACCCACAGCCCGAGGGCCGCGTTCAGGACGATCGTGTCCACCAGCCCGGCCGGCCCGCGGCCGTCGAGAATGGCGTTCACCAGGCCGGTGTTGTGCTCGACGTCGCCGCCGCGCAAGTCGGCGAAATCACAGCGCGCCAGGCCGAAGTCCTCCGCCGTCCACTCCACGTTCAGGTCCTGCAAACGACCGACGCCGCGCACGCGGTTGCGGGTCGCCGTAGTGGCTTCGTCGATACCACGGCCGTCGCCGATCACGCCGTGGACCACCAGGCCGGCCGCGTTGCCCAGGCGGTTCAACACCTCCGCCATGCGCTCCACCCAGGAACCGGCGAAGACCCCCAGGATGAGATGGGCGGGCCGGCCGGGATTGATGGTCGGTCCGAGGATGTTGAATACCGTGCGCCGCCCTTGCGCCGCGAGCGCCTTGCGGACCGGCACGATGTGCTTGAAGGTGGGGTGGTAAGCCGGCGCGAAGAAAAAGCAGTAGCCCAGTTCATCGAGCGCCGCCCGCTGGATTTCGGCCGGCGCATCGAGCTTCACCCCGAGGGCCGCCAACAGATCCGCGCTGCCGCAGGCCGAGGTGATGCCGCGATTGCCGTGCTTCATGACCTTGACGCCGGCAGCGGCGAGCGTGAGCACGACCAGACTCGAGATGTTGAAGCCGCCCGAGTGGTCCCCCCCCGTGCCCACGATGTCGATCGCCTCGGGAGCGAACCGCTCGACGCCGGGGTCGATCGCCTTGGCACGGAAGGCGCGGGCAAAGCCGGCTATTTCGCCGGCGGTTTCTCCCTTGTCGGCCAAGGCGCTCAAGAAATCGGCCTTGGCCTGCGCGTCCTCCTCCTCGGCGGCGAGGGCGGCGGCGGCGAGGGTGATTTGGTCTTCCTGGAGTTCCTGCGCGGCGCGCAGTTGCTGGATCAAAGGGGCGAGGTGGGACATCCGCCCCAAAACCAAGCGGAAAACGCTCCCGCGCAAAGCCTAATCTGGACAGCGCCGCTCTCATATGGAACCCACATGCGCGTGCGCCTGCCTTTCTTCATCGCGTTTCTCTTCCTCGCCTCCGCGCTCGTCGCCCAGTCGCCGGCTCCCGCGGCGAACGGCCAAAGTCGCGAAGAACCGCCTCCGGCCGCCAGCGCGCTCGGCATCCGCGACGCCCTTGTTCTCGGTGTGGTCGAGGGCATCACCGAATTCCTGCCCATCTCATCCACCGGCCACCTCATCATCACCAATCACGCGCTCGGCCTCACCGCCGAGGAACAACTCGTGGGCCCCGACGGGGCCCTGCTCTGGGCGGAACCGCCATCGAGCGAAAATCCCACCGGCACGCCGCTGACGCTCAAGCTCGCCGCCGACACCTACATCGTGGTCATCCAGGTCGGCGCCATCGCCGCCGTGGTCTTCATCTTCTGGTCCTCCCTGCTGGGCATCCTGCGCGGCCTCACCGGCCGCGATCGCGAAGGCCTGCTGCTGCTGCGCAACATTGCCCTCGCCTTCCTGCCCGTGGTCGTCGTGGGACTCGCCTTCAACGACTGGATCGACGAGCACCTGTTCTCCATCGGCACCGTCATCGCGGCCCTCGTGGTGGGCGCCGGCTTCATGGTCTACGCCGAACGCTGGCGCAAACAGCACCACCGGCCCGCGAGCGACGGCACCGGCAGCGCCAAGCGTCCCTGCGACCTCTCCATTCGCGAATCGATCCAGATCGGTTGCGTGCAATGCCTCGCCCTCTGGCCGGGCATGAGCCGTTCAATGGTGACGATGGTCGGCGGCTACTTCTGCGGCCTCGCGCCAGCCCGCGCCGCCGAGTTCAGCTTTCTGGTCGGCCTGCCCGTCCTCGGCGGCGCCGCGCTCTACAAGGGCTGGCAGACCGGTCCCGCCATGGTCGCCGTCTTTGGCTGGAGCGAAATGCTCATCGGCGGGCTCGTCGCCGCCGTCTCCGCCGGGGCCGCCGTACGCTTCCTCGTGGCCTACCTGCAGAAGTTCGGCCTCGGCGCCTTCGCCATCTATCGGGTCGTCCTTGCCATCGCGCTGGCCTTTTGGACGCTGACCTGACCACAGACCGCCTTCCCGGCAAAACCGCTCCGGTTAATCGCTTGACGCGCCTCCGGGCCGGTCTTTACTCCCTCGCCTTTGTCCATTTTGAAGGGCTCGGAATCCGACGCCTGCCAAACCTTTAAACATCGCCCACCATGGCTCAACCGAAACGCAAACAGTCCAAACGCCGCAGCGCCAACCGTCGCGCTGCCAACGCTTTCAAGGCGCCCCAGGTCGCCTTCGATCCGACCGATGGCTCCGCCGTCCGTCCGCACCGCGTGAACCCGAACACGGGCATGTATCGCGGCCGCCAGGTGCTCGACGTCAACGTCTGAGCCCTCACTTCAAACCCATGATCCGTCCGGCAATCCAAACGGATGGAAAATCACTCAGCTGATACCCGTCGCATCGCCCTCGACGCGATGGGCGGGGACATGGGCCCGACCGAGGTGGTCGCGGCCCTGCAACTGGCCCTGCGGGAGTTTTCCGACCTCTGCCCCGTCACCGTGGTGGGCAACGAGGCCGAACTCGAGCCCCTGCTCAAACAGGCCCGGCTGTTCGACCATCCCAAGGTTGCCCTGCTGCATGCCGGCGAGGTGATCACGATGGCCGACGAGGTCATGACCGCGATCAAGCGGAAGCGTGATTCGTCGATGCTCAAGGCCATCGAGCTGGTCAAGGAAGGCGCCGCCCGCGCCGTTGTCTCCACCGGCAACACCAAGATTCTCGTCTCCGCCGGCACCCTCAAGCTGCGCACGCTCGCCGGCGTCGAACGCCCCGCCCTCGCCCCCGTCATTCCGCGCGACGGCGGCCATTTCATTCTCATCGATGCCGGCGCCAATCCGGATGCCCGGCCGGGCCACCTCGTGCACAACGCCATTCTCGGCAGCCATTACGCCCGCATGGAACTCGGCGTCGAACGCCCCCGCGTCGGTCTGCTCACGATCGGCACCGAGGAGGGCAAGGGCAACGCCCTCATCAACGGCACACACGAAAGCCTCAAGGCCATCGGCGACCTCGTGAAATACGTCGGGCCCGTCGAAGGCTTCCAGGTCTTCTTCGACCACGTCGACGTCATCGTCTGCGACGGCTTCACCGGCAACATCTGCCTCAAGAGCTGGGAATCGCTCTCCAAGTTTTTCCGCAACGAACTGAAGGCCCAAATGCTCGCCACCCCCCTGCGCCGCTTTGGCGGCCTGCTCGCCAAGGGCGCCTTCACCGGGCTGCGCCATCGCATCCAACCCGAGCGTTACGGCGGCGCCCCGCTGCTCGGCCTGCGCGGCACCGTGCTCAAGGCCCACGGCTCCGCCAACCGTTACGCCCTCATGAACGCCATCGGTGACGCCAGCGAGTTCATCCGCGTCGATTTCACCAGCCGCATCGAAGCCGACATCGAACGCGCCAACAAGATCCTGCGACCCGAGCCGGTCGACACGACCACCCCCTGAGGCACGGGACGCATTTTCATGGCCGCCACCACCTTCGCCCTTCTCGGCACCGGCTCGTATGCGCCCGAGCGCGTGATGACCAACCAGGACCTGGCCGAACTCGTCGACACCTCCGATGAGTGGATCATCACCCGCACCGGCATCCGGGAGCGCCGCGTGGCCGCCGAGGGGGAGATGACTTCCGACCTCGCCGCCGCCGCGGCCCGCGCCGCCCTCGCCGATGCCGGCATCGGCATCGAGCAGATCGATCTCATCATCGTCGCCACGGTCACCCCGGACATGCCGATGCCCTCCACCGCCTGCATCGTGCAGGCCAAGCTCGGGGCCCGGCCCAACACCGCCTGCTTCGACGTGCAGGCCGCCTGCTCCGGCTTCATCTACGCGCTCGATACCGCCTGGGCGATGCTCCAGTCCGGCCGCTACCGCCATGCCATCGTGATCGGCGCCGAAAAATTTTCCTCGGTGCTCGACTGGTCCGACCGGTCCACCTGCGTGCTCTTTGGCGATGCCGCCGGCGCCGTGGTAATCGGCGCCCAGCGCCCGGGATCCACAGCCTCGATCACCGGGGCCCGCCTCTATTCCGAGGGCGGCAACACCGACCTGCTCTGCATCCCCGGCGGCGGTTCGAACTACCCGACCCCCGGCGCCGGCGACCCGCCCCGCCACGTTCAAATGCGCGGACGCGAGGTCTTCAAATTCGCCGTGCGGGAAATGGAGGACGCCGCCCGCGACATACTGGAACAACACGGCATCGCCGCGGACGAAGTCAGCTGCGTCATCCCTCACCAGGCGAACCTCCGGATCATCGACGCGATCGCCCAGTATCTCGAAATCCCTGTCGACCGTTTTTTCGTGAATCTCGACCGCTACGGCAACACCTCGGCCGCCTCCATTCCGCTCGCGCTCGACGAAGCACGGCGCACGGGCCGCATCCGCCCCGGGGATCTCACCCTGCTCGTCGCGTTTGGGGCGGGCTTGACCTACGGTAGCGCGCTGGTTCGCTGGTAACCCTTTCTCATGCTCCCACTTTCGATGCGTCGTTTCAGCGCCTTCCTCCTCTTCGCCCTTTTCCTTGTCGTGTCCGCCGGCAGCCGCGCCGAACTGGTGTGGACCCCCGGCGAAGGCTGGCGCATCGAGGGCGGCGCCCTCTCCGGCCTGGTCGGCGCCGACGCCCGCGACGCACTCGAGCTGATGAATCGCGCCCGCGCCGCCGAGGAGGCCGGCAACACCCGCTCCGCCCTGCGCGGCTACAAGCGGGTCACCAAGAATTACCCCAACTCCATCTACGCCCCGGAGGCCAACTTCCGCACCGCCCACATGTACCTGGCCCGCCGCCAGCTCTACAAGGCCTTCGAAACCTTTCAGCAGATCATGACGCGCTACCCCAACAGCGAGCGCTTCAACGAGGTCCTGGGCGAGCAATACCGCATCGCCACCCGCCTGATGGAGGGCGAACGCAACTACCACTGGGGCTGGCTGCCCAGCCTGCGCAGCCGCGAGCGCGCCATCACCTACTTCGAGTGGGTTGTCGCCAACGCGCCCTACAGCGATTACGCGCCCCTGGCCCTCATGAACGTGGCCAAGCTGCACCGTCGCCTGAAAAACACGCCTTACGCCATCGACGCGCTCGACCGCCTCATCAACAACTACGGCGAAAGCCTCCTCGCCCCCGACGCCTATCTCGAGCTCGCCAAGACCCACGCCTCCCTGGTCGACGGGCCCAACTACGATCAGGAGTCGACCCGCGAAGCCATCACCTACTTCGAGGACTTCATGATCCTCTTCCCCGAGGATGAAGGCCTGGCGGAAGCCCAGGAAGGACTCGACGAGGTGAAGACCATCTTTGCCGAAAGCAAAATGGTTCTGGCCGACTACTACCTCAAATACCGCAAGAACTACAAGGGCGCCCGGGTCTTCTACAACGAGGCCATCACCGCCTTCCCCAACTCGGCGGTGGCCGAACGCGCCCGCTCCCAGCTCGACAAGATCGATGCGATCGAGGCCGAGCGCGAAGCCGAGGCCGCCGGTGAACCCGCCCCCGCCGGTCCTTCCAAGCGCAAGAAGTTCCTCGGCATCTTCTGATCGCCGCCTCCTCTTCGCCCGCCCATGGCTCGCGCCCTTTTCCGGCTTCCCTGCCTCGCGAGCCTCGTACTGGGCGCGGCCCTGCTGGGCTTCAGCACTGGCTGCGCCCACTACCAACTCGGCACCGGCGCCCGGCCTCTGAGCTTCTCCAGCCTGTATGTCGCTCCGGTGGAAAACACCGCCGCGGTGCCCCAGGCCGTCGCCCTCGTCACCCGCGAAATTCGCACCGCCCTCCTGCGCGACGGTCGCGTCAGCCTCACCGAGGATGAATCCGCCGCCGATGCGGTCTTGCGCATCGAGCTGACCGACTATGGCCGCACCTTCACCGCGGTGCAGCCCAACGATACCGCGCTCGCCCGCAAATTCGACCTCGCCCTCGGCGCCCGCTGCACGCTGCACGACCAGCACAGCGGCCAGCCGCTCTTCGAAAATCGCACCGTCCGGGTGACCCGGCAAATCTTCGTCGACGAGGGGCAGAATCCGGCCGAATACCAGGCCCTGCCCCATCTCGCCGACGAACTGGCCGACTGGGTCGTGCACGCCGTGCTCGACGTCTGGTAGTTGGGCCGTTCGATTGGGCCCAGTGAAGCTCGCTCCCATTCTCGCGCCCTCCCTGCTCGCCGGCGACCATGCCGCCCTCGGCGACAGCGCCGAAGTTGTTCCGGCCCTCGGCCTCTCCTGGCTGCACGTCGACATCATGGACGCGCACTTCGTGCCCAATCTCACCTTCGGGCCCGAAGTCGTCGCCGCGTTGCGCCGCCGTCCCGCGCTGCAGGACACCTTCTTCGATACCCACCTCATGCTCGATGAACCCCACCGCTACGTCGACGCCTTTGCGAAAGCCGGTTCGAGTCAGATCAGCATTCATATCGAGCCCGCCTACGACCATGCCGCCACCCTGCGCCGCATCCGCGAACTCGGCTGCAAATGCGGCCTCGTACTCAATCCCGACACCCCCGCCGAAAGCGTTGAAGCGCTGCTCGATCAGGTCGATCTGGTGCTGGTCATGACCGTGCAGCCAGGCTTCGGCGGACAAAGTTTTCGCACCGCCATGATGCCGAAACTCGAGCAGATCGACGCCTGGCGCCGGGAACGCGGCCTGACCTTCCGCCTCGAGGTCGACGGGGGCGTCGATCTCGAGACGGGCCCCCTCTGTCGCGCCGCCGGCGCCGACACCTTCGTTGCCGGCACGGCCTTCTTCAAAGCCCAGGATCGCGCCGCCTTTGCCGCGACCGTGGCCGGGTGGTGATGCGCTACGCCTCCGGCAGCGTGGCCAAGTCGAACACCTCGATCAGGCCGACGCCCGCAACCGCTTCATCGGTCGATTCCAGTACCACCGTATAGGCGCCACTGGGCAGGTTGAGGGCGATCGCGGCATCGCGGCCACCGGGACGGAGCAAGTCCGGCGCGCCGGTGCGCGGGAGCATGCCCGCGATCACGCCGGCATCGTCGTCGGCCGACCAGTCGTCACTGGCCGCCACCAAGCGGCCTCTCGCGTCGAACAATCGCAGCCAGGGATCGGCCAGCGCCTGACTCACGCCCAGCGGTCGCAGTCCGGGGCCCACGCCGCGAATCAGGATCAGGCGACTGCCGCCGCCTTCGATCACGAATCCCGCCACGAGGTTACCGCCGGGTGGACACCAGCCGCGAAACGAGAGGTTCTGCAGTTCCGCCCCGCTCGCGCGATAGATTTCGAGCAGCCCCACGCCCGGCCGACGATCCGCCGCCACCAGGTGAGCGGTGTGCACCCCCACACCCAGGCGCCCGGCATACACCGCATCGCCGCCGCCTTCGGCCAGGGCAAAGGCGCCGAGCGCGACCTGCATCACGCGCTGCTCGGCCGAATGCGCCGCCTCGCCGGCGACCCGCAACACCAGTTCTCCTCCGGCGAACACCCGCACTTCCGGCGATTCCAGCGGGCTGGCCACGCCGTAGTTTCGCAACGACGGACCGACCCCGCGCAACAGACAGGAGGATTCATGGCCTCCGCCGGTCACCCAGCCGACCACCGCCGTGGCATCGCCCTCGCCGGCCACCGCCCGGGCCGAAAGGTTGCTCAAGCCCCCGGCGGCCCCGTCGCCCCGCACGCTGAACCGGCGGATCTGTTCCACGCCCGCGGTATTGGTCCAGCGCGCCGTGAGGTCCGCTGTCGCCACGGAATCGATACGCATCGCGAGCGAACCGCCGCGTCCCACGACGGTTTGGTCATTCGCGCGCCGCCAGGTCACTTTGCGCCGGTTGCGCGCCAATGCGCCCGACTCGATCACCACCGTGCGGCCGGTCTGGGAAGGCAGATCAAGCCAATCATCGGCCGCGTCCTCGGTCAGCGGTGAACGAAAGGACGCCGTCTGTGCCAGCCTGGCCACGGCATCCACCACCACGCCATCCACCCCGAGCGTGCGCAAC
Organism: uncultured Opitutus sp.; assembly: GCA_965652375.1. Taxonomy (GTDB): domain Bacteria; phylum Verrucomicrobiota; class Verrucomicrobiia; order Opitutales; family Opitutaceae; genus Actomonas. The sequence continues at coordinate 110,915 of CBFGUO010000003.1, forward strand.
TGGGCGCAACGCCAGGCGTCGTTCACCGTCCAGGCATAGAGCAGCAGGCTGCTGCGGCCGACCCGCTCGACCGTCTCGCGCGTAAGATCGCTGTGGCGCCAGCTGATCATGGCGACTCCGCCGTCGCGGGCCCGTTTGATCAGCTCATCGGTGAGCGCGCCACTGCCCAGCCAGCAGGCTTGGATGGACGGAAACTTGCGCTTCAATTCCAGCAACCAGTTGAGATCGAAATGCAGCACCATGCCGTCCGGCCGCCACGGCGCGCTGCGCAGCAGGACGATCGCCTGCGCCACCGTGCCGCTCTTGAACTCCATCATCGGCGCAGCGTCGGTCACGATTTCGGCCAGGGCGGCGTGAGCACTCGGCACCTTTTCGCCGGCGAAGGCGGCGCCGAAGCGCATGCCGGCATCCAGTTGCAGAATCTGACTGCTGGTCAGTTCCGCCACCCGCCCGCGCCCGTTGGTGGTGCGATCGACGCTCTCGTCGTGCATCACCACGAATACCCCGTCGGCGGCCACGCGCACATCGAACTCGACGTAGTCGGCCACGGCCTTGGCGGCCGCAAAGGCGCTCAGGGTGTTCTCCGGGCGGGCAAACGACTCGCCGCGGTGTGCCACGAGCCCGAGCTTGGCGTGGAGCCAGGTTCCGATCAGGCCGGTGGCCAGAGCCAGCGTCCGCCGGATGGCACGGGAGCTGCGATGACGAAGGCTGTCATGTTGGGACGAGAGGGACGGACCCGGTGACCGGGCGGCGCGCGTATGCACGGAGTCGATAAAGGAAGATGAATTCCTCCATCGGTCCCCCGGGTCGGCCGAACAAATCAATTCCCCGTCGCCGCCTCAGGTAGGAGACGGCCTGATTTTCAGGTCCCCGCGCCCCGGCGTAGAATGGGGATTAATAGGGAGTTCGATCGGACCTATCGTCGGACGGCTGATCTCTGTTGTGCCTGTAGCCCAAAACGACAGCACATGTGGCACAGACATTCCTGTCTGTGCACGTTGCCTCTACACGGTACCCGGAACGGAATGTCTGTGCCGCCTTGGACGAACGGCGGCTAGGTTGCCGACCACTTGAAGAGGAGGGTGCTCAGCGGCGGGATCGTCAGGACCACGCTTTGCGCGCAGCCGTCGTGTTCCACCTCCTCCGTGTGCACTTCGCCGCCGTTGCCCAGCCCGCTGCCGCCATAGTACTCGCTGTTGGTGTTGATCACCTCCAGCCAGCGTCCGCCGCGCGGCACCCCGATGCGGTACTTTTCCCGGGTGAGCGGGGTGAAGTGGCCCACGGCCAGGAAGAGGGTCTGCTCCTCCTCGTCGCTGCGCAGGTAGGCGATGATGCTCGCCTCCGTGTCATGCGCCGCGATCCAGCGAAAACCGGTCGGGTGCAGGTCGCGCGCGTGCAGGGCCGGTTCCTTTACATAGAGGCGGTTGAGGTCGCGTACGAGCAGACGGATGCCCTCGTGGTCGAGGTATTGGCAAAGGTGCCAATCGAGCGAGCCGGCGTACTGCCACTCGTGCGACTGGCCGAACTCGCAGCCCATGAAGAGGCACTTCTTGCCCGGCCACGCCCACATGTGCGCGTAGAGGGCGCGCAGATTGGCGGCCTTTTCCGGGATGTGCCACGCGCCCATCTTGAAGAGCATGGAATTTTTCCCGTGCACGACTTCATCGTGCGAGAAGACCGTGATGAAGTTTTCCGACCACTGGTAGAGGGCGCCGAAGGTGAGATCGTTCTGGTGCCACTTGCGGTGGATCGGGTCCTTCTGGAAGTAGCGCAGGGTGTCATGCATCCAGCCCATGTTCCACTTGAAGTCGAAGCCGATGCCGCCCTCGGCCACCGGCTTGCTGATGCCGGCGAACGCGGTCGATTCCTCGGCGATCATCAGCACGCCGGGGTAATACTCGTGCACGAGGCGGTTGGTTTCGCGCAAAAAGTCGATCGCCTCGAGGTTTTCGCGACCGCCGTACTTGTTGGGAATCCACTCGCCCTCGTTGCGGGAGTAGTCGAGGTAGAGCATCGAGGCCACGGCGTCGACCCGCAGGCCGTCGATGTGATAGCGGTCGAGCCAGGCCAGGGCATTGGCCACGAGGAAGCAGCGCACTTCATGGCGACCGTAGTTGAAGATGAGCGTGCCCCAATCCATGTGCGCGCCCTGCCGCGGATCGGCGTGCTCGTAAAGGTGGGTGCCGTCGAATTCGGCCAGGGCAAAACTGTCACGCGGAAAATGCGCCGGAACCCAGTCGAGAATGATGCCGAGCCCGCGCTGGTGCAGGTGATCGACGAAGAAGGCAAAATCGTCCGGTGTGCCGAAGCGATGGGTCGGTGCGTAGAAGCCCGTGACCTGGTAGCCCCAGGAGCCTTCGAAGGGGTGCTCCGCCAGCGGCATCACTTCAATGTGCGTGAAGCCCATCTCGAGCGCGTAGTCGGCCAGCATCGGCGCGAGTTCACGGTAGTTGAACGGCCGGCCGCCGTCTTCCACCTGGCGTTTCCAAGAGGCAAGATGCACTTCGTAGATCGAGATGGCGCGGTCGATGCGCCCGCTTTGGGCCGCGCGGCGCGCCATCCACTCCCCGTCGCCCCAAACGTGCTTGCGGGTATTGTGCACGATCGAGGCGTTGCCGGGCGGCGCCTCGAAATAGGTGCCATACGGATCGGTCTTCAGGTGGACGTGGCCGCGCTGGTCGAGCAGCTCGTACTTGTACAACTCGCCTTCCTCCAGGCCGGGAACGAACAGTTCCCAGACCCCCGAGGCGCCCAGCGGCCGCATCGGGAAATAGCGGCCGTCCCAGTGGTTGAAATTGCCGACCACCGAAACCCGCCGCGCACTCGGGGCCCAGACCGCGAAGGAGACGCCCATGACCCCCTCCACCTCCCGGAGGTGGGCGCCGAGCTTGGTGTAGATGCGGTGTTCGGTGCCTTCGTTGAAAAGGTAGAGATCCTGCTCCCCGAGGGTGGGCAGGAAACTGTAGGGATCGAAGAACTGCCGCATCTCCCCCGAGGCGAAGTGCGCGCGCAACTGGTAGCGGAACACCTCGCGTCTCCGCGGAATGAATACCTCGAACAGGCCCGCATCGTCGATCCGCTTCATCGGATACACCGCGTCGCCCTCCAGCTCCACAAGATCGCACGCCGTGGCGTCGCGCAGGAAGGCGCGGCCCACGAGCCCGGAGCTGCGTCCTTTTTTGCCGGAATGCAGACCCAGCACGGCGTGCGGATGGGCCTCCTTGGCGCTCAGCAGGGAATCGATCTGATCGGTGGTCAAAATCACGATGGAACAGGTGCTTGGGACGCAACTTGGGCCCTTCCGCGCATGGCGTCCAGTCATGAGAACGGTTTCGCGCCGCCCCGGCCCGACCTGGAAGTGCCGGCCAATCCTTTCGCCGGCTTGCTTCCCCCCGGGGCGCCACCTTTGCTGCCCGCCTGTTGATGCAACGCCCTCGTTTTTTCCGCCCGATCCTGGCTGCCCTCACCGCGTTGGGCGGCACCGTGACCCTGTCGGCGCAAACCGCGGATCCCGCCCCGCCGTCCATTCAGGCCGATGTGCTCAATGTCGAGTTTCGCACCGGGGACGTCATCTACTCCGGCAATGCCCGGGCAACATTTCGGGACCTTCACCTGACGGCACACGAGATGCGGTGGAACCGGGACAGCAATGTCGTCATCGCCCGCGGCCACGCCATCGCCCGCCAGGCCGGCAACCGCCTCCTCGCCGCGGAGATCACCTACGACATCGACACCGGCCACTACAGCGTCACCGACCTGCGCTTCGGCGCGAGTCCGCTTTTCGTTTCCGGTGACTTTGCGGAGGGCACCCCGACCGCCCTCACCTTCCGCGATGCCGTCGTGAGCTTCGGCGAACCGGACCCGTGGGCACCCACCCTCACGGCCGATTCCCTGACCTGGTTTCCCGAGCGCGATCGCGTGCAGGCCGTGAACGGCCGCATCGGCCTCGGCTTCTTCCGTCCCTTTCCGCTGCCCGGCACACCCCTGCCCACCCGGATTCCCTACATCGACGACATCACCTTCGACGGTGGTTATACCGGTCGACTCGGCCTCCACCTGCTCGTCGGCGCCAAAGTCGCCGTACGCGATTACCTGATGGTGGGCGCCGATGTCGGCGTGTTCACCCAGCGCGGCGTGATGATCGGCCCCGCGCTACGCTATGACACGCGGGACGACAACGGATTCGGGGCGCGCGGCAGCGTTTCCAGCGGTTATATTCACGACAACGGCAACCGCCTGACCGACATTCTTCGCGACCCGATCCCCGCCGACCGCGGCCTGCTCACCTGGTCGCATCGCCAGCGCCTTTCGCCCACGCTCACCTTCAACGCCGAGCTCAACGCCTGGAGCGACTCCGAGGTGCTGCGTGATTTCCGGCCGCGGGCCTTTTTTCCGGTGCAGGTCCCCGACTCCTTCGCCGAACTCACCCACACCTCCGCCAACACCGTTACCGGCCTGTTCGTCCGCGCCCAGGCCAACGCCTTCCACCGGGTGCGCGAACGCCTGCCGGAACTGACCTTCGATCTGCTGCCCTCCCCCCTTTTCGCCGGCTGGTACGAGCAGGCGCACGCCGGCATCGCCGTATTGCGCGACGATCCTCCGGCGGGTGGCCCGCCCCTCCGGTCCGATCGTCTCGACCTCTACTACGCCGCCACCCGACCGTGGTCGCCCGAATCCTGGCTCACCGTCAGCCCCATCCTCGGCGCCCGCCTGACCCACTACGGTCGCGCGCTCGGCGGCCGGAGCAACTTCACCCGCACCCTCGGTGAGCTCGGCGTCGATGCCGAACTGCGCGCCAGCGCCGTCTTCGACTACACCAACGATCGCTGGGGCATTCAGGGCCTGCGCCATCTCGTGACGCCCCGTCTCTCCTACCGCTACGTCCCGGAGGATCGCGACGGCACCCCCTACATTCCGCCGATCGACCGGCGGGTCTTCGACACCTATCTGGACCCGCTCGGCCTCGGCGCCCGCCGGCAGATCGACGACCTCGGCGCCTTCCATACCCTGCGCCTCGCCCTCGACCAGCGACTGCAAACCCGGGACCCGGCCCACGGCTCGCGCGACCTCGCCCGCCTCAACCTGGCCATCGACTCGCGTTTCGACGCCGCTCCCGGCGAACGCACCCTCTCCGCCCTGCACACGGAGCTGCGGCTCACGCCTGCGCCCTTTCTGACCTTTGACCTCTACCACCGGGTCACGCCCGGTGACTGGACCCTGCGCGAACTCAACACCGCCCTCACCCTCCGCAGCGCCGACCGCTGGAGCGTGCAGTTCGCCAACCACTACCTTGCGGGCGACATCCAGGAATTCATCGCCGGCCTCGCCTACCGCCTCAACGAGGTCTGGGAAGGCTACACCCGCCACCATTTCGACTCCCGCCGCAACCGCTTCGTCGAACAGACCTATGGCGTGCGTCAGACCATCGCCAACCGCTGGGTCGTCGGTTACGAACTTTCGTTCTACGAAGGTCCCCGCCGCGAAAGCGACTTCGGCTTCAACCTCGTGCTCGATGCCATCCGGTTCTGACAGGCCGTGAGCCGCGTCGACAATCAACGTCGCCTCTTTCTCGAACTCATCGAGGAACTGCGTCCGCACTGGCGCCGCGATCCGGGCCAGCCGCAACGCCTGGCCGACTGGCTCGCCCGCCACCGTGCCGGCAGTCGCGACCGCCGCCTGTATCGAGAACTTTGTTACACCGCCTGGCGCATCCTGCCCTGGATCGAGGACGCCGCGCCTGATCTCCTGGTCCAGCGGGTCGCCGGCCAGGCGCAGTCGTCACCCGCCACCGCGGCTTTCATCGCCGCCTTCGCCGATCCCTCCGCCACTCCTCCGCCGGCCACCGCGCTGCTGCCCGCCTGGCTGAATGCGGAATGCCCGCGCGCCCTGGAGCCGGCGCAACGCGACCGGCTGCTCAGCCGCGCACCGCTGTGGATCCGGCTGCAGACCGACCGGACCGAAGCGCTCGCCACCGAACTGGACTCGCTGGACGTGACCCACGCTCCGTCCGCCGCGTTGCCGGGGGCCTGGCGGCTCGATCCCGACGCAGCAGTGCTCGACACGGCGGCGTTTCGCCGCGGCGATTTCGAAATTCAGGACATCGGCTCCCAGGCCCTGCTGGCCAGTCTGCCCGCCCCGCCGCAGGGCCACTGGCTCGACGCCTGCGCCGGCGCCGGCGGCAAGACGCTCCAGCTGGCCCGGCTGTTGGGATCGGCCGGCCGTGTGACCGCCCACGACATCCGCGGTGTCGCCCTGCGCGAACTGGAGCAGCGGGTGCGGCGCGCGGGTCTGACCAACGTCGCCGTCGATCGCACGCCGTCCGGCTCCTTCGACGGCGTGCTCGTCGACGCTCCCTGTTCCGGCAGCGGAACCTGGCGCCGCGCTCCCCACCTGAAATGGACCACCACCGAAAGCACCCTCGCCGCGGCCGCCGAACGCCAGCGTTTTGTGCTCGGGAAATTTTCCGGCATGGTCCGCCCGGGGGGACTCCTGGTCTACGCCACCTGCTCGCTCTGCCGGTCCGAAAACGAGGCCGTCGCCGACGATTTTCTGGACCGCCACCCGGACTATTCGCCTACGCCGATTCTCCCCCCCGGTCATGCTGCGCCGCACGAAGACGGTCGTTGGAGCTTCCTGCCGGCCGAGCTCGATTCCGACGCCTATTTTGTAGCCGCGTTCCGCCGCCACTAAATCATCGGAACAGCCCTTCCGTCCATTGCTCGCCGCCGGAATTTTGTTGCCGCCCGGAATCCGCCCCCAAGCCTCCGCCCAATCGTGGTTCCCGATTCCGATTTACGCATCAAGTTGCCCGTCTTCGAGGGCCCGCTCGACCTGCTGCTCTTTCTCATCCGCAAGAACGAGCTGGATATTTACGACATCCCCATCGAGTCGGTCACCCGGCAGTACATCGAGGTGCTGCACTCGATGCAGGAACTCAACCTCGAGGTCGCCGGTGACTTCTTCGTCATGGCCGCCACCCTCATGGAAATCAAAAGCCGCATGCTGCTGCCTCGCGGCCAGGCCGCCGTCGACACCGAAGGCGATGGCGACGAGGGTATCGACCCGCGGTGGGAACTCGTCCACCAGCTGCTGCAATACAAGAAATTCAAGGAGGCCGCCCAGGAACTCGACCGGCTCGTCGAATACCAGCAGGGCCTGCTGGCCCGCCACGTCTCCAAGCTTACCGTCCCCCAGGAGGAGCGGCCCCTCCAGCCGATCGACCGCGTCGATCTCTGGAACGCCTTCAACATGGTCCTCCGCCGGCTCGCCGAAAAACTGGTGATCGGTGAGATCAAGGACGAGCAGATCACCGTCGCCGACCAGATGGACATGCTGCTGGAGAAGATCAAAACCCAGAAGACCTTCGTCTTCACTTCCCTTTTCACCGGCCACATCACCGTCCGCGTGCTCGTGGCCACCTTTCTCGCCGTGCTGGAGCTCACCCGCATGAACAAGCTCCGGGTCCGCCAGAGCGAGGCCTTTGCCGACATCATCTGCGAAGCGCGCGAAGATGCGGAAAAGCCACTTGAACCCGACCCCGAACCGAGCACGGTGTCGGCGTGAGTTCCTCCTCCGATCAACCTTCCCGCCCTTCCCGCCCATCGCCCTCGGCCGGCCTGATCGGGGTGGGGCTCGACAATGATGACGGGCACAAGCGCATCACGCGCGGCGAAAAATTCGCCCTCGTCGGCGGTTCGCAGGAGACCCACGAGCGCATGACCGAGACCGTGCTCAAAACCTTCGAGGAACTGAAGCGCCGGGACAAGCAGCTCGAGACCGTGGACAAGCGGGAGCTGGCCGACATCATCCACAAGTCCACGCCGCAGTAGGCGCGACCCGCTTCATGTCCGCTCGTCCCTCCACGCCCGCCCGGGTCCGCGGCATATCGAAACGGCCGCTCGTGCTCGCCGCACTTGCCGCCGTGGCATCCCTCACTTTTGCTGTCCTCCTTTACCAGAAACTTTAACCCTGCTCCGCTTTATGTCCGCCAACATCGCAAACCTCGACTCCTCGAATTTCCAAACCACCGTGAGCGGCGACAAGCCCGTTCTCGTTGACTTCTGGGCTCCCTGGTGCGGCCCCTGCAAGGCGATCGCCCCAGTGCTCGAAGAGATCGCCACCGAACTCGAGGGCAAGCTCTCCATCGCCAAGGTCAACGTGGATGAGAACGACGCCATCTCGGCCGAATTCGGCGTCCGCGCCATCCCCACCCTCCTGCTCTTCAAGGGCGGCCAGGTGGTCGAACAGGTGGTGGGCATGACCTCCAAGGATGCCCTGCTCGGCAAGGTGAACGCCCACCTCTGAGTCGCCCCTCCCCGCCGACCCTCGCTCCCCCTTCCTCACGCGCCCGTCCGGGCGCGTTTTTTGTGCCTCCGCAGTAAAGTCATTCTCGTTCTCATTCTCGCCTTGCCGCGGAAACGAGAACGCAGACGAGACGGAAAACGATCAGAAGTGAGAAAGCAGCTGGGTTCCCCCGCCCCACTCACACCACCAGCGCCACGCTCACCAGCAACGCCATCAGCGCCACGTAGCGGCCGGTCGCCCCCAGCAGGGTGATCAACACCGCCGGCTCGCGGGTGCCGCGCAGGGTCTGCAGCTGTCGCCACCCGACCGCGACGCCCGTGAGCGCCAGCACGAGACTTTCCCAGCCGGCCAGCACGCCCAGCGCCCCCAAGGCCACCACTGCCGTCACCATGACGGCGTGGCCCGCCGCAAACTGCAGCTGCGCAAAGATCGGACCGAAGCGCACCACCGTCGTGCGCTTGCCGGCCGCCCGGTCGGTCTCGATGTCGCGATAATTGTTCACCACGAGAATGTTGGTCGCCAACGCCCCCACCCCGGCCCCGATCAGCCACGCTGCCGGCGCCACCTGGCCGGCCTGCACGAAGTACGTCGCCGTCACCGCCACCAGGCCGAAGAACACGAATACAAAAACATCGCCCCAGCCGTAATAGGCGAGCGGATACGGTCCGCCGGTGTAGATGATGCCGCAGAAAATGGACAGCAACCCGATGACCAACAGGGGCCAGCCGCCGAAGCGCAGCAGCGTCAGCCCGACCAGAAAGGCGACGGCAAACACCCCGACCATCGCCCGCTTCATCGTGGCCGGAGCTATCAGGCCCGCCGCGACCGCCCGCCGCGGGCCCACCCGCTCCCGCGTGTCGGCGCCCTTGATGAAGTCGTAGTAGTCGTTGGCGTAGTTGGTGCCGATCTGGATCAGCAGCGCAAAGAGCAGACAACTCAGCGCCGCCTCGCCCCGGAACACCCCGTCGTGCCAGGCCAGGGCCGAAGCCGCCAGCACCGGCGCCACCGCCGCCGGCAGGGTCCGCGGCCGCGCCGCTTCCCACCAGACCGCCGCTCCGCCTGCGGAACCTGCGTTCATCGGATGATGACTTTCGTGCGCTTGCGAAACTGCGCCAGCCGCCGCCGGAACAGTACGGCCACCAGGGCCGGAAAGGCCGCCAGACCGGCCATAAGCACACCGCGCTGCGCTCCCTGACCGATAAAAATCGCCAGAATCGCGATCCCCCCGGCATAGGCCGTCAGAAACATCGCCGGGTTCGGCAGGACGATATTGATCGACCAGATGGCAAAAAAGCCGATCAGGGCCGCTTTGGCCCCCACGACGGGAAATGCCAGGCCGAGCAGGAAGAAGATGGGCGGAAACAGCGTAAACCGCTCCTCGATCCGCACCATTTGGATCAACACCGCCGTGAGCAGCAGCGCGCCTTGGGCAGTCAGCTCCGTCCGCCCGGGATCGAACCCGGGGATGTCCAGCCAAGCTCGGACCAGCACCGGCACCGTCGCCACCACCGCGTAGCCGCCGGCCAGACCGCGCAACAGGTCGATCCAGTTGCGGCGGCGGGAAAACTCCTCGCCGGCCCAGACACTGTTGTCGCCCGGGGCGCGATCCCGGTTGGGACCTCCGCTCGGTTTGTTCGCGCGGCGGCCCGAAGCCGCTTCCGGCCGCCCCAGTCGGAGCCAGCCCCGGGGAGTCCAAAGCAGCGCCAGACCGAGAATTAGGAAGATGATGTCGCGAATCACGGGAGGTAAAAGGCCGCCATTGGTAGCGCCCCCCACCGCCCTGTCAAAGCCGCTTCGCGCCCCCGCAGCCGCGCTCAGCGAATCACGAAACCCGAGAATACCGGCGCCCGCCGTTCGCTCTCGCGCTCCACCTGGCGCACGTAGCCGTGCATGCGATCGCGAATCGCCTCCACCAGGTCGTCGATGTCCGCCCGCTCGCCTTCGACTTCGAGCCGCACCCGGCCATCGGTCAAATTCTGCACGTAGCCGCACACGTCGTATTCCTTCGCGACCTGCAGCACGTTGTAGCGAAAGCCCACGCCCTGCACTCGCCCGGAAAAATGCACCGTCTCATGAATGACCTCAACCATGGCAATGGTGGGCAAGCTACGTCCGCTCAGGAGCTTTCAGCAATCCGCAAAATCGTCCCGTGGACGCTCCCCCTTCGCCCCCGGCTCGGCGGCCGCGCCAGGCCAGCATTTTTGTTGCATTTTAGGGTGACCCACCCACGTTCGGCGAAGGGTCCCCGACCACCACATCTAGAATGAGCGATTACAATTCCGACAGTCCCTCCGACAACGAATGGGACGAACGAGGCGAGCTGGCGTGGAATGAGTTCGATTGGGAGCAATACCTCCGGGAGCAGGACGAACTGATCCACCGCTACATCGGTTTCTACGAACAACTTGAAGGCCGTCCGGAGCGTCTGGACGAGGCCGCGCATCGCATGGGCTGGGATGAGGACAGTTGGAGCTCCGACAATGACTTTGATCCGCCCGCCGGCTTTGGCGGCGAGGGTCCGGCGGCCGAGGCCGCCGGGGGCAACGGCGAACGTGAGGCCGATCCCTATACCCTGCACAAGAATCCGGTCTTCATCGCGACCAAGGGTATCTTCCTTACCCTGATCCGGGCTTGGGAGCGCTGCGCCGACCGCCCGGAAAAGGTACCGCAGCGGCTCGCCCTCGCCTTCCACTCCGCCCTTCACCGCGCGGAACAGCAGGCGATGTTCGCCATTTCCGCCCTCGATTTCGGCGACTACGCCATGGCCATCAGCCTGCTCAAACGCGCCCTGCGTGAGCTCAACGGCTGCTTTGCCCTGCTCAATCGTCACGACGAGCCGAGCCGTGCCCTCGCCGATTATACCAGCCGCGCCACCCCACGCCTGTTTGACCTCCGCGAGATCTGGCTGAGGGTCATGAACGAGTGCCGCGAGGAACTCGAACGCCCTTCCGACGAAGACGACGAGGACTGAGTTCAGCTCGCACCACCCTTTTGAAAAGCGGCGCCCCGGCGCCGCTTTTTTTGTGCTGACCGCCCTGAGGCGATACCGGTCCCGGCCTTGCCGGCCCCAGCGGTGATTTCGCGACCTCGCGCAAAAACCGGCTTCATTTTTCTTGAATGATAAGTTTATCCACATTTCTTCGCCTAAGCGAAATAATGGCCTCCGCTCCGAAATTCGATTTCTCCGTGCTGCGTCAGCTCCGGCGTCAGCACGACCTGACGATCGCCGCGCTCTCCGAAGCGTCCGGCGTTTCCGTCGCCGTGATCTCGAAACTGGAACGCAACCAGCAGACCGCCGCGCTCGACACGCTCTACAGCCTCGGCCGGGCCTTCGGCCTGAGCGCCACCGACTTGCTGGCCATGGCGGAGTCCTCCCTGGCGCACCGCACCACCGAAAAAGCCCACCGCTCCGGCCAGTTCAAGTTCCGCGAGATCCGTTACGCCAACGCCGTGGCCCTGCTCGGAGAAGCGCCCCGGGATGCGGCCGTCTCCCGCCCCGAGGTACATCACGACGACACCGAAGTATGCTGGGTCCTCCACGGCGCTCTCCGTCTTCGTCTCCCCCACGAGACCTTTGATCTCTCCGCCGGCCAAAGCATCCAGTTCGATGCGATCCAGGAGCACACCTACGAAGCCCTCGCCGACACCCGTTTCCTCATCCTCCACCTCCGCAAGGACAAACGCTACTGACCCGCAGCACTTGTCACCCATTAGGTGACAAGTGGCCTGAACCCTCTCCCTTTCATGGAAATAGACAACACCCTCACGCCCGATGATCTCGCGCCCGCGCTCGCGCGGTTTTGGCAACTCTCCGGTGAGAAAATCGACCTCATCCACGCCGAGTACGACCCCGCGCAAGGGTCGCCCGTCTTCACCATCGGCGGCAAATACACCACGCGGGGCTGGACCGAGTGGACCGAGGGCTTCCACTACGGCTCGGGCTTCCTGCAGTTCGACGCCACCGGCGACGAGCACCACGCCGCGACCGCCCAACGGCTCACCGTCGAGCGCATGGCCTCCCACGTCTCGCACATCGGGGTGCACGATCACGGTTTCAACAACCTCTCCACCTACGGCAACTGGCTGCGCCTCCAGCGCGCTGGTCGCCTGCCCGCCGACCAGATCGAGTTCTGCGAACTGGCCCTTAAGATCTCCGGCGCCGTCCAGGCCTCGCGCTGGTCCCGCACCCACGATGGCGGCGGTTTTATCTACTCCTTCAACGGGCCGCACTCCCTCTTCGTCGACACCATCCGTTCCTGCCGCATCGTCATGGTCGCCCATGCCCTGGGTCATCGCCTGATGGGGGAAAACGATGCGCCGCACTCGCTCCTTGGCCGCGCCCTCCAGCACATCGAAGCCACCGCCCGCTACGCCGTCTTCTACGGCGAGGGCCGTGACAGCTACGACGAGTGGGGCCGCACGGCGCACGAGTCGGTTTTCAACCCCAACGACGGCCGCTTCCGCTGCCCCAATTCCCAACAGGGCTACTCCGGCTTCACGACCTGGACCCGCGGGCTCGCCTGGGCCATGGTCGGTTTCGCCGAACAACTCGAGTTCCTCCGGACCCGCTCCGACGCCGAACTCGAGCCCTTCGGCGGTCGCGCCAAGTGGGAAGCCCTCATGCTCAAAGGCGCCCGCGCCACCTGCGACTGGTTCATCGCCCACACGCCCACCGACGGCGTGCCCTACTGGGATGGCGGCGCCCCCGGACTCGTGCATCTGGGCGACTGGCGCAACCGCGACGCCGAGCCCTTCAACGACCATGAACCGGTCGACAGCTCCGCCGCCGCCATCGGCGCCCAGGGCCTGATCCGGCTCGGCCGCTACCTCGGCGCCGACACCGACGACGGCCAACGCTACACCCAGGCCGGCCTCACCTCGCTGCGCACGCTGCTCACCGACACCTACCTCGGCGTCGATCCCGCTCACCAGGGCCTTTTGCTTCACTCGGTCTACCACCGCCCCAACGGCTGGGATCACGTGCCCGCCGGGCGCAAGGTGCCCTGCGGTGAAGCCTGCATGTGGGGCGACTACCATCTCCGCGAGCTCGCCCTCACCGTGCAGCAACCCGACTACACCTTCTTCGGCTGCCTGGGCTGACCCCTTTCAGCTTTTTAGCATTTCAGCTTTTCAGATTTTAGAATGACTGCCGCCCCTCTCTCCGACCTCGACCGGCTCTGTATCCACACCATAACGACAAAGCCCTGGGATCTGCCCACCGCCGCCGCCAAGTTCAGCGCCGCCGGCGTCAAGGGCATCACGGTCTGGCGGGACACCCTGGCCGGTCGCGCCATCGCCGAGTCCGGCCGCATCCTGCGCGACCACGGCCTGAGCATCGTGTCCCTCTGCCGCGGCGGTTTCTTCCCCGGCGCCACCGCCGCCGAACGCCAGGCCGCCATCGACGAAAACCGCCGTGCCATCGCCGAAGCTCACGCGCTCGGCGCCCCGCTCGTCGTGCTCGTGTGCGGCGCCGTGCCCGGCCAGCCTCTCGCCGACTCCCGCCGGCAGATTGCCGACGGCATCGCCGCGGTCCTCGACGACTGCGCCGCCACCGGCGTGAAGCTCGGCATCGAGCCCCTCCATCCGATGTATGCCGACAACCGGTCGGCCGTGAACACCCTCGGCCAGGCCAACGACATGTGCGAGCAGCTCGACTCGCCCTTCGTCGGCGTCGCCGCCGATGTCTATCACCTCTGGTGGGATCCCGCCCTGGAGGCCGAGATCGCCCGCTGCGGCCGGCTCGGCAAACTCTTCGCCTATCACGTCTGCGACTGGCGCACCCCCACTCTCGACCTGCTCAACGACCGCGGCCTCATGGGCGAAGGCTGCATTCCCCTCCGGCAGATTCGAGCCTGGGTCGAAGCCACCGGCTTCCAGGGCTTCAACGAAGTGGAGGTCTTCTCCACCCGTCTCTGGGCCACCGACCAGGACGACTACCTCCGAAAAATCATCCAATCCTACCGCGACCACACCTGACCCGCGCCCGCCTCTCACCTCACACATCCGACATCACACATCATACATCTTACATCCGACCACACATGAAGACAGTAGGCATCATCATGAACGGCGTCACCGGACGCATGGGCACCAACCAGCACTTGATCCGCTCGATCAAGGCCATCATCGACCAGGGCGGCGTGAAGCTGCCCGACGGCGAGGTCATCATGCCCGACCCCGTCCTCGTCGGCCGCAGTCAGACCAAACTCGAGGCGCTCGCCAAACGCGTCGGTGTCTCCCGCGTGTCGACCGATCTCGACGCGGAACTGGCCAAGCCCGAGAACGTCATCTACTTCGACTCGACGCTCACCGGCCAGCGCCCGCACGGCGTGCGCAAGGCCATCGCCGCCGGCAAGCACATCTACTGCGAGAAGCCCACCGCCACCACCTCCACCGAAGCCCTCGCCCTCTACCACGAAGTCACCGCCGCCGGCCTCAAGAACGGCGTGGTGCAGGACAAACTCTGGCTGCCCGGCCTGCTCAAGCTCAAGTACCTCATCGATACCGGTTTCTTCGGCAAAATCCTCTCCGTGCGCGGCGAGTTCGGCTACTGGGTCTTCACCGGCGAACACGAGGCCCTGCAGCGCCCGTCCTGGAACTACCGCAAGGAAGACGACGGCGGCATCATCGTCGACATGCTCTGCCACTGGCAGTACGTCATCCAGAACCTCTTCGGCGACATCAAGTCCCTCACCTGCCTCGGCGCCACCCACATTCCCACCCGCTGGGACGAGAACGGCCAGCCCTACACCTGCACCGCCGACGACTCCGCCTACGCCACCTTCGAACTCAAGAACGGCGTGATCTGCCACTTCAACTCATCCTGGGATGTGCGCGTCGATCGCGATGACCTGCTCACCCTCCAGGTCGACGGCACCCACGGTTCCGCCGTCGCCGGCCTGCGCGACTGCAAGAGCCAGTCCCTCGCCAACACGCCGCGCTGTATTTGGAATCCGGATATCGACAGCCCCATCAACTACAAGGATGGCTGGACCCGCGTTCCTTCCAACCAACCCTTCGACAACGCCTTCAAGGTCCAGTGGGAGCTCTTCCTCAAGCACGTCGTCATCGACACGCCCTTCCCCTGGAATCTCAAGGAAGGCGCCAAGGGCGTGCAGCTCGCCGAACTCGGCCTGCAGTCCTGGGCCGAACGCCGCTGGGTCGACATCCCCGAACTCTAAAAACCGCTGCCCACGAAACACACGAAAGCGCACGAAACGCAGGGACCACCCCAGCTTTTTCCGTGTCATTTCGTGTGTTTGGTGGGCCCTCCATCCCCATGTCCAAATACTCTCTCGTCACCGGCGGCTCCCGCGGCATCGGCTTCGGCATCGCCACCGCCCTCGCCCAGGAAGGCTGGAACCTCGTCATCAACGGTGTTCGCGCCGAGGACTCCGTCACCGGACCGCTCGATGAACTCCGCGCCCATGGCGTGCAGGTCGGCTACGCCCGGGGCGACATCGGCAGCGCCGAAGGTCGCCAGGCCATCCTCGACGCCTGCCGCGCCTTGGCCGGCGGCTGCATCAACCTGCTCGTCAACAACGCCGGCGTGGCCCCCAGGGTCCGCGCCGACCTGCTCGAGACTTCCGAGGAAAGCTACGACTGGGTCGTCGACACCAACCTCAAGGGCCCCTTCTTCCTCACCCAGGCCTTCGCCAATGAAATGGTCGCGGCGAAAAAGACGGACCCGACCTTCAGCGCCGCCATCATCAACATCACCTCGATCTCGGCCACCGTCATCAGCATCAACCGCGGCGAATACTGCATAGCCAAGGCCGGTCTCGGCATGATGTCGCAGCTCTTCGCCACCCGCCTCGGCCCCGAAGGCATTCCGGTGTACGAGGTGCGGCCCGGCGTGACCAGGACCGACATGACCTCCGGTGTGACGGAAAAGTATGACAAGCTGATCGCCGAGGGCCTCTGCGTGCAGCCGCGCTGGGGTTATCCCGCCGACGTGGGGAAAGCCGTCGCCTCCCTCGCCCGCAGCGACTTCCCCTACTCCACCGGGCAGGTCATCATGGTCGACGGCGGCCTCACCCTGCCGCGCCTCTGAGCGCCCTGGAACCGGACTTTCAACCGCGGCCCCAGCGCCGCGGTTTTTTTGTGCCCGCGCCGGACCGGGCACCGAATCCGGCGACATGGGTCGGTGAAGGGGAACGACCACCGTCCACCCCGCAACCGCCGCCATCGCCATGGGATTCGACCAAGACCAGGGACCCGAGCAACCGATCATCCGTCCCCGCAAACCCGATACCAAAATCAATATCTGGATGAGCATCCTCATCCTGATTTTTCTGCTGTTTGGCGGTTGGCTGCTGCTGCGCATCAAGGACGAACCGCCCCAGTCGGAACAGGCGGTGAGCAGTCCGGAAATTCCCTGATCCCCTCCTCCCGCTCGCATGCGCATTCCGCCCGATTCCCCTCCCGGAGCCACCGTCGGGCATTCCGCCCCACCGGCCCGTTCGGGCCCGTGCAAATCGCCTGTTTCCAACCCGCGCGGAGCGCCCCGCTTCGTAGGAGAAGCCGCAGGTGGCACGGATCATGGAAATACTTCCTTAGCGCCGCTTCGGGCGCTGTCCCAGCCATGAAAATCTGTTTCTTCACCAATACGTTTCTACCGCACGTCGGGGGCGTCGCCCGCTCCACCCAGACCTTCCTCGAAGACCTCCGGCGGCTGCGCCATCGCGTGCTGGTGGTCGCCCCGGAATTTGCTGAAGGCCGAGCCCCGGTGCGGATCGAACGCAGTGTCGAGCGCGTGACCGCGATCCAGAATTTCAACGGCAGTGATTTTTCGGTGCGCTTGCCGCTAAGCGCCGCGCTCAGCAGCCGGCTCGCGCATTTCCAGGCCGATGTGCTGCACGCCCATCATCCCTTTCTGCTCGGGGACACCGCGCTGCGCGTCGGCGCCGAACGCGGCACCCCGGTCGTGTTCACCCATCACACCCTTTACGAGCAATACACCCACTACGTCCCGCTCGACTCCCCGCAGCTCAAGCGCTTCGTCATCGAACTCTCCACCCGCTTCGCCAACTGCTGCGACGGCGTCATCGCTCCGAGCGAAAGCATTGCCGAACTCATCCGGCAGCGCGGCGTCACCACGCCGGTGCGCGTCATCCCCACCGGCATCGATACCCGCGCCCTCGGGTCCGGCAACCGCACCCGCTGGCGCCGCCGGCTGGGCCTCCCCGACGACGCGGTGCTCATCGGCCACGTGGGCCGGCTCGCTCCGGAAAAAAACCTGCCCTTCCTCGCACAGGCCCTCGCCCGCTGCCTCGCCCGCGAGTCCCAGGCCCGGGCCCTCATCGTGGGCACCGGGCCTTCCCAGGATGAAATCGAGCGGATCTTCGCCGCCCACCAGGTGAGGGACCGCGTCCACTTTGCCGGCCGGCTTACCGGCCGGAAGCTGCACGATGCCTACGCCGCCATGGACGGCTTTGCCTTTGCCTCCCAAAGTGAAACCCAGGGCATGGTCCTGGCCGAGGCGATGGCGGCGGGCAACCCGGTCGTGGCGCTCGACGGACCGGGTGTGCGCGAGGTCGTCACCGATCAGCAAAATGGCCGGCTGCTGGCTGCCGACGCCGATGTGGCGGCCCTCTCCCGCGCGCTCACTCAACTCGTCCGCAACCAGGAAGCGCGGGGACACTGGCAGGAGGAAGCCGTCAACACCGCCCGTGCCTTCGATCGCCGCACCAGCGCCCAGGCCGCCGTCGCCTTTTACGGGGAAGTCCTCGAACAGCGTCGCAGTCTCGCCTCCCGGGAACACCCCGATTTGTGGGAGCGGCTGCTCGACCGCATCGCCATCGAAACCCGGCTGCTCGGCGACAAGGTCGGATCCGCCATCAAGGCGCTGGGCGCCAGCATTTCGCCGCCGCCGCCCGCGCTGCCGGAACGCAGCCGTCAACCGGGCTGAGCCGCGCCGCGATGCTCGTCCGGGTTCACAGTCGTTTGCGCCACTGGCGACGGCGTCTCAGCCGCGCGGAGTGGTTTGCCCGCTGGTTCGGCTCCTCCCGCTCCACCAGCGGAGAGCCCAACAACGCGCCGGGCCTGCTGCTGATCCAGATCGACGGCCTGTCCCGGCGCGAGATGGAGCGCGCCGTGGCCCGTCGCCGCATGCCGTGGCTGCGCCGCCTGCTGCGGCGCAACGGCTACCAGACCCACGACTTCTACTCCGGTCTGCCCTCCAGCACCCCCGCCGTGCAGGGCGAACTGCATTACGGCATCCGCAACGCCGTGCCGTCCTTCAGTTTTCTCGATCCGGAAACCGGCTCGATCAGCGTCATGATGCAGCCGGGGCCGGCCAAAAAAATCGAAGCCGAACTCGCCGCCCAGGCCGAGGGCCTGCTCACCGGCGGCAGCTCCTGGAGCAACATCTACACCGGCGGCGCGAGCCAGTCCGAAAGCCATTTCTGCGCCGCCAGCATCGGCCTCGGCGACATGTGGCGCACCGGCAAACTGCGCAACATCCTGCTCTTCGCTTTCCTTCACGTCGGCTCGTTCCTGCGGCTGCTGGCCCTCCTCCCGGTCGAACTCGTGCTCGCCCTCGGCGACGCCATCCGGGGAGTCATCAAGCGCGACCAGCCCGTCATGCGCGAACTCGTGATGGTCTTCGCCCGCCTGCTCGTGTCCGTCGGCGCGCGCGAACTCGTCACCCTGGGCGCCAAGATCGACCTCGCCCGCGGCCTCCCCATCATCCACGTCAACTTCCTCGGCTACGACGAGCAGTCGCATCGCCGCGGCCCCTCCTCGGCCTTTGCCCATTGGACGCTCATGGGCATCGACCGCGCCATTCGCATCCTGCATCGCGCCGCCCGTCGCTCCGCCCGCCGGCACTACGAGGTCTGGATCTTTTCCGACCACGGTCAGACCCGCGCCACGCCCTTCTACCGCCACGTCCCGGGCGGACTCGACGGCCTGCTCAAGCGGCACCTGCAGGACAACGGTTCCACCGACGCCCCGCCGTACCGGCACCGCGCCTCGCCGGCGTCGTGGCTGGGCGGCCCCTTCCACGGCCGCCGCACCGCCCGGGCCGCCGCGGATGCCCGTCTCACCGGTTTTGAGCGCGATGTCTTCGCCACCGCCGCCATGGGTCCGGTGGGCAACGTGTATCTCGCCCGCCCGCCCGGCCCCGCCGAGCTGCGCGACCTCGCGCGGGCGCTGGTCGCCGACGGCGTACCCGGGATTCTGATACGACGCGACGACGGCCGCGCCGACTGGTTCACCGCCCAGGGCCGGGCCGTCCTGCCCGACGCCGCCGACCGCCTGCCGCAGCCGGAGGGCCTGCGCGAACAAATCGCCCGCGATCTCGTCGCCCTCGTGCACAATCCCCGCGCCGGCAACTTCATCGCCCTCGGCTGGTCCCCCGGCTCGCCTTCCTTTACCTTTGCCGACGAGAACGGATCCCACGCCGGCTGCACCCCCGAGGAGACGGGCGCCTTCCTGCTGCTCCCCGGCCATGTCCATTTTCCCGCCCGCTCGGTGCCGCTGCGTCCGGCCGAGCTGCGCAAGCTCGCCCTGCAGCATCTCGGCCGCGAATCCCGGCAGTCGGTGCGCGTGCCGTATCCACCAGCCCACCACGCGGCCGCCGGAGGGCGCCTGCGCGTCGTCACCTACAATACCCACGGCTGCCTCGGCCTCGATGGCCGCTGTTCACCGCGGCGCATCGCCCGCGTGCTGGAACGCCTGCAGGCCGACGTCATCGCCCTGCAGGAAATCGACTGCGGGCGCGTGCGTTCGCGGGGCGAGGACCAGCTCCAACTCATCGCCGACGAACTCGGCATGGAAGCGCAGTTCTGCCCGTCGATCAGCCGGGACAATCAGCTCTACGGCCACGGGCTCCTGTCGCGCTACTCGATGGACACCGTGCGCGCCAACCGTCTTCCGGGCGACGGCTTCGAGCCGCGCACCGCCTTGCTGGTTCGCCTGGAATTTCCCTCACGCGCCATTCACGTCCTCACCACTCACCTGGGTCTCGGTCGCGACGAACGCCACCGCCAGATCGACGCGCTGCTCGGCCCCGACTGGCTGGGGGACCTCGACCGGTCCGGACCCGTGATGCTGTGCGGTGATCTCAACTTCACCGCCGGCTTCCCCGGCTATCGCGCCGTCGCCCGCCGGCTGCACGACGTGCAGGCCCATTGCCCTGGCCACGTGGGCCAATCGACCTTCCCCTCCATCATGCCGCTGCGCTGCCTCGACCACATTTTCGTTTCGCCGCACTTCGCGGTCACGGCAGTGGCCGTGCCCGCCGACGAGTTCACCCGCGCGGCATCGGACCATCTTCCCGTCGTGGCCGATCTCTCCTTGTGCTCGGTCGGCTCAGCCAGCGTCGATGGCACCGCCCCGCCGATCGCCCTCGGACGGGACCGGCCGCAGCCGGCTCGCGCCAACGGCTGAGGGCCCGCGCGCCCGATATAGGGGAGGTCAGGGCTGGCCCCGATCGGATCATCGGGAGAACTACCAGCAAAAGCGCTCGTAAATTCCCTTATCTTGCTGGATTTCATGCGCTTAAGTAATGCATCCGGGAACAAAACTATCGACGCCCGAGCGGACCTGGGCTTCTCTTGAGGCCTCATGCCCGCGCCAGCAGCAACTTTACCCGCCCTCCTTTCCCCGACATTGCGGTTCCAGGCTTCCGACCCCGTCGATGGCGATGCGGGCTGCGCCGGCCGGGACCTCTCGCCCTCCCCCGCAGAAGCCGGACTGTCCGTTCCCCCATTTCCCACCGCGGGCGGGGACGGCGAAGGTCGCGTGCTGGTGATCGATCGGGTTGAACACACGCGGCGCTTCACCGGCGAGCTGCTCGCGCGTCATCGCTTCCAGGTCCAGTTGGCCGCCACTGCCGAAGCGGCCTTCGAGCAACTCGGCGACCGCCTGCCCGATCTTGTTCTGATCGATCTTTCCCTGCCGGGCATCGACGGCATCGAGTTGTGCCGCCGCCTCAGCAGCGACTCCGCCACCCGCGGCATCCCGGTCATTCTCATCACCGCCGCGCACGATGCATCGCTCGCTGCGCGCGGTCTCACGGCCGGGGCAGTCGACTTCGTCACCCGCCCGTTTCACGACGTCGAATTGATTGCCCGGGTGGCCACCCGGCTTTCGCAGGGCGGCCGACCCCACCTCGTCGCGGCGGAGACCGCTCCGCGCAGCGAATCGCTGTCCGTCGTCGCCCACGACCTCAAGAACCCGCTCACCTCGATCCGCCTGGCGGGCCACAGCCTGCGCCAGGGACTGGAGTCGGACGACCCCCGGCTCGAGATGGCCAACATCATTCTCGAATCGTGCGAGGAAATGCTCGGGCTGATCGAAAGCCGTCTCTCCCGGCCCCGCACGCGCGAGGCGATCTTTGTCGATTCGGCTTCGCACGGCATCAACCTGCGCGAGGTGCTCGACGAGGTCCTGCAGCGGCACCGCCCGGCCGCCCGCGAAAACAACATCGACCTCCGGCTCCGCCTGCCCCGGCAGGCCCAGCCACGGGTGGAGGCCGACTGCGACTCGCTCGTCCGCGTGGTCGAGAATCTGCTGGCCAACGCGATCCGTTCCGCCCCCTCCGGTAGCGAGGTCACAGTACGGATCGAACGCGTGCGCCAACCGGCCGGCTGGCGCGTGCTGGTGCAGGACCACGGCCGCGGCTGTTCGCCGGCGGAGTGCCGTCAACTCCTCGACGCCGGGCCCGGCACCGTGGACGGCCTGGGTCTCGCACGGGATCTCGTCGACAAACTGCACGGCCGTATCGGCTACAAGACTACAGCCGGCGGCGGCGCCACCTTTTGGGTCGAGCTGCCCGCCCACGCCGCCTGAGTCCCGCGTCCCCCGGACCCTCCACGGAACGGCGGGCGGGATTGCATATTGCGAATTCCGGCCTCGCCGGATCACTCAGCTTGCCCGATCGGCCGCCCGGGGGCGGGGCCGGATGGCGAAGATAATCAGTTGATTCATAGCATCTTGGATAACCCTTCGGCGCTTGGCACGGGATGAGTTTCAGGAGAGGCAGTCACTCGATTCCCAACCCAAACCTGGAGGTATCTCATGTTAAGCTGGACGCTCACATTCCTCATCATCGCGCTGATCGCCGGCCTGCTCGGCTTCACCGGTGTCGCCGGCGCCGCTGCCGGCATCGCGAAGATCCTGTTCTTCGTCTTTCTCGTTCTGCTCATCGTTTCGGCCATCGCCGGCGCGATGCGGGGACGGCCCCCCACCTGATCCGACCACGACCCGGATCTCTTCATCCTGAACCAATCCATCCCTCATCCATCCATCATCCATACCATGAAAAACAAATTCACTTCCGCCTTGTTCGTCCTCATCGGTTCCGGCGCCCTTCTCTTCTCCGGCTGCAGCCCGGAAACGAAGTCCGACGCCCGGGAAACGATGGCCGACGCGCAAAACGCCGCCAGCGAAGCCTGGGATGAAACCCAGGACACCTTCCAGACCGCCTGGAACGACATCTCCGACGCCACCTACGACGAGCGTCAGGCCTTCAGCAGCGGGGTCGACAACATGGTCGACGAAATCGACCAGCGCCTCGAAAACATCGCCGACCGCAGCGAAAACCTCTCCGCCGAAGCCCGCGACGAATGGCAGGAGCGGGTGGCCGATCTGCGCGAGGCCCGCGATGATCTCGCCGACGAGCTCGACCACCTCGGTAATGCCACCGAGGATACGTGGGACGACACCAAGGAACGCGTCGCCTCGGCGTGGGACCGCGTGCAGGCCGCGTATGAGGATCTCGAGACCGACATGGCGAGCTGATCACCCCGGTAGGCGCTGATCTCAGCGACATCCGCCGATTCATCACGCACCGGAGCGGGCGCCAGCCTTTGCTCCGGTGCGTTTGTTTCCAGCCGCTTCACGTGCCTTATTGCTTCGTTTCCTCCTCGCCTGCGTGCGCCGCCCCGCGCGGCGCCGTCAACCCGCACCCTCGCCTCTTTTGCTCATGAAATCCTGGCTTCCCTGGCGTTACCTCGTGAGTCACATCGCGCGGCGGCAGGGTTTTCTCGACCCCTTCAGCGTGCTGGCGCGACTGCGGCAGTTCTCGCAGCCGTCCGAAGTTCAAGAGCCGATCGAGCTCATTCGCGCCGGTGTAGCGTTCCACGCCCGCGGCCTCGTCAACACCAAGGTGCTGCAGAACAATCTCGACTGGGTCTGGCCCTACTGGGCCTCGCGTCAGTTCGATCCCTGCGACACGGCCTTCCTGCCGCGCGCCTTCGCTGTCACTCACGTCAACCTTACCCATCGCAACTGGACCGCGCTGGGGCTCCCGGGAATGGACCTGTACCCCATCGTCGACCCGCGGGGTCTGGTCACGCCCCAGCTCGATGGCTGGTCCCTCGACTGGTGGTTCGTGCCCGCCGACGGGTCCCCTCCACTTTATCCCTCCCGCGAGCCCATGGCCGAGCAGCGGCTCGAGCTGTCGGACGGCCTGGAGGTGGTGACCGTCGTTTCGCGCCCCGACTGCAGGCTCCGATCGAGCGCCCGGGTCGTCCCGGCCGACGGGGACCCGCATCGTCCGGAGCTCCGGCTCCAGGCCCGCGTGCGCGCCAAGTCGGCCGGTCATCTCGCGCTCGCCGTGCGCCCGGCCAACCCCGAGGGTGTCAGCTTTGTGGATACAATCGAGCGCCGCGGCGACGCCCTGCACATCGATGGGTCGCCGCCGCTGCGGGCCGACCGCCGGCCCACCCACTGGCTGGCCTCCACCTACCGCGGCGGGGACATTGCGGCCCAGCTCGAGGACGCGCGTCCGCCGCGCCACGACGCGGCTGCCGTCACCCGCTGCAGCTCCGGACTCGCCACGGGGGCCTGGCTGTTCGAGGTCGCCGCCGGTGCGGAAACCACCGTGAGCGCATCGCTGCCGGTCTCCGCCGGCGAGCGGCCCCTTGGCACGCAGCCTGCGGCCACCCGGCTCGACACCTGGAGCCATGCCCGGTCGGGCGCCCCCGCTTGTGCGTTGCCCAACCAGGAATGGCGTTTCCTGCACGATGCCGCGCTGCACACCCTGCTCTTGCTTTCCCCGGCCGAGATCTATCCGGGCCCCTACACCTACCGCCGCTTCTGGTTTCGCGACGCCTGCCTCATCCTCAACGCCCTGGTCGCCGCCAATCAACTCCCCCGCGCCCGCGCCCTGCTCGAGACCTTCCCCCGCCGCCAGCGCCGCGACGGCTACTTTCATTCGCAGGAGGGCGAGTGGGATGCCAATGGGCAGGTGTTGTGGATCGCCGACCGCATCGAGGCCACCGATCATGAGCCGCTCTCGCCCGCCATGTGGAAAGCGCTCAAACGCGGCGTCGAATGGATCGGTCGCAAATGTGTTTCCGCCCCGGGCCGGCCACACGACGGTCTCCTGCCCCCGGGTTTCAGCGCCGAACATCTCGGTCCCAACGACTATTACTATTGGGACGACCTGTGGGCTCTCGCCGGTCTCAAGGCCGGGGTGCGCATGGCGCGTCGCCGCCAGGACGAGGAACTCGCCCGCCAGTGGACGCTCGAAGCCGAACGTCTCGCCCAGGCCCTCACCCGCAGTTTCGACGGCTTGCCCGCTCACGTGAAACCCTCGGGCCTGCCCGCTTCACCGTACCGTCGACTCGATTCGGGGGCGATCGGTTCCATGGTGGGCGACTACCCGCTGCAGCTCGATGAACTCGGGCCGGAACGTTTCGAACGCACCGCCGACTGGCTCACGCGCAACTGCCTCCATCGCGGCGGCTTTTTCCAGGACATGATCCACTCGGGAATCAACGCCTACCTCAGTCTCGCGCTCGCCGAGACCCTCCTGCGCAAGGGAGATCCTCGCTACCTCGACCTCATCGACGCCGTGGCCCGCGCCGCGTCGCCCACCGGCCAATGGCCGGAGGCCATCCATCCGCTCACCGGCGGCGGCTGCATGGGCGATGGGCAACATGCCTGGGCCGCCGCGGAATGGTTGCTCATGATGCGCGCCTTGTTCGTGCGCGAAGAGGCGGACCACCTCATCATCGGCTCCGGACTGCCCGAGCGCTGGTTCTCGGACGAAATGCCGACGGACATGCACTACGGGCCCACGGCCACTCCCTGGGGGCCGGTCACCGTGCAGGTGCAACGCCGCGGCACAGACTGGCACCTGCGCTTCGATGCAGACTGGCATGATCGTGCGCCACCGGTGCAGGTGCGCGTGCCCGGCTTTGAGCCGATCACCGCCGCCATCGCCGGCCATGAATTCCGCCTGGAGTTCTCCGCCTCCGCCCGGGAGCGCCACTCGGTTCACGCCGCGAACCGGTCGTCGCACCGCTGAGACCTCGGGCGGCGGCCGACGATCGCCGGAGCGGCGAGCCAGCGCAGGTTCCAAGCGACGGCGTTGGCCGCGCTCTCGCCTGCCTTCAGCCGCCCTGCCGTCGCCACGCCGCAGCCCACTGCCAGACCTTCACGCCGGTACGTACCCAGCCGGGCATGAAGGGCAGCCATGTGCCCAGCAGCGAGAGAAGCCGCGGATCCCGACCGGGCGTCGGCGGCAGGGCCTGCTCGAACTCGGCGCTTCGCTGTCGCCAGAAAATCTCCCACTCCATCCGGTCACAGGCACAGGCGACGAGCAGCAGTTGCTTGCGTTCGGCGTGGCTCATGAATCCTCCTCGCTGGTGCGGTCCCGGGCCGGGTCCGTCGCTGCTTCCGGTGCGGCGGCGGACCTTCCGTTGCGCCTGAACGCGTTCAACAATTCGTGCAGGCTTCTCACGTCGCCGGCGAGCTGCTGCAGCAGATCACGAAAGGGTTCCCACGCGTGATGGCGTCGCCGCACATACCACAACAAGCCAAACCCTCCCGCCCCGAACAGCACGGTCGCCAGCAATGGAGCGGCCACGCGCCAAGGCGTCTCCCACGTCGCCGCCACCAGGGCGACCAGACCGGCGATAAGGGTGAGGTGCAGCAGGCCGAGACCGATCATCCCGCCCACGGCGAACCGCACCAACTGCGACCACACCTCCGCCACCTCGCAAACCGCGAGCTGCGCGCGATGATCAATCGCGCGCATCACGATGCGGGGGCCGGAAAGGCGGTCGTTCGGCGGCGCTTCCTCGGTCCGGGGCTCGCCGGGGCGGATCATGGGTTGCCCGCAGGTTCAGCTCGTGCGCCGAGCGGCCAACAAGCCGATCAGCGCCCCGATGCCGGCGGCGATGCCCACCACATGATACGGGTGGCTGCGCACATACTCGTCACAGCGCTGCGCCTGTTCGCGCGCAGCCTCACCCATGTGATCAAGACGCTCACGGCTGTCGTCGACGACATTGCGCAGGCGCTCCCGCAGCGCATCCAGCCGATGATCCGTTTCATGGCCGCGCCGCGCCAGCAGGCGCTCGGCGTCGCGCAGCAGGGCGCGAATTTCCTTGGTGGTATTTTCGAGAGAGGGGGTGTGGGTCGATTTGCTCATGGTGGGAAAAAGTTCAGACCTTCTGCTGCGATGCGCGTGCCAAGCGCGCGGCCGATTCGCTATCCCTTTCCCGCCGGGGGACTAAGGTCCCTCCACCCCGCGACAACCCCTTTTCCCTCACGGCACATTGCCCGATTTGCCCAGCCCCCACCTGTGCAATCTGCGCGATCGCACGCCCGTCGGCCGACTTCCTCCCGACCCGGGCCCACCGGGGAACCGGGTCGGTTTCACCCCGCGACCGTCACTCTCCTCACGTCTCCGTTCTTCTTCCCACCATCCGACCCGACGGTGTTCAGCCCATGTCTCCATCCGCCGTCCATCCGATTTCGTTCGGACGGCCGCCCGGGTATCCTGTTTGCGGCCACTAGAATGCATGGGACGGCCTGGCCACTCCTTCTCATAAATCCCCCGTGCCCAACCTCCCTATATCATGAAATCCAAAACCACCCATTCCCTTCTGGCAGCGATCACTGCGTGCGCCCTCACGACTTTCGCCTTGGGCGAAGGCGACAAGCAGAAACACGCGGGCAAGGACATGCAGGACATGAAGCACAAGTCCGCCTCGACCCTCCAAAAGGTCGGTCGCACCACCGAACAGCAGGTCGATCAGCAACTCACCGCCAAGGACCTTCTCGGCAAGGATATCTACGACAGCGCCGGTGAAGAAATCGGCCCGGTCGTCGACGTCATTCTCGCGGGCAAAGCGTCGCCGTCCCTCAAGACCGCCTTGTCGGACAATGATCGCGAGGCCAGCGCCAATTACGATTCGACGAACGCGATCGATCCCGAGACGGGATCCGCGACCTACGCCGCCGCCGACCCGAACACCGCCAATGACATCGGCGACAACGAGGACGAGTTCGGCGACGAGGTCTCCGAGACCGCTCGCGATCTGCAGAACCGCATGGCGGGCATGATGGCCAACAACGATGAAGCCTGCGCCGTGGTCTCCTACGGTGGCTTGATGGGCATCGGCAATGATCTGCTGATCGTTCCGATCTCGGCCCTCAACTACGACCGCAACAGCGACCAGGTCACCCTCAACGTGAACGAAACCGAGCTGGACGCCATGATCAAAGCCGGCGCCAGCAACACCACCGCGAGCACCAGCGGTTGAGGCAGGGACTGAAAATTCTTCGCTCCCTTTACGTCGACGGTCGGCCGCCCGGGCCGGCCGTCGACTTCTTTTTGTTCCGGTTCCCGGAGCCGGGAACCGTTCGCCTCCCGGCCGTTCTGTCCTCTGCGGACGGCCGAAATCCGGCGCGATGCCGGCCGGCAGGCCCACGCCGCCGCCATGCCCCCTGCTGATGAAAATCCGGCTCCGTCGCCGCGCGCCGCCCCCGAGGCCACCCGGCCTCTTTTCGGCGCGCGGGCCACCCGGCTGCTTCGACGCACGATCGTGCTGGTCGCCGCCCTCCTCGGACTGGGCGCGTATTCAGTCTGGCAATACTGGCACTCCCCTTACCGGAACGGCGTCGGCATCCCGCTGGAACAACCGATCCAGTTCAGCCATCGTCATCACGCCGGTGACCTGCGCATCGACTGCCGCTACTGCCACGCCTCCGCCGAGCGCAGTGCCTTTGCCGGCCTGCCCGACGCCCACACCTGCCTGACCTGCCATTCCCAGCTGTTCACCGACACCGCCATGCTCGCCCCGCTCGTGGACGGTGCCTCCCGCGGTGAGCCCCTGCGCTGGCAACGGGTCAACCAGGTGCCCGACCACGTCTTCTTCAATCATGCCGCGCACGTCGAGCGCGGCGTCGCCTGCACCACGTGCCACGGCGAGGTCAACGAAATGCCTCTGGTGGCCAAGGCCCGCACCCTCGACATGCGCTGGTGTCTCGATTGCCACCGCGACGTGCAGGCCGCGGCCGATCCCGCCGTCCGCTCCGCCCACGCGCATCTGACCAACTGCTCAACCTGCCACCACTGAATCCGTCCCATGCCCGTCGCTCCCCCGCATTGGCGCACCCTCGCCGAACATGACGATCCGGCCGCCGCCGCTCGCCTGCGGACCCTGCTGCGCGATGAGTTCCCGGCCGGCGCCGCCTCCTGGCCGACGGACGTCAGTCGTCGCCGCTTTCTGGAACTGATGGGCGCGTCCCTCGCGCTGGCCGGCCTTGCCGGCTGTTATCGCCCCCCGCGGGAACACCTCGTCCCTTACCTCGACATCCCCGAAAACCTGGTGCCCGGCCAGCCTCAACGCTATGCCACCGCCATGCCCTGGCAGGGTTTCGCGCGCGGCATTCTGGTGGAAACCCACGACGGCCGACCGACCAAGATCGAGGGCAATCCCGACCACCCCGACAGCCTCGGGGCCACCGACGTCGTCACCCAGGCCGCCGTGCTCGGCCTCTACGATCCCGCCCGTTCCGCTCAACCGCGCCACCACGGCCTGCCCGCCTCCTGGGCCGGCTTCGACCAAAACTGGCGCGAGCAGCATGCCCGCCTCGAAGCGAACCGCGGCGCCGGCTTCGCCCTGGTCACCGAACCCACCACCTCGCCGACCTTCCTCCGTCTGGTTCACGCCTTGCTCGACCGCTGGCCGCGCGCCCGTTGGTATCAGCACACGAGCCTGCCCCGACCGGACGACGCGGCCGGGCTGCTCGCCGCGGATCTCACCACCGCCACGACGGTGTTTGCGGTGCATTGCGACCTTTTCACCGCTCTGCCCGGGTCCATCCGCTTCGCCCGCGACTGGACCGCGCATCGTCGCCAGAACCCTCACGTCCGCCTCCACGTCGCCGAACCGAGCCCCACCGTCACCGGCGCGATGGCCGACCACCGCCTGCCGGTCACGCCGGTCGCCTGTGCGCAACTGCTCGCCGCCATCGCCGACCAACTCGAAGCGGGGCGCCCCACCCATCCGATCGCCCGGGACCTGCACGCCGCCGGCCCCCGCGGCCTCTGCCTGGTGGGCGCCGAGCTGGGAGCCGACGCCCAGGCGCTGGGCCGGCGCATCAACCGTGCCCTCGACACCACCGTACGGCGCGCGCCCGCCAATCCCCGCTCCGACGACGATCCCCGCGTAAGCGGCGATCTCGCCACCCTGCTCGACGACCTGGATCGGAACGCCCTCGACACCGTCGCCTTCCTCGACGTCAACCCGGTGCATACCAGTCCCCGCGGCGCGGACCTTGCGCGCCGCCTGGCCGAACTCCCCTCCTGCCTGCACCACGGCCTGCACTTCGACGAAACCGCCCGCGCCTGCCGATGGCACCTGCCCGCCGCCCACTTTCTCGAGAGCTGGGGTGACCTCCGCGCCTCCACCGGTCACGCCACCCTGCTCCAGCCTGCCATCACCCCCTGGCTCGCCACCCGCCCCGCCGTCGTTCTCCTTGATCAACTGAGTCGCGGCTCCCCGCGATTCGACGACCACGGCATCGTCCGCGCCACCTGGCCCGCCGACGCGCCCTGGACCAGCTGGCTGCGCCGCGGCCTTGTATCCGAAGACCAACGACAACCCGCGCCCGCCACCCGCCGGACCGTCGCCGCGCCCTCGCCGCCCGCCGCCGCAGCCGCTCCCGGCGACGGCGCCCCCATCGTGGTGTTCCACCCCTCGCGCTACCTGGCCGACGGTCGCTGGTCGACCAACGCCTGGCTGCAGGAGCTGCCCGATCCGTTCTCCCGGCTGTGCTGGGGCAATGCCGCGTGGATCGGCCCCGATCTCGCCCGGCGACACGGCTTGAAGGCCGGCGACCACGTGCGCCTCACCCGCGGCGACCACAGCCTGGAGCTGCCGGTCTGGATCCAACCCGGTCAGGCCGGGAACTGTGTCACGCTCCATTTGGGGCATGGCCGCCGCCTCGCGGGCGCCGCCGCCGATCACGGCGTCGACGTCTTCCCCTTCGCCCCGACCGACGGGCGCAACTGGAGCGCGCTGACGGGCTTTGCGCCGACCGGTCGCCACACCGCCCTCGTCTCGACCCAGGATCACTTTGACATGCACGACCGCCATCTGGTGCGGGTCGTACCGCCGGCAAAGGCCGGGGAGCGGGTGGAGGAACCGCCGCCCGCCGCCCATGCCTCGTTTTTTCCCGCGGAGCATCCAAAAGGTGAATACGCCTGGGCCATGGCCATCGACCTGCGGGCGTGCCTCGGCTGCCAGGCCTGCGTGATCGCCTGCCAGGCGGAGAACAACATCCCGGTGGTCGGCCCCGAGCAGGTCGCGCTCGGCCGCGAGATGCACTGGATCCGGGTCGACCGCTACTATTCCGGCCCCGCCGAGAGTCCGCGCCTGCTGCACCAGCCGGTTCCCTGCATGCACTGCGAAAACGCCCCCTGCGAACTTGTCTGCCCGGTGGGGGCCACCGTCCATTCCAGCGAAGGCCTCAACGACATGGTCTACAACCGCTGTGTCGGCACGCGGTATTGCTCCAACAACTGTCCCTACAAGGTCCGTCGCTTCAACTTCCTCGACTTCCGCCCCCCGGCCGACTCGCCCGTCCACGCGCGCCACAATCCGCGGGTCACCGTGCGCGAACGCGGCGTGATGGAAAAGTGCACCTACTGTGTGCAGCGCATCAACAGCGCCCGCCGCGACGCAGGCGCCGCGCAGCGCCGCATCACCGACGGTGAACTCCAGACCGCCTGCCAGCAGGTCTGCCCCACCCGGGCCATCGTTTTCGGTGACAAGGACGATCCGCACTCCGCCGTGAGCGCGCTGCGCGCACACCCGCTGCACTACCGCCTGTTGCGGGAGCTCAACACCCAGCCGCGCACCACCTACCTGGCCCGGGTGATCGCCCCGCTTCCCGGCGAAACCGTCGAGACAAGCCACGCATGAGCACACCCGTCGCAACCCCGCCACCGCGACCGCCGCCGCCGGCGGATCCCCGCCGCGCCCCGCTGCTCGGCCCGGCGGTCACCGAGCGCTCGCTCACCCGCGAAATCGCCGACCTCCCGTCATCGCTGGCCGGACGGCGCGGCTGGTGGTTCGGTTTCCTCGCGGCCTTCACCCTGCTGATGGTGTTGCTCGCCTCCGTCGCCTGGCTGTTCACCCGCGGCGTCGGCATCTGGGGCATCAACGTGCCCGTGGCCTGGGGCTTCGCCATCACCAACTTCGTCTGGTGGATCGGGATCGGCCACGCCGGCACCTTCATCTCCGCCGTCCTCCTGCTGCTGCACCAGTCCTGGCGTACCTCGATCAACCGCTTCGCCGAGGCCATGACGCTCTTCGCGGTCGCCTGCGCCGCACTTTTTCCGCTTCTGCATCTGGGCCGGCCGCAATACTTCTACTGGCTGCTGCCTTACCCGGACACCATGGGGCTCTGGCCGCAGTTCCGCAGTCCCCTGGTCTGGGACATGTTTGCGGTGGGCACCTACGGCACCGTTTCGCTGCTGTTCTGGTACCTCGGACTGGTTCCGGATCTCGCGACGATGCGGGACCGCGCCCGCACCCGCGGCCGGCGCATGCTCTACGGCCTGTTCGCGCTCGGCTGGCGCGGCGACCTGCGGCACTGGCACCACCACGAACGCCTGTATGTCGTACTCGCCGCCCTCGCCACCCCGCTCGTGCTCTCGGTGCACAGCATCGTCGGCATGGATTTCGCGGTCGCCAACGTGCCGGGCTGGCACTCGACCATTTTCCCGCCCTACTTCGTCGCCGGCGCGATCTTCTCCGGCTTCGCCATGGTGCTCACCCTGGTCATTCCCGTGCGCGCGGCCTGCCGCCTGCACGACGTCATTACCGCGCGCCACCTCGATCTCATGGCCAAGGTCACCCTCGCGACCGGCTGGATGGTGACCTACGGCTACTTCACCGAATTCTTCACCGCCTGGCAGAGTGGCGACGAGTTCGAACGCTACCTCGCGCTCAACCGGCTCACCGGCCCCTACGCGGCCGCCGGCTGGGGCATGCTCGCCTGCAACGTGCTCGCCCCGCAGTTCCTCTGGTTCCGTCGCATCCGCCGCTCTCCCGCCGCCCTCTTCCTCGTGGCGATCGTGGTGAACATCGGGATGTGGCTGGAGCGTTACGTCATCGTGATCACCAGCCTGCACCGGGATTTCCTGCCCTCCTCCTGGGATCGCTTCGACGCGACCTTCTGGGACTGGTCGACCTACCTGGGCACGATGGGTCTCTTCGTCGCGCTTGTATTCATTTTCCTGCGACTACTGCCGGCCATCTCGATGGCCGAGATGCGCGGCTTCGTCGCGGAAACGCGCGCGCGGAAGAACCGGGAGGACTCCGGGTGAGCGCAACCGCCGGGCGCCCCTACGGCATCGCCGCGCGGTTCGAGGACGCCGCGACGCTTACCGCCGCGCTCCGTCGGCTGCGCGACGCCGGCTATGTCCGGCTCGAGGCCTACGCCCCGCGGCCCCTGGAGGAAGCGCACGCGATCCTCCCGCCGCACCGCTCGCCCATTCCCGGAATCATGCTGGCCGGTGGAGCGTTGGGGCTGGCCGCCGCCTTTCTGCTCCAGGTCTGGGCGGCGTTCGACTACCCGATCGAAGTGGCCGGCCGACCGCTTTTCAGCTGGCCCGCCTTCGTGCCGGTATGCTTCGAACTCACGGTACTGAGCGCTTCCTTCTGCGGCATCGGCGCCTGGCTGTGGCTCACCGGTCTGCCCCGGCTGGACCATCCACTCTTCGCCCGGAGCGATTTCGTCCGCGCCTCGCAGGACGCCTACTTTGTGTGCGTGCGCGGGGATGACCCGCGCTACGACGCGGCCGCGATCGGTCGCCTGTTGCACGCCGGCCAGGCCGCGCAGATCGAGGAGGTGGCGCCATGACCGCGCCCTGCCGGGTCGTGCTCGCGCTGGCCCTCATGCTCGCTGCCGGCTGCGACAACATGGAGCATCAGCGGGCGCCGCGCACCTTCGAGGCGCCGCGCCCGCCACCGCCCGCCGCGGTGCCACGGGAGGCGGTGGCGGCCGTGCCGCCGCCGCGCACGCTGGCCCTGCTGCGGCGCGGCAGGGAAGCCTTTGAAATCTTTTGTGCGCCCTGCCATGGCCCGGACGGCGACGGCCGCGGCATCATCGTGCGCCGCGGCTTTCCCGCGCCACCGTCCTATCACGAGCCGCGACTGCGGGATGCGCCCGACGGGCATTTTTTTGATGTCATCACCAACGGCTACGGCGTGATGTACGACTATGCCAACCGGGTGGGGCCGGACGACCGTTGGGCGATCATCGCCTACATCCGCGCGCTGCAACTCAGCCGCCACGCCACCCTGGCCGACGTCCCGCCGGCCGAACGTGACCGCCTGCTGGCTCAACCGGAGGAAGGCGGATGACGCCCGAGGCGCCGTTCACCACGCCGCTCGCCACCGTTTGGCAGTGGATCGTCTTCGTGCTGCTGCAGCCGCCGCTCGGCGCGCTGGTGCTGATCTTCATCGCGCGCATGACCGGGGGGCAGTGGTACGTGCACCCCGGCGCTCATTTGCGCCGCTTCGCCGCCTTCACGCCCTGGGTCTGGCTGCTGCTGCTGCCGCTCCTCTGGGTGCGCGGCGGGGAATCGCCGCCGGCCGCCGAACATGACGCTGCGCTGGCGGCCTACTTCAGCTTCGCCGGCCGGCTCGTCCGCTTTCTGCTGACCACCGTTCTGCTCGGGGGCCTGAGCCGGTTGGCTCTGCGGGGCACCGGCCGCGACCGCTGGGCCGGCCCCGTCGGGCTCATTGTATTGGTTTTCACCCTACACCTGGCGGCCGTCGACTGGTTGGTCACGCGGCGAGAGGGTTGGTATTCCACGGGATTTCCCCTCATCTGGCTGGCGGGCAACACGATCTCCGCGCTCGCGCTGGCGCTCGTCTTCACCCTCCGGCGCGGCGTGTCGCCCGCCGCCCCAGGAACCAGCGGACGCCCCGAGGGCATCGACTGGGGCAACCTGCTCCTGGCCGCGGTCCTGTTCTGGACCTACGTCTCGTTCACCCATTTCCTCATCATGTGGATGGGCAATCTTGCCAGCGAGATCGGCTGGTATGCCCATCGCGCAACACCCGGCTGGAAGCTGCTCATCAGCCTGATCGCCCTCGGCCACTTCGCGGTGCCGCTGCTGCTCCTGTTTTTTCGCAACTTCAAACAATCGAGCCGCGGCCTCGGCGGCTTGGCGGCGGCCCTCGTCGTTCTCCAGGCCGCGCACCTGGCCTGGTTCATCCTGCCATGAAATCCCCGCCTCCGCCCACCCCCGCCGCTCTCGCGGCGGGCTACGAAATCAGCGACACCCGCGCGGGGCCCGTCCTGCTGGCGGGCCTGCTCGTGGCCGTGCTCACCGCCGCCGCTGCGGGGCTGGCTGCGGTCTACCTCGAAGTGGCGTCCCGACCCGACCCCGCCCCTTCGCTCGGCGAACCGGGACACTTCACCCACGGCCCCTATTACCGCAGCTCGATCGCCCGAGGCTGGGCCATGATCGAGGCCGAGGCCGCTCCCCACGAGGGTTACGCCTGGGTGGATCGGAACCGCGGTATCGTGCGCATACCCATCGAGCAGGCGATGCGACGCATCGCCGACACCGGGGAGGAGGCCGCGCCATGATCGACCGCCGCCATCTCCTGCTCGCCGTGTTCGCCCTCGCCGGAGGAGCGATGACCGTCCGCGCCGATCTGCGGGACGCGGTGGGCTTCACCCAGAATCTCGGCGAGCGCCTCCCGGCCGACCTTGTTCTTCGTGAATCCGATGGGCAGCCCACCACCCTGCCGCAGGCGCTCGACGGCCGCCCCGGTTTGCTCGTCTTCGGCTACTACACCTGCCCGCAGTTGTGCGGCGTCACCGCCGAAGGCGTCATCTCCGTCCTGCGCCGGATCGAGCCGAGCGTCGGACCCGACTACGCCTTCGTGCACCTCAGTATCGACCCCGAGGATACACCGGTAGTGGCTCGCATCGAGCGCAACACCGCCGTCCGCCGGTATGGCCGCGGTGAGTCGAACGCCGGCTGGCACTATCTCACCGCCGATGCACGGACCATTGCGGCCTTCACCAAAGCCGCTGGCTTCCGCTACCGCCCCGCGCCCGAAATCCGGGGTTTCGCTCATCCGAGTGGTTTCATGGTGGTCGCGCCCGACGGCACGCTGTCGCGTTACTTTCTCGGGATCGATTTCTCCGCGGCGGAGG
The DNA here is from genome assembly GCA_965652375.1 of uncultured Opitutus sp. Classification (GTDB taxonomy): domain Bacteria; phylum Verrucomicrobiota; class Verrucomicrobiia; order Opitutales; family Opitutaceae; genus Actomonas. Next base: position 146,657 of record CBFGUO010000003.1, read on the forward strand.
TCGCCGCCGCGCTTCGGTCCGCCGAACAGGGTGGCATCGGGCGTCGCGTGGCCGACTTTCTCGTGGCCTGCCTGCACGGCGGCGGGATCGACGGGCAGGTAAGCTGGCCGTGGCGCGCCATCCAATTTGGGGTTGGCGGCGGCCTGCTGCTGCTCGCGCTCGGACTGGTGCGCCTCATTCGTCGGCCCTCCGCGAAGGGAGGTGCAACGTGACGAACACCCCCGTAGCGGCGGCTTCAGCCGCCGACTCCTCCAGCGCAATGCCGGCTGAAGCCGGCACTACGCCCCTCCACCGCAGTAGACCTCGTCCCGCAGGAGGCGCGCCATGATCGCGGAGCTTCCGCCGCTCCTGCGTTGGATGCCCGAGTCGGCCAGCCGGAATGCGGCCGCCGTCGATGGGATCTATTTCCTGCTGCTGATCATCAGCGGTCTGCTCGTGCTGCTGTTGGTGGTGCTCAATGTGACCTTCATCATCCGCTACCACCACGGATCACGCGCGCCGCGGCCTCCGTTGAAGATCGCTCCGTGGAAGATCGAAACCCTTTGGATCAGCCTCACCACCCTCGTCTTTCTCGGCATCTTCGCCGCCGGCGCCCCGCTCTACATCGAGCGTTCGCAGGCCCCCCGGGGCACGCATGATCTCCACGTCACCGCGCGCCAGTGGATGTGGGATGTGCGCCAGCCGAATGGTCGCCGGGAATTCAACACGCTGCATGTTCCGCTGGGTGTTCCCATCCGCCTGCTCCTCGAGTCGGAGGATGTCATTCACAGCCTCTATGTTCCCGCGTTTCGCCTCAAACAGGATGTCGTGCCCGGCAAGCAGGTTTCTCTCTGGTTCGAGCCGACCCGCACCGGCGAGTATCACCTGTTTTGCGCGGAGTTTTGCGGCACGCAGCACGCCGACATGACCGGTCGCGTCATCGTGCAGTCGTCGGCCGACTACCAAGCCTGGCTTGATTCGGGCCGCCCCGGCGAAACGCTGGTCGCCCGCGGCCGCCATCTCTTTACCCGCCACGGTTGCGCCGGTTGCCACGCGCCCGGGTCGCGCATTCATGCCCCTCAACTGGAGGGGCTGTATGGCCGGCGCGTGCCACTGGACGATGGCACCTTCGCCACGGTGGACGACCGTTACCTGCGTGACTCGATCCTGCAGCCCCGACGGGAAATTGCCGCCGGCTACGAACCCGTGATGCCGAGCTACGAGGGTCAGCTCAGCGACGCGGACCTGCTCGATCTGCTGGCCTATCTGAAAACGCTCACCGACCCGACCGCCTCCGTCCCACCGCCCGCCCCCGTGCGGTTGCCCGGCCCATGAGCACCCCCTCCTCCAGTCCCACCTCACCCGACTACCTCACCGCCCACCACAGCCTGCGGTCGTGGTTTGGCACGATGGATCACAAACGCATCGGGCTGCTCTATCTGTTTGCGATCACGGTCTTCTTCTGGATCGCCGCCGTGGCCGCCGGTCTCATGCGCCTGGAGCTGCTCACACCCGACGGGGACCTGGTGGTTTCGGAAATCTACAACCGCCTCTTCACGCTGCACGGCGTGCTCATGGTGTGGTTCTTCCTCATCCCCTCGATTCCCTCGGCCCTCGGCAACTTCATCATTCCCCTCATGATCGGCGCGCGCGACGTCGCCTTCCCGCGGCTCAATCTGGCGAGCTGGTATATCTTCATGGCCGGCGGACTCATCGTGCTCTACGCGATTCTGGTCGGCGGGGTCGACACCGGCTGGACCTTCTACACGCCCTACAGCACGACCTATGCGAACGGCCACGTCATGCTGATGGCCACCGGCGTCTTCGTGACCGGCTTCTCGTCCATCGCCACGGGTATCAACTTTATCGTTACAATCCACCGCTTGCGGGCGCCGGGGCTCACCTGGTTCCGCCTGCCGCTGTTCATCTGGTCGATGTATGCGACGAGTCTCATCCTGGTGCTGGCCACGCCGGTGCTGGCCATTGCGCTGCTCCTGATCACCCTGGAACGCGGGTTCGGGGTGGGCGTCTTCGATCCCGCGCTGGGCGGCGATCCGCTGCTGTTCCAGCACCTGTTCTGGTTCTACTCGCACCCGGCCGTCTACATCATGATCCTGCCCGGCATGGGGGTCGTGAGCGAAGTGATCGCCTGCTTCGCCCGCAAACCCGTGTTCGGCTACCGGGTCGTGGCCTACTCCAGCCTCGCGATCGCGGCGCTCGGTTTCCTCGTGTGGGGCCACCACATGTTCGTCAGCAGCCAGTCGGTCTACGCCGGAGTCGTCTTCAGCCTGTTGAGCTTCCTGGTGGCCGTCCCCTCGGCCGTAAAGGTCTTCAACTGGACCTTCACGCTGCACCGCGCCCACATCACGCTCGACACCCCCTTGCTGTATGCCCTCGGCTTCGTGGGCCTGTTCACGCTCGGCGGTCTCACCGGTCTGTTCCTCGCCACGTTGCCGATCGACGTGCATGTGCACGACACCTACTTTGTCGTCGCCCACTTTCATTACATCATGGTGGGGGGCATGGTCCTGGCCTTCATGGGCGGCCTGCACTACTGGTGGCCCAAGATCTCCGGACGCCTCTACCACGAAGGCACCGCCCGGGTGACGGCCATCCTGACCTTCCTCGGTTTCAACCTGACCTTCTTCCCCCAGTTCGTTCTCGGCTACCTCGGCATGCCGCGGCGCTACCATGTTTATCCGGCGGAGTTCCAGACCCTCAACGTCCTCTCCACCGCCGGGGCGTCGATTCTGGCGCTCGGCTACATCCTGCCGCTCGGCTACCTGACCTGGTCCTGCTTCCGCGGACGTCGCGCCGACGACAATCCGTGGGGAGCGCATGGCCTCGAATGGCAGACCGCCTCGCCCGCGCCCGAGCACAATTTTGCGCAAACGCCGGTGGTGCACGCGCCGGCTTATCATCCCAACCGTCCGCCCGCACCGGCGGCCTCAGCCGCCGAATCCATCGAGAAAATACGCCCCGAACCCGATGCCGGCTGAAGCCGGCACCAGCCCGCCGCCCCCATGTCCGCCGATTCCTCCACCGTCTCCCCGCCCTTCGTCGACCCCGAGCAGCAGCAGGTCGCGCAACACCTCGGCATGTGGACTTTTCTGGTAACGGAGGTGCTGTTCTTCGGCGGCCTGTTCGTGGCCTACGCCATTTATCGCTGGCACTACCCGCATGCCTTCGCCGAGGGGAGCAAGCTGCTCGATATGACGCTCGGCGGGATCAACACGGGGATTCTGCTCGTCAGCAGCCTGCTGGTCGCGCTGGGCGATCACTTCATCAAACTCGATCGGCGTCGCGCGCTGGGCTGGTGCCTCCTGGGCACGTGGCTGCTGGGCGTCACCTTCCTCGCCATCAAAGGCTATGAATACGTGCACAAGGCGCACGAGCACCTGCTCCCCGGCCGCTGGTTTCATCCCGCCGAACCGCACCCGCCGCAGGTGCAGTTGTTCCTGGTCCTGTACTTTGCCCTCACCGGCCTGCACGCCACCCACATGATCATCGGACTCGGTGTGTTTGCCTGGCTCGGCTGGCAACTGCATCGCGGACACCTCACGGCGAAGCGCCCGGCCGCGATGGAGATCGCGGGCCTCTACTGGCACTTTGTCGATATCGTCTGGGTGTTCCTTTACCCGCTCCTCTACCTGATCCCGCCACCGTCATGACTCCGACACCTTCCCCCCGCGCCGCCTCGCCCGACTCCACCGTGCGCCGGCTGCTCCTCGTGTTCGGCGCCCTGCTGCTTCTCCTCGCCCTCACGATCGCCGCCGCCCAGCTCGATCTCGGTCCGCTGGCCACGCCGCTGGCGCTGCTGGTCGCCGGGAGCAAGACCGTACTGATCGCGATCTGGTTCATGCAACTGCGCGCCGCGACCGGCCTCGTGCGCCTGGCCGCCGCGACGGGGCTGGTGTTTTTCACCATCGCCCTCAGCTTCACGTGGCTGGACTACGTCACCCGAACCGGATGAAGCGGGACCCGCCGGGGATCGCAGTCCGCCGCAACCCCGCCTGCGGACGGCCGGCCTAGCGTCGGGCCGAAGGGCGCTCCCGCTGGCGCTCGGCTTCCTTTCCCGGCGACACCGGCTTGCCGCGCGCCTTGCGCGACTTGAGATAACCCACCCCGATCGCGATCACCACGACCAGGAGTAAAACGAGGAGAATGGTTTCGATGCCCATGGCATTTGGAATCAGGAATGACGGCGGGAAAGGAGGGAGCGCGCCAGTGCGACGACCAGCGCCGACCGGTCATTGCGTGGGCGGTTCCCGGTCGGCCCGGGAAGGGCCACCCTTTCCTTGCCGCACCCGACTGCGGGTTCAGGGCACAGCCCGAGGGAAAATCCGCCTTCGGGCGGTTAAGTTGAAGGAATGACGGATCTTCACACCCTGGTGCTGGGCACCGCCGGTGCGGTGCTGGTACTCGGTCTGTTTACGCGGGCCATTCGTGGCCGGTGGTGGGTCTCGGAGTCGATGATCGCCATCGCGATCGGCTTCCTGCTCGGCCCTTCCTTCACGGGTTGGTGCGATCCGCACGCGCTGGGCGATCCTCATACGCTGCTGGAACAAATCACGCGCCTTGCCCTGGCCGTCTCGGTGGGCTCGGCCGCTCTGCGCCTGCCGCGGGACTTCTTCAAGCAGGGTCCCGGCGTTTGGCTCGCGCTCGGTCCGGGCATGATTCTGATGTGGGCGCTGTCCACCGGCCTGGTGTGGTTGATCCTCCAGCCGCCGTTCTGGGTCGCCGCGCTCATCGGCGCCGTGCTCACTCCCACCGATCCGGTGCTGGCCGGCGCGATCGTGACGAGTCGACTCGCCGCTCGGAAGCTGCCGCTGAAGTTGCGCAGCCTGATCTCCGCGGAATCGGGCGCCAACGACGGCCTCGCACTGCCCCTCGTGCTGCTGCCGCTCCTCATGCTCAACCACCCCGCGGGCGAGGCCTGGCGTCACTGGTTTCTGGATACGTGGGGCCTCGACATCGCCGCCGCCGTCGTGGTCGGACTGGTATTGGGCTGGCTTGCCGGATGGCTCCTGCGCACCGCGCAGGCACTCGACTGGGCGTCCGCCACGTCGCAGCCGCCGCTTTCCGTTGCGCTGGCGCTGATCTGTGTTTCCGCGGTCAAGCTGATGGGATCCGACGGCATCCTGGCCGCCTTTGTTGCCGCCCTGGCCCTGCGCAACGTCGCGGGCCCGGACGCCGTGCAGGGGCTCGGCGAATTTCACGAAGGCGTGCAGCGATTCTTCGAGATGCTGGTGTTCCTGCTGGTCGGGATGCAGCTGCCGCTCGCGGGCTGGCGGGAGCTGGGCGGGGCCCTTCCCTTGCTGGTGCTGGCGGTGCTGTTGCTGCGCCGCCCACCCGCCTACCTGCTGCTTACCCGTGCCATGCCGGAGCTGCCCCGGGCGCCCGACCGCGTGTTTGTCAGCTGGTTCGGCCCGGTCGGGGTGGCGGCTCTCTATTACGCCATGCTCGCGCTGCGGCACGGCGAATCGGAACTCGTGTGGCATGTCGCCAGCGCGGTGGTGTGCGGCTCGGCTCTGATCCACGGGCTGAGCGCCACGCCGGCAACGCACGCCTTTCCCGAGCCACCATCCTGAGCGCCCCGATTTTCAGGCCATGACCGCCAACGATACCTCCGATCTCCAGGATCTGCTGGACCACATTCAAGAGAAGGCCGAGGCCCAGGACACGATGCCGCTCGGCGACCTGCTCGACGCCGTCGGCCGCCGTTCCTACGGGCCCCTGCTGCTGCTGGTGGGGTTGATCGCCGTCTCACCGCTGAGCGGGATCCCCGGCGTTCCGTCCACCATCGGCGTGCTGGTGGCCCTGATTTCGGTACAACTGCTGTTGCGCAAGGAGGGGTTCTGGCTGCCGCGCTGGATCACGCGCCGCAAGCTGCCCCGCAACAAGCTTCTCAAGGCGCTCCGCTGGCTGCGCCCGCCGGCCCGGGCGATCGACCGCGTGGTGCGTCCCCGCTGGGTCCCCCTCACCGGCGGCGTCGCCACCTACGCCGTTGCCGCCCTGTGCCTGCTCATCGCCCTCACCATGCCGCCGTTGGAGCTGCTCCCCTTTGCCGCCACCCTGGCCGGCGCCGCGCTGGCGGTGTTCGGCCTGGCCTTGGTCGGACGGGACGGGGTGCTGGTGGTGGTCGCCACCAGTTTCACCGGCTTCATCGCCTGGTTTGCCGTCGCCCAGCTGGGCTGAACCGCCGTCGCACGCCTCCCCGAAACCGCGCCCGGACCCGACGCGCGCCGGGTCCGGGTGGGTTTAAGCAAAAGGTGCGCGATACGTCGGTCGCGCCTCCTGAAATCGACGGCAGGCTCGGTCAGTTCGTCGCGGCGTCCGATGCGTCCGCCGCCCCGTCGTCCGCGTCGGGTACGCGGTAGAACTCGATCAAGGCCGTGCCGGCGGTGTCACCGCCCGGCAGCACCTCGGCGGAATAAACGCCGGGCCACAAGGTCACGTCCAGGGCCGCATCGCGTGAGCCGGGCTCCAGGGCAAAGGCGCCGGTGCGCACGGCGAGTTCCGCCAGCCTGTCGCCGTTGCCGTCGGCGTCCCAGTCATCGTTGATCGCGATGATCTCGCCGTTGTTCCACAGCCGCAGTTCCGGATCGTCCTCGGCGTTCTCGACCCCCTGGGCGGCGAGCCCGGGACCGACCGCACGAATCAACACGCGCTGCGGTGTGAAACCGCCGATCACAAATCCGCCGAACATCGCATCCGCACCCGTGCCGGCTCGCGCCAGGGTGGAGAGGTTCGAGAGGTTGGCCCAGTCGAGTTCGACATCGTCGCCGTCGTAAACCTCGAGCAGGACCACCCCCGCATCCGCCTCCGTCGACCCCTCGACCGCCGCCGTGTAGACGCCGGGCTCGAGCAGGGCCAGGATCGCCGCGTCCGCATTCTGTTCGTCGAGTTCAAAGGCTCCGACCACCGTGGAGGTGGTTTCGACTTCCCCGCGGTTGCCGACCTCGTACCAGTCGTCGTTGAAGGCGATCTCCTCGCCGTCCTGATTGTAGAGCCGCAGGCGCGGGTCGGCCAAGGCATCATCGACGCCCCACTGCGCCAGCCCGGGACCGATCGCCCGCACCAGAATGAATCGCTCGGAAACGCCGCGCACGACAAAGCCGGTCGTCGCCGGCCGTTCCGGTCCGACGCGCAGGCGCGTGGACAGATTGCGCAGGGACGCCGCCGCCCCGTAGGGCACGGGCGTGAGTACCGCGTCGATGGATTCGTAGTAGAGCGAGGTGGTGCCCTCGAAACCGGAGTCGGTCAGTACCAGCAGCGAGAGTTCGCCGTTCTCGTCGGCGGTGACGGCAAAGGGCTGCACATGCGTGCGCTCGACGCGCACGAACTCCATCGTGGCGTCGCCGTCGCAGGGTACGCCATTGGCAATGTTGCCCGCGGCCGACGCGGCCGGGCCGCCGGAGGATTGATTGCCGGCGGGGACGTTGAGTCGGACATAACCTTCGGCATCCTCGGGCGGCGTGACCACCATCGGCTCGGTCGCGGTGGCGCCCGCCCGCAGGTAGACACTTTCGCCGGGAGCCCCGCCGATGCCCACGCAGTTGGACTCGGCCGCCGAGGCGAAGTTAATGTTGTAGGCCACCGTATAGGTCTGGCCGGCGACGATGCCGTCCTCCGGCCCCAGCCGCCGGGTCAGGGCCATCATCAGCGAGTCGGAGGTGTTTGTGCCGCTGAGATAAAAGCCGGTCTCGGCGGGCTGCTCGAGTTCGGGCGGCAGTTCACGGATCTCGGCCGTCAGGTTCATGCCCGCCTCGTTGTCCGGGTTGTAGTCGGCGAAAAGGGGCCTCCCAGCCCTGGGCTCCGGCGGAAAAATCCGATTCGATCACGACGGTATCCTGGGCGCGGGAGGCCGAGCCGAGCCCGGCGACCAGCAGCAGCAGGGAAAGGGTGCGGGTCCGGATGGACGCCGCCCGGGTGGGGGGTGTGTTTCTTGATATCAGCATAAAGCATTTTTGGTGGAGGGTTTGAAGAAACCGGCGGGTTCGCCGCCGGGTGCGGTCTCCAACCTACCCGCTGGGACGCACAACGAAACCTGACCGCGACTCCCCGCTGGCGCCGTGGGAAAACCCCGGAGACGGTCCGGTCGCGGCCCCGCCCGGCTCGCGCCCCTCGCGTTGCCGCCATTTTGGGGTCGGGCCCCGGCCCGAGCGGTCCCGGCCGCCGGTCGGTCCACACCGTGACACGGGGGAAACCGGGAGCCGGGTTCCCGCGGACCGGAGGCGTCGGCGTCCGGACTTTGCGAAGAAGCGGTGCTTTCCAACCTGTTTTTTTCCCGCGAGTTGCGGCCTTCACCCCCTCGAGCGCATTGCATGCTCCGCCCGGGCAGGTCTCCTGATTGCGGACCCCGGCCACCGCCTGATGCCGTGGCGTCCCGCGAGGTCGGCGTCGCGCCATGGCGCTGATTTGCGTTCGCCTGGCCCACCGGGGTTTTGTGGCGTGGTGTATACTCCCGTTTTCTGATGAACCGCTGCAATGGATTCCGTTGACGCCAAATCCACCGGCCCCCCGGCGTTTCTACTCGAGTTGTGCGACTGTCTGGGAGCCCTGACCGATCCGAACGAGGTCCGAGCCAAGGCCTGCCGGCTGCTGGCCGAGGCGTTGAAAGCCAGCCGCGTGACATATCAGGAGATCGAGGACGACAACTCCTCCGCCGCATCCTTCCCGGATATTGTCGGCCTGCGCGCCGGACGTACGGTGACCATCGGTGATCTGAGCCGCCCCCGGACCGATGCGGCGGCGATCCGCGATTCCTCCGGCGCGCGCGTTACGCGCGGCGGTTATGTGGCCGCCCCGATCATGCGGTCCGACCGCTTGGTGGCGGTCCTGTCGGTTCTTCGGGCACGCAGCGGGGAATGGACTGCGACCGAGATCAAGATGATTGAATCGACCGCGCGGCGCATCGACGAGGGGGTCGCCCGGGCCCGCGCCGAACGCAGCGCCCGCCGGAGCGAGGAGCGTTACCGAACCCTCGTGGCCTCCATGGATGAGGGGTTCTGCATCATCGAAACCCTGCTGGATGAGCGGGGAACGTGCATCGACTACCGTTTTCTGGAGGTCAATCCGGCCTTTGAACATCAGACCGGCATCCGCGATGCCGTCGGCCGTCGCATGCGCGAGATCGCTCCCGAACACGAGGAATTTTGGTTCGAGACCTACGGTCGCGTGGCGCGCACCGGCCAGGCGGTGCGCTTCAAAAACTATGCCGCCGAGTTCAACCGCTGGTTCAACGTCTTCGCCTACCCCGTCGGTGACAAGGCCTCCCGGCAGGTAGGAATCCTCTTCACCGACAACACCCTGAACTACCAGGCCCGCAACGCCCTGCGCGCCAGCGAAGCGCGGCTGGCGACCCTCTTCGACGCCCTGCCCGACGGCATCGGGGTGACTGATCGCGAGGGCCGGCTCACGGTGAGCAACAAGCAGCTGCAGCGCTTTCTGCCCACCAACCTCGTGCCGTCGAAGGATCCGGTCGCCCGGTCGCACTGGCGGGCCACCACCGCCGACGGCGTGCCGGTGGCCCCGAAGGATTTCCCGGTGACCCGGGCCCTGCGCGGAGACCCGATCCCATCGCTGGAGATGCTCTTCACCGAGTTCGAGGGGCGCGAAATCTGGACCCGGGTGACCTCGCTGCCGATGTTCGACGCAGACGGGGTGGTGGCGGGCGCCATTGTCCTGATCACCGACATCGACGCCCTCAAGCGGTCGGAAGACGTCGTGCGCAAGAGCGAGGAACGCCTCCGCACCTTGGCCGACGCCGTGCCGCCCATGATCTGGGGCCGGCAGCCGGATGGCAGCGCCACCTATTTCAATCAACGCTGGCATGAATACACCGGCCTGACCATGGCCGAGTCGGAAGGCGCCGGCTGGGAGGCGATCATCCATCCGGATGATGCACCGCGCGCCCTGCGCGATTGGCAGCGGGCGCTCGCCGCGCGCGAGCGCTTCGAGTGTGAATACCGGTTGCGCGGGGCCGATGGTCGCTATCGCTGGTTTCTCGGACGAAGTGTCCCCCTGAAGGATGAGCGCGGAACCGTTACCGGCTGGGTAGGGTCCGCTTCGGATGTGCACGACCTGAAGAGCGCCGAGGCCCGCCTCCGGGAAGCGGATGTGCGGAAGAACCACTTCCTCGCGATGCTGGGGCACGAGCTGCGCAATCCGCTCGCAGCCATCCGCAACGGCGTATCCCTGCTGCGATCGCCCAAGGCGCGCGCCGAGTCCCGGGAGGCCGCCCTGCCCATCGTGGCCGAGCAGGTCGCGCACATGGAACGCCTGGTCGACGACCTGCTCGATCTCACTCGCATCGTGCAGGGTCGCCTGCAGGTGCATCGCGAGCCGATGGTGCTGCAGGATGCGCTCAATCAGGCCCTGGAAATGGTGCGCCTCCAGGCGGAGGAGGAAAAGTTCATCCTCACCGTGGATGCCTCCCCCGATCCGCTCCGCCTGAACGGTGATCCGGTCCGCCTCACCCAGGTCTTCTCCAATCTCATCGGCAATGCCTTGAAATATTCCGGCGCCTCCCGCCGCATCGAAATCTCCGCCCAACGCTCCGGCAATGAGGCTGTGGTGCGTGTACGGGATTTCGGCCAGGGCATCCCCGCGGACTTGCGCTCCCGGATTTTTGAGCCCTTCTTTCAGGCCACGCCGGGGTTGACCCTCAAATCAGGCCTCGGCTTGGGCCTTTCCGTCGTCCGGCAACTCGTTCACCTCCATCAGGGAGACGTCGCCGCCTTCAGTGCCGGTGATAACGGAGGCAGTGAATTTGTGGTCCGACTGCCCCTCCTACCGACACTTGATGAAGATTCTCCTTGTTGAAGATCACGCCGGCCTGGCGGATATCTCCTCCCGCCTCCTGCGGGATGTCTATTCGCACGAGGTCGAAACTGCCGCCACCGGCGCCGAGGCCACGGTGGCGATGGATCGTTTCCAGCCCGAGTTGGTGCTCGTCGACATCAATCTGCCCGATACCGACGGCTTCCAGCTCGCCCGGCAGATCCGCGCCCAGCCGGAGTTCGAGCCCACCGTGCTCGTCGCGCTGACCGGCTTCGGCAACGCGATCGACGAACGCGAGGTGGTGGATGCGGGATTCGACGCGAGCTTCCGCAAGCCCATGGACTTCGAGGTCCTGCCGCGCCTGAAGCGGGTGAGACGCGCCGGTTGATTCCCACCCGGGCGGCCGACCGGCGATCGAGGGTCAACGGTCGCCGCCGCCGGTGCGTTCGGGCCGGGCGGAGGTATCCTGCGGATCACCCGGCTGGTCGAGTTTCTCGCGAAACGCCTCCAGCTTCTTCTTTTGCCGTTGCGGGTCGGCCGGCGGCCCCTTCGGGCTCTTCGGCTTGGGGTCGTATTTTTGTGAGGCCATATCCGCATCGATTGCATGACCGCCGAATTGGTTCCCCGCGCGCCCGGGCCGCAGCGCTTTCGCTCCCGACGGGCTCGCGCCGCGCCAGGAAAAACCCGCCCGTGACCGTGTCTTGCGGTCCTCCGGCGCACGCCCTAATCTCGCGCCACGCAACCCCACCACCGCCATGCCCGAATACGATTATCGCTGCGAAGCGTGCCAGCATGAATTCACGATCGAACTCTCGATCTCCGAGCACGAACAGAAGGACCGCAACCACGGGATTCATTGCCCCCGATGCGACAGCACCCGGGTCAAACACGTGATCGGTCCGATCACCGTCGTCACGTCCCGGAAGAGCTGAGCCGCAGACCGCCACCCTGCCTGCCCTCGCACAGCCAGGCGTGGCACTCGCGGGCGATCTGCCAGGCTTCGCGGGCTTCGACCACCAGCACGCGCGGCGCGCTGCCCGCCGCGGAGACGTCGCTGTCGCCGCGGGCCGCAGCATTCTTCGCTTCGTCGATCTTCAGGCCCAGGAAGCCGAAACGCGCCGCCACGTCGGAGCGAACCCGCGGCTCGTTCTCGCCGATCACATCGGTGAAGACGAGTGCGTGCGGTCGCTCTCCGAGCGCCGCCAGCATCGCACCCACGCCTTCCGCGAGGCGGGCCACGAAAACCTTCCAGGCGAGCTGCGCGCGCGGATGTCCGGCATCGGCCTGCGGCAGCACCTCGCGCGTGTCGCCCGCCAGGCCCGAAAGCCCCGCCAGGCCGCTGCGCCGATTGAGGGTGTACTCCAGGTCGTCGACGTTCATTCCCTCGCGCAGCAGATAGATCAGTATGCCGGGATCGATCGCGCCCGAACGCGTGCTCATCGCAATACCGTCGAGCGGGGTGAAGCCCATCGTCGTCGCCACGCTCCGCCCACCCCGCGTCGCGCACAGCGAACAGCCGCCCCCGAGATGGCAGATGATCAACCGCAGATCACCCGCTGCCTCCCGCCCGGCGCCAAGCATGGCCGCCGCCCGCTCCGTCGCCCAACGAAAGCTGGTGCCGTGGAAACCGTAGCGCCGCACCCCGCGATCCGCCCAGTCATGAGGCCCCGGATACGTGGTCGCCACCGCATCCAGGGTGCGGTGAAACGCCGTGTCGAAGACCGCCACCTGCCGCGTCGCGTCACCCAGCAAACGTCGCGCCACCCGCACGCCGGTCAGGTTGTTCGGATTATGCAGCGGGGCAAAGGCCGCGAAGCGCTGGATCGCCGCCTCGGTTTCGCCGTCCAGCAGGACCGGGCCGTCAAATTCGGGCCCGCCGTGCACCACCCGATGACCGACGACATCGATACCGTCGGGGCCGGCCAAAGGCGCGCGCTGCCCCCGCCAGAGCAGCGTCAACAACTGTTCCGTGCGCTCCGCCACCGAAGCCTCCCGCGCCACCGTGCCGGCGATCGTCCTCCGACCGTCCCCGCCCCGCACCGTCAGATTCAGGCGGCCGACCGGCTGGCCCGGTTCGGTCGCGTCCAGCGCGGCCTCCCAGTCCGGATCCCGTCCGTCCGCCGAATGCACCACCTGCGTCTCCGGCAGGTTGAAAAAACTTACCCGTTGGCTGCCGCTGCCGGCATTGAGGACGACGATTTTCATGCTCAGGCGGCGGGTCGCTCCCAGCTCCAGTTGCGGATCTCCTCCGGGTCGGTGCCCGTGGCCGCGATCTCCCGGCGAAACTCGCGCAGCCGGTATTCGTAACGCAGCGAAAGGTCGACCGCGCGGGCGGCCACCCGGGGATTGTGCGGGGCCGCGGCGCGGATGGCCTGCACCACGAGGTCATACCGGCTCGCGCCGTTGCGCACCAGCATGTCGAAGGGTGTCGTCGTGTCGCCTTCCTCGCAGTAGCCGTTGATGTGGCAGCGCCCCTCCACCCCGCGGCCGAAGAGCAGCTGCTTGATCGCGCTCGGGTAGCCGTGGAAATTGATGATGATCGGCGCCCCTGCGCTGAAGAGCGCCGTGAACAACGTATCATCCAGACCGTGCGGATGGGCCGTCTCCCGCTCGAGGATCAACAGGTCGGTGACATTGACGACCCGGGCGGACAACTCCGGCAGTTCCCGGCGCAGGATGTCGACCGCCGCGATCACTTCGAGCGTAACCACATCGCCGATACCGACGAAGACCACGTCGGGATCGCCGCCCTCGCCTGCCGCCGGTTCCGTTCCCGCCCAGGGCCAGATCGACGCCCCCGCGCGACAGTGATCGACCGCTTCGGCCATCGTGAGCCACACCGGCATCGGATTCTTGTTGGCGATGACGAGGTTCACGTGATCGACCCCGGCCAGGCAGTGATCGATCGTCGAGAGCAGACAATTCGCGTCGGGCGGCAGGTAGACCCGCATGATGTCGCCCTTTTTGTTCAGCAGCGAGTTGATGAAGCCCGGGCTTTGGTGGCTGAAGCCGTTGTGCTCCTGGCGCCACAGGGTCGAGGTCTCCAGGTAGTTGAGCGAAGGCACCGGTCGCCGCCACGGGATCTCGCCGCTCATTTTCAGGAACTTCGCAAACTGGTCCATCATCGACGTCACGATCGGGAGAAAGCTTTCGTAGCTCGGAAACAACCCGTGCCGTCCCGTGAGCAGGTAACCCTGCAGCCAGGCCTGGCACAGGTGCTCCGAGAGCACTTCGAGCACGCGCCCGCCCCGCCGGCCGATGTGCTCGGTGCGGCCCCCGCCCTCCACCGGCCATTGAAAGTTGCGATGGGTCGGCGCATCGAACACCGCGCCGAGCTTGTTGCTCATCAGTTCGTCGGGGCAAAAGATGCGAAAGCGGTCGGGGTTGCGCCGCACGACCTCGGCGAGGTAGCGGCCCGCGCACTCGACCGGGCTCACCTCCCGCCCGCCCCGCCCGGCGGCCGGCTCGGGCTCGACTCCGAGCGCGTCGAGCGCGGGCAAGTCCAGGGCGCGTCGCCGCGCGCCCCCGTAGCCCGCCGGGCAGCATCCCAGCCGGAGCGTCCCGGTCGGACAGAACTCGATCAGGTCCGGCGCGGGCGCGCCCACATCGTCGAACAGTTCCTGCGGACGATAGGAGCGCAGCCACGACTCCAACCGCGCGCGATGCCCCGCATCCGCCCGCACCTCGTCCACCGGCACCTGGTGGGCGTGGAAGGAGCCTTCGACCGGATGGCCGTCGACCTCCTCGATCCCGGTCCAGCCTTTGGGCGAACGGAGGATCAGCAGCGGCCAGCGCGGCCGCGGGTCGATTCGCGGCACGCGCTCACGCGCCCGACGTTGGATGGTGTCAATCGCGGTGAAAGCCCAGTCAAAGCCCTCCGTGGCCGCCTCCATCAGACCCGGCGCCACGATCACCCGCGGCTCCCAGCCGTATCCGTAAAACAGCGACATCAGCTCCTCGTCGCTCATCGCGCCGAACACGGTCGGGTTCGAGATCTTGTAGCCGTTGAGATGCAGGATGGGCAGCACCGCACCGCTCTCGACCGGATCCAGAAACTTTGGCGCATGCCAGGCCGTGGCCGTGGCGCCGGTCTCGGCCTCACCATCGCCGACGATGCACGCCGCCACCAGCGAAGGATCATCGAACACGGCGCCGAACGACACCCCGAGCGCGTACCCGAGTTCTCCCCCCTCGTGGATCGCGCCCGGGGTGCCGGGATGGACGTGGCTGGGAAAGCCGCCCGGCCACGAAAAGGCCCGCACGAAACGCGCCATACCCTCCTGGTCGCGCGTGAGCTCCGGATGAAACTCCGCCAGCGTGCCGTCGAGATACTGGTTCGCCAGCACCGCCGGCGCGCCGTGGCCGGGTCCCACCACCGGCAGGACGCGGCGTCGCTCCCGTCCCACGATCCGGTTGAGCTGGGCCCAGACCAGGTTGATGCCCGGACAGGTCCCCCAGTGCCCCAGCAGCCGCGCCTTCAGGTGCTCCGGCTCCAGGGGGTGCCGCAGGAGCACGTTGTCCTGCAGGTAGATCTGCGCGGCGGAGAGATAATTGGCGGCGCGGAAATAACGTTCGAGTGGGAGCGCTTCCACCTCCACCGCGGGCGAGGCGGTCGTCGGCTGCTTCATTCCCGGCACAGAACGCCCGCCTGCCCGTCCGGTTCCCGTCGCCTCGGCCCCATGGGGGCCTCCTCCGGAGCGGAGGACCGTAATCCGGCCTGCAACCGTTTCCGCCTGCGCCTGTCCCGACATTCCAAGGAGACCGCTATGAGCAAACACGCCAAAATCTATCGCATGGTGACGCCCCGCCACCTCTGTCCGTGGGGCGTGAAAACCAAGGATCTGCTGCAACGCAACGGCTACGAGGTCGAGGACCACCACCTCGCGTCGATGGAGCAAAACGAGGCCTACAAGGCCGAGACCGGTGTCGAGGAGACCCCGCAGGTCTTCATCGAGGGGGACCATCTCGGAGGCTACGACGACCTGCGCGAACATCTTGGCCTGAGTCCCGATCCCAAGGAAGGCGAGACCTACCAGCCGGTCATCGCCGTCTTTGGTGTCGCCTTTCTCATGGCTCTCGCCGCCACCTGGGCCACGCTCGGCGCGTTGTCCGTCATTCGCGTACTGGAACTCTTCGTCGCCTTCAGCATGTGCGTGCTCGGCATTCTCAAGCTGCAGGACCTGCGCTCCTACGCCACCGGCTTCGTGCAGTACGACCTCGTGGCGCGCCGCTATGTGCCCTACGCCTACCTGTACGCCTGCATCGAAGCCGGCGGCGGCGTGGCGATGATCGCGGGCCTCTGGCCCTGGGTCGTCGCCCCGGCCGTGCTCATCGTGAGCACCATCGGCGCCGTCTCCGTGTTCAAGGCGGTGTATGTCGAGAAGCGCGACCTCAACTGCGCGTGCGTCGGCGGCGGCAGCAAGGTGCCGCTGGGCTTCATCTCGCTGTCGGAGAATCTCATCATGATGGCCATCGCCATCTGGATGATGGTCAAACACGCCGCCTGACTGCGCCGTCGTATCGACCGCCGGGCTGCGCTCCCCACCCCACCATTCCGCAGCCAACTTGTTCGTAATACGCGCATCGGGTCCGTCGACGCGATGGGGTTTCTGCAACTCAGTCCTCTGATGTTCGTTCACGCCACTTTGCCGTGATGTCGCCAACGATCCGATACAACGCCGGCACGAGCACGAGGGTTATCGGGGTGACGAAGATCACGCCAAAACCGAGGCTGATCGCCATCGGGATGAGGAAGCGCGCCTGCAGCGAGGTCTCGGCAATCATCGGCGCCAGGCCGCCGAAGGTCGTCAGCGAGGTGAGCAGCACCGGCCGGAAGCGGCGAATCGATCCCTCCACCACCGCCTCGTGCAGCCGCAGTCCTTCGCCCCGTCGTCGGTTGATCGTATCGAGCAGCACCAGCGAATCGTTTACGACCACGCCCGAGAGTGCCACGAGGCCGAGCACCGAGATGAGACTCAATTCATAGCCGAGCAGCACGTGTCCCGCCACGGCGCCGATCAGGCCGAACGGCACCGCCAGCATCACCAGCAGCGGTTGCACGTAGCTGCGAAAGACCGTCGCCAACAGCGCGTAGATGGCGAGGAAGGCCAGGGTGAAGCCGCCGGCCAGCGAGGACAATGATTCCCGCTGTTCCTGCTGCTCGCCGGCCGGCTCCCAGCTCAGTTCCGGAAAGTCGCGGGCGATCTCCGGCAGAAAGGTTTTGCTCACCACCGCGCTGACGGCGTTGGCCTGTCCGCTGTCCGGGGCCAGGTCGGCGCTCACGGTGATCACCCGTCGGCCGTTGTCGCGGTCGATCCGGGTGTAGGAGCGTTCCCACTCCAGGGCCGCCGCCCGGTCCAGCGGCAGTTCTCCGGCCGGGGTGAAGACCAGCAGGTCCTCCACCGTCGCCACCTGCTCGCGATCCTCGCGGGGCAGTCGCACATAAACCCGCAGTTCCTCGTCACCGCGCTGCCGTCGCACGGCCTCGAAGCCGAAGAAGGCCGCCCGCACCTGCGCCGCCAGTTCCTGTGCGGTGAGCCCCATCGCAGTGGCCGCGGGTTTCACGCGCAACCTCAACTCCGAGCTGCCGCGGCTGTATCCACTATCCACCGACACCACTTCCTCGACGCCCCGCAGGCGCTCGGCCAGCCGCGCCGCGGCCTGCTCCAGCGCCTGCTCCTCGCGATGCGACAGTTCGAAGGCGACGTCGGCGCCGGTGGCCGGACCGACGGAGCTGCTGAAGCTCACCCGCTCCGCCCCCGGAATCTCGCCGACCCGCTCGCGCCACTGCTCCATCAACTCCGCCGCCCCCAGCTCCCGTTGATCGGCCGGCATCAGCGTGGTGATCACCGTTGCCAGGTGCCCTGCGCCCGTGCCCCGGGTCGGCGCCGTCGGATCCGATTGCAGCCCGAGCTGCTGACCAAGCATGGCCAGCGTGCCATCCGACAAACCGTCCGCTCCGCCGTTTTCGGCCAGGACCGTCTCCATGCTCTCCACCAGCCGGTCCATCGCCCGCCGCGTCGTTTCCGCATCCGTGCCCTCCACCATCTCCAGCTGCGCCTGCACCGTCTCGCCCTCGATGTCGGGGAAGAAGATGAAACGCACGTGGCCGGTCAGAAACGCCGCCGCACTTACGATCAGCAGCGCGACCGCCGCAACGAGGGTGAGGAAGCGCCCGCGCAGCACCGCCTCCAGCGCACGTCGGTAACGGGTGTCGACGAAGTGCTCGAAGCGATCAGCGAAGCGCTGCTGCCAGCCGAGGAGCCGCCGCGCCCACCGTTGCTTCGGCTCGCCGCGCCGCGCATGCCCCACGTGGGTCGGGAGGACGAACAGACTCTCGATCAGCGATATCAACAGGATTGGAATGACGCACAGGGGTATCACCCGGAAGAACTCCCCGGTCACTCCGGGAATCACCAACATCGGCGTGAAAGCCAGCACGTTGGTCATCACGGCCGCGACGATCGCCACGTTGACTTCCCGGGTTCCGGCCACCGCCGCCTGCAGCGGATCGTCGATGTGCCGGCGCTGCTGATACGCGGCCTCGCCCACCACGATCGCGTCATCCACCACCACCCCGAGCACGAGGATGAAGGCGAAGAGCGAGATCATGTTGATCGAGATCCCCATCATCGGCAGAAACACAAAAACGCCGAGGAACGACACCGGAATGCCCAGCGTCACCCAGAACGCCAACCGCGGCCGCAGGAACAACCCCAGGATCAGCAGCACCACCACGAGTCCCTGCGCGCAGTTTTTCACCAGCAGGCCGATCCGGTCGGCATAGATGCGTGAAAAGTCGTTCCAGATCGCCGTCTGCACCGCCCCGCCCCACGTCGGTGCTTGTCGCTCCACGTAATCGCGCACGGCCTTCGCGGTCGCCTGCGGATCCTGGTCGGCGCCGCGAAAAATCCCGAGATTCACGGCCGGCTGGCCGTTGAAAAACGCCGCCCGATCGTCGTCACGAAAGGTCTCCCGCACCGTCGCCACGTCGCCCAGGCGCACTCGCACGCCGTCCGGGGTCGAAACCAGGGCGATGTCCCGAAAACCCTCCGCCGTCTCCCGACGCTCCATCACCCGCAACGACACCACCCCGTCAGCACTCTCGATCCGTCCCACGCCGCTTTCCACCGTGGCCGCCGCCACCCGTCGCCCGATCTCCGGCAGGCTCAGCCCCAGTCGTCGCAGCTGCGCCTGCGGCACCTCGATCGAAATCTCGGGCGCCGGGATGCCGGTCACGCTGACCCGCGACACCCGCTCGTCGCGCAACAGGTCGGCGCGCGCCTGGGCCGCCCGCGCATCGAGCCGGTGCCGGTCGAGATCACCGTAAATCACCAGCGACAGCACCTGCGACTGCGTCGAGGGCCGCGCGATCACCGGCTCCTCGGCATCCTGAGGAAACGAGGTGATGCGGTTGACCGCATTCTCGACGTCGTTGAGCACACGGTTCGGGTCGCTGCCCTGCGCCACCTCGGCCGTGATCGTGGCGGATCCTTCCACAGCCGACGAGCGCAGTTCGTCGATCCCGTCGACTCCGCGGATCGCCTCCTCCACCGGCAGCACCACGCCCTCGACAACCTCCACCGGCGTCGCCCCGGGATACGGCACGGTCACCGTGACCATCTCCAGGCGTGCTTCCGGAAACACCTCGCGATTCACCCGCAGCAGCGACAGCCCGCCGCCGACCAGGAAGAACAGCATCAACAGGTTGGCCGCGACCCGGTTGTGGGCCATCCAACCGATCGGACCCGAACGAACGTCGGCGGAGTTCACGGCGCCGCAGAGGTGGATTGAAGTTCTGTGTCACCGCGCCCCGTTTCCCGACGCAGCGGCATGCCGTCCACCGGAGCAGCCAGGGCGCTCACGACGACCTGCGCGCCGTCGTCCAATCCGTCGGCGACGTATACCGCCGCGGTGTCCCGCCACACGATCTCCGGCCGCACGATGTCCAGTTCGCCGTCGGCATAGACAAAAACCTCCTCACCATTGTGCACCGCCGACCGCGGCACGCGCGTGAGTCGCCGCTCCTCCGCCGCCTCGATCGCCACCGCCACGTAGGATCCGAGCAGCAGTCGCGGCGAATCGCGGTCGTCCGGAGGCGGCTGCGGTACTTCGACCAACACCCGCGCCAGTCGTCCCTCGTCGGTGAGATCCGGATACACCGCGACGACCCGGCCATCGCGTTGCGCCGGCTCGGGACCGGTGTCCCACGAGACCCGGGCGGGGGCCCCGCCGTCGCCGTTCTGCCCCGGCCGGGTCACGTAGCCGAGGCGGTCCACGGGCACAGCCGTCTCGACCCAAACGGCATCGTCCTCGACCAGCGTGGCCACACTCGTTTCCGGTCCCACCAATCGACCCGGCGCAGCGCGTTCCGACTGCACCACCGCAGCGAAGGGCGCGGTGATCACCGTGCGATCCAGATCGAGTTGCGCCATTTGCGCCTGCGCCTCCGCATCCGCCAGGCGACTCTTCGCCGCCGCGATCTGCGGCTCACGCAGCACCAGCGCCGAATCGGTCTCGCCGGGGGCCGTCGGATAGTCGTCACGGAAGGACTGCAACTCCTCCCGCGCCACCTCCCGTCGGCCCCGTTCGAGCGCCAACTCCGCCCGGGCCTGCACCACGGCCGCGCGAGCCCGCGCCAACGCGGCGGCCTGGTCCGCGGTTTCCAGGCGTAACAGCACCTCACCCCGGCGCACCCGTCCACCGGGTCGCAGCGCCGCGGCCACTTCCTCGATGCGCCCACTAACCTGCGGGTGCACCTCCACCGATTCGATCGCCCGCACCGAGCCGTGGGCTTCGACCAACGGACGCACCGCCATCGCTTCGACCGGCTCGGTGCGGACCAGCGTGCCGGTCTGCCCCGGCTCCGAAGCCGGCGGCTCCGGGCGGGTGAGCACCAGCACCGTCACGATGCCCCCGGTGAGCACGACCACCGCCAGCATGAGCCATCCCTGTCGTCCGCGCAGGTTCATGCGTCCAAAGCAAAGGTGCCGGTTGCGGGCGGCGGCGGCGGCGGTGCGCCTCCGAGAGCACGATGAAGCTGCACGCGACTGCCCAGCAACTCGCGCCGGGCCTGCAGGTGCTGGCGCTCCACTTGATTGACCGCGCGGCCGGCCTCGAGCACGCGCAGGTAGTCGACGGATCCGTTCAAGAAGCGGCTGCGGGCGAGGTTCCGCGCCCGCTGGGCCGACACGAGTTGGCGCTGCAGACTCTTCAGCCGCTCGCGACCGCCCGCCTCGGCCTCGAGCGCCGAAGCCACCTCCCGCAACGCCGTCGCAAAGGTCGCCGCGTAGGCCTGGAGTTGCTGACGCGCCCGGGCTTCGGCCGCATCAACGGCAGCCCGATTTCGTCCGGCATCCCACAGCGGCCCGCCCAGCGCAGCGCCGATTTCCCACAGCAGTTCCTCGAACAGCGCCGAGGGCCGGGCGGCCTGTCCAAACAGGCGCCCGTCCAGACGCAGTGTCGGCATGCGCCGGTCGAGCGCGGCGGCCACCTGTGCATCGGCTGCCCGCACGCGCCACAGCGCGGCGGCCACGTCCGGCCGCCGCTGCAACAGTCCGGCCGGTCGACCCAGCACCGGCCGGGCCGGCAAATCCGGCAGTTGGTCCGGCGCCTCCAGCGCAAACTCCTGCGGCGCCTGCCCCACGAGCACGGCGAGCTGGTGACGAGCCAGCTGCGCGGCGGTCTGCGCCGCGACTTCGGCCGAGCGCACGCTTTCCAGCTGCTGTTCCTGCTGCGTCACATCGAGCAGCGAGCCCTGACCGCGCTGGAACCGCCGTTGGACCAACTCTAGATCGCGTCGGGCCAGTTCCCGTTGCTCGGCCAACAGACGCCGTTCGCGCTGGTGCTGGACGAGATCGAGCCATGACTCGGTGGTCTGCGCAGCCGTGCTCATGGCGAGGGCGGCAACATCCGCCGCGCCGGCCCGAGCCTCCAGGGTCGCCGCCTCCTCACCCGCCGCGAGCCGCCCCCACAGGTCCACCTCATAGGCCGCGGCAACCGAGGCGGTGTAACGCGTCGTCGTGAAGATGGGCTCCTGGCCGTCCGGCAGGCGCAAGGCCGTACGCGAACGGCGCACCGCGGCGTTGGCGTCGAGGCTTGGCCAGCGTTCAGCGCGGCGGCCGCGGACCAGTGCTCGCGCCTCCTCCAGTCGTGCCCACGCCTGCCGCAGGTTGAAATTGTGACGGAGTGCGCGCTGCACCAGGGCCTCCAGCTGCGAATCGGCAAAAAAGACGTAGCTCGCCGGCGGCGCCTCCTCCACCTTCGCCTCGGGTTGCCGCCCCGGCCCGGCAGGCTGCCCACGCTCTGCGGCGGCCGCGGTGAAGGCGGCAGGCGGGGGCAGAATCTCCCGCGCGTGCGAGGCCAGCGGCACCTGCCGACACCCGCTGATCGCACCCGCCACCCACACCAGCGCCAAGGCGCAACGCCCCGCGGAAGCGCGATGCGACGTGGACGCGGAACGCGGCGTCGCGCGCCGTACGGCGACGCCGCTCGATCGGATCGTTCTCATGGTCTGGGCGAAGTGATGGCAGGGCGCGATCCCACAACCGAGCCCGCCCACTCCCGCCGCGCAAGGGAGGCGCGCGGATCGTTCCGTCCGCATTCGGACCGCCGCCAACGGCATCAGGTCCGAGCCCGGTCGACCGAACGGGCTCGGGCCCGCAAGACGCGGAGCATGACCGGATTTAAGCTGGAGGCATGAAAGCCGTCCGCCTCCATCGATACGGCGGGCCCGACGTGCTCGCCGCCGAATCCGTCGCGAAGCCGGAGCCGCGGGACGACGAGGTGTTGATCCGGGTGCAGGCCGCCGGCGTCAATCCCGTCGACTGCAAGACCCGCGCCGGCGCGTTTCAAACCAACGGCGACACGCTGCCGCTCACCATGGGGCGGGACGTGGCCGGCGAGATCGAAGCGGTCGGGCCCGGGGTCGAGACCCTGAGCGTCGGACAACCGGTCTACGCGTTCCTCGCGTCACGAAGCGGTGGATACGCGGAGTATGCCCTCGCCCGCACCCATGAGGTGGCGCCCAAGCCCCACTCGCTGGAGCCGGTGCGCGCCGCGGCGGTGCCCCTGGCCGCCCTGACGGCCTGGCAGGCCCTGTTCGAGCACGGGAGACTGGAGCCCGGCCAGCGCGTGCTCATCCACGGGGCCGCCGGCGGCGTCGGCCACTTTGCGGTGCAGCTGGCCCGGGACCGTGGCGCCACGGTGATCGCCGTGGGGGCGGCGCAGGACCGGCGGCTGCTGGAGTCGCTGCGCATCGACCAGTTTGTCGACCGGGCCGGCCCGCCGTTTGAAAACGTGGTCGAACCCGTGGATCTGGTCGTCGACCTGATCGGCGGCGAGGTGCAGAGCCGGTCCTGGCAGGTGTTGAAGAACCGCGGCAGCATCGTGTCGCTGATCGCGGAGCCCTCGGCCGAGGATGCCGCGGCCCACGGGGCGCGGGCGACTGCGTTCATGACCCGTGCGAGCCGCAGCCAGCTCGAGGAAATCGCCCGGCTGATCGACTCCGGCCGCATCACCGTGGAGATCAACCGCACCTTCGAGCTCGAGGAGGCCGCGGCGGCCCATGAACACATCGAACGGCATCATTCCCAGGGCAAGGTCGTGCTCACCACCATTTCATGAAAACCACCTACTCTCCGCCGCCTTCCGCGCACGCCCCGAAACTGCGTCATGCTCCGCCGGTCGAACGCGCGCGGGTCGACGCCGGCTCGGTGCCGAACCCGCTCGTCTACTGGCTCAGCACCACCCTGCTGGCGCTATGGATGACGATCTCCGCGCTCGGGTTCTTCACGGGGCAGCCGGCCTTCGCGGGAGCGCTCGCCCGCCTCGACTTTCCCGGATACTTTCCGGCGCTGCTCGGCACCGCCAAACTGCTGGCGGTGGGAGGCCTGGTCCTGCCCGGGCTCGACCGGCTGCGCGAGTGGGCCTACGCCGGTCTCACCTTTATTTTTCTCGGCGCTGTCTGGTCTCATCTGGCGGCCGACGAACCGGTGCGCATCCTCGCGCCGCTGGCTGCACTCGCCCTGGCCTTGCTATCCTACGCCACCCTGCCGCTTTCACGCAGCGTCCCCCGACCGCTTTCCTGAGCCGCGAAACCGCGGGTCAACCGGTCTGCCTGAGACGGTCGCCGCAATCCGGGCGCGCCGCCAGTTGCGCTGATTCCGCCAGTTCCAGCAGTCGCTGGCTCATGGCGCTCTCCTCCTCGAGCGATTGGCGCAGCAGGGCGATGACCTCGAGTTCGCCCAGGAGATCGGCGAAACTGCGGGCGCAACCGTAGCTGGCGAGGAGGTGGTGGGCGGCACGGCGGGCGACAGCCAGAAGCGCAATGTCGCGCACCGCCTCGGTCGATTCGTCGTTGACGATGACGAGGGCCTGCTCGGCCAGCAACTCCCGCATCGCCCGGCAGTCTCTTGCGGCAGGCTTCGTCCCCAGCAGCGAGAACACCGCGTCAAGGCGATCGAGGTGCCGGCGGGTTTCGCCGCGCTGGGCGATGAAGAGGCTGCGCACATCGGCACCGATGGCCGAGTCGGTCATGCGCGACAGGGCCGCCCGCAACATCTGTTCGGCGCCGTAAAGATCGTGCAGGAGGTCGACGAGCAGGCTGTGAACGGAGTTGATTTTTCGTCGAGGGTTGGGGTCGGTCTGGCGCAGAGTCATGGTAACTGAGATTCCCGGGGCGGGGTCGGCGAAGCGCGCGGATGATAGCGCTCGCACGCGGGTGAATTCCATCCGGGAAAGGGCAGGACGTGCCATCCGGCGCGTCCCTGATGAGAGGATCGGGGAAACAGAGGCTTGCGCCCTGAGGGCGCGCCCGCGCTCAACTGCGTTCGGAAACCGCCTCGACCCGCCGATCATTGACGCGCAGCAAGTCGGCCACCACCACTTGGCGCTCCCCCCGCTGCTCCCGGCGGCCCCGCACCTCGATGTGGTCGCCGGACTGCAGATCGATTGAGGCGAGTGAGGCATTCGGTCCCAGATCCACCAGGGAGGATCGTCCGTTCTCGAGGCGGATGTTGATGAAGGTGTGCGCGCGACCGTGCTCATCACCCACGATGGTGCTGCGGTTGAACGACGCGATCGTGCCGGAGAGCGTGGCCTCCGCCTGCGCGGCCTCCCGATCCCCCCGTTTTGCGCCGCCGCGAGTGGAAGAGGCGGCGGGTCGGTCGCCGCTCCCGTTCGGCAGACGGATCGCGGGATTGGCTTCGAGGGTGCGTCCATCGACCCGCAGCTGTTCGGCCACGAAGACGGTCTCGCCGTCAAGCGTGCCGCGCCGACCGAGCGCCACGACTTCATCCCCTTTCGCCAGCTGCAGGTCGTCGGTGCGCCAACTGCGCCCGAGGTTCATGACCGTGCTTTGCCCGTTCTCCAGTTTCACCTTCGCGATGCGGTGGTCGCCGGTCGCGCCGCTGCCGCGCTCCAGTCGCACCTCGGCCAGGCCTTCGATCGTTCCCTCGAGACGGGAAAGATCGTCGGCCGTTTCCCCCTCCTCCCCGTCGGCGTAATACAGGTCGTAATCGTACACGACGTCCGGGATCACGTAGTCCTCATCGAAGTTCTCCTGCCAGGCATAGTCGTCCCAATACGGGCCGTGGTAGTAGTCGTCGTCCCAGATGTCGTAGCCCCAGGCGTTGTAGTCGTTCCAGTCGTAGCCGGGATCCAGATCGAAAGGACGGCGATCGGGTTCCCCCAACGCTTCACTGTCGTGGATGTCGTCGGCTTCGATGTTGTTGCCGTCGAACCAGTCGGTGGGGTCATACCACTCGTCCTCCTCCTGGCCGCGTAAGGTCAGGGAGCACCCGGCCAGGGCCAGGAGGGTGAACAGGAAACGGTTACGCCGGAGCGTGGTGAGCAGCAGGTTCATGGATGTCTTCCTCTTTTTCGAAATTGACCGGGTTCGGAGCCGGAACCGCCGGCGGGCGGGGTGTCGCCGGAGCCCAATAAACCCGATCGCCGCGTCCGCGAAAGGGGGCGAAGTCCCCATTCCTCCGTCGCCCCTCGCCCCCACGGCGCCGTCCCCGCTGCCGCCCGAATCCCGACCCGCCCCGGGGATAAATCCCATCGGGGTGGCAACTCCCACACCTCGATCCGGGAAGGCCCCGATGCCCCCGCCCGCGGCGGAGTGATAGTCTCCGCGCCACGTGCCTCGTTCGTCGTTCTGCACCGCGCCCACCCGCGGCCGCGCGGACGAGCGGCATTCTTTTTATCCTCCCTTTCCGACCTCCGTCCATGCCTGCCAACGCCATCAGGAGCAGTACCTCGAGCGAGGGCTTCACCGCCCGGCCAGCGACGGACCATCGCGATCCCGCTTCCCGGATGCACGCGTGCAAACGCCGCCACGGATCACCGGCCTCACACCGGGTCCTCGAGTTCCCGCTTCCCGCCGCCCACTCCGTCACGGAGGAACGCGCATGAATGACCGGCGACTCGATCGGCTCGTCGAGGCCGTGCTCTACGATTGGCACCTCCTCTACCCCTGTCGCCCTTCGGCGCGAAAGAACCGGCAACGGTTCGCGTTTGGACGCGTGTATCCGGAAAGTTATACCGACCCGCGCGGCATCGGCTCGAACGTCCTGCAGCTGGATTGCCTGCTCCGGCCGGCCAGCGCCGCCGAGCCCGACGAAGCGAGGGTGCAGCTCGAACTGCGGTTTCTCCAGCCGCAGATCGCTCCAGCCCCGGACCTCGATCGTCGGTCCCGGCCGGTAGCTTCGGCAGCCAGCGAACATTCCGTCCGCACGACCTTGCGCTGCTGCGAAGGCACCCTCCGTCTGCCCTTCCATTTCCCCGGCCCCTCGGACACCAGCGAGGCCGCACCCCGGCGCGACCCGCGCTCCGGAGCCGCCGCGCATCCAGGGGGCCAACCTCCGCCGCTCGCGGGCCTCCTCGACATCCGGACGCAGGTTCTGCCAGACGGCCTGCGCCGGCTCACGGCGCGCGTCGTCAATCGCACGCCGATGCCGACGGGGGAACCCCTGGACAACCACGCGCTCCTCAGCCGCACCTTCACCGCCACCCACCTGGTGCTCACCGCGCGCGGGGCCCGCTTCGTTTCCCTCAGCAATCCGCGCCCGGCCGACGCCGTCGCCGCCGCCGCCTGCACCAACATCGGCGTCTGGCCGGTGATCCTGGAAACCGAAACCGGCGACACCCTGTTTGCCTCCCCGGTCGTGCCACCAGATGCCCCTGAGGTGGGGCTTCAATCAGGCTGCCACACGCGGGAGCCGGACCGCGGCCACAGCCGCCGCAGCGATCCCCTTTCCCTTCGCGGCGGGTCGATCACCCGCCGCGGCAATCCGGTGGCCCAACCATGAATCGCCCCCCCCGCATCCTCGTCGCCGGCATCGGCAATCCTGCGTTGGGCGATGACGCCTTCGGGATCGAGGTCGTTCGTGCCTGCGCTCATTCCGACCGCCTCGCCACCGTAATCGTCCGCGACTTCGGTCTTCGCGGTCGCGAGCTCGCCCAAACGCTCTGCGAGGATTGGGATGCTGCCATCGTCGTGGATGCGACGCCGCGGGGGCGTCAACCCGGCAGCGTTTTTGTCCTGGAACTCGACCTGCCCCGCGCCGGGCAGACGGAGGGAAAAAACTCCTCGCTGTTTGCCGCCGGCGACTTTGGGCAGCGCCTCGACCCCGTGGCCGTTCTGCAGCTTGCCGCCAGCCTCGGCGCCCGGATCGGACGCCTGTTCCTCATCGGCGGCGAGCCCGCTCGAACCGCCGTCGATGGCTTCGTCCCCGATCTCAGTCCACGCGCCCGCTCCGCGGTGCCCCGCGCGGTCGCCATGATCGAGGCCCTCGCGGCCCGTTTGCTCACCAACCACGCCGCCACCCGGGCGCATCCGGCCCCAGCCCTGTTGGCCCACTCCTGAGCCCGCGGCAGACCGTCCGCGGCCGACCCGAACCACCAGATCGCTGACTCCCTCAACCACTGCCCGCCGAGTTCACTCCATCCCTCCCTTCGCCATGATCCAAACCGTCACCGCACCACCCGAGGGGGTTTCCGAGATCGCGTACGAGGATAGCCTTTTTGACGCCAACAACCGGCAGGCGGCCGCCAACCACGCGCTGCTCGAACGCCACGGGATCACCGCCCTCGAAGTCGTTGGCCCGATCGGCTCGGGCAAGACCACCCTCATCACCCGCCTGGTCGAGCGCCTCAGCCCTTCCCGCAGCCTCGCGGTCATCAACGGCGATCCCGCCACCACCGAGGATGTACTGCCCGTCTCCGCCCTGGGCGTGCCCGTCGTCCAGATCCAGGCCGACGCCGGCCACCTCGACGCCAGCCTTGTCGCCCGCGGACTCGAACGCCTGCCCCTGGCCTCGACCGACCTGATTTTCATCGAGAACGTCGGCAACTTCATCGGTTCCGCCCACTTCGCCCTCGGCTCCCGCGCCCGCATCGTCGTCATCAGTTGCACCGAAGGCCCGTGGATGGTGCGCAAGCATCCCGACCTGTTCCGCGGGGCCCGCCTGGTCGTGATCAACAAACAGGATCTGGCCGATGCCGTGGAAGTCGACTGCCTCGCCCTCGCCCGCGATGTGCATCGCCTCAAGCCCGACCTCCCGGTGGTCGTCGCCAGCTGCCGCACCGGTCGCGGACTGGGCGCTGTCGCCACCATCCTCGACACCTTTTGACCCGCCCCCCCGCCACCATGCCCGAGCTCTCGCTCGCCATCATCGTCGTTGAAAAGGTGCTCGCCCACCAGCGCCGCCGACCCGGCTCCCGCGTCCTCGTGGTGCGGCTGGTCATCGGCGAGTGGATCTGCGTCCAGGCCGAGCAGCTTTCCTTCTGTTACCGCGCGATCACCACGCGCACCCTCATCAAGGACTCGGAGCTGGAGATCGGCCGCGTCGCCGGCGCCGTACGGTGCCCACTTTGTGGATACGCCGGCGCTCCCCGCTACTGGAACGAAGCCCAGTGGATCGCCCCGGTCCCCACCCTCACCTGCCCGCAATGTCAACGAACGGCCGAGCCCACCGCCGGCCATGAATGCGCCATTCGCGCCATCCGCTATGCCGCCTGAAACCGCCACGCTTTTCGCCCCGTCCCGCCCCGCTCCCGCCGCCGGCACTCCGCCGGTCGCGCCCGGCGATCTCAACGCCCGCCTCAAGCACCTCGCCCGGCTCGTCTCCCGCGCCAACGACCTGCGCGATCCCGCCACCCGGAGCCTCGTGCAGGATCTTCTCCGGGAACTCAACGAACTCCACGGCCTGGGTCTTCAACGCATCTTCGCCGTGCTCGAGGACCACGGCGACCTCTCCGCCGACGAGGTCCGCGAGGAACTGTTCGCCGACCGGACCGTGCGCGGCCTGCTCCTCGCCCACGACCTCCACCCGCAGTCGCTGGAGGAGCGGCTCGACCAGGCGATCGCGGAGCTCGGGCACCAGCTCCGGGGCCAGGGCGGTGCGGTCGAACTGATCGCCCTGCATGACGGCGTCGCCCGTCTGCGGCTGCGCGCCCCGGCCACGCCGGGCCTGGCTCCGGAGCGCGTGGTGCGGGCCGCTCTCGACGAGTTCTGCCCCGACCTCGCCGGCTGCGAAATCGAGCGCGCCTCCGCCGCGGCCGCAAAACCGACGGCGCCGGCCCACCGTATCCCTTCCATCAATACGCCCTCGCCCACCCCCGCCCCGGCGCTTCGCGCCACGCGATGAATCACCGCCTCTCCTTTTCCACCGCCGCCGTGTTGTCCGCCCCTCGGGCCGGGCCGCCGGTCGCGGCACCCATCTTCGCCAGCCGCAAGCAAGTGCTTCGGCCGGCGACGTCCGTCGGACTGGCCTGGGGCGCCGGCCACACCCCCCCTTGCGCGGGGTGGGCCGGTGCCTTCGGGCGCGGCTTTTCCCTCCTTTCCCGCATCGACCATGTCCAAGGCCTGTTCCTTCGCTGACGCCCTCCCCCGCTCCCGTGCCCGCGTCACCGTACGCGGCACCGTGCAGGGCGTCGGCTTTCGTCCCTTTGTCTATCGTCTCGCCACCGAGATGCACCTCGCCGGCTGGGTCCGCAATTCGGCCGACGGTGTGCGCATCGAGGTGGAGGGCCCCCGTCTGGAACTCGATCGGTTTGTGACCCGGCTCGAAAACGAGCGACCGGTGCACGCCGTCATCCGGGAGTGCGCGGTCGAGTTCGACCGGCGCGCCGGCCTGCACGGTTTCCACATCCGCGACAGCGACCGGCGCGGCCCCGTCAGCACCCGGATCCTGCCGGATTTCGCAACCTGCCCGGAGTGCCGGCGCGAACTCTTCGATCCCGCCAACCGCCGCCACCGCTATCCCTTCACCAACTGCACGCTCTGCGGCCCGCGCTTCAGCATCATCGAGTGCCTGCCCTACGACCGGCCTCACACCACGATGAAACGCTTCACCATGTGTCCGGACTGTGAAGCGGAGTATCGTGATCCGGCCGATCGCCGCTTCCACGCCCAGCCCAACGCCTGCCCGCGCTGCGGCCCGCAACTTGCCCTGCGTGACCCCATCGGACGCACCCTGGCCTGCCGCGAGGACGCCCTGAGCGAGACCGTCCGCCGCTTGCGCCGCGGGGCCATCGTTGCCCTCAAGGGCGTCGGCGGATTCCAACTGCTCGTCGACGCCCGCAACCAGGCGGCCGTGCAACGCCTGCGCCAGCGCAAGCAGCGACCGGCCAAGCCCTTCGCCGTCATGTTTCCGGATCTGGCGGCGATCCGCCAGGAATGCAGCGTCTCCAGCCGCGAAGCTGCGATGCTCACCGATGCCACCGCGCCCATCGTGCTGCTTCGCCGCCGCCGGCCCACCGGCTCGACCCGCCCCGGCCGGGCCCTCGCTGCCGCGATCGCTCCGGGCAACCCGCGCATCGGCGCGATGCTCCCCTACTCACCGCTGCATCTGCTGCTGCTGGCCGATCTCGGCTTCCCGGTCGTGGCGACCAGCGGCAACCTCAGCGACGAGCCCATCTGCATCGACGAGGAGGAGGCGATAGAGCGCCTCGGCGGGATTGCCGATGTCTTTCTCGTCCACAACCGGCCGATCGCCCGCCCGCTGGACGACTCCGTCGTGCGCGAACTGCTCGGCGAGGAACAGGTGTTGCGCCGCGCCCGCGGCCACGCGCCCTTCCCCGTGCAGGTCGCCGAAGCGCTTCCGCCCATCCTCGGTTTCGGGGCGCACCTCAAGAACACGGTCGCGGTGAGCGTCGGACGCGACATCCACCTGAGCCAGCACGTCGGCGACCTGTCGACGCCGCAGGCGCGCGAGGTCTTCCGGCGCACCGCCGCCGATCTCCCGCGACTCTTCGGCGTCGAGCCGGAACTGGCCGTCTGCGACCTGCATCCCGGCTACGACTCCACCCGGCTGGCCCGCTCCGGCCCGCGGCAGGTGATCAGCGTCCAGCACCACTTCGCCCACGTGCTGGCCTGCATCGCCGAGCACGACCTGCGCGAGCCCGTGCTCGGTGTCTGCTGGGACGGCACCGGCTACGGCGCCGACGGCACGATCTGGGGCGGCGAGTTCCTGCGCGTCACGCCCCAGGGCTTCGAGCGTTTCGGCCGCTTCCGCCCCTTTCCGCTGCCCGGCGGCGGCGAGGCCGCGCGCGAGCCGCGCCGCAGTGCGCTCGGGCTGCTGCACCGGCTCGGCGACGAAACCACCCTCCATGACGCCCGCCTGCCGGCCGTCTGCGCCTTCACCACCTCGGAACGCCGGACCCTGCTGCAGATGCTCGACCGGCGCATCGACGCCGTGGACACCTCCAGCGTCGGCCGCCTGTTCGACGCCGTCGCCTCCCTCACCGGCCTGTGCCAGGAAAACGGATACGACGGCCAGGCGGCGACGGCGGTCGAGTTCGCCGTGACCGCCGGGGAAGACCGGCCCTACCCCGTCGCCCTCACGGGCGAGGACCCCGTCGAGTTCGACTGGCGCCCGATGCTCCGAGCCCTGCTGGCCGACGTGCGCGCCGAGGCACCGGTCGGACGCATCGCCGCGCGCTTCCACGAAACGCTCGTGCACGCGCTGGTCGCCGCCGCCCATCGCGCCGGGCTCCGCGACATCGTGCTCACCGGCGGCTGTTTTCAGAACCACTGGCTGGCCGAGACCGCCGCCCGCCGGCTGCAGGCCGCCGGCTTCCGGCCCCATTGGCCGCAGCGCATTCCGCCCAACGACGGGGGTATCGCCCTCGGGCAGGTCATCGCGGCCGCCCGGGCGCTCCATCCCCGCCGCAGGTTCGCCGTCGCCCGACGAGACGGCTGAACCGCGGCTTCCTCGCCGGGTCCATCCCCTTTCCCACACCCCAAGCCCCTCCAGATCCTTAACATGAAATTCATCGACGAATACCGCGACACCACCCTTGCCCGCAAACTGGTCGACCAGATCGCCCGCCTTGTGACCCGCCCCTGGGTCCTGATGGAGGCCTGCGGCGGCCACGCTCACTCCGTCGTCAAATACGGCATCGAACGCCTCCTGCCCCTCGGCGTCGAACTCATGCACGGGCCCGGCTGCCCCGTTTCCGTGACCCCGGTCGAACTTATCGATCAGGCTCACACCATCGCGCGGGAGCGGGGCGTCATTTTCTGCGCCTTTGCCGACACCCTCTGCGTGGCCGGCAGCCAGACGACCCTGCTCGAACTCAAATCCCGCGGCGCCGACGTGCGGGTCGTCTCGTCGCCCATGGACTGCCTCAAGATCGCCCGCACCCATCCCGAGCGCCAGGTCGTGTTTTTCGCCCTCGGCTTCGAAACCGCCGCCCCCGCCAATGCGATGGCCGCCTGGCAGGCCCAACGCCAGAACCTCACCAATTTTTCCATGCTGGTATCGCATGTGCGCCTGCCACCGCTGCTCGGCGCGCTGCTGCAGTCGACGCGCAATCGCGTGCAGGCCTGCCTCGGTCCCGGACACGTCTGCGCCGTCATGGGCTACCGCGAATACGAGCCCCTGTGCCGGGAGTTTGCGCTGCCCGTGGTCGTGACCGGCTTTGAACCGGTCGACCTGCTGCAAGGCACGCTCATGGCCGTGCGGCAGCTGGAGGAAGGCCGCGCCGAAGTCGAAAACCAGTATCCGCGCGTCGTGCAACGCTACGGTAATCCCGTTGCCGTGAACCTCGTGCGCAGCGTCTTCGAGATCTGTGATCGCCCGTGGCGCAGCTTCGGCCTGGTCCCGAACAGCGGCTACCAACTCCGCCCCGAATTCCAGGCCCACGACGCGGAACACCGCTTCTTTGGCCAGACCGTCAACCGTGACGAACCCGTCGTCGTCCTCGACGCCGAACGGCTGCGCGCCGCCCGCCCGCCCCAAACCAGCGCCGCCTTCCCCGCCCCCATCGGCGCGCCGGTTTCTTCGCCATCCCCGCTCCGGGCCCCCGACCAGGGCGCCGACTCGATCCTCGCCAGCGAGGGTCGCCCGCGCCCCCGCTCCCGTCGATCGGTCGCAGGCGCCGGGGCGGCCGCCATGGCCACCGCTTCGAGTGCCTGAACCCGTTCCCCGACACCATGAATCCTCCCGTCGAATCCCCCTTGGCCCCCCTCCCCGTCGCTCCACTCGACCTGCTCGACGCCACCTCACCCCTACCGCATCCCCACCTCCGCGAGATCACCCTCGCCCACGGCAGCGGCGGAAAACTCAGTCGCGACCTCATCGATGCCGTGATTCGCCCCGCCTTCGATAATCCCCTGCTCGATCCGTTGCACGATGGGGCCGTCTTCTCCGTCGGTGAGGAGCGTCTGGCCTTTACGACCGATACCTTCGTGGTCGATCCCCTCTTCTTCCCCGGCGGCGACATCGGCACCCTCGCCATCAACGGCACCGTCAACAATCTCGCCATGTGCGGGGCCACGCCCCTGCACCTCTCCGCCGCCTTCATTCTCGAGGAGGGAGTGCCCCTCGAAACCCTTTGCCGGGTGATCGATTCCATGCAGGCCGCCGCCTGCGCCGCCGATGTCACGCTGGTGACCGGGGACACCAAGGTCGTGGATCGCGGCAAGGGAGATCGTATCTTCATCAACACCTCCGGCATCGGCCGCGTGCCCCCCGGCATAAAGATCTGCCCGCGTCGCGCCGAGGTCGGCGATCGCATCATCGTCAGCGGACCGATCGCCCAGCACGGCGTCGCCATCCTGGCCCAGCGCGAGGACCTCCCGCTGGCGGACGAAATTCGCAGCGACACCGCACCCTTGAACGGCCTGGTGGAGTCGATCCTCGAGGCCTGCCCCCGCACCCACGTCCTGCGCGATCCAACCCGCGGAGGCGTGAGCAGCGCGCTCGTCGAGATCGCCGGCGCCTCCCGCGTCGGCGTGCGCTTGGACGAGGCTGCTATTCCCCTCGCCGACGAGGTCGGCGGCGCCTGCCGCATCCTCGGGCTCGATCCGCTCGATGTAGCCAACCAGGGCAAGCTCCTGGCGGTGGTGGCCGCCGCCGATGCCGAACGGGTGCTCGCCGCCATGCACGATCATCCGCTGGGCGCCTCCGCCGCCATCATCGGGGAGGTGGTGGAAGATCCGGTGGGCATGGTCGTCATGCGCGATCGCGCCGGTGGCGAACGGGTCGTCGACATGCTGGTCGGCGAGCAGCTGCCGCGCATCTGCTGATCGCGCGCCGGTCATCCTCCCTCCCACCGCCGACTGACCGGTTCCTCGTAGCCCTGCGCGGGAGCGCAGGGACGGGATGTGTCGTCCGCGCCGCAGAATCCCGCCGCTCCCGCAGCGCGCCACCCACGGACTGCTTCGGGTTTCAGGTAATACAAACAATCGGCATCACGTCCCGGCCAAGGGAAGCACGGGCTGCGGAGGACCCTCACGAAGCCGGGCCGGCGGCGGCGGCGGCGGCGGCGACATCGCAATTCACGAAGCAGCGCAGCGCATCGCATCGGGGAAGAATCCGGCGTGTCCGCCGGGCCACTGACCGGGACGGCGCTCAGCGGTCCATCGGACTTCCCACAGGTGCTGCACGCACGTTTCCCTGCATGAGGGACCCCATTTCGCCACGGCAGCTCTGGCACGATCTTGGGCACCGGCTCATTCGCCCTCCTTTAAACGTCCAACCTCATTCATCATGTCCTTTTCCGTTCCACTCTCCAGCCGCCCGTTCGGTTCCTTACTCGCCTTCGGTCTGGCCCTGCTCGTTCCCGTCCTGCCGCTGTCCGCTCAACCCGACGACCGCGATGCCTCGAACGCCCTCGATCTGAAAATCGACCGCGAACCGATCGCCCGCACCAACCGCGACCGGCCGAGCTATGCGCCGATCGTCGACCAGGTTTCCCGCAGTGTCGTCTCGGTACACTCCACCCGCCCGGCCCGGGAGCAGCGGATGGGATCCCATCCGCTGCAGGACGACCCGATGTTTCGCCGTTTCTTCGGCCAGCCGGGGCCGGCCACTCCGCCCACACCCCTGCGCGGCCTGGGCTCGGGCGTTGTCGTGACCAGCGACGGCTATATCCTGACCAACAATCACGTGATCGAGGGGGCCGACGAGGTGCAGGTGTCCTTCGGCGAGTCGACCCGTCGCTTTGACGCCGAGGTCATCGGCGGCGACGCCCTCGCGGACGTCGCGGTCCTGAAGATCGAGCCCGACGAGGCGCTCGAGCCCATGGTACTCGCCGACAGTGAGCAACTCCATGTCGGCGATCAGGTGCTGGCCATCGGCAACCCCTTCGGCGTCGGCCGCTCCGTCACCAGCGGCATCGTGAGCGCGATCGGGCGCGGCAACCT
Source organism: uncultured Opitutus sp. (assembly GCA_965652375.1). Taxonomy (GTDB): domain Bacteria; phylum Verrucomicrobiota; class Verrucomicrobiia; order Opitutales; family Opitutaceae; genus Actomonas. Next base: position 182,076 of record CBFGUO010000003.1, read on the forward strand.
CGGCATCAAGGCGATCGAGGATTTCATCCAGACCGACGCCGCCATCAACCGTGGTAATTCCGGCGGCGCGCTGATCGACATCGACGGCCGTCTCGTCGGCATCAACACCGCCATCCTCAGCGGACGCGGCGGGGCGTTCTCCGGCGTCGGGTTCGCCATTCCCATCAACCTGGCCCGCGGCATCGCCGAACAACTCGTGAGCACGGGCGAAGTGACCCGCGGCTTCCTCGGCGTCACGGTGCAGGAACTCACGCCGGACCTCGCCACCCAGCTCGAGGTCGAAAGCGGCGCTCTCGTGGCCGATGTGAGCGAGGACAGCCCCGCCGCCGCGGCCGGCCTCGAGCCGGGCGACGTGATCACCCGCGTCAACGACACCCCCATCCGTGACGGCCGCCACCTGTTGCTCGCCGTCAGTCAGATGGCCCCGGAAAGCGAGGTGGACTTGAAGTTCGTGCGCAACGGCGAATCACAATCGGCCGAGACCGAGCTGGAAGCCCGACCGGACCGATTCGCCCAGGAAGGCGGCCGGTCCCGGCCCGGCGAAGACGACGAGGAGGGCGTCCTCGATGGCGTCGCCGTTTCCGATCTCACGCCCCGCCTCCGCAGCCAGCTGCAGGTGCCGGATCGCGTCGATGGCGCCGTCGTCGCACGCATCGATCCCACCGTTCCCGCCGCCCGCCAGGGACTGCGCCGCGGCGACCTCATCGTGGGTCTCAATCGGCAACCGGTGGAGAACGCCGCCGAGGCGGTGCGCATCAGCGAGCAGATCACCGGTTCCCGCGTGCTCGTGCGCATCTGGCGGGAGGGTCGCGCTCAATTTCTCGTGGTCGACGAATCCGAGGCGACCCCCGAGGAACGTCCGTCTTGATTTCCTGAATACACGGGCGGCCGGCGACCGGTTCAGAGCTGCCAGCCCAGCGCGCTCCAGAACCGGTCGTTGAGCCGCTGCCAGGGACGCCGGCGGCGCCAGCTCGCGAGGGTGATTTCCTGCGACTGCCCGCGATCCGCCGCGATGATCCTCTCGATGGCGGCGGCGAACCGGCCGTCGAAAACATTGAGATTGGCCTCCTCGTTGCAGCCGAAGCTGCGGGGGTCGAAGTTCGACGAGCCCACCGATGACCAGCCGCCGTCGATGGTGACGAGTTTGCTGTGCAGGTTGGTGGGTTGATACTCGAAGATGCGCACGCCGGCCTCGAGAAGGGGCCGCCAGCGCGCCCGGCTGGCCCAGCGCACGTGCGGCACGTCGGTCGCCGGCCCCGGCACGACGATCTCCACCCGCACGCCGCGGCGCGCGGCATCGACCAGCACCCGCCGCATGAAGCGGTCGGGCAGGAAATACGCCTGTTCGAGCAGGATGCGGTCGCGCGCCGCCGCGAACGCGAGGGCATAGAGCAGGCGTATGCGGTCCGGCCCGTCAAAGGGGGAACTGGCCAGGACCTGCACTCGCTGGTCGCCCGCCTCCGGAATGGCCGGGAAAAACGCGTCGTTGTGGTCGAGATCGCCGGTGGCCCGCAGCCAGCTCGACATGAACACCGCCTGCAATTGGGTGACGACCGGACCCTCCACTTCAAAATGGGTATCGCGCCAGTGCGCTTGGTCCTGGGCGTGGCCGTCCCATTCGTCGCCGATGCCGATGCCGCCGGTGAAGCCGCGCACGCCATCCACCACCAGGACGCGACGATGCATGCGGTTGTTGAGCCGGCCGAGCCGCCACCATGTGGGCGGGCGGAATTTGACGACCCGGCAACCGGCCTCCCGCATCATGGCGCAAAGTCCGTCCGCCATCTCGCTGGCGCCGACGTAGTCGAGCACGATCCGCACCTCGACCCCGGCCCGGGCCCGTTCGGCAAAGGCTTCGGCAAACTGCCGCGGAATCCCGCCTCGCCAATAAATGAAGTTTTCGAAGGTGATCGTCTGCCGCGCCGCGCGGATCGCCGCGAGCATGCGCGGAAACGCCTCGCCGCCGTTGAGCAGGGGCGTCACCCGGTTGCCCGCCACCGGGGCCGGCGCCAGCAGGGCCAGGGTCGTGCGCACAAACTCCGGCCGGTCGAGCCCCGCTCCGGACTGCGCCAGGGGAGTCAAGCGGTTGCGCAGCGGCAGCACGTTGGCCACCACCACCACGAGAAAAATCCCCAGCATCAAGCCGATGAAGAACGGCCACCACGGCATGGCAGCGTGGAACGCCGCCGTGGCCGCCGGTTCCCCCCAAAAAAAGCCCGCGACGGGAACCGCCGCGGGCTGCGTTTCAACGATCAGAAGCTGCCGTCAGCTCGTGATCGATTCCATCCGTTCACCGTCCACCTTCAGGAGACTGGGCATCAGCACCTCGCGGCCACCTGAGGGCTCGGTGTAACCCTTCACCGTGACCGTATCGCCTTCCTGGAGATCGATTTTGTCGAGATCGGCGGAGGGACCGAAGTCAACCAGCGCGGATTCACCACTCTCGAGCTGCAGGTTCACGTAGGTGTGGTCCTTCGTGCCGGCCGTGATCGTGGTTTCATCGATGCTGGCCACCGTGCCCTGGAAGGTCTCGAGCTGGCTGTCCTGCCGGCTCTGCTGGCGGCTGCCGGCGGTCTGTTGTCCCGACTGCCGATGGGACTGGCCCTTCATGGACGCATCGTTCTTCGCCAGGCGGATCGCCGGGTTCGCCTCGATGGTCTGGTCACCGGCCTTCAGCTTCTGTGCGACGAAGACGGTTTCGCCGCCAACCTGGCCGCGCCGACCGATCGCCTCGATCTTGTCGCCCTTCTGGAGGTCGACGTCCCGAAGCTGTGACTCGCGACCGAGGTTGACCACGGTGCTCTTGCCATTTTCGAGGGAAACCTTGGCGACCGTATAGGTGCCGGCGGCGCCGCTGGAGCGCTCGAGATTGAGGTTGCGCACGCCTTCCACGGTGCCGCGCAGACGGCTCACCTCGGATTGCGCCTGGTCCATCGAACGATCGCGCTGCCCGGAGCGGTTCTGCTGCGAGGAGGCGTTGCGCTGACCGGCATTGTTCTGCGACTGCCCGTCGACGGGATTCGCAAAGATGACGTAGGTGTAGGTGTCGACGGGATCGGCATCGATGGTGTCATAGGTGTCATACCAGTCGTAGTCGTCCCAGTAGTCGGCGTCGTAGTAATCGGTGTCCCAATCGTCCACGCCCCAGGTGTCGTAGGCATCCCAGTCGTTCCAGTCGTTGCCGTAGTCGTAGACGTCGTTGTAGCCGTAGTCGTAGTCGTAGTCGTAGGCTTCGTAGTCGTAGGTGTCGTCGTATTCGAGGTTGTTGCCGTCGAACCAGTCGGTGGGATCATACCACTCGTCCTCTTCATAGGTTTGAGCCGTCAGGGGCGGAGCGGCAATGAGCGCGAGCCCGAAGGCGAGCGCGGCGCAGCGACAGTGACGGCGGTTGGGATGGGGATGGGTGTTGGTTGTCTTCATGAGTCTGATGTCGATTTCTTTTTTGCGATCGTAAGGATCGCCCGCGACAGGCGGTCGGCCCCGGGAGGAGTCACGGGGACCGGCGGGCGGCCGGGACACGATCGTTTCGCCCCGGCGCTTGCGTGTACCAACCTACGCCGTCACAGCGTCGATGAAACCGGGCCGGTTCCGGCCCGGCGCACGGGGAGCCGACCTGCCCGGCCTGCGGCGACCGCCCCGGGTCCCTTCTTACGGAGTCGATCGTGCGCAGGCCACTTCCCGGGCCGCACGGCGGGGCCGCCTCCGGTTTCGCTCGCGCCGGATTGCCGCCAGATTTTGCGCCATGATTCCCGGGTCCCCTTCCCTCCCCGCTCGCCTTCGTCCTTGCCGCCTGCTCGCCCTCGCCCTCGCCTTCGTGGTCAGCCCGGCGGCGGCGCAGCCATCAACCCCCGACTCTCCGGCCACGGCAACGCTCGATGCCCTGGCCGCCGACCTCACCGCCGGTTTTGCGCCCCGCTTCATCGCGGACCGGATCCTGACGCTCTCCGCCGAACGCGGCGCCACCACCTTCCCCTACCCGAAACCGGCGCTCGGCGCGGTGATGATTCACGATGTGCAGGCCTCCAAAACGGGACCGCAGGAGGTTCAACTCCACGCCCGACTGCTCGGTTGGCGCTGGGCCGATCGCACCACCGAAGTCGTCGGGGCCGGCTTCTCCCTCGACCAATACGTCAAGTTCAGCGCCGAACTCACGCTTACCGGCCACATCAACACCCTCTACGACGAAGATCGGCATGTGCTCACCCTCGAGCTGCGCCCGTCCCGGCCCGTCGATGCTTCCTTTACGGTGGCCAACGACCTGCACGTTCGCAACGAGGGCCTGTGGGCCGCCCTCGTCGGCGGCGCCGCCAGCCTGGTCGGCCAGTCGCCCGAGAAACAGGCGCGCCAGGTCGCACGCGAGCACACCACCCGCACCATGCGCGAACGCCTGGGCCAGGGCGTGACGGTGTCGGTGGCTCTCTGCACCGGAGTCCGGCACGTCTGGTTCGGCGAGCAGTCGCTGCCCGACGACTCCGGCCGGCGGAGCGATCGCGCCGGCAGGCGGGTGCTGGCCGACCAGGGCGTGGAACTGCACGCCGGGGGCCTGTTCATCGACGGCCCCTTCGATGCACGGCATCCGCTGTATGCCCGGATCGAACTGGAGAATCCAACCGACTCCGTCACAGCCAGCTGGCTGCCGCTCCCGGCCGCCCGGCGCGAGGTGCGGGATTTCGTGCAGGGGCGGACGAGCGGCGCCGCAACGCCGGGACCGACGCACACGATTCAGAAAACGGATACGCTCGCGTTCGGGGGCGGCGACACCGGAAAGGCGGTCCTGCTGCTGCGCACAGCCGGAGTATCCGCTCCTCCCCTACGCTTCCGTTACACCGTCACCAGCGAAGGCGGCGGACCGCAACCGGTCATCAACTGCCCCACCGGCGACCACGGCTCCGGCGCGGCAGCGGCGGCAACGGCTCACCGCGCGTCATCCCACGCCAGCGCCGAACGCGCCGCCCAGTAACCACCCATGCCGGCGCCGGGCGGCCCCGCACCGACCGCGCGAGGATGATATCCCGAACCCCCGGTCGGCGCGTGCGACCGGCCGCGAGCATGGGGTCGTCGCCCCACGTCCACCCCGGTCGACTCGGACAGGCGGAGCGCGGACCCGACCCAATTCGGAACGGGAGCACGACCGATTCCGGCCCGCCGGGACGACGGCTATGGTGGGCTCGCAAAACCTCTGAACTCCTCCCGTTCGCCCCGCTTATGGAAACCCAGCCCCTTCTGGTCATCGTCGATGTGCAGCGCGCGTTTTCGCCGCCGGCCGACTTCGTCGAAAATCTGCGCCGCTACGCCGACGATTTTCCGCGGCGGGTGTTCACCCGTTTCGTCAATCCGCCGGGTTCGCTCTTCCGCACGGTACTCAAACAATCCTCCTGCGCGCCCGGCACACCGGACCTCGATCTGCTCATTGAGCCCCGTCCCGATGACCTGGTCGTCGACAAGACCACCTATGGGCTCGACCCGAAAATCCTGCGCCAACTGCGGGAGGAACAGGTCGAGCGGGCGATCGTATGCGGGCTCGATACCGATGCCTGCGTGCTGGCCGTGATGTTTTCCCTCTTCGATGCCGGCATCGTCTGCCACCTCAACGAGCATCACTGCTGGAGTTCGTCCAATCTCCAGACCCAAGCGCTGGCGATCGCCCGCACCCAGTTCCCTCCGCCCCCGCCAGCGGGTCGCGAATCCGCTCGTCCGTCCTCCCGTCCACGCCACCCGGCCGGCACCTGAACCTTCCCGCCGCCGCGAACCAACCCCTGCGGCCGGGAGTCCGCTCCGCCATGGCCAAAATCACCCGCGTCACCGACCTGCTGATCGAGGAACTCAAAGACCTTTACAGCGCCGAGTCCCAAATCCTGAAGGCCCTGCCCAAGCTGGCAAAGGCCGCGGCCAACGAGCAGCTCCGGACTGCTTTCAACACTCATCTGCAACAGACTGGCGAGCACCTCAAACGCTTGGAAACCATCGGCCAGCGGCTCGACTGTTCCCTGAAGGGCAAAGTCTGCAAAGCCATGGAGGGACTCGTGGCTGAAGGACGTGAGATCATCGATGAGGACGCGGCCCCGCTGCTGCATGATCTGGCGCTCATTGCCGCCGCCCAGCGCGTGGAGCACTACGAAATCGCCGGCTATGGCACGGCCCGCGCACTTGCCGAAGCGGTGGGCGAAACCCAAATCGTCGCGCTGCTGCAGAAGACCCTCGACGAAGAGAAAGCCAGCGACGAAACCCTCGCCCGCCTCGCCGCCGTCGGAGTCGAGGAAGCGGTGGAGGCCGGCGAGATGAGTTGAGCCGAAGCGACGCCGCCCCCGCCGGTGATTCACGCCCGGAGCCCGACAACTGCTCCGCGTAAACGCGGTACTCCCAGCACCGGCACCCTGCCCAGGTTCGGAGTTCCGCCTTCAGGCGGCCCCCGCCTGCCCCTCGGCCCTCCACCGGCGCGGCAGGTCAGCGATCGGCAGGAATGATGGTGATGGCGCCATTCTTCAGGACCGGCTCCCCGTCGCGCCACCGGGCTGCGCCCTGACGGATGGGTCGGTCCCACAGGTTGCACCCGGCTCCGGCCCCATCATCGCGCCCACCCCGAACCAAGCGGGTGCGTCCGCAGTCCGGAGCACCATGAGCACGATCACGACTGTCACCGACCTGCTGGTCGAGGAACTGAAGAACCTCCACAGCGCCGAGGTTCAGATGGAGCCGGCCCTCCTCCGGTTGATGCAGGCGGCGACCGATCCGGACCTGGCCACCCTCCTGCAACGACATTTGGAGGAAACCCGCGAACATGCGTCCCGCCTCGATTACATCGGCCGCCAACTCGGCCGCACCCTGACCGGACGCCACTGCGAAGCGATGAAAGGTCTGGTCACGGCCTGCCGACGCGCGCTCCAGGAAAACGCCGATCCCCATCTGCACGACCTGGCGCTCATCGCCGCCGCGCAACGCATCGAACACTACGAAATCGCCGCCTACCGCGCCGCCGGGGTTCTTGCCCAGACCCTCGGCGAGGGCGAGGTGGAGGAAATGCTGCAAAGTACGCTCGCCGAGGAAAGCCTCGTGGACCGCGAACTCAGCGAAATGGCCACCAGCCTGCTCGCCCGGGCGGAACAACACCAGACCGCCGGCGTCTGAACTTCCCGGGGCCGTCCCCGAGAGACGGCCGGCCTGTCGCTGGGGTCGTCGCCCGAGCGCGGCTTCGGGAAGCCGCCTGCTTCCCGAATTGCCCCGGTTTGTGCGACACTGACCCCGGTGATCGCAGCCAAGTGCGACACCACTTCGCAAGCAAAACGTCGATAGGAGGAGGACCGCGGCGGGGGCAACCCCGCCGCGGTCCCACACTCCCGGAAAAAACCGGCCCCTTCGCAACTTGCTCCCCGGCCCCTTTCCGCCCCGCGCGGCCTCCCGTGGCACCACCGCCCGTTCGGGCCCGGGCCCGGTTTCGCCTCGTTTCCTCTGCGCTAGACTGGGTCCCTCGCCCGCCGTCTGCCGCCGGCACCGCGGCGTCTACTTCTGGTCCTGCCGCCCGCCGGACATCGCCGAGGCGGAGGGAGAGGAGAAGGAAAAACGCTATCACGACTACGTGTCCACTCCCGGCCGGAAGGTCGTGGGTTCGGTGATCCACTGCGTCGGCGGCGACGGCCTCGGCATCATGACGGCCATGGTGATCGCGCGCCTGATGGGGATGAATTTTTGGGAGGAGTTCTGGTTCGAATACCTCGTCGGCTTCGCCGCGCTCCAGAACGGCCGGCCCGAGGAGGCCACGCGCCAGCTCGGTGACCTGAAGGCGTCTCTTGCCCAGGCCGAATCCCAGGTGGCCGAGGCCCGGGCGGCCCGGCCGGATCCGGCGCTCTGGCGAGCCTATGGGGGAGCCGTGCTCGTCGATTCCCTGGGTCAGCGGGTCGGGACGATCCTTCGCGTCGATCCGGAACGAAAGGAAGCGGAGGTGCTGCTGGGGCTGGGCCGGGACATCCCCGTTCTCCCCGATCCCGCCGCCCGCGAGACGCGGCGCGTCTCGCTCGATCAGCTCGTCTTCGGCCAACCGCACGGGGTGGGCACGACCGTCGTCGCCCTGCCCTCCGGGGACTCCGCCTCCACGGGCATTGCCGCCGTCCTGGCCCACTGACCTCGCGGGAGCAGCGGTCGGCGGGCGGGCTCTGCGCGATGCGGGCGTCGGCCGCCGGGCCGCGGCCAGGGGCCCGGGCCGCGCCAAGCGAAAAAGCCTTCCATAAATACCTGGCACCGGTTTCTTGCGAACCGGTGGTGGCTTGCCCTGTCCTTTTGACTTTGCAAAGCATGAGCCGTCCTTGCCCACCAGCGCCGAACCTCCCTTTCCAGCCTACCCGGGACCGAATGCCTGATCCAGAGAACCCACGCCCTCCCTCCCTCAACTTCAACACCTCCGCCGACGGCTTCCTGCACGACAGCGAGCGCCGCTACCGGCTGCTGGTCAATGGCCTCCTCGGTCACGCCGTGTTCATGTGCCGGGCCGACGGCCGCATCGCCACCTGGAACGACGGGGCGCGCGACCTGCTGGAGTATTCCGACGATGAAGCCGTCGGCCACACGCTGGATCGGTTGCTCGGCGCCGTCGACGACCCCGCCGGTTCGGCGCAACGCTGCCTCGACGAAGCGCGAACCCTCGGCTCGATCCGCTGGGAAACCTGGATGGTACGGCGCGACGGCACCAGGTTCTGGAACTGCGGCATCCTGACCGCGCTCTCCGATGAAGCCGGCGCCCTGCAGGGTTACGTCTGCCTCTTGCGCGACGAGACCGCGCAGCAGAAGCAGGCGCGGGCGCTCGAGCAGGCCGTGGCCACGGCCGAGGCGGCCAACAAGGCCAAGGACAGCTTCCTCGCCAACGTCTCCCACGAAGTGCGCACGCCGCTGTCGAGCATCGCCCTCTGGGCCAAGCTGCTGAAGGATTGCGGGGAAGACGATCCCGAGACCGCCGCCGAAGCCGTGAGCGCCATCGTGTCCAGTGCCGAGGAACTGCAGGTGCTGATCGACGATCTCTTCGACACCGCCCGCATCGTGGCCGGTCGCCTGCGTCTCAACTTTCAACGCATCGCTCCCGCCACCATCGTGGCCGCGGCGGTCGAGCAACTCGAGCCGTCCGCCCGGGAAAAGCAGCTCAGCCTTGCCACTCGCATCGACCCGGCGGTGAAGGAGCTGCGCGCCGATCCCGTGCGTCTGCAGCAGGTCCTCGTCAATCTGCTCAACAACGCCATCAAGTTCACCCCGGAGACCGGGCGCATCACCGTCGAGTTGACGCATCATCATTCCGACGTGCTCATCCGCGTGCAGGACACCGGCCGCGGCATCGAACCCGAGCTCATTCCCCACCTCTTCGAGCGCTACGGCCAGACCGGTTCGCAACAAACCGGCCCGGGCGGAGGCCTGGGCCTCGGGCTTTCCATCGCCCGCAAGCTTGTCGAGGCCCACGATGGCACGCTCACGGCCGAAAGCGCCGGTGCGGGTCACGGTACGACCTTCACGGTGCGCCTGCCGGTTCCCGCCCTCACGATCGAGGAGCTCGAGAAACTCCACGCCCCATCCGCCCCGCCCCGCGCCTCGGCCCGCCGCCTGAATGACCTCCGGATCCTGCTCGTCGAGGATTCGGCCTCCAATCGCCGGGCGCTCACGGTCACGCTCTCCGCCTGCGGTGCCCAGATCACCGACGTGGCGACGCGGGCCGAGGCCCTGGCCGAGCTGAACCGCGGCACCTTCGATCTGCTCATCAGCGACCTCGTCCTGCCCGACGGCGACGGTCTCGACCTGCTGAAACAGACGCGCGCCGTGGAGGCCCGCACCGGTCGGGCCGTCCTGCCGGCCGTCGCCCTCACGGCCTTTCCCGGCCCCGAGGTGAACGAGCAGACGCAGCAGGCCGGTTTCGCCCGTTGCCTGATCAAACCCATCGCGCCGGAAAACCTCATCGATGAACTGGCTGCCATCCTCCGCCCCCTGGAGGAACAGGAGAAGCCGGGCGCCTGACAGCCGGAAGCCGCGCCATTCGTGCGCGTTTCTCCACTCGCTCACGCTCGTAGCCACAAAGCTGCGCGAGCAGGTAATGCGTGGCTGCGAAAGTGAGCGAGTGGCGACGGCAAGCGCCCGCTCCCGCGACCAGCCCGGGTATTTCACGCTGTAGGGCCGCCGCCTGCCGGCGTGCCGCAGGCTGACGGCGGGCGGGGAGGCAGGTGCGGTCCCGCGGCCGCGGGAGCAAGCGGCCGCCCTGCATGGCACAGGGTAGACCGCTTTCAATCGGAGTGTGAAATATCCGCGACTAGTTCCCTTCGTCGGAGACGGCTCCGCCCGTCGGCATCGGCAGTCGCTGAATCAAGCCGCAGCCGACCCGCGGTCCGGCATTTCCGGAGGGTTGCGATGTGAGGTCGTCGGGATTCCCGTGCACGATCACGGCGCGGCCCACGATCGAGTACGGACCATCCAGCTCGAGATGGGCATCGACACCGCGCCGCCGCACCCTGCACCCCGCCCCGATCCGGCCGCTACACCAGCGCGGCGCTACGGCCCCACTGGATGGCATGCTGCACCAACGCGGCGCTGTCGGGCAGGTCGAGCTTCAGCTTCAGGTGCTCGCGGTAGGAATCGATCGTCTTTACGCTCAGGTTGAGCGTGGCGGCGATCTCGCGGGTGCTCTGGCCATCGCCGATGAGACGAAACACCTCGAGTTCGCGATCGCTGAGGGTCTCGATCGGAAAGAGGACCGCATCGGGGCGACTGGCGACGAGGCGGCGGACCATTTTGTTCTTCACCGGCTCGGCCACGTACATGTCGCCGTCCAGGAGACGTTCGATGGCCTTGACCACCTTTTCACCCGCCTCGTGTTTCATCACGTAGCCCATCGCGCCGGCCCGCAGCGCGCGTTCGGCGTAGATCCGCTCATCGTGCATCGAGATCACCAGCACGAGCAGGGCCGGCTGCAGCGCCTTGATGTTCTTGATGAACTCCAGGCCGCTGCTGCCCGATTTGAGGGAGAGGTCCGCCAGCAGCACGTCGGGCGCCAGACGCTGAACCTGATCGAAGGCCGCCGCCGCCGAGTCGGCTTCGCCACAGACGGTCCAGCCTGCGCGTGCCTCGATCAGCCGTCGCACGCCGGAGCGCATGATGGGATGGTCATCCAGGATGAAGATGCGGGTGTCGGATTCGTTTTCCGGGCGAAGATTCATAAAAGAAGTCGGGAGAGGTTTTAAGCCGTTCGATCCGCCCGTCGGCAGGACCGATGAGCGGCGCAGGCAACAAGCCCGCACGGATCGGGTGAACCGACCACCGCGGGACCAGATGGTGCTCGGATCATGCAATTATCCCCTCGCCCGTCGGATCAGGCCGCGAAGTGCATGAAGCCCCGCGCGCGCTCGGCCGGGCGCCCGGTTGGCGGCTACGAACCGGACCCGATGGCAAGGCCGCCCACTCCGGGTAGACTCTGCGGCATGAAACTGCAGGAAATCCTCTCTCCCGACGTGCGCTGCGTGGCGCCCCACCAAACTCTCACCGAGGCCGCCGGCCTCATGCGTGAATTGGACGTGGGCGCCGTGCCGGTGTGCGATAACGACCGCCTCGCCGGCATGTTGACCGACCGCGACCTGACCATCCGCGCCGTTGCCGATGGTCGGGATCCCACGCGCACCACCGTGCGCGAAACCATGTCCGAAGGCATCGTCTATGTCTACGAGGACGAAGACGTGGAACACGCCGCCGAGGTCATGGAAAAGAAACAGATCCGCCGGCTGCCCGTGCTCAACCGGGAAAAGCGTCTGGTCGGCATCGTTTCCCTGGGCGACATCGCCACCCGGGCCGAGTCGGATATGGGCGGCGAAGCCCTGAAGGAAGTGTCCGAGCACCGGTGAGTGCAGCGGGCGGCGCGGTCGATGCGGGACGTCATTTGCCCGAGCCGATCTCGCCTCCGCAGCGGGGGCCCATGCCCCGCCCCAATGCGGGACCGGCCCGATGGTCCCGCTGCTTCGCGTCGACTACGTTGTGATTCACCCGGCGTTTTGAACCGTCGACCGCCAACCTCTGTTTCCTTTCATCTCATGCAAGCCATTCACATCGACATTGAAGGTCTCAACGACGTCACCGACGCCGGTCATATCGAAAAAGCGCTTGAAGCGGTCCCCGGCGTCAAATTCGTCGAGATCCAGCCCGGAGCCGCCGCCGCCCGCCTGGTGCACGAGGGCGCGGACCGTCGCCGCCTTACCGCCGCCCTGGCCAACCTCGGCTACACCTCCCACATCACCGCCGAGCCGCCCCCGTCCACCGATACCTGACCCACCCCTCGGCGCACCAACCAGCCCCCTCAGCGACACCTGTTCGTAATACGAACATTCGCCATTACGACAGTATCCTTTATTCGGATACATACCACCCAAAACCGAAGCCCCAGGTGGACCGTGGCCTCCGGACGCGGTCGTTTCACGTGCCTCTCCGCTCTCCCTCGCCTCCACGCCGACGCCGTCGGGACGCCGGCGTCCACCTTCTCGCCCCTTTCCCCACTTGTTCGCAATACGAACAAATCAAGTCGGGGCGAGTGCGTTCACGATGCCTGGAGGACGGAGGGGCAGACGAGGGCCTTGACGAAGCCGTCGCGGTGGTCGCGCATGCCGGCAAAGGCTTCGTTGATCCTCTCCAAGGGGAAGCGGTGACTGAACAGCGGCGTGGGATCGAGCCACCCCTCCTCCACCGCGGCCGCCGCTTCGCGCATGCCCTGGAGATAGGCCGCGGGATCGCGTTCATGGGCGTTGATCACATCCAGCCCACGCCAGTTCCACACCTGCATGTTCACCTCGCGCAGGCCGTCCTGGTGATAACCGGCGATCACCAGCCGGCCGCGCACCGCCGCGAGATCGCCGGCCACGGCCAGGGGGCCGGGCATGCCGGTGGCCTCCAGCACCCGTTCGCAACCGCGTCCCGAGGTCCAGTCCATGATCGCCTGCACCACCGCGCCAGGTTCGTCCGCGCGCAGGACATGGCCTGCACCCATGGCGCGCGCTACTTCGAGCGCATTCTCCCGCCGCGAAACCGCCACCACCCGGGCGCCGGCGCGGGCCGCCAGCGCGACGAGCAGCAAACCGAGGAATCCCGCTCCCAGGACTGCAACGGACTGCCCCGCGGCGACGGCGGAGCGGCGCATCACATTGAAGGCGCAACCCAGCGCCTCGCCGGGAAAGGGACGCCCCTGCAGCGGCGCGGGCAGCGGGATCACCAGGCTGGCGTCCACCACTTCCTGATCGGCGTAGGCGTGTTGCGAAAGCAGCGCCACCGGTGTGCCTTCGGCCAGGTGACGGACCCCTCGGCCCGGCTCGATCACGGTGCCCCAGCCTTCATGGCCCGGGCTGCCCGGGGCCTGCGGATACTCGAACCATGGCCGTCCCTCCCAGACCGGGAGACTGGAGCCACAGACCCCGCAACCTTCGAGCCGCACCCGCACCTGGTCTTCGCCGACCGGCGGCAGCGCGTGCTCCTCGATCACAAAGGTTTCCGGGGCCCGGAGCACCGCCACACGATGGCGGTGACGGTCGCCGCGAGCCCATTGCTCGGGTCGGGCAGGCATCACGCGGGCAAGCGGTGGCCCTGCAACTCGGCGGCCGCATCGGGCACCGCCCCGTCGACGGTCTGAAATTCGAGCCACTCGGCCAGACGCGACATGCCGTCCTCGAACGCAACCGTCGGCGCGTAGCCCAAAAGCTCCTTGGCGAGGGAGATATCCGCAAAACAGTGACGAATGTCACCGGCGCGATGCCGGTCGGCCACCTCCGGCTCGATGTCCCGACGGTCGAGGATGGCAGCGAGTTGCTCCGCCACGTTCAACACGGTGCGCGGCCGGCCGCTGCCGAGATTGAAGACGCGGTCCTGCACCCCCTCCGCCTCCGCCGCCAGCCGGCAGCCCCGCGCGATGTCGACGACGTTGACGAAGTCGCGCAGCTGCCGGCCGTCCTCGTAGATGAGGGGGGCCAGGCCCCGCAGGAGGCGCGAGGCGAAGATCGCCAGGACCCCCGTGTAGGGATTGCCCAGCGCCTGGCGCGGTCCGTAGGCGTTGAAGAAGCGCAGCGCCACCGTCGGGATGCCGTGGGCGCGCCCGGCGATGAGGCACATGCGCTCCTGGTCGTATTTGGATAACGCATACACCGAGGCCAGCGCCGGCGGCTTGTCCTCCGGCGTGGGCACCGGACTCAGCGGTCGTCCATCCGCGTCGGTCGGATCCCAGCGTCCCTCGCGCAACTGCTCCTCTTCGCGCCACGCGTCGACCACGCGCCCGCCGCGGGCGTCGACATAGAGACCCTCGCCGTAGATGCTCATGCTCGAGGCCACGACCAGCCGGTCGACCGGCCGGTCGATCAGGGCTTCCATCAGGGCCGCCGTGCCGGACACGTTGGCGTCGGCGTAGTCACAGATCCGATACATGCTCTGTCCGACGCCCACGCGGGCCGCGAGGTGAAATACCACGTCGACGTCCTGCAGGCACCGCAGCAGGGTGCCGATGTCACGCACGTCGCCCTCCACGAATTCGACCTCCGGGTCGAGGTAGGCGGGCCGGTCCGCCGCGGGTCCGTGGACCTGCGGTTCCAGCACGTCGAGAACCCGCACGCGGTAGCCGCTGCGCAGAAGTTCGTCCGCCAGGTGAGATCCGATGAAACCGGCTCCGCCGGTGATGAAGGCAAGTTTGTTCATGATTCTTTATGGACGCTACGCCGACGTTCATCGCCGGACCGGAGCAGTGCCCTTTATCTAAGCTCAGGCGCCGCGCCCCGGCCATCCGGACCCACCCGCCTCGGCAGCTCCGGCACCTGCTGGCGCGGAACACCGGAGTGCCGGTCGCCCTGGACCGGTCCAGGCCCCATCCCCCGTTCCGGGACTTCATTGATAGGCGGAGCTGCTCCCACCGGCTAAGCTGGATCTATCCCGGCCCATCCTCGCCGGACCATCGAGCGCCCACACTCACCGACGACGGGAGCGGCCTCCCCCACCATCCATGACCACCATCGACCTTGCTCCGGCGCCCGCCCTGGCCGCCGTGCCTTCCCTTGCCACCGAGCGACGCCCCGTCGCCCGTCCGTCCCGGCGCGTGCCGCGACGCATCCTCATGACCACCGACACGATCGGCGGCGCCTGGACCTACTCCATCGACCTCTGCCGCGAACTCAACCGTCACGGCGTCGAGGTGATTCTCGCCACGATGGGTCCGGTGGCCGATGCCGATCAACGCGAGCAGGTGGCCGGGTTGCGGGCCGTGCACCTGGTTGAAAGCAGCTTCCGGCTGGAGTGGATGGACGATCCCTGGGAAGACATCGAAAGCGCGTCGCGGTGGCTGATGCAGCTGGAGCAGGCCTTCTCGCCCGACCTCATTCACCTCAACGGCTACGCCCACGCGGCGCTGCCCTGGTCGGCGCCCGTGGTGGTGGCCGCGCACTCGTGCATCAACAGTTGGTGGCAGGCGGTGCACGGCTGCCCGCCGCCGGAACGCTACGACCTTTATGCGGCGACCGTTCGCCGCGCCGTGGAGGCGGCCGACCTGGTCATTGCGCCGACCCAGGCGATGCTGGACGCCTTTTCGCAGGCCCACGGCCGCCCCGCGCGCAGCCGAGTCATTCCCAACGGCACCCGCGCGGAACGCTTTCACCGCGGCGTGAAACGTCACCACGTGCTCGCGGCCGGCCGGCTGTGGGATCCGGCCAAGAACACGGAGGCGCTGTGCCGTATCGCCGGCACCCTGCCCTGGCCGATCCATCTGGCCGGCCGCAGTACCGGGCCCGACGGTCGTCCGGCGGAACTGCCCGGCATCGTGCGCCTGGGCCACTGCGGCACCCGGCAGATGGCCGAGGTGTTGTCCGAGGCCGCCATTTTCGCCCTGCCGGCCCGCTACGAACCCTTCGGGCTGAGCGTCCTCGAAGCCGCCTGCTCCGGATGCGCCCTGGTGCTGGGCGATATCCCGAGCCTGCGCGAAGTCTGGGGCGACGCCGCCCTGTTTGTCCCGCCCGACGACGCCCTCGCCCTGCGGACCGCCCTCCTGCAACTGATCGACGACGAGGACCTCCGCTACCGTCAAGGCACCAAGGCGCTCGAGCGTGCCCGGCGCTTCACCGCCGCCGCCATGGCAGACGCCTATCTCGAGGCGTGTGCCGACCTGCTTCGTCCGCGCGCCGTGCGGGGCAAACTCGGTTACGCCCGATGAAGATCCGTTTGTTCTACCATTCCCTGCGCTCCGACTGGAACCACGGCAACGCCCACTTTCTCCGCGGGGTGGCCTGGACCCTGCAGGCGCAGGGTGACGACGTGCTGGTGCTCGAACCCGCCGAGGGCTGGAGCATCACCAATCTCATCGCCGAACACGGGGAGGCGCCGCTGCGTCGGTTCACCGAGGTTTATCCGGGGCTGCGCAGTACGACCTACGAGCCGGAACGCGGCGACTTCGAGGCCGAGGTCGTCGATGCCGACTTGGTGATCGTGCATGAATGGACGGATCCCGGCGTGGTGGCGCGACTGGGTGAACTGCGCCGCCGCCATCGCTTCGTCCTGCTGTTCCACGACACCCATCACCGCCTGGCCACCCAACCCGCCGAGATTGCGCGGCTCGATCTTTCCGCCTATGATGGCGTGCTCGCCTACGGTCGGGCGCTGCGCGACCTCTATCTTGCCCGCGGCATCACTCGACGGGCCTGGACCTGGCACGAGGCGGCGGACACGCGACTCTTCACGCCGCAACGCTCGCTCACGCCGCAACACGATCTCGTATGGATCGGCAACTGGGGCGACGAGGAACGCAGCGACGAGTTGAACGAATTCCTCATCGAGCCCGTGCGTACGCTCGGCCTGGACGCCTGCCTCTACGGCGTGCGCTATCCGGAGGCTGCGCGCAGCGCCCTCGCCCGCGCCGGCATCAGCTACCGCGGCTGGGCGCCCAATTTCGAGGTACCGGTCATCTTCGCCCGCCACCGCCTCACCGTGCACGTGCCCCGGCGCCCCTACATCGAGGACCTGCCGGGCATTCCCACGATCCGTCCCTTCGAAGCTTTGGCCTGCGGCCTGCCGTTGGTGTGCGCCCGCTGGGAGGATCGGGAAAACCTCTTCGACGTGGGCCACGATCATCTGCGGGTGTCCGACGGAGCACAAATGCGCCGGGCGCTTGCCCATCTCCTGGCTCATCCGGAACGCCGTCGACACCTCGCCGCCAATGGCCTGCGCACCATCCGCACCCGCCACACCTGTGTGCACCGGGTGGAGGAACTCCGCCAGATCCACGCCTTTCTGCGTCCCGGCGAGGCCCTGGCGCCCCCGACCCGACGTGCCGCCACCCCATCTCTCTCCCATCAGGCCGCGACCGGCGGCTGAAGCGTCCCCCCTGCCCTGTTCACCGCCATGTTCCAGTCTCTCAATATCGCCTTCTTTGGTTCGAGCCTCACTTCCTCCCTGTGGAACGGTGCCGCCACCTACTACCGCGGCTTGCTGCGTGCGCTCGCCGAGCGCGGCCATCGCATCGTGTTCTACGAAGCCGACATCCTCGGCCGGCGCGAACACCGCGACATCGACCCGCCCGAGTGGGCCGAAGTGATCGAGTATCAGGCCGATCAGGCCGCCCCCGTGCTGGAGGCGCTCAACAGCGCCCGCCACGCCGATCTCGTGGTCAAGGCCAGCGGTATCGGCGCGTATGATACGTTGATGGAGGAATCGATCCTCGCCCTGCGCAGCCCCGACACGATGGTCTGTTTCTGGGACGTCGATGCCCCGGCCACGCTGGAGCGCATTGCCCGCGACCGGCGTGATCCGTTTCGGCCGCTCATCGCGCGCTACGACGCGATCTTCACCTACGGCGGCGGCGACCGGGTGGTCTCGGCCTACCGCGCCGCCGGCGCCCGACACTGCTTCCCGATCTACAACGCCCTCGATCCCGAGGATCACCATCCCGTGCCGGCGGAGGATCGCTTCCAGGCCGACCTCGCCTTTCTCGGCAACCGCCTGCCCGACCGGGAGGCGCGCGTGGACCAGTTCTTTTTCGAGGCCGCACGTCGCCTGCCCGCCGCCTCCTTCCTGCTCGGCGGCAGTGGCTGGGAAAGCCGCTCGCTGCCGCCCAACGTCCGCCATCTCGGCCACGTTTCCACCCGCGATCACAACGCCTTCAATGTCACGCCGCGCGCTGTGCTCAACATCACCCGCGAAAGCATGGCCGCCTGCGGCTTCTCGCCACCCACCCGGTTCTTCGAGGCCGCCGGGGCGGGAGCCTGCCTCATCACCGATGCCTGGGAAGGCATCGACACCTTTCTCGAACCCGGCCGCGAGGTCCTCGTGGCGCGCGACGGCGCCGAACTCGCGCAACTGCTGCGGGAACTCACCCCGCGCCGCGCCGCGGAGATCGGCCGCGCCGCCCGCCAACGCCTCCTGCGCGAACACACCTACGCCCACCGGGCCACGGCCGTAATGGAAGCCCTCGACCTCATTGCCGCTGCCGCCCCTCACATCGAACAGCCCCACCTTATCCCATGAATCTTGTCGTTCTCGGTCTCTCCCTCACCTCCTCCTGGGGCAACGGTCACGCCACCACCTACCGGGCGCTGCTGCGGGAATTCGCCGCCCGCGGTCACCGGGTCACCTTTCTGGAGCGCAACACCCCCTGGTATGCGCGCCACCGTGACCTCGCCCAGGCGCCCTACGCCCGCATCGAACTCTACGACTCGCTCGACGAACTGCAGGACTGCCACGCCGCGCTCGTCCGCCAGGCGGACGCGGTCATCGTCGGCTCCTACGTGCCGGACGGCATCGACGTATGCGACTGGGTCCTGCGCACCGCCCACGGCGTGACCGCGTTCTACGACATCGACACGCCGATCACCCTCGACGCCGTGGCCG
Source organism: uncultured Opitutus sp. (assembly GCA_965652375.1). GTDB lineage: Bacteria > Verrucomicrobiota > Verrucomicrobiia > Opitutales > Opitutaceae > Actomonas. Next base: position 200,922 of record CBFGUO010000003.1, read on the forward strand.
ACGGCACCTGCGCCTATCTCGCCGCCGCCGACATACCCCGCTTCTCGCTCTACCTGTCCTTCACCAGCGGCCCGGTGCTGCATCGCCTCGAAACCGAGTTGGGCTCGCCCTGCGCCCGCCCGCTGTTGTGTTCGGTCGACCCGACGGTCTACCGACCCCAGCCCCGGCAAGCGCGCTGGCGCCTCGGTTATCTCGGCACCCACTCCGCCGACCGCCAACCCGGACTCGAACGCCTGCTTCTCACCCCCGCCCGTGCTCTCCCGACCGAGGATTTTGTCGTCGCCGGCGCCGGGTATCCCGAATCGGCCGAATGGCCGCCCAACGTCACCCACCACGAACACGTGCCTCCCGCGGAACACTGCGACTTCTACAACGACCAGCAGTTCACCCTCAACCTCACCCGCGCCGCCATGCGCCGCATCGGTCATTCGCCCAGCGTGCGTCTGTTCGAAGCCGCCGCCTGCGGAACCCCCATCATCAGCGACCACTGGACCGGACTGGAGGAGTTCTTTCATCCCGGCCGCGACATCTTCATCGCCGACAATGCCGAGGACGTCATCCGCCTGCTGCGCGATACGCCGCTGGAACGGGCGCTGCTCGTCGGCGAGTCGGGCCGGCGCCGCGTGCTGGAACGCCACACCGCCGCGCACCGGGCCGCCGAGCTGGAGTTCCGTCTCGCCGAAGCCCGCCGCCCCGCCCCGCCGCCGCCGGAACTGGCCGCGCCGCCGGCCGACCGCCATCACTCCTCACCGGTTGCTTCTCTCGGACGATGAACCTCGCCACCTTTCTCAACCATCCCCCGGCGGCCGGCGTCGGTCTGGCCGCGGAAGCCGCCCGCCTCGGCCCCTGGTTTCACAACCTGCACCTGCCCGATGGCACGCAAACCGCGCCCGCCCACCCGCTGGGTGACTTTCCGGCCCGCCTCTGGCGCATGATCGAACTCCATCTGCCCGCCGACCTCCATGGCTGGCGCGTGCTCGACATCGGCTGCAACGCCGGCTTCTACAGCCTCGCCGCCGCCCGCCGCGGAGCCCTGGTCACCGGTATCGATGTCGATGAACACTTCCTGCGCCAGGCCCGCTGGGCCAGCGCGCAGGAGGGCCTGGAAGAACGCATCACCCTGCGCCAACTCGACGTCTACAGTCTGGCCGAGGAAACGACCCGCTACGATCTGGTGCTGTTCATGGGGGTCTTCTACCATCTGCGTCACCCGCTGCTTGGCCTCGATCTGGCCGCGGCCCGCGCCGAGCGCCTCCTCGTGTTTCAGACGCTTACCACGGAGGACGCCGCTCATCCCGAGGTGCCGGTAGACCTGCCCTACGAGCAGATTCAACGCCTGCAGACCTTGGGATGGCCGCACATGGCCTTTGTCGAACACTCTCTCGCGGGGGACCCCACCAACTGGTGGGTCCCGAATCGCAACGCCCTCGACCCGCTGCTTCGCTCGAGCGGCCTCACCGTGCTGGCGACGCCGGGTCCGGGCATCCGCATCTGCGCCCCCCGTGCCGCCGCGAGGAGTAGGACCTCGCCGCCCCTTTCGCCCCGCGACCGCCTTCGGAGCTGAACCTTGCCTGTCTCCCAACCGCCGCTCCCGCCCCGGCCCGGTTCCGCCGGTTCGTCGACCCGACCGCTCCCGGCCCGCCTCCCCTCCCCCCTGCGCGACCGCTTCGGGGTCTGCCAATGGTTTCATTTCGAGGACGAGTCCACGCTCGAACGGTCCCTGCACTGGCTGCGCGAGCTCGGCGTCCGTCATCTCCGCACCGGTATCTCCTGGGCCGATTACCACCGCCCCGGCGGTCCGCGCTGGTATGAGCACCTGATGTCGCGCCTCACCGACTTCGAGGTGTTGCTGTCGGTCTGGCATACGCCCCCCTCCATCGCCGAATCCGGCGACTGCGCCAGCCCGCCCCGCCGCCTGCGGGACTATGCCGACTTCATCGACCAGGTGATCACCGCCCATGGCGATCACTTCTCCCACCTCGAGCTCTGGAACGAACCCAACAACCGCTACAAATGGAACTTCCTGCGGGACGATCCGGACTGGCGCAAGTTCGGCGCCATGATCGAGGCCGCCGCGCGCTGGGCCGCCACGCGCGGCGTCCCCACTGTATTGGGAGGAATGATACCGGTCGACCCGGCCTGGCTGCGCCTCATGGCCGGACACGGCGCCCTCGCCGATATCGATGTCGTCGCCATTCACGGCTTTCCGGGCATGTGGTGGCCGAAGGAGCCGTGCTGGGACTGGGCTTCGCACTGGTCGGGCTGGCCGGACAAGATTGCCGGGATTCAGCCGGCGGCGGGCGATCGTCCGATCTGGGTAACCGAAACCGGACTGGCCACCTGGGATCCGCCCCAACGCTGCCCGGGGCGTCACGCGGAGCAGTGCCATCGACTGCTTGAAGCCATGACCGCCCCGGCCGAACGGGTTTATTGGTACTCGCTGCTCGACCTCAATCCCGCCTACGACGCCATCGAAGGCTTTCACGTCGACGAGAACGAATACCACCTCGGCCTGGTGACGCATGACGACCGGCCCAAACCGGCTTTTCACGTCCTCCAGGATGCGCTCCTCGGTCGCCGGGCGCCGCGTGCAAAATGAGGTGATCCGCTTCCGCCGGACTGCGGAATGCATCGCGATCGGCCGCCGCCAAACGGACCCGCCCGACCTGGTTGCGGGGAAAAACACCAGGGGATCGAGCCATGGCATCAATTAGGCTCATCCCCCCCGCGCGCCTTCGCCGCGCGGTCGCCTCGCCTCCCTCACCTCAACCTCCCAACCGCCTTGTCCATGCACCCGTTTACTCAGCCGATCATCGAGCTCCTCCGTAGCGCCTACGCCGCCGAACTCGAAGCCGTCGCCACCTACCTCGCCAACTCGCCCTGGCTCGACGGTGCCCACTCCCGCGAAGTGCGCCACGCCCTCACCCACGACATTCACGACGAACTCGGCCACGCCCGCATCCTGTCCCGGCGCCTGCAGGAACTGGGCGCGCCCGCTCCCGAGCCCTTCAGCCTGGAAAAACTGCAACGCGCCCTGACCGCCTCGTCCGCCCGGGTCGACGTGGACAATGCCGTCGGCCGCGTGATCACCACGAAGGAGGAGGCGATCGAGCGTTACCGCCGTCTCATCGCCGCCTGCGACGGCCGCGATTACGTCACCCAGGATCTGGTGCTTGAAATCCTGGCCGACGAGGAACGACACCACGCCCTGTTCGCCGGTTTCGCGACCGGCCGCGAACTCGCCTTCGTCGCCGTCTCCGCCTGAGACACCACCGCTATGGCGCCGCCTCGAGGCGCAAAAAAAGCCACGCTCCGGCCGCGATCGCCCCGTGGCTGCGAGCGTGAGCGAGTGGATCCGCGGAACGCGAAAAAACAAGGAGTTGACCGCGAAGGACGCGAAGAGGCGCGAAAGCGATTGGCCCCGGGACGCGCGTCATGCCGATCCGTCCAGAGATTTTATTGGCCGCAAAAAGGCGCAAGAGGCGCAAAAAAAAAACTGTGCTCCGGCCGCGATCGCCCCGTGGCTGCGAGCGTGAGCGAGTGGATCCGCGGAACGCGAAAAAACAAGGAGTTGACCGCGAAGGACGCGAAGAGGCGCGAAAGCGATTGGCCCCGGGACGCGCGTCATGCCGATCCGTCCAGAGATTTTATTGGCCGCAAAAAGGCGCAAGAGGCGCAAAAAAAACTGTGCTCCCGCCGCGACAGCCCCGTGGCTGCGAGCGTAAGCGAGTGGATCCGCATCGCAGCGTACTGGAATGAAGTCGGGGGTAACCGCGACGGTCGCGAAGCACTCCCAGCGGGGTTCTTTTTTGGGCCTACTGCGCCGCTTTGCGACTTTTCCCAAAACGACTTCTCGGCGGTTCCTCGTGCCTCTCCGTCTCTGTGTACTCTGTGCACTCCGTGGTCAAAAGCTTCCCTGCCTTCCAGCCACGTTTGACCGAGACGAGGTTTAGCCACGGATCACACGGATAAGGCAGCATTGAATCCGTGTTAATCCGTGCCATCCGTGGCCCACATAGTCTGAGCTTTCCTCACTGACTTCAGAATGGAGGCAACCGCGAAGGACGCGAAGAGGCGCGAAAGCGGTCAGCACCAAACAGAGAAGACGTGGTCCGTCGTCGCGGCGTTCGCATCCCTTCGCGTCTTTCGCGGTTTCTTACTCAATCTTCTCTTTTCTCCCCGGCTCCCCGATCCACTCGCTCACGCTCGTAGCCACCAGCGCCGGTCACGGGGCGACCAGCGCGAGGCCACTTTCGGCGTCGTAACGGCGCTCCAGGGCGCCGCCGGCGTGGAGGACCACCTCAAGCGTGGGCCGCACCACGGCGTCGCGCAGGTGTCCGCCCAGGGTGCTGCCGTCGCGCAGGCCCAGCACGGCGTGCGCGTGGATAATGGGCTCGTCCTCCTTCCAGGCCACGTCGCCGGCGAGCACCAGCACCTCCGCCTGCTCCAGCACCGGCAGCGGTTCGTAGTCCCGCCGCTCCCAATCGAAGAAGGCCAGCTGCGCCGACTCGAAGGCACCGATGGCGGTGAAACTGGCCGCCTTGATGTCGTTCTCGCGCACAAAGCTGACCAAGGCCGGCACGACCGATTCGCCCCGCTCCAACACCACGATGTGGGTGGAGCCGTTGTTTTGATTAAGTATCCGTGATTTCATGACAAAACAGGTTCACTTCCCCACCCCGCCGCCTCAGCGGGCGGCCTCCTGGCAGGCCTGCAGGAAACCGGCGCCGCGCAGTACCGAGCGGGCGTCGCGCACCACCTCGGCGAGCGGTCGCCGCAGGTAGGAATCCGCCAGGCGCCGGTCCGACAGCATTTCGAGGCCCACCCAGCCGCGGTAGCCGCCGGTGCCGAGCACGCGCCCCCACTCCGGCAAGGGAATGATGCCCTCGCCCGGCGGCACCCGGTCGTTGAGCGCACGTGGTCCGCCGGCCCGCCAGTCGCTCACGTGCACCAGCATCACCCGGTCGAGAGAATCGTGCACCCGCGCAACGATGTCGCGCTCCTGCCACACGTGCCAAAGGTCGCAGACGAGGCCAAAGTTGGGCCGGCCGACCGCCTCCACCAGGGCCAGCGCCTGGTCCCACCCGCACAGGAAGGTGTCCTCGTTCATCAACACCGGATGCAGCACCTCGAAGGCGACCTTTTGGCCGCGTTGCGCCGCTGCGTCGGCCGCCTGTTGCGCAAACTGCACCGCCACGCCCCAGGCCCGGCCGAAGTCGTGCTCGGGCGCCCGTCCGCCGATCAAAACGAAGGGCAGCGACTCGCCGGGAAAGGCGGCGGCAAAGCGATCCAGCGTCGCGCCAAAAGCCTCCAGCCGCGCCTCCGGCTCCGGCGGCTCGGGCGCCATCTGGTCGGGGAAGACCGAGTGCACCCGCGCCTGCACACTGCTCAGCGCCACCCCGGCGTCCCTGACCTGCGCAAGCTGAGCAGCCGCGCGTTCATCATCGCGATCGAGCTTGGCTTCACACAGCTCCATCGCCGGTATCCCGAGTTGGCGCACCAGCGCGAGGTCGTCGGCAAAGGAATGATCGCCGGTCGTGAATTGGCTGAGGGAAAAGTTTTCGGTGGCAGTCATGGGAACGGGAGGAGACGGATCAACCGGACCAGCCGGTGCGAATGAGTTCGGCGAGGTGCTGGGCGCGCCGCGAGGTGGTCTGCCGGATCTGTTCCCGGCAGCTGAATCCGTCGGCCAGGACGACGGTGTCTTCCGGCGCCGAGCGCACCCGCGGCAGCAGCACGCGTTCGCCGCATTTGACCGAGACATCGAAATGCTCGCGCTCGAAACCGAAGGCACCCGCCATGCCGCAACAGCCGGAGTCGAGCACCTCGGCGTCGAGACCGAGCCGCTCGAACAGCCTTTGCTCGGCCTGCAGGCCGATGACGCCGCGCTGATGGCAATGGACGTGCACCATGGCGGGCCGATCCAGCCGGGGCAACGGTTGCTCACCCGCGTGACGCTCCAGGAACTCCGCCAGCGTGAAACTCTGCGCCCGCAGGCGCCCGGCGTCCTCGTCATTGGGGAAAAAATTGCGCAGCTCATCGCGGAAGACCGACAGGCAGCTCGGCTCCAGCGCGACCATCGGCAGGCCGGCCCGGATCTGCGGTCGCAGCGCCTCGAGAATCTCCGCCAGCTGCGCTCGCGCCCGGTCGAGCCAGCCGTAGTCGTAAAGCGGCCGACCGCAGCAGAGGCCGGACCGCGGGAGCTTCACGCTCCAACCCAGCCGCTCGAGTACCTCGGTCGCGGCAATGCCCTGCCCGGGGTGAAAATGGTTGGTGAAGGTGTCGGCCCATAACAATACCGGCGCGCGTTCGCCGTAGGCCGGTGCTCGCCGCCGCTCGAACCACTGGCGGAAGGTGCGGCGGGCAAATCGCGGAAGCTGCCGCTGCGGGGCGATGCCCGCCACCCACTTGGCCGCGTCTTCCAGCACTGGCACCCGCGCCGCCAGGTTGACCAATCCCGGCGCCAGCTGCGCCGCCCGCGCCCAGGTGGCGATGCGCCCCATGGCAAAGGCCGATCGCGGCCGCGCCTTGGTCTCGTGGTAGTGCGAAAGGAACTCCGCCTTGTAGGCGGCCATGTCGACCTCCATGGGACACTCGCCGCGACAGGCCTTGCAGGCCAGGCAGAGATCGAGTGCATCCTTCACGTGCTCGTCGCGCCAGCCGTCGCGACCGATCGGATCGCCCTGCAGCATCTCGAACAGCAATCGCGCCCGCCCGCGCGTCGAGTGCTCCTCCTCCAGTGTCACCATGTAGCTGGGGCACATCGTGCCCGTGTCGGCGCGCCGGCATTTGCCCACCCCCACGCAGCGTTCGGTGGCGTAGGCAAAGGAGTCGCGGTCGTCGGCAAAATGGAAATGGGTCGCCTGCTGCGGCGGCGCGTAGTTTCGACCGAAGCGCAGGTTCGTATCGATCGCATAGGGATCGACCACCTTGCCCGGATTCATCCGCCCGTCCGGGTCCCAGATGCGCTTGAAGTCGGCAAAGGCGCCCACGAGTTCCTCGCCGTAGATCTTGCCCAGGAATTCCGCCTTCGACTGGCCGTCGCCATGCTCGCCGCTGAACACGCCGCCGTGTTCCACCACCAGGCTCGTGGCGGCATTGATGAACGCGCGGTATTTGCGCACGCCCTCGGCGCACTTCAGGTCGAAGTTGATGCGGGTGTGCACGCAGCCCTGCCCGAAGTGGCCGTAGAACGCCCCGTTGTAACCAAAGTCATCATACAAGGCGCGCAGCGCGCGCAGGTAGCCGCCGAGCCGTTCCGGGGCCACGGCCGAATCCTCCCAGCCCTCCCAGGTGTCATCGAGCCCGGGCACCCGCGCGGTCGCGGGCAGTCCATCCTCCCGCACCGCCCAGGCGCTCGCCTGCGCCGCCGCATCGCGATGCACCACGTGCGCGACCGCGCCGGCCGCCCCCACCGCCTTGCCCGCGGCGTCCGCAGCGGCCTCGGGCGTGGCGCCGCCGAACTCGACCAGCAGGAAGGCGCGGCCCTCGGGCAGCACCGACAGGTCCTGCACGTCGAGCTGCTTGGTCTTCACGTTGCTCACCAGGATCTCGTCGATCGCCTCCAGCGCGATCGGTCCGCAGGCCATCAGGTCCGGCACACGATCGGCCGCGGTGTAGATGTCGGGGTAGCCCACGATCAGCAGCACCCGATGCGGTGGATCCGGGATGAGCCGCACGGTGGCCTCGAGCGTGAGCGCGCAGGTGCCTTCGGAACCCACCAGCGAGCGCGCCACCTGAAAGCCCTTTTCCGGCAGCAGGTCGTCGAGGTTGTAGCCCGATACCCGCCGCGGGATGCGGGGAAAGCGCCGCCGGATCTCGTCGCCGTGGCGATCGCGCAGCGCGCGCAGGCGGCGGTGGATATCGGCTGCGCGACCGTCCCCGGCGATGAGACTGCGGTAGGTCCGGTCGTCGGTCGCGCCGACGCGCAGGCGCGTCCCGTCATAGGTCACGACCTCGAGGGCCTCGACATTGTCGGCCGTGCGTCCGCATTGAACGGAATGAACGCCGCAGGCGTTGTTGCCGATGCTGCCGCCCAGGGTGGCGTAGGCGTGGGTGGAGGTGTCGCAGCCAAAGGTGAGGCCGTGGCGGCCCGCCGCCGTGCGCAGCTGGTCGATCACCACGCCGGGTTCCACCCGGGCCTGCTGCTGCTGCGGATCGAGCTCGACGATGCGGCGCAGGTATTTGGAAAGATCCATGATCACGGCGACATTGCAGCACTGGCCGGCGAGGCTGGTGCCTCCGCCGCGCGACGTGACGGGCACGCCGTGCCGCCGGCATACGGCGAGCGCGGCGGCGGCGGCATCGCGCGAACGGGGCACGACCACCCCCACCGGAACCTGCCGGTAGTTGGAGGCATCGGTGGCATAGAGGGCGCGGCTGCCATCGTCGAAGCGCACCTCGGCATCGGCCTCGGCCTGGAGCTCACGGGCGAGCTTTTCCCGATCGACGTCGAGGTAGTCCCCGTTGTGCAGGCTGATCCTCATGACGCGCGCAGGCGCCGCCCGCGCACCGAGCGGCGATCGTGTTGCAGGTAGCGGTTGACGGTCTGCGCGGGGCAGTCGAGGACGCGACGTTCCCGCAACGACCGCAGCAGGGTCACGAACTCGGCGTGCGCCCACACCAAGGGCATGGCCGATCCGGTGGGTTCGCCGTTGCGCAGTCCGCGCTCCGGCAGGTCGTCGCCGTCCCAGATCTGTTCCGGCAGCAGGCCGGTGGCCGAGGCCTGCCGACCCATGGCGCGCATGAGGCGTCGCGCGGCCGGCAGGTCGCCGCGGGCGATTTCGTAGTGGGCCCGTTCGCCGGTGAGCAGCGGCCAGCAGCGGCCGACTCCTTTGCCGTCGTAGGCCCCGCCCTGGTGATCCTCGCCATAACCGTCGCGGGTGTAGCGTCGCCAGGCGGAACCGTTGCGGGTATTGCACCCCAGGGTCGCGTCGACGACCTTCACGGTGTTGAGGATGCGCGGATCGTCGGCCGAGCGCAGGCCGTAGCGCACCAGGGCGAGCGCATCCGGACTCACGATCTCCCAGGCGCGGGCGGAACCGTGGCCGTTCTGATTGGAAAGCCACACCTCGGCCTCGTGCAGGTCGGCGGGGCTTTGGACCGACTCCGGGGCGATGCGCACGTAGTACCCCTCGACCCCGAGTTGGCGGCTGAGGGGCGTGTCGGTCACGTACAGCCAGCGTTCGATGGAGTCGTTCCAATCGTCGGCGGCGCTGCGAAACAGCTCCGCCATGTCCGGCTCCCCGGCGCGTTCGGCCCATTCGGCCGCCACGACGAGCCCGGCGATGACGACCGCGAGGGAATACGGGGCATAGCCGCTGCTGTCCTCCCAGCGGTCCTGCTGGGTGACGGGGCCGGCCTCGATGAGGTAGCAGGCGGTGCGGCGCATGGCGGACCAGCAGTCGATCCCGCCCAGCCAGTTTTCACTGCGCAACAACTCGGCCAGCAGGAGAAAGCCGCCCAGCTGGTCGTGCTGGATCGCCTCCCGGAAGGGATGACCGTCGAGCCACATGTTCTGCGGCCAGGAGCCGTCGGCGCTCTGCGTGCACATCTGGGCGAGCAGCACGCTGCGGGCGTTTTCGCGCAGCCCCGCCGCGAGCAGCCCCGTGGCGGCGTGCCACTGGTCACGCGGCCACACGAAGTGATAGGCGCCCATGTCCTCGTCGCCCTTGGAGTTGCCCCAGGGAATGGCCAGGCTCGCGATCACCCCGCCGGGAAAGCGCCGGCTCTCGTGCAGGTGCAGCACCGACGTGCTCACCCGGTAAAGGTTGAAGGATTCACGCCGCCCCGAGGCGAGTCGCCGGCAGGTTTTCTGGAAGGCCCGCCACCCGGCCACGTAGGCATCGCACGACTCCGTGAAGCCGCGGGCCAGGCCGAGTCGCGCACTCAGACCGGCCTCCGAGGGTGAATGCCCGAAGGCGACGGCGCAGACGAACTCGCCGCCGCAACCGGCCAGATCGACGCGACCGGTGAGCGCAATGTTGCCGGGGCCCGCTTCGTCGAACAGGCCGTCGAGCCGCCCGCAGCGATGCAGCTGCTGCCAGCCGTCGCTTTCCCCGACGAAGCCGCAGGTGCGCTCGAGCCACGGCCCGGTGCAGGCGAGCGCCAGCACGGTCCGGCCGCGTCTGGCGAACAGCATCGGCTCGCCATGATAGTCGCCGCACCAGCCCTCGTTGTCCCCACCGTGATTTTCGAGATGAGGCGCCAGGAGGGCGTAGAGCCGGTAGTGCTCCAGGGCGCCCTGCAGGGGCTCGAATCGCACCGCCGTGAGCACGGAGTCGGTAAAGGGATCGGCTATCACCACTTTATGGATACGGTAGCGGCCCTCCCGGCAGGTGTTGGTGAGCACGTAGCCCGGCACGCCCTCCTCCAGCGGTCGCACGGTGTGCCGCGTGTCGCGCTTTTCCTCCGAAAAGAAGCCGTCGTCGGCCGTGACCACGAAGCCGAAGTCGCGGGTGTTGGCCTGGTCCTGCCGCGGAAAGTAGATCTCGTTCAGAATGCCGTGGCTGATGGTGAACCACACGTCGCTTTCCGTCCCGGCCGAAGCGCCCACGCCGTCCTTGTGGGCGGAGGTCCAGCGGGCGGGCAGGCCGGGTTCACCGGGCGCGCGGGCGATGTGGATGACCTCGGGGGCGGACGACGTGGCAGGAGACGAGAGGATGGTGGGCATGATGGGAAAAGAAGAACGAGGGGCGGCGGAGGGGGGGGTCAGGCGGCGTAACGCTGGGCATCACGCCATTTGAAGAAATAACCGTGGCCGGCGCCGGGCCCGCCCGCGGCGAGGGTGCCTTCGGCGGGCGGCGAAAAGCCGTCGAGCAGGGCGCGTTCGATGCGCGCATGATCCTGGAAATACTCGACGTGTCGCACCCGGGCCTCAGCGCCGCCCAGCGGCGCGTGCAACGCAGGGGCGCAGTGCGTGGAAAGCGGATGCTGCGCCGCCGCCGCCAGCGCCGCGATCTGCAGAAAGCCGGTGATCCCGCTACAGCGCGTCACATCGGCCATGAGCACATCGACATCGGGACCGTCCAGGAGCAGGCGGGCTTCGGCCGGATCGTAGAGGTATTCCCCGCCGGCGAGTTCCACTCCGGGCGGCAGGCGAAGCCGCAGAGCCGTGAGGTCGGCATGGCGCGCGGCCGGCAGCGGCTCCTCCAACCAGGAAACGCCCGCTTCCTCCTGAAACACCCGCGCCCAACGCCGGGCGGAACTGAAGGTGTAGGCGCCGTTGGCGTCGACCATCAGCGCACCCGTGGTGCCGTCCATCGCGGCGCGGGCCGCCCGCACGCGTTCGAGGTCGCGCACGGGTTCGCGGCCGACCTTGATCTTCGCATCGGCAATGCCCTGCGCCCGCCACTCGCCGATTTCATCCGCGAGCCGCGCGTCACTGTAGGAGGTGAAGCCACCGCTGCCGTAGACCGGCACCCGCGCGCGGGCCGCGCCGAGCAGGCGCCACAGCGGCAGGCCGAGCAGGCGCGCCTTCAGGTCCCAGAGGGCGATGTCGACGGCGGAAATCGCCATGGCCGCCAGGCCACCGGTGCCGTGGTTGCGCAAGGTCGCCCGCATCGCCAGCCAGTGGGACTCGATCGCCATGGCATCCCGTCCGCGCAGCAGGGGAATCAGTTCATCGGCGATCAGGCGCGCGGTCGCCGCGTGCGCATAGGTGTAACCCAGCCCGCTCACCTCCGCATCGCTGTGCAGCTCGACGACGACCATCGTGGTCGACGACCACTCGAGCGTGCCGTCGGACTCCGGCTCCGGCGTCGGAATCGTGAACGCCTCGACGCGGGCATCCGTGACCAGCGTTGCCTCCCCCAGCTGCTTGGTCACGGTCGACATCTGCCGGTCCTCCCCCCGGATCAAACCATCTCCTTCACGCGGTCCTCCGTCACCGTGGCGACGATCTTCCCCCGCTCGGGCGTGCCCCGCGCCACTGAGCGGGCGAACTGCTTGGCCTGTTTGGCGGTCACGCTGGCGGGCATCGGCGGCTCGTGGGGATCGACGACCGCCTCGACCAGCACCGGACCGGGCGTATCCAGCGCCGCCTGCACCACCTCGCCGCAACGGGTGGGATCATCGACATAAAACGCGGTGCCGCCGCAGGCCCGGGCGATCGCGCAGAAATCGATCGGGTGCAGCTCGCAGCCGAACTCCGGGTTGCCCAGGAAGACCATCTGCTCCCACTTGATCTGCCCGAGAGAGTTGTTCTTCACCACAAACACCTTGATGGGCAGCTCGTGTTTCACCGCGGTGGCGAATTCGGCCATGAGCATGGAGAAGCCGCCGTCGCCGACGAAGGCCACGCATTGACGATCTGGATACGCCACCTGCGCGGCGATGGTGTACGGCAGGCCGTTGGCCATGGTGGCCAGGGTGCCCGACAGGGAATACATCTGGCCGCGCCGCACCGGCATCTGGCGGGCAAACCAGGTGGCGATCGTGCCGCTGTCGGAGGTGACGATGGCGTCCTCGGCCAGGCGCTGCCCGATCTCCCAGGCGACGACCTGGGGCTTCATGGGCATGTCGCGCCGCGTGCCGCGCTCCTCCATGAGTTCCCACCAATCGCGGGTCTGAGCCTGCGCCTTTTCGAGGAACTTGCGGTTCGCCTTCCGCTGCAGACGCGGCAACAGCGCCCGCAGCCCGCGGCGGGCGTCGCCGACGAGACCGACATCGACCGGGTGGCGCAGTCCGATGCGCATCGGATCGATGTCGAGTTGCACGGCCTTGACCGAGCCGGGTTCGGGCAGGAATTCGAGATAGGGAAAGGAGGTGCCGACAAAAAACAGCGTGTCGCAGTGCTGAATCGCTTCCTCGGACGGCTTGGTGCCGAGCAGGCCGATGCCCCCGGTGGTGAAGGGACAGTCATCGGGCACGCAGGCCTTCCCCAGCAGGGCCTTCACGATCGGCGCGCCGAGCGTATCGGCCAGTTCGATCAATTCGTCCGTGGCGTCGAGCGCCCCCTGACCGGCGAGAATGACGACGCGCTCTCCCTCGTTGAGCACGCGGGCGGCCCGGTCGAGCTCGGTTTCATCGGGCAGGCGTGAGGCCCGGCCGATCGTATCGCTGCTGGCAAAGCCCGGAGTGAAACGCATCGAGTGCGCAGCGGAGTCGACCGGAAGCGACTGCGTGTCGACCGGGAAATTGATGTGGGCGACGCCGCGACGGGCCAGGGCGGTGCGGCAGGCGATGTTGGCCACGGGGCCGATGTGTCCCGGCCCCATCACGCGGGTGTTGTAGACCGCGACATCCATGAAGAGGCGGTCGAGGTTGATGTCCTGCTGGGCGCGGGTGTCGATGAGGTCGTGGAAGTGATGGCCGGTGATGGCGAGCACGGGCTGACCGTCGAGCTTGGCATCATAAAGGCCGTTGAGCAGATGAACGCCACCCGGCCCGGAGGTGGCGAGGCAGACGCCGAGACGGCCGGTGTATTTGGCGTAGCCGCAAGCCATGAAGGCGGCGGCTTCCTCGTGGCGCACCTGAATGAAGCGGATGCGATCGGTGGCTTGGCGGAGGGATTCGATGATGCCGTTGATCCCGTCGCCCGGCAGGCCGAAGATCACCTCCACGTCCCAGGCGATAAGGGTTTCGAAGAGTACGTCGGCGGCGGTTTTTTTGGGCATGATCAAGGTCGGAGAAGGTTGAGTCCGGAGCGTCAGTCCGCTCCGGCGCAGGAAATGCGAAACGCGGCGGCCGGTGCAGTCGGCCGATCACTGGAAAAACCGGCTCACCATACGCGGCACCGGCGAAGCGGGCCATCGGTCACGGCCCGGTGCCGAAGGTAGGGGCAGCCCTGCACGGTGCCCGGGCCCACGCCGTGAGGATGATTTGGCCGCAAAGAGGCGCAAAAAGAATGCCGCGCTCGGGAAGCGACATCTCCCGTGGCTACGAGCGTGAGCGAGTGGATCCGGGAAAACGGACAACGAAACCGCGAAGGACGCGAAAGTACGCGATGCGGAATTTTCCCGATCGGATTTTTTACAGGAGCACGCAGAAGTAGCGGAGGATCCTGTCAGCACCGAATGTCCTTCTCTGCGCTCTCTGCGTCCCTCCTGTTCAATGCCGTTGGTGAACAGCCGTGGGCCGTTTTCCCGGTTATCCTTTTCGTGTGGATTCGTGCTCATGTCAGGTCTGTCGCCCCGCTCAAAACGTGGTTAAAAACACACCCTCCTGGCCTCTCCAACTCCGTGTACTCTGTGCATTCCGTGGTGCAAAACTCCTTCAGGCGGGACGGAGGCCGGGCACGAGTTCGGTTTCAGCGAGATCGGCGTAGAGGCGTTCGAGCGCGTCCTCGGCGGCGTCCTCGAACGAGTTGGCCAGGCCGAAGCGTCCGCGGCTGTTCATCCAGCGCAGCGCCATACCGCTGAAGATGCCGAAGTTTCGAGTGCGCTCATCGGTCTGCAGGCTGGCGGTGAAGGTGCAGTCGACATTGCCGGTGTGATTGAGCCGCCAGTCGAGCAGGTTGATCGTCACCAGGCAGCAGCCTGCGCTCGGTTCCTCGAATCGATCGACCTCCTTGATCGTGCCGGTGTAGCCTTCGCGACGGAAGACATCGCGCACCTGCGACAGGAAGGCGTCCTTCACGTCGTCTTCGAGAAACGGGTCCCAGGAGGGCGGGATCCGCATTTGAATCTGCAGCGTGGCGTCCTTTTCGGCGGCGAATCCGGTCGCGGGCAGGACTCCGGCGCAAAGGCCGAGCAACAGCACCCGTGCGATGAGGCGGGAGGAGAAAAATGGAGACGGGAGTGATTTCATGACGGGTTGCAGGTTTGAGGTTGAATGAGGGTCGCAGCGCCGCCGGATTGGCAGGCGAGGCGGCCCGATTGCCCCCACCGTAAGCCACGTGGTGCGCGGCCGACACCGGAGCGCCAGCGGTCTTGGGCGTGGGGGAGTCCGCCCGGGGCGCGTGAACCGATCCGGCTCCTGGGTTTCCAAGCCTCTCGCCCGTCCTTCGCTCTCTCCGCGCGATCCTCCGTGGACGCCTCCTGATCCGGCGGCGCTCCGGGCGCCCCAATTCCGGGCCGGAACACGGCCCGATGGCGCGCGCACCTCACCCCCACGTATTCTCGTTCATGCTCGGTTACGTTCTTGCTGTTGTCAGTCTCGTCGCCGTCGTCGGTCTGTTCCTGCTCGCCTTCAGCGGGCGGGCGCGGGCGACGGGCCGTGGTCGCTTGGATGTCGACAAGCCCGTCGAGCACCAAAAACCGGCGGCCAGTGAGCCCACGCCGGGTGCCTCCGACACCGCCGACGAATCCCAGGTCCAAAACGCTCAGCGCCGTACGCCGCCGGCCTGAGTCCGCAGCACGGCGATCGGATAATCAAGGTGGCAACCGACGCTCCCTGGCTGGCCGTCCTCGCTTTCGGCCCCGTGGCCGGGGCGGCGCTGGTGGCGCTCCTGCCGCAGCCGCGCTCCCCGCTCACGATCCACCGGCTCCTGCCGACCGGCACGGCGCTGCTTGCCACCGGTCTGCTTGCGCTCCTCGTCCGCGGGGTGGCCGCGGGCCCGGGCACACCGGAGGTGTTCACGCACGCCTTCGCCTGGGTGCCGACGCTGGAGGTCGAGCTGGCGCTGGTCGGCGACCGCTTGTCCCTGTTCTTCGCCGCGGCCGCCCTGCTCGTGGGGGCGGTGGTGGCCGGCTATGCCTCCGGCTATTTTCGCGAGGAAACGGACTTCGATGCCCGCCGTTTCCACGCGTTGCTGCTGTTGTTCATGGGAGCCATGGTGCTCACGGTCTGCGCCGATCATCTGCTCGTGCTCTATGCGGGATGGGAAGCCACCAGTGTGCTGTCGTTTCTGCTCATCGCCACCGACCGTCGGGATCGCGCGGCCACGCACGCGGCCCGGCGGGCCCTGTGCGTCACCTTCGCCACGGGGCTTTGCCTGCTCGCGGGACTGGTGCTGCTGGCCCACCTCGGCGGCACCTGGCGCATCTCCGAGCTGCTTGCCGCCCCCGATGTCGCCTGGACCCGATCGGCCGCTTTCCCGGCGGCCGTGGCCCTGATGGCGCTCGGCGCGTTCGGCAAATCGGCCCAGTTGCCCTTTCATTTTTGGCTCACCGGCGCGATGGCGGCCCCCACGCCGGTCAGCGCCTACCTGCATGCGGCCACGATGGTGAAGCTCGGCCTCTATCTTGCCACTCGCTTTGATCCCCTGTTCGCGGCGTGGCCGGGGTGGACCGCACTGCTGATCGCGGTGGGCGGCACCACGATGATGGTCACCGGTATCTGCGCGTTCATCGCCCGCGAGCTCAAGGCCATGCTCGCCTTCAGCACGATCAGTTCGCTCGGCTACCTGCTGCTGCTCGCCGGTCTCGATCACCCCGGCCTCGCCGCCAGTCTGCCCTTTCACACCGGCAATCACGTGTTCTACAAGGCGGCGCTGTTCATGATCGCCGGGCTGGTGATCCATGCCGCCGGACGCAGCCGCATCGATGAGTTGGGCGGCCTGGCCGGGCGCATGCCTGTCGTCGCCGGAATCACGGCGGTCGCGCTGGCGTCGATGGTGGGTCTGCCGGGCACCGCGGGATTCGTGAGCAAGGAATCGATTCTGCACGGGGTGGAATCGCCGGGACTGCTCCTTGTGCTGGCGGGCGGATTCGCGCTCAAGATGACCTTTGCCTGCCGATTTTTCGGCGGCGTCTTCCTCGGCGAGACGCCCGCCGGCCTGACGCAGCACCTGCACCATCATTCGCCGCCGCGGATCATGACCGTCATGCCCGCCCTGCTGGCGGCAGTCGTGCTGGGGGCCGGCCTCGCGCCCGCCGGACCCGCGCACCTGCTGGAAAGCCTGCCCGTGTTGGGCCGTCCGGCGCTCGTCGAGGCCGAGCTGAAGGCCTGGCCCAAACCCGGTCCGGGCCTGGCCATCACGGCGGCCGCGCTTGCGGCGGGGATCGGGTTGCATGCCTGGCTGCGCCGGAGTCGCGCTTACGCGGCGAGCCTCCCCGTCGCCATTCGGCTGGAATCGGCCTTCGATCGCGGGCTGGGCGGGGCGCGCCGCGGGGCGCGGATCGTCCTCCGCGCTTTGCAGGTCGACCGCACAGCGGCTTTTCTGCCCATCCTGCTGGCAACACTGGCGGCCGGTGCCGCGGGCGTGGCAGGCGCCGCGGGCGGGGCGTGGCGATTGCACATTTCCACCGAGGCCGTTCCGCCGCTGCGCCTGCTCATCGGCAGCCTAGTGCTGCTGGCCGCGGCCGGCGTGATCCGACTGCGGCACCCGGCCGCGCGCGTGGTTTCGCTGTCGGCCACCGGTTTTCTCATCTGCATCTACTTCGTCATGGTACGGGCGCCGGACCTCGCCCTGACCCAGATCCTGGTCGAGGTGGTGGCGCTCATTCTGGTGCTCTTCCTGCTCGCCCGTTTTCCCGCGGCGATGCACGAGCGTCAGCAACATGCACCGGCGACCAGCCGCCGCCGACGCCTGCTTTCCGGAGCACTGGCGATCAGTATCGGCACCCTCACGACCCTGGCGCTGCTGGCGTTTGGATCGCCTCCCTTGGGCCGGGCCGTCGGCAGGCGTCATCTCGCCGCGGCCGAACCGGAGGCCCACAGCGGCAACGCGGTGAACGCCATCGTGACGGAGTTTCGCGCCCTCGACACCCTGTTCGAGATCACCGTGCTCCTGTCGGCGATGATCGCCGGGATCACGCTGCTCATGCGCTACCGGCGCAAAACGGGGCGACCGACATGATCGAGCGGACCTCCCATTTTGCGCCCTTCGTCACGCGCGTGGCCTGCGTGCTCATCAACCTGCTGGCGCTGCACCTGCTGGTCCGCGGTCACGATGCCCCCGGCGGCGGTTTCATCGCGGGCATGGCGACCGCGATATCCTTTGTCCTGCTGGCCCTGGGCAACTCGGTGCCCGCAGCGCGCCGCATGCTGCGTTTCCCGCCCGCGCGCATCGCCGCGGCCGGGGGGCTGGTGGTGGTGGGTTCGGCCGCCGCCCCGTTGCTCACGGGGGACCCGCTGCTCGCGCCCTATGCGTTCGAACTCGGTGACTTTTCCTTGCGCTCGGCTCTCATCTTCGAATGCGGCGTGTATTTCATCGTCGTCGGCGCCACGGCCAAACTCATCTTCACCTTCGGGCTTTCCAGCGAAGGCCATCCGGCCTTTGCCGAGGCGGAGGAGGAACTCTACCGCGCCCGGGGGGAAGAACCGGTCGAGCGGCATCCACCACACCACCGTCACCCGCATCCGCAGCCTCCGGAGGAAACATGATCGCCTGGGACGCTGCCCTGCTGACCGGCGGTCTCACCGCCGCAGCCATCTACCTCATCCTCCATCGCGGCTTTGTGCGGATGCTCTTCGGCTTCACGCTGCTCACGCATGCCGGCAACCTGTTTTTCATCACCGTGGCCGGCGACCCGACCGGCGCCCGGGCGCCGCTCGTGCATCCGGGGCGTCCCGAACCGATGGTCGACCCGCTGCCGCAGGCGCTGGTGCTGACGGCGATCGTCATCGGCTTCGGCATCACGAGCTACCTCGTGCTGCTGCTTTATCGCCTCTTTCTCGACCTGGAAACGACCGACGTGGCGCGACTAGACCCTACACGAAAGGAGGAGGAATGAACCTGGTGGCCGGCGCATTCCTGGTGCCGCTCAGTTGCGCCGTGCTCGTGCTGTTTGCGGGGCGTCATCACCGCATCCGGCGCGCCCTGGCCTTGCTCGCCCTGCTGGTCCAGGGCGCAATCGCGCTTGTGCTGTTGATCCATACGGCGTCGGGCCGGCGCGCCGTGCTGACGGTCGGCGGCTGGCCGGTGGAGCTCTCGATCACGCTCGTGGTGGACCTGACGGGCGCGGCCATGATGGTGCTGACCGCCGGGATTCTCGTGCTCGCCACCCTCTACGATCTCGCGGAAACGCCGCGGCGCGATGAACACCCGTTGAAACTGCCCCTGGTGCTGCTGCTCGGTGCCGGCCTCAACCTCGCCTACGCCACCGGCGATCTGTTCAACCTTTATGTCGCCGTCGAACTGGTGGTCATCGTCTCCTACGGACTGCTTTCGTTGCAGGCCGATGACCGCACGATCAGCAACACCCTGCCCTACGTCGTGATCAACCTGGCGGGCGCCACGGTGTTTCTGGCGACGGTGGCCCTGGGCTACGCCCTGTTCGGCACGCTCAACTTCGCGGAGATCGCGCAGCGGGCCGATGGCCTGCGCGGAGATCCGCGCCTGATCTTTTTCGCCACGGCGCTGGTGGCGGTCTTCGGCATCAAGGCGGCGTTGTTTCCCTGGTTCTACTGGTTGCCCAACAGCTACCCCGCCCTGCCGGCACCCATCGGCGCGATCTTTGCGGCGACGCTCACGAAGCTCGGGCTTTACGGATTGTTCCGGCTCTTCGGCACGGTATTGCCGCCGGAGGTCGGCGGGCTCAATCCGCTCCTGGTCGGTCTCGCGGTCGTCACCATGCTCGGGGGCGCGCTGGTGGCGGCGGCGCGCAGTCGGGTCCGCGATCTCATTGCGCTGCTGCTGGTGAGTCACGTGGGCCTCCCGGTCGTTGCGCTGGGATTGGGCACGAGCGGCTCCATCGCCGCCGGACTTTTTTACCTGTGGCATGACGCGCTGGTGCAGGCCGCCCTCTTTCTGGCCACCGGGCTGCTGCTGCGTATCCGCCAAACGGATGCATGGGGCACAGCGGCGCACCCTGCCGAGCCGCCGCGCTGGCTGGCGGGCCTGTTCCTGATCACCGCGCTTTCGGCCGCAGGCTTTCCGCCCTCGAGCGGCTTCTGGGGCAAGCTGTTGATCGTAAATGAGGCTGTCGCCGCCGGCCGCCCCCTGATCGTGGCCGCGGTGTTGCTCACAAGTCTGCTCACGCTGGGCGCACTGCTGCGGGCCTGGCACGGATGCTTCTGGGCGCCGGCACCGGCCGGCCCCCGCCGGGCATCGGCGCGACCGCGCGGCTGGCCGGGGGCGGTGGCGGCAGCGGGCACACTGGCGATGGGGTCGGTCGCCTACGGACTCGCGGCCGAATTTCCCGCCCGGCTCGCCCGGCAGGCGGCCGCCCAGCTGTGCGATCGGGATGGCTATGTTCGAGCGGTGCTGGGGGAGTCCCGGGCGGGGGCCAAACCGGAGGAGGCCGCACCATGAACGCGGCCCGACGACTGTCTCCCCTCGTGCGGGCGGGACGGGTGCTGCGCTTCGCCGCGGGTTTCGGATGGGAGTTTCTGCGCGCGTGTTTTGAAGTGGCGGGTGTGGTGCTGCTGACACCGACCCGTCGACTGCGGCCCGGCTTTTTGGTGTATCCGGCAGGGGAGCTGACCCGCCTGGAGGCGCTGCTGCTCAGCTACTGCATCACGCTCACGCCGGGCACGACCACCGCCGACTATGATCCGGAGCGCGGTCACATGATCGTGCACTCGCTCGGCATCCAATCCGACGAACAGGTGCGCGACGGGATCAAACGACGACTCCACGACCCCATCATGGCCTTCACCCGATGACTGAACCGTTGCTCACCCTCTGTCTTGATGTCGTCTCGCT
The DNA here is from genome assembly GCA_965652375.1 of uncultured Opitutus sp. Taxonomy (GTDB): domain Bacteria; phylum Verrucomicrobiota; class Verrucomicrobiia; order Opitutales; family Opitutaceae; genus Actomonas. The sequence goes on from CBFGUO010000003.1 coordinate 221,392, forward strand.
GGCGCTGGCCCTGGCCCTGGGCTGCGCCGCCTGGCGGATCGCCCGCGGGCCCACACTGCTCGATCGCATTCTCGCCTTCGACGTGCTCACCGTCGCCGCGACCGCCCTGTTGGTGGTACAATCCATCCGCTGGCATACGACCGACTACATGGGACTCATCCTGATCTACACGGTGCTGGGCTTCTCCACGTCGATGGCCTTCGTGGCGTACTTGAGCCGCAGTGACGGCGCGCAGGCCGGTGAACGAAATGAGGCCGGAGAGGAGGTGCGGGATGGCGACTGAAGGCACCCTCGTGGTGCAGGGCTTCGGCCTTGCCTGCCTGCTGGCGGGCGCCGGCTTCATTGCGTTGACGGGAGTGGGACTGCTGCGGTTGCCCGACATGTTGTGCCGCAGTCATGCGGTTTCAAAAGGCATGACGCTGGGGATGTTTCTCATGTTGGCAGGGTATTGGTGCGTACATGAAGGTCCGGGTCTCGGCTGGCGCGTGGGGTTGGCCATTGTGTTTCAAGCGCTGACCACGCCGATCGCCAGCCACCTGTTGGCGCGCGCGGCCTTGCTGCATCGCACCGGCGGAGCGGCTTCGGAGCCCCGGGGTCAACGGAAACATCGGAGAACTCCCGGACGCAACCTGTAGGGATTTCCCGGGTCGTGTCATCAACCTGCGTTTCGCACTGGCGGGCTGAAGCGAGCGGGCAACCTTGTGCCGAACCTTGTCCCGCAGGAGCGCTTATCCCGCCCAGCCGGGCTTCCGTCATCCCTTCCTTCCGCCCTTCTCAGGACCCTGCCATGACTCAACCACCCGTGGCGCCCGCCCCGGCGGCGCGCATTGAATGGATCGATCTCGCCAAAGGGATCTGCATTTTTCTTGTCGTCTTTCATCATGTGGTGGGGGTGCCGTTCGGTGCCTTCGTCGAAGCCACCGGCGCCGCTTCCCAGCCCCTGTCGCGGCTCTGGTTTCTGGTCGACACGGCGCTTTCACCCCTGCGCGTGCCGCTGTTTTTCGCGATCTCGGGTCTGCTGGCTCACCGTGCGATTTTCCACAAGGGCTGGCTCAACGGCGGACGGGCGCGGCTGGCGAGCCTGCTCTGGCTCTACGGCTTGTGGGCGACGCTGCACTGGGGCTTGAGTCATCTCATCTATGACGTGGCCGGCGGGCAGCCGATGCCCCCGGAGGCCGTCAACTCGATCTACGCCGAGAGTCTCCCGCAGTTCCTGTGGCTCGTTGGCACCGCCTCGAGCAGCGTGTGGTACCTTTATGCGCTGGCGGTTTATTTCGTGGTGGCACGCGTGGGCCGCCGGATTCCGGGCCTGCTGGTCGCGGGGTCTGCGCTGCTGCACCTGCTCGTCGCCAACAACATTCCGGCCACGGACTGGGGGGCCGCCAGTGTCCTGAGCAACGCCGTCTATTTCATGCTCGGCTGCCACTGGGGGCCGCGCTGGCTGGCCTGGGCCGCCGCCCTGCGGCTCCGGTCCGTGGCCGGCCTCGCCGGGCTCTTCGTCGCCGGCTCGCTGCTCCGCAGCCGGGGACTTGAACTCGTCGGGCTGAGCGGACTCGCCGTGAGCCTGGTCTCGATCCTCCTGCTCGTGCGCGTCTGCGCCGCGCTCACGGCGCTGCGCCCCTGGGGGGGCGTGCGCTGGCTGGGTCGCAACACCCTGCAGGTCTATGTCCTGCACCGGCCCTTGATCGACGTCTTCCTCCTGGGGGTCACCCCGGCCGCGGTGTCCGCGCATGCCATGGCGGAGGAAGGCGGGCTCGTCACCAATCTCTGGATACTGCTCTTCGCGCCGGCGGCCGCGCTGCTGATCGTCATCGGCTCGCTGCTGGCGTGGACCGGCACGAACCGCGGGCTCGGCCGCCGCCTCTACCGTCTCCCCTCGGCCTCGGGCCGCGGAGCGCCCCTCAAACCGGTGTTGGAACGCCCCTCCTGAGGCGCCCCACCCCTGCTTCGGGAGCTGCCCCGATTGAGCCGGTGGAGAAGATTCGGTAGTCTGATGCTCCCCGGTGAGCGCCCCGGCGCCGCCTCCACCCATCCTCGCCCGGTGCCCGCTTGTCCATCTGCTGCTTCGCATGAACACCCACCCCTCCCCTTCCGATCCGGTCGCAGCCGGGAGTCCGGGTGATGCCGTTTCGCGGGTTTTGGCCCGGGGGACCAGGCGTTCGCGCCTCTCCCCCGGCGCCAACGTCGCGTATGGCCGCGAAGAGGGCGGCGCCGCCTCCCGTCAACCGATCGTATTCCGAACATGAACCTCGTCGTCCTCGGACTCTCCCTCACCTCGGCGTGGCGCAACGGCCACGCCGCCACCTATCGCCTGCTGCTGCGGGAGTTTGCCGCCCGCGGCCATGACGTTGTTTTTCTGGAGCGTGACCTGCCCTGGTATGCGGCCAACCGCGATCTGCCCTTCCCGTCCTTTGCCCGCATCATGCGATACCGCTCGCTCGCCGAGCTGCGGGAGGCACATACCAGTCGTATCCGCGATGCGGATGCGGTGATCATCGGTTCCTTTGTGCCGGAAGGCATCGCGGTGGCGGACTGGGTGTTCCGCCATGCCCGGGGCGTGACGGCGTTCTACGATCTCGACCCCAACGCGACCTTGGCCCACCTGGAGTTGGGGAGCTGCAACTATCTGGCCGCCGAAGCCATCCCGCGTTTTTCCCTGTTTCTCTCGACCGCCAGCGGGCCTTTGCTGCAGCGATTTGAACACGAGTTCGACGCCCGCGGCGTGCATCCCCTGCACCGGGCGGTCGATCCCTCGACCTTTTACCCCGACGACCGTGCCAAGACCTGGCGCTGCGGCTATCTGGGCGCCTACAGCGAGGGCCGGCTGGCCATGCTGCAGTCGCTCCTGCTCGAACCGGCCACCCAGTTGCCGGAAGAGGACTTCGCCGTGGCGGGCGCCGGCTATCCGGCCACCGTGCGCTGGCCCGAAAACGTGGAACGTCTGCCCGATGTCGGTCCGGCCGATCGGCGCGCGTTCTTCAACGCCCAGGATTTTACGCTCAACCTCTCGCCTTCGGCGCTAATTCCCGCCGGTCACGCGCCGGACGCCCGCCTCTTCGAAGCGGCCGCCTGCGGCACTGCCATCATCAGCGAAGGGTGGTATGGGATCGAAGAGTTCTTTGAGCCAAACGAAGAAATCCTGCTGCTGAATCGCAGTGAGGACGTGGTCCGGGTCCTCCGCGAAACTCCGCCCGAGCGCATCGCGGCCATCGGCCAGGCGGCGCGCCGTCGGGTGCTGGCGGACCACACGGCGGCTCACCGCGCCGCCGAACTGGAGGGCCTTATCGGCTTCGGGCGTCCGCAACCCAACGTGGTACCGGCGCTGCTGGCCGCCGTGGCGCACCGCGATGCCGACGCAATCGGCGCGTCCTGACGCCCCGCCGGGAATCCGGCTCGATACGGAGTGAGCCACAGAAAAGCTGCGCTCCGGCAACGGCCGCCCGGTGGCTACGAGCGTGAGCGAGTGGATCCGCGGAACGGGAAAAACAAGGAGCTGACCGCGAAGGACGCGAAGGGGCGCGAAAGCGAACCGCCCAAGACGCGCGTCATGCCGATCCGTCCAGGGGTTTTGTTGGCCGCAAACAGGCGCAAGAGGCGCAAAAAAAGGCGCTCCGGCAGCGACAGCCGGGTGGCTGCGAGCGTGAGCGAGTGGATCCGCGGGATGAGCCACGGATCACACGGATTTACACGGATAGGGGTAGAATTGAATCCGTGATGATCCGTGTCATCCGTGGCCAAAAAAGAAGGTCCTGCGTCGATGCTATTTCTGCCCCGCCCGGTGGCTCGATATGGGATCGGGCGCTCTAAACCGGATATTTCACGCTTCGAAGGAAACCGTCCACTTTGCGCAGTGTAGGGCTGCCGCTTGCTCCCGCGGCCGCGGGACCGCACCTGCCCCTCAGCCCTCCGTCAGCCAACGGCGCGCCGACAAGCGGCGGCCCTGCTATGAAGGCTTACGGTCAAGCGGGAAAATGGCGTCGTGTGTTTAGATCATGAATGGGATGTTTTGCTTTCTTAGTTTAGTTACCCTGCCGGGGGTGCGGGGGCGGCGAGCGCCCCGCTGCGGTGTGTCTCTCGTCCCAAACCCACGGGTTGCACGACCCGGGGCCAACCTGCTATCCGCGCGTGGTGGTGCCAGCGCACTATACGTTATGCGATCCCCTCAGGGGGTGCGAAAAAGGGACGGAGCAAGCGGCACAATCTACAGAACGGGTGTTTTGCCCAAGGGCCGCCCCGTGCGCGCTCCACTCCGAAAGTCATCTCGGCATAGGCGAAGGTGGAAAGGAAAACTCAGTGAACGGTTTGGATCGGATCGCTCCGGTGCATCGGGCTCAGGGGAGAGTGGGCACGATCAGCTTGAGGTTTGCGGCGGTGGTCTGCTCGGTGGCCAGTCGCCACAGGTCGATCGCCAGGCGCCGGGCGGCGGCTACGGCGAGCTTGCGGCGGGCGGCGCCGCGGGCGGAGCCTTCGACCAGCTTGCGCACGGGCGGATAATCCGGCTGCCAGCGCACCAGCCGCCAGACCAGTTCGATCAGCAAGGCGCGCACGCGGGGATTGCCGTGCCGGTTGATGGAACCGTCGCGACGGCGCTCGCCGGATTGATCCACGCCGGGACACAAACCGGTGTAGCTGGCGACTTGCCGCCGATTCTCGAAGCGCTTCCAGGTGCAGACCTCGCGCAGCAGGGCCATCCAGGTGAACGCCCCGATGGCCTTGGGCAATTGCTGCGGAGCGGCCTGCACGACTTGCTGGCGCAGCGCTTTTTCCTGTTCGTCGAGTTGCTCGAGGATCCGTCGGATCTGTTCAAGGTCTTCGACCATCTCCTGCGGCAACTCGGGCGCCAGGACACGCCACGCCCGCTCGCGCCACCATTCGCCGCAGACGTGACGGCCGCTCGCGAGCATCCGTTTGCGTCCGCGGTCGGCCCAGCACTTGCGATCATCACGCAGCTGATCGCGCAAACGCACACGCGAGCGTTCCTGCTCCTCCTCGGGCGTGGGGACGCGCACCACACTGAACGCCTTTTTGTTCCCGCGCAGGTAGCGGTCGAGCATGTCGCACAGGGCCTGGGCGTCGAGGCGGTCGGTTTTTTGCCGCTTGGCTCCGCCCAACGGCTGCGGGTGGATTACGAACGCGTTCACTCCGGCCTCCCGCAAGGCACGCGCCAGCCAAAAGCCGCAAGGACCGGCTTCGTAGCAGGCGTGGACCTTCAGGTCGGCCTTCCGCAACTCGCGCACGATGCTCAGCAGTTGTTCCGCGGTCATCTTCTGTGCTCGCTGCGGCACGCTGCCGTCGAGTTGGGCACTGACCACCACGTTGCGTGCGTGCTGGTCGATCCCCAGTTTTATTTCCTCGCACTTGCTCGCGAGGATACGCTTCACCAGACTTTTCTCGTTAGTGTTACTATTCATACGGCCGACAAGTTGGACGCTTTTGTCCCACTTGTCGGCCTCATGGTATCTACAGTGTGAAACAGGCAGGCTAGAGGGTCGACTCGCTGCGGCGCCACTGGATGGCGTGCTGCACCAGGGCGTTGCTGTCGGGCAGGTTGAGCTTGAGCTTCAGGTGCTCGCGGTAGGAGTCGATCGTCTTGATGCTGAGATGGAGTTCCTCGGCGATACGCCGGGTGCTGAACCCGTCGCCGAGGAGGCGGAAGACCTCCATTTCGCGATCGCTCAGGGTATCGATGGGAAAGGTGGCGGCGGAGGGGCGTCGGGCCACGAGGCGGTTGACCATCTTGTTCTTCACCGCATCGGCGATATACACTTCACCGGCCAACACGGTGCGGATGGCCTGCAGCATGCGCTCCGCCGGCTCCCGCTTCATCACGTAGCCGAGGGCGCCGGCGCGCAGGGCCCGCTCGGCATACAGACGCTCGTCGTGCATCGAAAGGACCAGCACCGGCAGCGACGGCATGATGGCCTTGAGGTTTTTGATCAGCTCGAGCCCGCTGCTGCCGGATTTGAGGCTCAAATCGGCGACCAACAGATCGGGAATCAAGCGCTGGGCCTGGTCCAGGGCGACCGGTGCCGAGGCGGCTTCGCCGCAGACGATCAGGTCGTTTTGCTGTTCGATGAGGACACGAATGCCGCTGCGCATAACCGGATGGTCGTCGAGCAGGAAGATCCTCTTTTTATCGGAGCTGGGGGAGTTGTCTTTCATGAAACCGGGGGAATGAAGGGCGAAGTTGGCGGGCGAACCAGGGGGCCCCGAAGCGCAAGGGTGCGCGCCTGGGCTTCGCCCCGGGATGGGCGCGGCAACCGATCCTCCCGCATGGGACCAGCTGCAAAAACGGTCCCCACTCGGGACGTACGGGATCAGGCAAGCTCGACCTGCTCATCGGTCCCTCCCAATTGACCCTACCGAGGCCGTGGGTGGCACCGAAAGGGCGTGGGGGTGAGCCGGGAGCGAAGACCGGGCGCTCGCCGCAATGCGGTCTGCATTCGTTCGTCGGGTGGCTGGGGTCATCCCACCCATCATGCCACGGACCGACGCCGGAGGGTATCGGCAGGATACCGGGAAGCCGGACCGGGAAAGTGCATCCGCCGCACTCGGGGACGCCCCCCAAAACGGGGACGGGCAGCAGCGAAGCCCCCCCGATAACGCAACGACTCCGGTCCGCAGGAGGGAACCGGAGTCGCGCTGGATTGCTTGACGGCTGGCGGCCGGATGGCCGCGGGGCTGCTCGCCCCTAGGCGATGAGTTCCGCCCGCATCCAGTGGATGGCGTGGCGGACCAGGGCAGAACTGTCCTCGAGATTGAGCTTGGCCTTGAGGTGCTCGCGGTAGGTTTCGATCGTCTTGACGCTCAGGCAGAGTTCCTCGGCGACCTGGCGGGTGCTGAGGCCGTTGCCGATGGCGCGGAACACTTCGAGTTCGCGATCGCTGAGCGTGTCGATCGGGAACGCCGCCTTCTGCGGGCCGGTGCCAACCAGGCGATTGACGATGCGGTTCTTCACGGAATCGGAGACAAACATTTCGCCGTCGAGCACGCGACGGAGCGCGGTGACCAGGTAGGAACCGACTTCGTTTTTGCTGACATAACCCATCGCGCCCGCGCGCAGCACCCGCTCGGCGTAGAGCTGGTCGTCATGCATCGAGACCACGAGCACCGGCAGCTCCGGCATCACGGCCTTGATGTTCTTGATGAGTTCGAGACCGCTCCCGGCCTTCAGCGTAAGATCCGTCAGCAACAGATCGGGCTTCAGGCGCTGCACCTGACTGAAGGCGCTGGAGGCAGCGTCGGCCTCGCCGCAGACGGTGAGGTCGGGTTCCTGATCGATCAGGCGGGCAATGCCGTGTCGGACAAGCGGGTGGTCATCGAGGACGAACACCCGGCGTTGCGGAGTTTGGGAGTTGGATCCGGAGGGCGGCGTGTTGGTTTTCATCTAGTTGGTTTTCGAACGGAGGTTGAGAAATGGGTCGTAAGGCTCCCCCCTTGGGGTCTTGCCGGGGCGCAGACCGCAATCAGCTTAAAACGTGCCCCAGAATATACCGGTCATTTTCCCGATGGTTCGCCCGAGCAGAATGCGGATGGCGTTCCTCGGGCCACATCTTTCGCGTCGGGCCGAAGCGGCTTTTACGCTGCAGGACCGCACAAGGGGAAGGACGAAGCTGGGGCGTGTCGGTAGATAATCCACGAGACAAGTTCAGGTATCGGCCAAGTTAGCGCCCGGGCCCGATGTGATACGAGATTTTTTCCTTGGGGCGGTGCCTTAATAATACCCTCAGGTGCGCTCCCTAGGGGAGATTTGCGGCAATCCCTCCGGGAGGCTTTAGGAACTCCTTTAGGATGAGCCGGCGGTGGCTCGACGGGTGCGGCCCACCCGTCTGTGGCCGCACGCATCTGCTCTGCGTTATTGCCCTTGCCCCCGAATCCCTGCTTTCCGCCGCTGATGGTGGTACCCGAACCAGGGTAAAGCCCGCGGCGCGCAGCCGCGACGGCCCGCCCCCGCCCTCCCCCTCCCGGCGCCCTTAAACGCGTCGCCAAGAAGGGTCCGGAGGTCGGCCC
>CBFGUO010000004.1:0-214450 GCA_965652375.1 uncultured Opitutus sp.
GAAGCCTTTCATGAGGCTATATCAAAAGACAGTGCACTCGCCGCTTGACGCCGCCATATTCAAAAGGAAGCAGATCGATCAATGTGCCTTCGATTTGATTTTGAGTTCAGGATTCTAGCGTCAATCTGGCGCAATGAATCACGATCGAACTGTATTTTCGCAGATTATCGCGGGGCTGGACCCACTAGCGTCCAGTTAGAAGCCATTGAGCATCAATTGGTTCGGAATATCATTTTCGGTCTCGCTTGTAGCATAATCCGCAAATAGCTGATGGACAGGTTCTTTGGAAAATACGTTCACGCTGAGGACCTGCAAAACCCGGGCCATACTTTGCGTGATCTTGAGCTGCTTGTTGAGAATGGCGACCAGCAGGTAGGCGCTCACCGCGATCCAGATCTGCGTTTTCACCGCGTTCTCGCTGGTGCCGTAGAAGGCCTTGATGCGCAGGTTCTGCTTGATCCACTTGAAGAACAGTTCGATCTGCCAGCGCGACTTGTAGAGCAGCGCCACCATCAGGGCGCTGATCTCGAAGTTGTTCGTCAGGAAGACCAGGAGCTTGCCTGTTTCCGGATCCTTGAAGCTCACCCGGCGCAGGTCGGTGGGGTAATTGTTCCGGGTCTTCGTGCCGCTGAGTCGAATGGTTTGGTCGGATCTCACGCCGGTGGTTTTATCCACCTCGCGAGAGCTGCGCACGTAGTAGCGCAGGTTCGACTTGGCTCTGATGACGAAGAAGGCCTGGGCCTGGTCGACGCGGGCCAGCCGGAAGAAGTCCAGATACCCGCGGTCGATGATGTAAAACGCACCGGCTTCCAGAACGATCCAATCCAGAGCGTTGACGTCGTGAACCTTGCCTTCGGAGGCGATCCGAAGGGGTCAAACTTTTAATCTTGCAGTAGTTGCCGGGAGAGGCCGACGCATGCGGCATGGCACGCAAGCTCCGGTTGGAAGACGGGGGCGATCCGAACGGTACGGCTGACGGGGCCATGTCGTGACATCGTTACATTTTTTCCGTTTTCAATAAGGTAACCCATCTCCCCGGACCGGCTGTCACCGCTCTCCCGATCAAACCGCCCCGTCGGGGGAAGAAGCCACAAGCGGATCGGACAGGGATATTGCGTGGTCGACTGGCAAAGCCGGTGGAATGATCCCGAGGGGCGCGCGAACGTGCTTTGCGCGGATGGCGTGGCTGCTAGTTTGCGCGCATGGAATCGACTCTTCCCTATGCTCCGCGGGTGCGGGTGCTCGCCGTGGGCGGCACGATCGACAAGGTGTACTTCGACGCCAAGAGCGACTACGAGATCGGCGAGCCCCAGGCGGGGGCCATCCTCCACGAGGCGGGCGTGAGCTTCGACTTCACCGTCGAGAGCGTGCTGCGCAAGGACAGCCTGGCCATGACCGATGCCGATCGCGCCCGGGTGCGCGAGCGGGTGGAGGCGGCGACCGAAAAACACATCCTCATCACCCACGGTACGGATACGATGACTGAAACGGCGCGGGCACTGGGCGACGTGACCGACAAGGTCGTGGTGTTCACCGGCTCGATGCTGCCGGCGCGTTTTAGGCAGAACGATGCGCTCTTCAACATCGGCTGCGCGATCGGCGGCCTGCAGGCGCTCCCGCCGGGCGTCTACATTGCCATGAACGGTTGCCTGTGGCCCGCCCACCGCGTGCGTAAGAATCGCGAGGCCGGCCGCTTCGAGCCAATCGAAGCTTGAGCCGGCAGCGGGATCGCAGGCTGACTGCTTCGCGTCTCTTCGCGTCTTTCGCGGTTAAGCATCCACTCCTGATCGGTCCGTTTTCCCGCGGCCTTTGCTTGTCGTGTGGCTTTCGTAAATACGCGCCGCTTTCCGACGAGTCGACTGTTTCGACGTTGGCGGACTGTCACCAGGTTTGCAGGCTTCCGCCATGCTGCCCCTCGTCACGTGGATCCGCCGTGCCGCTCTCCTCTGTGCGCTGTCGCTGACCGTTTCGGCAACCGATCGCCCCAACATCGTTTTCGTCCTGGCCGATGACCTGGGCTACGGCGACCTCGGCTGCTATGGGCAGCAGGTCATCGCCACGCCGGAACTCGATCGCATGGCCGCCGAGGGCATGCGCTTCACGCAGTTCTACGCCGGGGCCCCAGTCTGTGCACCGTCACGCGCGGTCCTGATGACCGGTCGCCATACCGGCCACGTGAGCGTGCGCGGCAACGCCGACAAATCCATCCAGCGTCTGGACGACGACGATGTGACGGTGGCCACGGTGCTTCGCGAGGCGAACTACCACACGGCGCTCATTGGCAAATGGGGGCTGGGCGAAGTCGACTCCGGCGCGCATCCGCAGGACAAGGGCTTCGCGCACTTCTTCGGCTACCTGAATCAGACCCACGCCCACAATTACTACCCCGCCTACCTGTGGCGCGGTCGCGAGCGTATCCCTTTGCGCAACGAGGTGCAACCGGCGCAACGCGCCGGCTCCAACTACCACGGCGGCTACGCCACGAAACGCGTCGACTACAGTCACGACCTCTTCGTCGACGACGCGCTGGCGTGGATCGCCGAGCCGCGAGACGGGCCGTTTTTCCTCTTCCTTTCACTCACGATTCCCCACGCCAACAACGAGGCCACCGCCGATCTGGGTGACGGCCAGGAGGTGCCCGACTACGGTGATTATGCGGACCGCGACTGGCCGGCGCCCGCCAAGGGCCAGGCGGCGATGATCGCCCGGCTCGACCGCGACATGGGCCGGCTCTTCGCGCTGCTGCGCGAACGCGGTCTCGACGAGCAGACGCTTGTCCTCTTCACATCCGACAACGGCCCACACAACGAGGGCGGTTTCGACATCACGCGCTTCCGGCCCGCCGGCCCGCTGCGCGGCATCAAACGCGATCTCTACGAAGGCGGTATTCGCGTGCCGCTCATCGCGCGCTGGCCGGGCCGCGTGGCGGCGGGCGTGGTGAGCGACCACGTGGGCTACTTTGGGGATATCATCGCAACCTTTGCAGATCTCGCCGGCACCACCACGCCGCCGGCCGGGCTCGACGCGGTGTCATTTGCCCCGACGCTGCAGGGCGAACCGTTCGCGCGGCAGGCGCAGCACGATTTCCTTTACTGGGAGTTCTACGAACAGGGCGGCAAGCAGGCCATCCGGCGCGGCGACTGGAAGCTCGTGCGGGCCGGACTCGGCGAAGGAACGGCGGAACTGTACAACTTGGCTGAGGACAGCGGCGAGACGCGCGATCTCGCGTCCGCCCATCCGGAGGTGGTGGCTGAACTGCTCGCGCTCATGGCGGAGGCGCACGTGCCCGACTCGCGCTGGCAGGTGCGGGGCGAGCGCGTGCCTCCGCCGCCGTTGCCGCTTCCGCAGCCGGTGGCGCATTGAGCGACGCGTGGATCAGCTTTCGGCCGGGATCGAACGGCGATCCCACGGCCTCGCTTCGTCGGCACAAATGATCTGGGTCGGGCGAAACAGGTCGGGGTCGTCGAGCGTACCGGCGCTGAGGGTGACGAAATCCTCGGTGGGATTGCCGCCATGGATACGCGTCCCGCACTGCGGGCAGAAGACGCGGATGCGTGGGCTGCCCGCGCCGTTGTCGCTGTGATAGGTGCGCGTCTCGCCGGTGAGCGTCAGATCGCGTCGCCAAGCCTGCGCGTGCGCGGCCGAACCGGAGCCGGCCGCGCGCTGGCAGCCGCGGCATTGGCAGAGCAGTTGGAAACCGAGTTCGCCGCGCAGTTCGTAGCGCACGGCTCCGCAAAGACAGCCGCCGGTGATCATGGGGCGGTGTCGGGATCGGGGATGGAGTAGATGGGCCGCACCTCGATGCGTCCGACCTTCGCCAACGGGATGCCGGCCGCGAGTGCGACGGCGGCGTCGTGCGACGCGGCTTCGACCAGGATGAAGCCGCCCAACTGTTCCTTGGTTTCGGCGAAGGGGCCGTCGGTCACCAGGGTTTCGCCGCGGCGGACCTTGACGGTGCGGGCGGTGGCGGGCGATTGCAGGGCTTCGGCGTGCACGAGGCAGCCGGAGTCCTCGAGCGTGCGGTCGTAGGCGATCGAGTCGCGGTCGAGCTGCGTTTTTTCGGTTGGGGAAAGGGCCTCCAGTTTGGCGCCCTCGAAGTAGACGAGACAGAGATATTTCATGGTCAGCGATTGGTCGTGGGAACAGCGGCGAAATCGACATCGCGCGTGCATTTTCTGCAAAAGGTTGAGAAAGCGTTTCTCTGATGAAGGAAGTGACGGCGCTGCTCGATGAGATTCACCGCACTGAAGCGCGGCGAATCTATGCGACCCTGTTGCGGCTGCTGGGGGATTGGGACCTGGCCGAGGAGGCGTTGCAGGAGGCCTTTGCGGCGGCGGCGGAGCAATGGCCGCAGCGCGGGGTGCCGGCAAGCCCGCGGGCCTGGCTGGTGTCGGCCGGCCGGTTCAAGGCGATCGATGCGCTGCGGCGGCGCCGGCGGACCGCGGAGGCGGTGAGCCTGCAGGCTGCATTGGACGAGGGGTCGGCCGACGCGGCGGCCGCAGCGGAGGAGATCGGTGACGATCGCCTGCGGCTCATCTTCGTGTGCTGCCATCCCCTGCTGCCGCTCGAGTCCAGCATTGCGCTGACTCTGCGCACGGTGGCGGGCCTGTCCACGCCGGCGATTGCCCGGGCTTTTCTCAAGCAGGAGGCCACAATCGCGCAGCGGCTGGTGCGGGCGCAGGCGAAGATTCGGGAGGCGCGAGTGCCGTTTGCGGTGCCGGAGCCGTCGGAGTGGCCGGCGCGTTGGCAGGCGGTCTTGCGGGTGATTTATCTGGTCTTCAACGCGGGATATGAGCGGGTGGCCGATGAGCGGGGGGATACCGAACCCTCGCTCGCCGCGGAAGCGATCCGGCTTGGGCGGCTGCTGGTCCGGCTGAGCGACGACGGCGAAGCGCGCGGTCTGCTGGCACTGATGCTGTTCCAGGAATCGCGACGGGCGGCGCGCGTCGATGCGGAGGGCGGGCTGGTGCTGTTGGAGGAGCAGGACCGGTCCCGCTGGGATCGCGGGATGATCGAGGAGGCGCAAACCCGCCTGCACGAAGCGTGGGCCGCGGACGAGGTTGGTACCTACACCCTGCAGGCGGCGATCGCCGCCGAGCATGCGCGGGCGAGCCCGGCGAGCCGCACCGATTGGGCGCGCATCGTGGAGCTTTACGATTTGTTGCAGCAGGCCGATGACTCTCCGGTGGTGGCGCTCAATCGCGCGGTGGCGGTGGCCATGCGGGACGGTGCGGAGGCCGGGCTGGTTTTGGTCGAGGCTTTGCTGGCCCAGCCGAGGCTCGCGGGTTATGCGCCCGCCTGGATCGCGAAGGCGGAGCTTTGCAGCCGGGCGGGGCACCACGAAGCGGCGCGTGCGGCCTTTGCCACAACCCTCTCGTTGCCCCTGGCGGCTGCGCAACGCAGGCAGGTGGAGCGCCGCTTACGTACCGGCGCTTGGCGACGGACTCAGTAGCGTCCCATCACGGCCCACATCACCCAGGTGAGGCTGGCGGTGTAGGCGCCGATGCCGCCGATGCCGCAGACCATGACCATCGGGTTGCCCCAGCCCAGCACCGTGACGCCGACGAGCACGGCGCTGCCGGCGATCAGGAGGATGAGGTAATCGCGCATCTTGCGATTACGTCGGGTGGGCTGCGGTGCGAGGTCGGGGTATTCGAGCGCATCGGGATCGTCGGACGCACGCTGAGGCCGGATGCCGTCACCCGCCTGCTGCCGCCAGGCCCAGACGTCGTGATCGGCCGAGCGATCTCGCGGCGGCAGCTCCGGGTTGCTCCTCGCAAATCCTTCCTTGGGCTTGAGCTTCAACGGCGAGCGAGTGGCAGACTCCGGTGGTGTCGGTGATTCGCCGGATACCGGCGGACGGGAAGGGTAGGTCGGATCGGGATCCATGGCCGGATACCTTGCTTATGACACGGCCACTGCCGCCGGGAAAGCGCGGAAACAATGTCGGCCCCAGCCGGTCCGGGAGACGCTGTCGGAATAACGGTCACCGAAGCTGGGGCCAAAACTAGCCTTGCGGCGGCGGCGGCTCGTGTCCGGTTTCGTCCCCTGCGCCGTGATGCCGCGCCCGTTTTATTCGTTCATCCATCCCCCCCGAAATGCCTGTTCGTCTCCTCTCGTCCCTCCTTCTGTGTCTGTTGCTGGCGTCCTGCTCCACGCCCCCTGAATCGCCTGAATCGCCGGCTGAACCGGTCGCGGCCGGCCCTGCGCAACGCACGCCGGCGCCCGAGCCCACGCCCACGCCCGAACCCGAGCCGGCGCCCGCGGTCGAAGCCCAGCCGCCTTCAATGGCGCTTTCGCCCGAGGCGTCCATTGCCACGATGCAGCTGCCGACGGGTTACAGCCTTGAACCCGTGCTCGCCGAGCCTCACATCGCCGAGCCCGTGATGGTGGCCTTCGACGGCAACGGCCGGATGTATGTCGCCGAGATGCGCACCTACATGCAGGACCTCGACGCCACCGGCGAACAGCAACCGGTGAGCCGCGTCTCCCGCCACGAGGACACCGATGGCGACGGTATCTACGATGTTCATACGGTATTCGCCGACAAGCTCCTGCTCCCCCGCATCCTGCTTCCGCTCGACGACCGGATCATCATCGGCGAAACCAACACCGACGATCTCTACATCCACCGCGACACCGACGGCGACGGCGTGGCCGACGAAAAGACCCTCTGGTTCGAGGGCGGCTCGCGCGGCGGCAACATGGAACACCAGCCCAACGGCCTCGTGTGGGCCTTGGACAACGGCATTTATTCCACCTACTACGACTACCGCCTGCGCTTTGGTCCCGAAGGCGAGGCGGTAAAGGAGGAGATCCCGGTCAACGGCGGCCAGTGGGGTCTCACCCAGGACGACTGGGGCAAGGTCTGGTTCGTCAACGCCGGCAACGAAACCGGTCCGGTCCACTTCCAGCAGCACATCATCTACGGCCAGTTCAGCGCGCCCAACGAACACATCGGCGACTACAAGGTCGTCTGGCCCATCGACAACATCCCCGACACGCAGGGCGGCCCCGGCCAGCTGCGGCCCGACAACACCCTCAACCACTTCACCGCCACCTGCGGTCAGGACATCTTTCGCGGCGACCGCCTTCCCGCCGAGCTGCGCGGCAATCTCTTTTTTGCCGAGCCCGTCGGCCGCCTCGTGCGCCGCACCGTCGTCTCCGTCGAGGACGGCATCACCCGCCTGGCCAACGCCTATGACGCCGAGCACAGCGAGTTCATCCGCGCCACCGATCCGCTCTTCCGCCCGGTCAACCTCGTCACCGCGCCCGACGGCACCCTTTACCTCGTCGACATGTATCGCGGCATCATCCAGCAGGGCAACTGGACCCGCGAAGGCACCTACCTGCGCGAGCAGATTGAGGCCCACAACCTGCAATACGAGATCGGCCGCGGCCGCATCTATCGCGTGCGTCACGAGGATTTTGAACCCGGGCCGCAGCCGCGCATGCTCGACGAAACCCCCGCCGACTGGGTGCGCCACCTCTCCCATCCCAACGGCTGGTGGCGCGACACCGCGCAGAAGCTGCTCGTCCTGCGTCGCAACCTGTCCGTTGTCCCCGCTCTCGAAAAACTCGCCACCACCGACGCCGCCGATCCCCGCCCGCGCCTGCACGCGCTGTGGACCCTCGACGGCCTCGGCGCGCTCGAGGACGAACTGATCCTCAAGGCGCTCACGGCCGCCGATCCGCAGGTGCGTTGCACCGGCCTGCGCCTGGCCGAACTGCGGCTGAGCGCCGACTCGCCCGCCGATGCCCCGCTCGTCGTCGCCACGCTCGGCGCCCTGCAGGACACCGACCCGCGCGTCGTCATCCAGGCCATGCTCTCCCTGCGCCGCGCCGGCCTGGCCGACGCCGAGAAGCTCATCAAGGCCACCGCCGAAGCCTCCTCCTCCGCCGGCGTTTACGCCATCAACGAACAGCTCTGGGACGAGGCCAACAATGAGGATCCGCAACTCATCCGCCTGCTCGGCCCGGCCGGCCTGAAGGCCTACCGCTCGGGTCGCACGCTCTACAACTCGCTCTGTTTCGCCTGCCACGGCACCGACGGTCGCGGCACGCCCATGCCCGGCACGGAGGGCCGCACCCTGGCGCCCGCGCTGACCGGTTCGCCGCGGGTGCTGGGCGACGAACGCGCCGCCATCGCCATCCTCCTCCACGGCCTGCAGGGTCCGGTCGACGGTGTAGACTACGGTGCGCCGATGGTGCCGATGAATTCCTACTCCGACGCCGAGCTGGCCAACGTGCTCACCTACATCCGCAACAGTTTCGGCAACCGGGCGCCGCAGGTGGAGGCCGAGGCGGTCGCCGCCGGTCGCGCCGCCGACGCCGCGCGCAGCGAGTATTGGACCCTCGAGGAACTGAGCGGCCGCCTGCCGGAGCTGAACGTCCCGCGTGACCGCTTCGAGCGCCGGGCGGAGTGGAAGCTCGCGGCCAACATGGAGGCGCGCGAGGACTCGCCGGTCGAAGCCATGCTCGATGGTGATCCAGAAACCGGATACTTTACCCAGGGCTTCAAACCCTTCCCGGTCGAGTGGCTCACGGTCGAACTGCCCGCCCGCAGTGCGATCATGGGCATCGAGATCGATTCCAGTCATCGGCAGAATCCGCGGGACGAGACCGCGGGGCCCATCGGCTGGGCGCCGGCCTACAGTGTGGAAGTGTCACAGGACGGCGAGACCTGGACGATGGTCGCGCCGCACGTCATCGGCGAGCCGCACGCCCGCCTCAACTTCGCCGCTCCGGTCGAAGCCCGCCACCTGCGCATCACCATCACCGAAAAGGACGGCTGGCAGCCCTGGGCGATCCAGGAACTCAACCTCTACGGCGACGAAGGGTAGGCGCTCGGTGACGTGGCGTAGTGCCGGTCTTTAGCCGGCATTCGGGGACACGCTGAGCCGGCGGCTGAAGCCACCGCTACGGTACGGCTCGGGAGAGCCGGGGCGTTCCCCCGTCACGCAAATGTTGCTGCGGTCCATTTGACAATGACCGCACGCGGGTTTCCGTTGGCGTTGTTCCCGCTCAGCGGGGACTTTGGGGTTACCAAGAAAGCCAATGGCCGGTCGCTTAGGGGTAAGCGACCGGCCAATTTCTTTTATGGTCGCGTCGTTGGCGCCGTGGGGGGCGATCCTGATTCGCAACCGCCGGAATCTCCCGCGGAACCGGCTGCAGATCGTGCCCCACACCTCGGGCTGCAAAAAGATTCGCAACGACGAGGGCTATCGGGACCAGGTGGAAATCTACCTCGAGGAGCATACCCGCGCGGAGTTCAGCCACGGCATCTGCGAGGATTGCATGCGCAGGCTCTACCCCGGCATCCTGCCGCCGCTGCCGGGCGAAGAGGGACGCGCCTGAAGCGGGGCGGCGGCTGCGGGAAACTGCGAAGCCTAGCCGCCGCTGGGCTACGTAGTCTTTCCTCGTGGTCCCCTTTGACAAGGGAGCCGGAAGTTGTGAAGGTGTTCCCGTTCCCGCTTAGCGGGGACATTTTGGGGTAACAAAGAAAGCAAATGGCCGGTCGCTTAGGGGTAGGCGACCGGCCAACTTTTTTTAGGGGGGGCGGAGATAGCCGCCGCGGCGGTCCGCGTGCGCGCGGCTTGCCAGTTCGGGCGAGCCTGCTACTTCGGGTCCTGCCCCAAGCTCTTCTTTCGCGCTCCCACTCCATGAGCCCGCCCCCGGTTGCCCACGATACCTCCCCCGCGCCCGCCCCTGCGCCCACCGGCAGCTTCCGGCTGCGTCCGCGCTTCGAGCAGCACGTGCCGGGTTCGCCCGAGGCCGTGCGCGACCGTCTGCTCGCGGGCCTGGCGGGCGAGGCGGATTTTTTTGAGATCAAGACCTACCCGGGCTTCATCGGCATTCACATCCACGGCGAGGAGCGCCATCGCTGGTCGCCGCGCCTGCACCTCGCCGCCTGTCAGACCCTGCGGCTGCACCACGCCTTTCACCAGGCGATGGGGTCGACGCCGGAATGCGGGTAAAACAACCTTGCCAAAATGTAATGATGCCGGAGTTGACGGACGCCCCGGCATGAACGAACGTCGACCTGTTCCCGCTTAGCGGGGACATTTGGGGTAACCAAGAAAGCAAATGGCCGGTCGCTTAGGGGTAGGCGACCGGCCAACTTCTTTTAGGGGAGGAAGAGCGGCGGGACGGTGAGTTCACCGGCGGTCGTCAAGGCGGTCAGAGATCGAACGTCGCGCTGAGGATGAACTGGCGCGGGTCGATGATGCGGTAGGCGAAGACGCTGCCGTCGGGGTTGACGCCCACGGGCTGGAGGCGGCCGTCTTCGAATACGTCCCTCACATTCAGCTGCACCTTCCCGCGGACTTTGTCCTCAAAAAGCCGGAAGCGGTAGCCGACAAAAAGGTCGACATAGGCCCGGGCCCGATCCCACACGGGGCGGTTGGGGTCCAGTTCAAGAATCGCCCCCGGCAAGGCGCCGCCGACCGCGGGGGCTTGGCCGAGAAAGCCGATCGCCGCCTTGTCCTCCCAGCGGATCGCGCCGCCGAGGTTGAAGTTCCGCAGCGGACCCGCGGTGAAGTCGTAGTTCGTCAACGCCGCCCAGCGATACTTGCGCACCTGGGAGCGCGATTTGCCGACGTTGGCCGTCGCCAGCAGGTAAGGGGAAAGCAGGTTGCTGTAATAGTACGACTCGGGCGTCGTGCCGTTGGTCGCGACCGTGGTCCACCACCGGGCGCCCTCGCCGTCGCCGGAGCCGGGCACGAGGTCGGCCCGCAAGGAGGTCCAGACCGGGAGGCGGGTCTGCCAGTAGTCGAAGAGTTCCGGCGAGACGGAGAGGTCGATCGACTCGGTTCGGCTGGCGGTGAACTTGAGCCGCCAGTTGGGCGTCGGGTTGTAGGTCGCCTCCAGTTCGTACCCACGGGACTGTACGTCGGTGGTGCCGACGGTCTGCGGCTGCGCGAGGCCGGAGTCGAGGAAGGTATCCAGCCACGAGCCGGTCACGCCCATGTAGCCCGCCACGGCGGATCGCAGCTGCGCCTCGGTCGGCGCGGCGTTGCCCGCCGCGGCCAGCCGCTGCCGGACGACGTCCTCGGCAAACGGATACAACGAATGCGGGTCGCGCTGCCCGTTGGACTCGGCGCGGCCCTCCAGCCGAAAGGTGCGGTTGCCGATTGTGCCCGCTTCGCTGCCGCGCGAACGGTACTCGGTTACGTCGTAGCGGTTGAGCCGCACATGGAGCCGGCCGGCGAAGGCCGAGAAGCTGAGTCCGTAATCCTCGCCGATGCCGTGGGGATTGGGCATGGTGCCGGCGTCGAGGTCGATGCGCTGGCGGACGATCTGCGGGAAGAAGCTCTCGGCCGGGCAACCGGACGACCATCCTCGGCCAGCGGGCCACCTTCACCGTCAGTGCCGCGGGCCCCGGTACGCTGTGGTATGCCTGGAGCAAGGACGGTCAGCTCCTGCCGGACGCGACTTCCGCCACGCTCGAACTCATGGATCTCACCCTGGAGGATGCCGGCACCTACGCGGTGCAGGTTTACAGTGCGGCGGGTTCGGCGCCGCTGCAGAGCGCGCAGCTTACCGTCCTCGATGTGGAGCTGTCCCACGCCTCGGTCGACGGCGGCTACGCCCCGGGTCAACCCGGGCAGATCATAAACTCGCTGCGTCATGGCGACGGGCTGACCGTGTCGCAGCTCAGCTGGAGCGTGCTGCCGCCGGCGGCGGTGGACGACGTGGCCTGGCGTTTCGTGGCGAGTGACGGCGACTCCGCCGCGGCGTCGCGTCCCGTCGCCGACGAGACGGATTTGTTTGAATGGACCTGGACAACGATTCCGGTCAGTCCGCTCACGTTCACTTACACGACGACGGTACCGGCCAACGCCAGCGGTACGCCGGCCTTCACTGCGATGGTGAATCTGACCGTGAATGGCGTGGCGATCGAAGCCCTGGTGCCGCCCGAGCCGCTGCGTCTTGATCGCTTGGCGACGCACCACAGTGCCGATACCGATGCCGACTTTGCGATCAGCCTCACCGAGTTGCTGCGGGTCATCGAACTCTACAACACCCGCTTCGGGACGACCCGCACCGGTCGTTACCGTCTCGACGGCAACACGGCGGACGGCTTCGCCGCGGATTCGACCATCGGGGCGGGCACGGCGACCGCGCTCAGCGTTTTCCATTCGGCCGACTCCGACCGCGACGGCTTCATGAGCCTGACCGAGTTGCTGCGGGTGATTGAACTCTACAATACGCGGGCCGGCACCACGCGCACCGGCCGCTACCACGTTGATCCTGCCACGACCGATGGGTTCGCCCCCGGTGCTTGAACTTGTAGCTGCCGCCCACGCGGGCGTCGAGGTGGTGCACCTTGCCGGTGAAGCCATGCGGCGGGAGCCACTTGGCTTTGGCGTCGGCATCGAGAAAGGCGCGGTAAACCTTTTCGGGCGCGGCGCGCAGGACACGGTGCAGGCGGATGGTATTGGTTTGGGACATGACGGGTTCTCCTGTTGAGGTTGATGGATTGGGTGATCGGGTTCCGGGGTATCAACGCATCGACTGCCGCGATCCGGACAGGGGCGACGAATTTTCGCAAAGAAGGGCCCGCCGACAAACCGCTTTACGCCCGGGAGGCGCTTCGCAACTTGCCCACGACCGCGCCAACCCGACGGAGGCCGTCGCGTTTTTCCGTGCCGCCGACGCGCTCGACGCATCCCGGTCCCGTCCGGCCCTGGTTTGGGCGGACTACAGCCAGGCTCTGCTCCGCCTCGGCGAGCGCGACGCCGCCCGCGCCGCGCTCGAACGTGGTCTGGCCGAGGTGGATGTCGCCGCCAATCCCAGATGGCCGAAGCCGAGCGTCTCGGCCGCGGCAGCGAGGCCGCCGACTATGCTGCCGCCATCGCCGAGGGCCGCGATCCCGACCAGGCCGCGCTGGAGGCCTTTGACAAGAAGTCGGCCGACTTCGTGACCATGCTGCTGTTCGAGAGCGTCGACTCCGTCGGGATCGGCGACATTCCCGGCACGCAGGCCGCCGTCAGCGCGGCCATCGGCGAGATTGCCGCCCAGTTCGGCGTGAGCCCGGGCGCCATCACCACGACGATCATCAACGGCGACACCCAGGCCATCCTGGGCGCGCCCGAGCAGGCCGCCCGGGCCATCGGCGACGGCGCGGCCGCGGTGGTCCGCGATCCGGTCGGCGACGGCGCGCAGCTCGCCAAGGGCGCCGGCGAGGTGCTGGAAGCCGCCGGCCAGGCCTTCCTCGGCGCGTGGGTGGGTGGCGGTCCGCCGCCTGATCCCGCCGCCGCGCAGCGCGCGGTGCAGGAGCGTATCAACAAACTAACGACGGTCGGCAACCTGCCCACCGCCGTCGAACCCCGCCGCCGGACGTCGTGCATCGCACGTACAATTCTGCTCCTGACGGCGTTCACGACGACTCTCGCCGCCCAGGAAACGCCACCGCCCCTCGAGGCCAAGGCCCTTGGCCCGCAGTCGGTCATCGAGACCTACGACGCGCCGGTCGAGCAGACCGGGCCCCTCGAAGGCCTGATCGATTTTCCCAGCCTCATCGCTGCCCCCGGGCCCAACGACGGACTCGCGGTCAGCGATGCCCTCGCGACGTGCGCTTCATCCAGCAGGACATCACGGAGGTTTACACGGAGCTCGGTTATCCGCTGCTGGCCGTGGTCGTGCCGCCGCAGGAGATCGTCGACCGCGCCCTGCGCGTCCAGATCAATGAGTTTGCCCTGGCGGCCTACCGGGTGGTTTACCGCGATCCCGCGGGCAGCTTCGCCACCACCACCGCGCACTGGAGCAACTCGTCTGGCGACGCTGCTCGATCCGTTGCTTGATGAACCCATCCTCGGCCGCGCCTCCCTCGATGCCGCCGTGCAGCGCATCAACCGCAACCCCTACCGCCAGGCCCGGGCCGTGTTTGAGCCGGGGACCGAGCGCAGGCAGAGTGTCGCGACGATTCAGGTCGAGGAACACCGTCCCTGGGGCCTGCAGGCCGGCTACAACAACTTTGCCACCAAGGCCTCCGGCACGCACCGCTTCTCGCTTGGCGGCAGCGTGGGCAATGTGCCGATCTGAGCAGTCCAGCGGCGACAGCGGTGTTTACCTCATCCAAATGCTGCACCTGAAACCCTGGACCCTCGACGGCACCGCGCTGGCGAATCCCTGGATAAACCAAGTGACGGTTTCTCCGCTGCTGGAGGTCGGCTGGGCGGGCTACCAAAAGGGCGGCGAAGACCACGTGTGGGACGCCGGCGTGCAGATCGCGCTGCGCGGTGAGCGCAACCTCTCGCTCACCACCTCACTGGCCATCGCGGGAAAGACGCTCGGGGCGACCGAGCGCGGCGACGCCCACGTCTTCGTCGGCGCCCGCTGGGCGTATTGAGCGGGGTTGCCCGGAGCGACGCGATCCGCCGCCACTCGCTCACGCTCGTAGCCACGGGGCCCGATCCCGCATCGCATCATCGTGGGTGGACTTGCCACCGAGGTCAGCAGCCTGCCGCGCTCGATCAGCACCTACCGGCTGCCGCAGGAATGAACGCCGTATCTTCCGCCAAAGGGTTTACAGGCGGTTCAGCTCGGCGGTCGACAGTGTGTCTTCGATGAACGTCTTCTGGCCAATGCTCAACGCGGTCTGGAAGCGCAGCTTCGCCGTGGAGCGGTCGCCGGTGTGCAGGCGCATGAGTCCGATGTAGAAGTGCATTTCGCACAAGCGGCCGGCGCGATCGACCTCGTCGATCACCTCGTGGGCGATGGCGTCAAGGCGCTCTTCGTCGATTTCGCCGGTCAGGAAGCGGGCCAGGGCCTGCGCCCAGGGATCATCGGTCCAGGCGGCCCAGGCCGAGGCCAGGCGATCGTCGGGCGCCCCCGCCCGCAAGAGGGCATGGTGGCGGATGAAGAGCGCGTAGGCGGCCCCGCGGCCGGGGTCGGCGTCGGCCGCGGCGGAGAGCATCTGCGCCGCCTCGGCATAGTTACCCTGGCCGAAATGGGCGTAGCCGATGAGCCGCATCGCGACGGCGGCTTGGGGAGCGAGCTCGAGGACGCGTTGGCTGTCGGTGATCGCCGCCTCCCAGTCTGCGGCGTAAAACCGCAGCCAGGCGCGCTGGTTCAGGGCGTCGACGTGCCGGGGTGCCAACTCGATAACCCGGGAGTAGTCGGCTTCGGCGGCGGCGGCCTGGGTTTTCTCTTCGTAAAGCTGCGCGCGGAGATAGTAGGCCGCGGTGAAATCGGGATTGAGCTCGATCGCCCGGTTCAGGTCTTCGATTGCGGCGTCGTTTTCGCCAAGAGTCTTCTGCGCTTGGGCCCGGATGCCGAAGAGCTCGGCGTCAGCGGCATCACCCGCGAGATCGATGGCCTGATCGGCGTCGGCCAGGCTGCCGGCGTGGTCGCCGGTTTGATAGCGAATCTGTGCGCGCAGGCGGTAGGCGGAGGAGTTCTCCGGCGCCAGATTCAAGGCCTGAGCGAGATCGGCCCGCGCGCCGCTCGCGTCCTGGAGATTCCATTTGGCCAGGGCGCGCATGATCCACACGTTGTCGGCCTCCGGCTCCTGCTCGAGAATGCCGTTGTAGAGCTCGATCGCGGCCTGAAACTCGCGATTGTCCAGTTTCGCATTGGCGGACTCGAACTGGTCCTGCAGTGCATCCGTATCGGCGGCCCGGAGCGAGGCGACGACCCAAAGCAGAACGAGGACGCGGGTAAGTATCGACGAGGCGGAAGGCATGAGGAAGCAAGGGGGGGGACTGGGCGCGATGAACCGGGCGGCGTGGCAAAAGGCGCGGCAGTTTCCGCGGCGCCCCGGCCGGTGCAAGCCTGCAAACCCGCCACGGGGCAAGACGCGGTGTACGAGGCAGATGACGACAGGGTGGTGGCGGAACCCGCCACAGGAAACGCCCGGGCGGGCGCGGTTGCCTGGTCCCGCTGGTCGAGGGCGCGGCGGGCAGGCCGCGGCCGTTGACGATGGGTTCGCCGCGGTCGCCGGGGCGGAAGGTCTGCTCCATGGGATCCATGGGCTTGATGGTGCCGTCGGCGTTGAACTCCATGCGGGCGAGGCAGGTTTGGCGGGTGTAACCGTTGCCGCCCGGGATGGCATGACGATGATAAACGGCGTACCAGCGGTCGGTGCCGGGGACCTGGACGACGCTGTGGTGGGCGGTGCCCTTGGCCATCGTCATCGATAAATGGATACGGATCGATCGTGTTGGAGGTGATGCGCGGATCGTCCTTGCCCTGCCGGGCGAGCAGCGGTCCGTCGAGGGCGTCCTTGAACGGACCGGTGGCGTCGGGGCGGTGGCGACGCCGATCATGCCGTTTGCGCGCGGCCCAGATGCGGTGCTTGGCGAAATCGTCGCGGCCGGTGGTGGAGGCCCAGAAGACGAGGTAGTCGCCGGACTCCTCATCATGGACCGCCTCGGGTGCCCAGGTGCAGCCGGCGTCCTCGGGTGCGACGGCGACGAGGCGCGGAGGTGACCAGTTCACCAGGTCGGTGGATTCCCACACGAGGATGGAATGACTGCCGGCCGTGACGGCGCGTCTCCAATCGGGGTTGGAGTGGATCGAAAGATCGGTGGCGATGAGGTAGAAGGTTTCCCCGTCGGCGGCGCGAATGAGGTAGGGATCGCGGGCGCCCTTTTCGCCGAGATCGCTGACCAGTACGGGGCGGGACTGGTTGAGCGCGGTCCAGTTGCGGCCGTCGGCACTGAGGGCGAAGCAGATCTGTTCGCCGTCGCGTATTTTTCGCCGGTGAAGGTGACAAAGAGGAAGCCGGCGGGGGCGGCGAAGGTGGAGAGAGCGGCGTCGACGGCGGCGAGGATCGGCAGGAGCAGGCGACGGAGGTTCATGGCCGGGCCGGGGAGGCGGGGGTGGTGAGGCGGGTCTCGGGCGGGCCGTCGTAGGATGGGCGGAGGCCGCCGAGATCGATGACGAGTTTGTCGATCACGACACCGGGATCGACGCCGATAAGATGGAGGGTATGCCAGCCGTTGGGGAGCGGCTGTGGCAGCGCGACGGCGGTCTCGGTGGCGTTGGTGAGCACGCGTTGTTTCCAGGCGTCGGACCGGGTGTCGAAGCCTGCGGTGACGGTGGCGGCGAGGGCCGGTCCATCGTCGATCGCGAGGGCGAAACGCAGGCCGTGATCGGGTTCGAGGGGGAAGGTGGGCAGGAGTCGCACGTGGATCGTCGCGGGGCCCGACGTGGTGGTGTAGAAACGATAGGAAAGGCGCGGCGCGTGGGCTGGATCGATGTTGGCGGTCGACGGCAGGACGGTGACAGCCGAGCCGGTGCGGCCGAGGCCCGGGACGACCCGCCAACCGGCGTCGGAGGGCGCGTCGTGTTGGGCCGTGAAGTGGCCGGCGTGAAGGGAGACCACCCCGTCGCGTTGATAAAAATGGCCGAGGCGAGCGTCGGACGGGAGGAGCGGATTGGTGTGCACCGGCCGGGCGGGCGCGCGCACCGCGTCCTGGGCGGGCGAATCGAGCGGCGGGATGACGGGATCGGGTTGGAAGCGCGGGCGCCACTCCTCCATGTCCATGCCATTCCAACGCACGATGTGGCGCCATTTACCGTCGGCGATGTCTTCGTTGTAGCGGCGGGTGAGAGCGTGAATCCGTTCTTCGGCGGCGATCGAAAGCGCAAAGGTTTCCCGCGCCTCATCCTCGTGGCCGCGGGCCTGGGCCAGGCGGGCGAGTTCGGCGCGGAAGTAGCGCTCGTTCATGGCGGCGGCGATGCGGAGCGGATAGGTCACGCGTTGGAAAAAGGCGTCCTGCGCCGCGGGGGGCAGCGCGGTCGCGACGGCGGCGACGTCGCGCACGAGGGCGGCATAGTCGTCGAGGCGGGCCTGCATTTCGGCCTCGGTAAAGGTGGTGGGTTGATAGGGCTTGAGCGGCAGTTGCCATTGCAGGTGCTCGGGCTTGCGGGCGGCGGCGAGCAGCTGGTGGCGTAGCCACAAATCGGCGATGGCCTCGGCGTGGTCGGACCCGAAATCGCGGGCGGCCACCCGATGCAGGTAGCGCGTGGCGTGCTCCGGGCCGGTGCGGTCGGCGTGCCAGGCGAGGTCGAGGAAGTATTCGGCGGAGAGTTCCGTAAGTTTCAGGTCGCCGACATTGCCGATCCATAGGGTGCGGGCGCCCTGTTCGTAGGCTCGGATCATCTCGGACCAGACCAGCGCGGTGGGAATGGTATCGACCCAAAGCCAGGAGAAGGGGGCGCCGAGGTAGGACAAATGGTAATACACGCCGAGGCCGCCGGCGCGGGCGCGCTCGGTGTCGTTGGCGAAGCGGCGGATGTAGCCGAAGTTGTCGTCGGGCCAGACGATGGTCACGTCGTCGGGCACGCGCAGGCCGGCGTCGTAGCCGGGCAGGACCTCCTTGTAGGGCACAAAGATTTGCGGGACGGCGGTCGGATCGCCGTCGCCGAGGTAACGGGCGAGCAGATCGCGTTGATCGGCGAAAATGCGTTCCCAGGTGGCGAGCCGCTCGGCCTGCGTATCCGCGCCGACCATACCGCTGTCGTGGATGCCGCGCATGCCCAGGGTGAAGAGGCTTTCGCCGGAGCTGCGTCCCGCCACGCGTTCTTCCCAGTAGCCGAGCACGCCCTCGCGGTTGGTGAGGTAGTTGTAGTCGTGATGATCGCCGGTCCATTCGCCGACGTTGTTGCGCAGCATGGGTTCGGCGTGGGAGGAGCCGACGACGATGGCGTAGCGGTCGGCGGTGGCGGCATTGCCGGGCATCTGGTGGAAGGGCGTGGTGCCCGGATGCATGGCCGGCCAGAGGGCGTTGCCGCGGAGGCGGAGGAGCAGCTCGAAAAGGCGGGCGTAGGTTTTGGGGCCGATATTGCCGGCCTCGGGTTCGAAGGTCTGCGCGGCCCAGGGACGCAGGCCCCAGCCCTCGTCGTTGAGAAAGATGCCGCGGTATTTGACGGCGGGCTGGTCGATGGGGTCGGCACCGGTGGAGAGGTGCAGTTCGGCGCGGCGCTCGACCGGCACGTCGGCCCACCAGGCCCAGGGCGAGACGCCGATGCGGCGGGAGAGTTCGTAAAGTCCGAAGGCGAGGGCGCGGCGGTCGGCGCCGGCGACAGTGAGTTCGGTGGTGGTGGCGGAGAGTTGGAAGGCTTCCCAGCGGGCGGCGAGCGCGGCGGAGAGGGCGATGGTGACGCGGGGGCGGGTGGGATCGGCGGGTGGTGTATCCGTGAGTTCAGGACGCCGGCCGGTTACCCGTTCGACATCGGCGGCGAAGTCGGCGGCGGCGAGGCGTACGACCTCGGGTGCATCGGCCGGGAGCACGAGGGTCGCCGCGGCGCCATGAGCGACGAGCGGAAAGGCGGGGGTGGGGGAAGCGTTGAGCGGCCGAAGTTCAACGGCGGCGTTCGACGCCGTCGCCGCCAGGGCGAGAAGAAGCAGTGGGCGAAGGAACATGATCGGCAAGGCCGCGGGATAGAGGTTGTAGCGGCGGCGGGGGCGATCCGCCGGATCCCCAATTTCAGGGGCGGTTAACACCGAGTTGTGACCGGTGGCCGGGAAAACGTGGACCGGGAAACGGTCGGACAGTCCATCGCCAGGTCTCTGCGGAACGTAGTCGGAAGGAGCGCTAGGCCTCTGGGTAAACGACGGCGTCGGCGCTGATTCCGAAGCGAAGCAGAAGCAGGCCGATGAAGGCGAACGCCATACTGAGTAGGATGAGCAGGGTGAGGGCGGTCGACAGGCTCCAAGCCTCCGTGGAGCCGGTGGAGGGGGCCGCATTGATGATGGGGCCGAGGATCTGCGGTGCCGAATCGAGCTGGAGAAACTGCCACACGAGGGGCCCGTTTTACCATACCGGCATGGGCCTGTCCCTTATTTAGGTGCGACCGGTTTATAACCTCGGCGTCGCTGCGATCGAAGTCGCCGCGATTTTACCCGAAATGGTTTGTCTCGGCCGGGAAAGGGCGCTTCCAAGCACAACGTTTCAAATTCGTGAGCAGCCTCGACACCGCATCCGCCCTCGCCCTCGCTCTGGGAGAATACACGTGGGGTGATCTGGCCGCCGCGGCCGCACCCTTTGTGATCGTGGGGTTCTACACCTGGAACCTGTGCGCGGGTCGTTCGGATGAGGAAAGCGGCGCCGCCGATCGGGCCAGGAGGGGGCGAGGCGGCGGGCGCGGGGGCACGGGGCATCGCATCGAGGAGGTTTGTGCGGCATTCAACCGGGCGCTGGTGGCGTTCAATTTCAGTTCGCCGGACCCGCTCCGCATCACCGCGGCGGACCAGGCGGCGCGCCTGGCGGTGAAGCTCGTTGCGCAAAATCTCCTGAACCAGCGCGTGGCCGCCGATCTGGGGCTTTACGCGCACGAGTTAAACGTGTCCTCCGAGGGGTTCCTGATCCCCCGGCACTGAGCGGAGAGGGGGCTGGGGGGAGTGGGCGCGGCGCGGGCGATGGCAACGCTTCGGCTGCGGGACTTGGGCGATGGCCGAACTGGCGCGGTGTTTGGCGGTCAAGGCGGCATGAGCATGTCACAACGATTCGCCTCCCTTCGTTTTCCCCGGTGTTGGTTTGCCGCTGCCTGCGTGTTCGGTCTCGGCGTGCTGGAGGTGGCGGCCGAGAAGACCGACGCCTGGCTGATGGTCCGTTCCGATCTGCAGGAGTCGATCATCTCGAGCGACGTGAAGGAAAAGGCCGCGTTGGAGGCACAGGGATGGAAAGTCGATGCCGCCGGCCGGATCGAGACTGAAGCTGTGCAGGGTTCGGGCCCGCTGCATCGTTTGGCGCGGGCGGGCGACGGGCGTACGGATCGGATGCTGGAAACCGACGTGAAGGAAATCCCGGAATTGAAGGAAGCCGGTTTCACCGATGAAGGGGTGGTCGGCCACGTGGCCGCCGCGGCCGCGCAGAAGGAAGGCGGAGTCGCGGTGGTGCAGTATCGCAAAGGCGAGCAGCGCCTGTGGCTCGCCAGTCCGGAAACTCAGGCCGAGGCCAAGGCGGCCGGTTGGGAGAAGCAGGGCGTGCACTTCTGGCTCTGGCCGGCGGGTTAGCTGGGATGTTCAGGCTCTGAAATGACCTCCGGCTGGCATGTCAGCCGCAGGCGGTGTCGGCCGCCGTGCTCATCTCAAGCCACTCGGGGTAGGAGGAGCGGACGAGCGAATCGTTGACGGTAAGGGTGCGAACTATGCGGGCGAGGCCTTTGACCGAGGAGGCTTCAATGGGTTGTGCCAACGCAAGCCATCGAAGCGGGCAAAGTCGTGGTCATTGCTGCAAAGGGTGGCTTGGTATTCGACGGCGATCGCGGCGATTTGGGCGTCCCTGGTCAGATTGCCCGCCGTACCCAAGCTGGTGAGATAATTGAGGAACAATGCGGGGTGGCGGTCCCCAGGAGAGAGGAGAGAAACGAGAGGCTGGTCCAACCAGGAACGAACGATCTTTACGGCTTCGGCGGCGGGGAGTGGCTTGGTCAGAACCCGGGGATGAGTGACGAGCCGGATAAAGCCGGCGGTGACAACCCAAGGCAGTCCGACCCTCTCGTCACCGTTGAGGGTGTTTTCCCACCATCGCTTTGCGGAGGCGTGGTGCGGTGCCTGCTCGTTGTGGGCGTAGACCAACAGGTTGATATCGGGGATCAGCATGTCGGTAACGATCCTGCGTCAGCGCCGGGAAGACGGAGTTTCGAGCCAGGTCTCAACGGCCAGATCGTCGGCAAGCCGGTTGAGTTGTGCGGGATCGACGCCGCCCGCAAAAGCGGAAGAAAACGTTTTCACCCGGAAACGCTGCCGACGGCGAGTCGGCTCCATCTCGAGTCCCCGACGGAGTGCCTCGTTTACGACGGCTTTGAAGCTTCGGCCATCGCGCGCGGCCATCTGCTTGAGCTTGTCGGCCACCGCTGGTTCGAGCGTGAGGGTGGTGCGCATGGTTCACATCTGATGCCGCAGATCTTTGATGTCAAAGCATCAAAAGAGTGATCCGCCGCACCCACTCGCTCACGCTCGTAGCCACGCTGTTTGCGAACCGTTCTCGCAGAATGATCGGGATCAAAAAGGCGCGCTCGGGAGGAGCGCGCCTTGAGGGGAGATCGAGAAAAAAAGCGAAAGAGGAAAGATGCTCAGGGCCGGTGATATGCGGGCCAACGCTTACCGATACTCTTCGCCGCTCACGGCGTTGATGATCTTGAAATTCTCCACGTGGTAGCTGAGGTCGGCGCGGAAGGCCAACTTGACGCCGAAGTCGCGCTCCATGCGGACGAGCAGCTCGGCGTCCTCGTTGCGGAGGCGTTCGAGGATGGCCGGGTGCACCAGGACGCGCAGGGCGATTTCGTTCTGACCCGGGCGGGCGGTGAGGCGTCGCACGATGGAGGAGAGGCGGCGCTGGAGCTCGACCGAGATCGTCGTGGCCGACTTCACAATGCCGCGGCCGCGGCAGTAGGGGCAGTCGGTGTAGAGGTTGCTCGAGAGGCTCTCCTGCTGGCGCTGGCGGGTCATCTGCATGATCCCGAGCTGGGAGATGGGCAGGATGTGGGTCTTGGCGCGGTCCTGGGCCATGAGTTCGCACATCTTCTCGTAGACGGCGTTGCGGTGGCGGCGCTCCTTCATGTCGATGAAGTCCATGATGATGAGGCCGCCGAGGTTGCGCAGGCGGATCTGGCGGGCGATCTCGGCGGCGGCCTCCAGGTTGACCGCGTAGATGACGTTCTTCTCGTCGCCGCCGCGGTTCTTGTGCGAGCCGGTGTTCACGTCGACGGCGATGAGCGCCTCGGTCTCGTCGATGATGATCTCGCCGCCGGAGGGCAG
This sequence comes from uncultured Opitutus sp., assembly GCA_965652375.1. Taxonomy (GTDB): domain Bacteria; phylum Verrucomicrobiota; class Verrucomicrobiia; order Opitutales; family Opitutaceae; genus Actomonas. The sequence continues at coordinate 22,715 of CBFGUO010000004.1, forward strand.
GCCGACCTTGCGCAGGGCGGTCTGCTCGATCTGGCGCTCGATGTTGAAGCGCTCGAAGATGGGAATGTTGTCCTTGTAGAGGGCGATCTTGCCCTTGGAGCGTACGGAGATCTGGGCGACGGCGGCCTGGGCGCGGGCGTGGTCCTCGGCGTTGTCGACGAGCACGCGGTCGATCTCCTCGGTGAGGAAGTCGCGCACGGTGCGTTCGACGATGTCGGGTTCCTGGTAGAGGCAGGCGGGGGAACGTTCGCTCTTTTCGCGGGCCTGGATCTGGGCCCAGGTCTTGAGGAGGAGGTGGAGGTCGCGGACGAAGTAGCGGGCCTTCTTGCCCTCGCCGGCGGTGCGGACGATGACGCCCATGCCCTCGGGGATGGTGAGTTCGTTGACGAGGCGTTTGAGGCGCTGGCGCTCCTTGGGGTCCTCGATCTTGCGGGAGATGCCGCACTGGTCGCTGAACGGCATGAGCACGAGGTAGCGGCCGGGCAGGGAAAGGTTGGTGGTGGTGCGCGGGCCCTTGGTGCCGATGGGGCCCTTGGTGACCTGGATGACGATCTCGGAGCCGGCCGGGTAAAGGCGCGGGATGTCCTTCACGGTGGGCTCGGCGCCGCCCTTGGGCTTGCCCTTTTTCTTGCTGTTGACGCGCACGACCTCGACGGAGGAGTCGGCGGCGGCGGGCAGCATGTCCCAGTAGTGCAGGAAGGCGTTTTTGTTGTAGCCGATGTCGACGAAGGCCGCCTTGAGGCCGGGGTCGAGGTTCTTGATGCGGCCCTTGTAGATGCCGCCGACCATGCGGTTGTCGGACTCGCGTTCGATCTCGTATTTCTCGAGCACGCCATCGACGAGCAGGGCGACCCGCTTTTCGAGCGGTTCGGCGTTGATGATGAGTTCGCGGAAGGAGGATTTCTCCTTCTTGAAGGCGGCGACGATTTTTTGGAGCAGCGGGCGCTGCTTGGCGCGGTCCTGGGCGCCTTTTTTCAGGCCGACGCGGTCGAGGGACTCGGCTTTGCGCTCGGCGGGCGGATGGGCCAGCTCTTCGTCATACTGGGTGGCCGGGTCGGTGGATTGGGCACCGGTGCCGGGGGAATTCTGATCGCTCATGGTGGGTGTTGTCCTTGGGTTGGACGGTGGCCCGATCGGCGAAAGTCGAGGCGCGAGGATGCCCGGTCCGGCGTGCGATATCGGCGGAAAGGTTCAGTTTCACGTGAAATCCTTTCGAAAGCGATAGACGCTCTGGACGAGTCCTTGCAGCAAGCAGCAACTGAGCATGAAGGAACCACCGTAGCTGATAAAGGGAAGTGGTATGCCCGTGATGGGCACCAGCCCGATGGTCATGGCGATGTTAACAAACACGTGCACGGCGAAGAGCACCGTGACGCCGAGGGCGAGCATGGTGCCGAAGCGATCCCGGGCGAGGCCGGCGATGCGAATGCCATTAAACAACATCAAACCAAACAAGCTGAGAACCGTGAGGCTTCCCAAAAGTCCTTTCTCCTCGGCGATGACCGAGAAGATGAAGTCGTTGTGTGCGACGGCGCGCGGCAGGTAGCCGAGCTGGGCCTGGGTGCCCTGCGTCCAGCCCTTGCCGAGCAGGCCGCCGCTGCCGACGGAGATGAGTGATTGGCGCTGATTCCAGCTGATGCCCATCGGGTCGATCTCGTCGGGATTGGTGAAAGAGATGATGCGGTTGCGCTGATAATCGTGCAGCGGCAACCAGCTGTGCGGGTCGTATTTCCCGCGGTCGTTCACAAAGGAGTAGTTGTTCTCCTTCATGAAGTTGACGTAACGGGCGCAGTCCCACGCCACAACCCCCACCAACAGGGTGAAGGCTCCCAGGGCGCCCACGAAGAACCGCGTCGACAGACGGGAGACGTAGAGCATTGAGAAAACCATGGGGGGCAGGACGATGACCGATTTCAGGTCGGGTTGGAGCAGGATAAGGAAGATGGGAATTCCCACGGCAAGCGCCAACTTGCCCAGCACCCCGAGCGACTGAAACACGCCGCCGACCTTCTCACGCATCAGAACGGTGGCGGTAATGAGCAACACGGCCACCTTGGCGGGGTCGGAGGGCTGCAGGCCGAGCGGCCCGATGCGCAGCCAGCGCTGGGCGCCGTAGGCTTCGGTGCCGATCCCGGGAACGAGCACCAGAATGAGTAGAAGAATGCAACCCGCGTAGAACCAGTGAATTACGCGAAGCCAAAACCGATAGTCGATGAGCGAAACCGTCCCGTACACCCCCACGCCCGCGGTCAGCCACACGAGCTGCTTCACCCAATCGGCTTGGTTGGTCGAAAACTGCGCGCTGTAGATGAAGGCCACACCGATCGCGCTCAAGGTGGCGATAATGAGCGGTGTCCCGATGTCCCAACGCTCCCGCGTCGTCAGCTTGAAAACGCTGAACATCTCGATGGGAGCGCGGAGGTTTACGGCCATGGGGAAGGAGTTGGTAAGTCGTGGCTGGGCGGAGCCCAGTCCCGCGAACGCGGGATCTAAAAGGTCTTAAGGTCTAAAGGTCGGGGAGTCTGAAGATCGGAAAGGCGGGCAGCAGGGGTTGGGCGGAGCCTGGTCCCGCGAACGCGAGATCGAGGCGGCACCTGCGGTGGGCTTGGCGACCGCTCGCGGCAGCGCAGACGAGCGTCAACGTGTCGCGAGTTCCCGGGCGGGCGCAAGCGCGCGCTGCGACGATTGATGCGTCGTCGCGGGCTCCGATGGTGGCTGGGGTTCCACCCCCTGCGCGAGCGGAGGGGCCGGACTGCGGCCCTGAGCGGCGCCCAGCAGGATCCAGAAGGCCACCGCGCCCATCGGCCCCTCGAGCACCACACCAAAGAAGGCGCTTACCAGGATGACCCAAGCCCCGATCCACAGGCCCAGCCCGGCGTGATCCTCCGAACGCAGGCAACGCCACGTTCGCACCACCATGAGGCCCAGAATACCCAGAAAGGGCAGCAGCCCGACCGCGCCCATCCGGCCGAAGACGGTCATGAGGATGGAATGCGGGCTGCGCACGGTATAGTCGCCCGCGCCGTCGCCGTAGTAGGTTTGCATGAACGAGCGGGCCAGATCATAGCCGAAGCCCAGGCCGGTCACGGGATTCTCCTCAAGAGTCTCCTGCGCGACCGTGCTCCACCAGACGAGGCGGTAGCGGTTGTTGTCGCCCTTGTTGAAGGTATCCTCGCCCCGGTAGTTCATTTGGCCCGAGGGATCGATCACCGAAACCACCTTTTCGTAGAGGCCGAGCAACGGGGTTTCCTGCCACGGCGTATTGGTCTGGCGAGCCACCCAGAGCGTACCGAAAACACCCAGCACCACCGTGACGCCGGCCACCAGCGCCAGACGCCAGCGTCCGCCCGCCACCAGCCAGAAGCCGCCGCAGGCGAGCGCCAGCATGGCCGCTCGGTTGTCGGTCTCGATGATCTCGAACACCATCAGTCCGATCAGCAGCCAGCGCCACCAGCCGCCCCGCTCGTCGAAGCGCACGTATTGCAGCAATGCGCCGACGGCGAGAAAGACGCCCAACAGGTCCGTCTTGTAATAAATGAGCGGAATGCCCCCGACCTGCAGCACGTTGAAAAAGAAGTCGGGGAACAACAGCCACAGGCGATTGGTGATCAACATGACCACGGCCGCGATGCGGGCGGTGGCGAGCAGGCGGGCCTCGAAATCCGGCCGGCGCCGCAGGACGGTCTGCGTGATGAAAAAGAACGCCGCGTAATACACCGTCGCGAAATCCCGCAGGGCCAGGAACCCATAGGTCCGAAAATCGAAGAGGAAGCGCACCCCGCCAATGATGATCCACAGCAACACCAGTACATCGAGTGCCCCCACCCGCCGTGCCTCGGGACCGGAATGGGCGCGCTCGATCACCTGCAGCGCCACCAGTACCATCAGCGCCGTTTCAGCGGGCAGGGCGGGGAGCCCCGGGATGAGCGAAAACTGGGCGAAACCGCGGTTGCCGATCATGTAGCCGGCGAGCAGGGCCATCAGGATGCCGCCCTGCAGCACCGTTGTGCGGACGAGCGAGAGGATCACCGCCAGGGACGCGGCCAGCACCAGGGCGGGGATGAGCACGACGCCCTGGGCCACGTAAAATCCGGTGACGACCGCCACGAGCAGACCCCCGCCGAAGAACAGGCGGTCACGCCAGACGGGTGCGAGGTGGTGAAGCATCGGGTGGGAAGGGGGACGGTGAACCGACGAAGACGAGTGCCGGCGATCCTGCGCCGCGCGCCGAACGGGTCAATGCCGGCGCCGCCGGTCAACCGCCGGATGTAGGGGTCGCGCTCGCCGCGACCCGCGATCCTCACGTGTGTCCCAAACCCCGCGCATCCCTCCAAATTTTTTGGACCTCTCTTCACTCGGCCGTGAAGGAGCGCCACAGCCGGTGCCAGCGCCGCGGACGCACCAGGATGAGCAGTCCATCGACCTGGGCCCGGGCGAGCGGCCGCAGGGGCTTGAGTAACCAGGTCGTGAATACGCCGCCGACGAGGGTGCCCGCGCCCACCGCGCCGGCGGCGCCGAGCATACCCCAGCGTTCGAGGCACCAGCCGGCGAGCAGTAGCTGCACGACGACGGCCGCGACCGCGCAGGCGAAGTTCCACCAGGAATCGGCCACCAGCAGCACGGCGTTCCAGCGCGCGGCGGCGCTGAGCAGCAGCACCCCGAGCCAGGCCTTGGCAATGAGCGGGGCGACCGCCCCTTCGTATTGCGGACCGAGTACCCAGGCGACGAGCAGCGGCGCGGTCGCGGTGAGAGCGAGGGCGGAGGCCCAGCTCAGCGCGCCCACTGCCTCGAACAGATGGGTGAGGTGCTGGCGAAAGGAGGCCGACGCTTTGTCCGGGGCCGCCGCCAGCGCGGGGAAGAGGCTGGCGATGAGGGCGCCGCCGGAATAGAAGGCAAACTCCGTGAAGCGGTTGGCGGCGAGGTAGAGACCGGCCGCGTGGTCGGAGAGTTTCACGGCCACCAGCACCTGATCAAAGCGACTGCCCAGTCCGGCCACGAGTCCGGCCAGCGCCAGCGGCAGGCTGCTGCGCAGGAGCAGGCGGGCGATCGCGCGGTCCCAATGCCAGGGGCCGCTGCGCTGGGGCGCGCTGCGATAGGCGATCATGTAGGCCACGGCGTAGAGAACCGCCTCCACCACGATGGTGGCGACGAAAGCGACCAGCGGAGCGTCGAGCGCCACCAGCAGCAGTTTCAATCCGGCCCCGAAGTAGATCACCGTGGTGCGCGAAACCACGGCCCGCCGCGACTGCAGGTGCCGTTGAAACCACAGGTCGATGACATGGTTGGCCTGAAACACCAGAGAGGCGCTGGCCAGGACGAACAGGGGCCACTGGTCGGCGAAGGCGGCGCGACCGGCGAGGATGACGGCCAGCATGGCGGTGAGACCGCCGGCGAGGCGCAGGCCGCAGGCGCTGCCCAGGATGGCGCCGGCCTGCTCGGGGCGGCGCACGAGTTCGCGCACCACCACCGCCTCGAGGCTGAGGGTGGCCCAGGGCACGGCGATCGCCATCACGGCAAGGATGGCGTTGAAGTGGCCAAAATCGGCCGGCCCGAGATGTCGCGCCACGGCGCCGACCACGCCGATCGTGACGACCATCCCCGCCACGCGACCACCCACGATCCAGAGGGTGTTGGCGAGCGGCTTGGCGGCGGAGGAAGGCACGGAGGAAAGTCAGCGGAGAGCTTACGCGGGGAGCAAGCGTCGGTGCCGCTCCCGTTTCGAGAATGCGATGGCTTTGGCCAGCCCTTTCCTGCCAGAACGGGTCCATGCCGGAAGTCAGCGTCATCATGGGAAGCCACAACAGCGGGCGTTATCTGGCGGAAGCGATTGACAGCGTGAAAGCGCAGGAGGCGGTGGATTGGGAACTGGTGGTGGTCGACAATGGTTCGTCGGACAATTCGGCCAAGATCGTGCGGCAGTTGTGTCCGGCGGACCGCCTGCAGCTGGTGGTGGAACGCGAAGCGCTGGGGCCCGCTGGCGCCTTGCGTCGGGCGGTCGAGTTGGCGCGGGCGCCGTTGCTGGCGGTGCTGGATTCCGACGATGTGGCCCGGCCGCGGCGGCTCACCCTCCAGCGGGATTTTCTCGCGACGCGCCCGGCGATCGGGCTGGTGGCCGGCCGCTCCGAGATCATCGACGAACTCGGGAATGTGGGCGAGCTCGAGCCCGCACCCGGCCTGCACGAGGAAATCGCGGCCTGGACCCATTATACGCATACCCTCCGTCATTCGACCTTCATGTTCCGACGGGAAATCGCGCTGACGGTGCCCTATCGCGACGAGGTGGCCATCGCGAGTGATCACGACTTCCTGGCCCGCATGGTCGAGGTGACCCGGGTGGCCTGCCTGCCCGACATTGTTTGCGGCTATCGCGTGCATCGCGAGAGCGTGTCGAAGGCCAAGCGGGCGGAGTCGGCGGCGGGGGTGGCGCTGGTGCAGATGACGACGCGGCGACGTCGGCGGCAATTGCCGGAGGATCTGGAGCCATGGCGGCGGCGATTTGTGGGACTGGTCGGAGCCTGTGAAGGAAACGTGGCGCGGGCGCATGCCGCATGCGCGCGGGAGTTTTGGCGCGAGGGCGAGGACGACCTGGCGGCGTTCCACGCCTGGCAATCGTGGCGGGCGGGGCCCGAGGCGTCGGCCCTGCTTTGTTACGTGCGGGCAACGCTGCGCGGACTGCGGCGCGGGTCCGGCGGTTGGGGCATGCTGGTCCGAGGCTGGTTGAAGGAGCCGGCCCACGTGATGTTGCGTCTCGGCGGCGTGCCGGACCGCCTCCAATTCTGATTGCGGCAGCGATGCAGGCCGTGGAATCGAAGCGTAGCGTGCTGCATGTCGCCGGCTGGGCCTGGACGCTGGGCGGCCTGCAGAGTGTGCTGGGCCATCACGTGAAGCGCGACGGTGCGCTCGGTTGGGAGCCTCGGGTGATTGCCTTGTTCGACCGTGCGGCGCCGCCGGATCATCCGGCGCGGCTGAAGGTCCGGGCATGGACGCTCATTGCGACGGCGCGGCGGCGCTTCGCGCGGCTCGCTTCGCCGGCGGCTGCGATGGCGATTTATCATGATGGCTGGGGACTGCGCTGGTGGGCTGATCGGGACGGAGTGTCTCGTCGCGTGCTCTACCTGCATACCGAGACTCCGCAGTTGGAGGCCAAGCTGCGGAGCGTGATGCCGTGCGTCGATGGGGTGTTGGCAATCAGCCGCTCCATGATCGATCGGCTGCGCAAGGTGGTCCCGGCCTTCCCTGCCGAGCGTTGCTTTCTTCTGCCCTATTTTGTCGAGATGCCGCCGTTGGAGAGTCCGGTGGATCGGCCGCGCGATGGTCCGTGGCGCATCGGCTATGCCGGCCGATTGGAGCGTCCGCACAAGCGGGTCGACCGGCTGCCGGCGCTGGTGGCCGAGTTGGATCGGTTGGGTTTGGATTACCGGTTCGAGATCGTCGGTTCGGGCTCCGCCGAGCCCACGCTGCGGCGGGAGCTGGCGGCACATGACCGGGTGGCATTTCACGGGCGCAAATCCGGCGACGCGTACTGGCGTGTTCTCCAGACATGGGACTGCCTCGTGCTGCCCAGCGACTACGAGGGATTCAGCCGCGTGACCATGGAGGCGATGAGCGTCGGGGTGTTGCCGATCATTCCCGCCTACTCGGCGGCGGCGGCGGAGATGGTCGGTCCGATCGGCGAAGCCGGCCTTTATCCGACCGGTGACATGGCGGCGGCGGCCCGCCGGATCGAGGACTACACCCAGGCCTCCCGTGAACGCGTGGTGCACTGGCGACGAGAGATGCGGGAGCACCTCGCTGGGCATTCGGTCGAGGCGTACGACGCGGCCTATCAACGGGCCTTGGAGCGGATCCATTCGATGAATCCATGGTCGCACGTGCGGCATCCCGCGCGGTGGGAAACCTGGCTGCCGCTCGGGCTTCATACGCGGCTTTTCCCCCAAACATTGTGAAGACAGCGCTACCCACGAACCGGATCGACGTGACCGTGGTCCTGCCCACGCAGGGGCGGCGCGCCTCGTTGCGAGAGGCATTACGCAGCGTATTGGCGCAGGAAGGGGCGAGCTGCGAGATCGTGGTGGTGGATGATGCGCCGGCGGGTGATCCGGATTGGACTCGCGACGAGCGATGGCGCGAGTCGCTGGCGGCCGCGCGCGTGCGAGTCGTGCGTTCTCGGCAGGCCCGGGGCTGCGCGGCGGCGAAGAATGTGGGTTTGGCGGCGGCGCGGGGCGAATGGGTCTGTTATCTCGACGACGACAACGAAATGCTGCCGGGACGGCTGGCGAAGTCGCTCGCGGTGGCGCGCACGACCGGGGCGCCGGTCGTGGTGTGCGGACTGGAGATACGGGTCGCCGGGCGCCGGCGGATTCGGCAGGTGCATGCCGCCCGCTTTGCCGGAGACGAACGACTCACGGGGGTGTTGTCCGATACCAACGTCCTGTTTCACCGCCGCGATTGCGGGGTGCGGTGGGATGAGGATCTGCGCACCACCGATGACGCCTGTTTCTTTCAGCGCCTGCTGATTGCGCATGACCTGCAGGTCGTCCCCAACGTGCCAGAGCCGCTGGTGGTTTACCAGGTGCACAGCGGAGAGCGGGCAAACTCGGACTGGCTCAGTCAATACCGCGGACAGCGGCGTCTGCTCGCGATCGTGCGACGGGCCTACGGGCGTGAGGTGAGACAACGGGTTCTGCTGCGGATGCTGGTCGCCAACGAAAAACTGCGGCCAGGTCGCTGGGGGCGCTTTGCGGCGCTGGGGCTCGGGCTGCTGCGCCGGGGCGGATGGGGGGAGTTGCGTCCCTTGGTGAATGCGGCAGGCGTGAAATGTCCGCTTACCCGTCGTTGGATGGTTCGATAGGAGCGGAGGGCGGCCGAGGTGGCTGATTCACTCAGCGCAGCGTTTCAACTACGGCGGCGGCGAAACGTTCCGCGGTGTAGTGGTCGAGATAATACCGGCGCAGGGCGCCGTCGGGACGGGGCGAGGCAGCGACGGTTTCGAGGGCGTCGGCGATGGCGGCCGCCGAGCGTGGCCGGGCCGGGAGAACATGCACGTTTTCGGCCGGCAGGCTTTCGGCGACGGCATGCCAGTCGGTCACGATCACCGGCATGTCATGAGCCAGCGCCTCGACCACCACCAGTCCCTGGGTTTCGTGGGCGTAGCGGGTTGGGAAAATCAGTACATCCGCCGAAAGCAACAACTGCTGCTTGGCTTCTCCGGTGACGAAGCCCACCTCGTCCACCGGCACGGTACTTCGCCGGGCGGCGGAGCGAAAGGCGACGGCGGTGGCGGCGTCGGGAAATTTGCCCGCCACCGTGAGACGGACTGCTCCGGGGGAGCGGCGATGCGCTTCGGCGACGCCGGCGAGGGCGGCGAAGACGCCTTTCTCCCGAGTGCATTGGCTCAGGAAGAGCACGTGCAGGGGGCCGTGGCGGTGCGCGGGACGGCGTTGCCAATGGGCGCAGGGATCGGCGATACCGTTGCGCACGACGACGGTGCGCAGCGGATGCAGGCAGGCGACGTCGGCGCGCAGCGCTTCACCCAGGACGATCGACACGTCGGCCCGGCCCAGCGCGCGGCGGGCGAGGCTGCGCTCGAAGGGTCGGGCCTGTTTCTGCAGCCAGGATCCCAGGCCGGTCGCGTGCCAGTGCAGCACGAGGCGGGCGGCGAGCGGACGACAGAAAAACATCAACAGGCAGTCGCGATACAGTGCGCTGCGTTTGCCGGGCGCGGGCACGTAGTAGAGCGTCATACGCCCGTGGCGCAGGGTGAGGCGCCAGACTTGCCACACCGCGGCGAACAGGGGGATGAGTTTGCCGGCGCGCCAGGTGCCGATGTCGGCCGTGCGGCGCGAGAGCGGCAGGTTGACGTGGTGCAGTTCGAGGTCGGGCGCCGCGCCCGGCAGAGCCTCGAGCAGGGTCTGCACCATGAGGCTCTGGCCGTGGATGGGCGGCGGGGTCTGCGCGAGAACGAGCAGCTTCATCGCGGGCTTGGAATGTGACGCAGGGGGCGAAACACTGCGGGTCAGCGTGAACCGAGAGCCCGCGTCAAACCAGTCCGGAATCGTGCAAAACCCGTGGGCGGCGGCGAGCGCGTGTGCGTTCGCGGGTTTCGTGGTGTTTCAGTTCTGGGGCAACGCGGTGCGCGGTTACATCGACACGGCCTCGGTGTTCTGGTGGTGGGGCTGGCAGTGGTTCAACCCCGGTTCGGAGGCGGAGCACGGGCCGCTGCTGGTGGCATTGGCGGCGTGGCTCACCTGGCGAAATCTCCGCCAAGGCGGAGAGGGAAAGGGAGTGCGTGAAAGGGAGCAGGGAGCAGGCGCGGGCGGAGACGAGGCAAACGGACGGGGACGTCCGTTCTCCGGGCAGGCGGTGGATCGTGGTGCGTTGGAGAACGGACGTCCCCGCCCGTTTGCGCTGGAGGGCGTCTGGCCGGCGGTGGTGGCGATGGTGGGGGCGCTGGGGCTGCATGCGCTGGGGTTTGTGGTGCAGCAGACGCGGGTATCGATCGTGGCGGTGCTGCTCTTTGCCTGGGGCGTGATGCGGCTGGGGGGCGGACGCCGCTGGGGGCGGGCGACGGTGTTTCCGCTGGGGCTGTTGTTGTTTGCGATTCCCTTGGGCGTCCTGGACGAGGTGGGGTTTCAATTGCGTCTCGGTGTGATCGCGACCACCGAGTTGATCGCGCACGCGGCGGGCATCGAGGTGGTGCGCAATGGCACGCAGCTCTTTGCGCCGGACGGCGGCTATCAATACGATGTGGCGGCCGCCTGTTCCGGCGTGCGCTCGCTGCTGGCACTGTTGGCGCTCTCGGCCCTGATCGGCTACCTTTGGCTGCGTTCGCCCTGGCGGCGGGTGACGGTGTTTCTATTGGCCTTTCCGCTTACCTTTGTGGGCAACGTGGTGCGGATCTCTGCGGTGGTTTTTGCCGGCGAGTGGCTGGGTCAACGGGCGGGGGAGATCGTGCACGACTATGCGGGGTTTATGGTCTTTGTGGTCGTGCTCGGTGGCGTGCTCGCGGTCAGCACGTGGCTGGCGAAGCGCGAGCCGAGCCCGGGCGCATTGATCTTGGCCCCGACGGAACATGACGCTTTGCCGGAAGGGGGCGGTTTTGAGGGTAGCCCGCTGCGGGAGCAGCGGGACCTGGCGGCGGGGACGTCACGTTCGGTCCCTGCGCTCCCGCGCAGGGCTACAGGGCATCGGACGTGGCGGGCGGCGGCGGTGGTGGGATTGGCGGCGGCGGGCACGGTGGGGCTGCTGGGGCGGGTGGAACAGTGGGCGGTGCGGGCACAGGCGGGTATCCCGCTGGCGGCGGACGGCATCAATCCGGCGCCGCTGCCGACCTTTTTGGGGACGGAGTGGATCGGGCGGGAAACGGAAGTGACGCAGATCGAGCGCGAGACGCTGCCGCCGGACACCGGTTATTCGCGGCGGCTGTATGTGGCGGTGGCGGACCGTCGCGAGCAGGTGCTCATTTCCATTGTGCTGAGCGGACAGGATCGCACCTCGATCCACCGGCCGGAGATTTGTCTGGTCGGGCAGGGCTGGTCGATCGGCGAACGCGAGGAGGCGCGCTTCGCGGGACCGGCGGGACGGGAGGTGCCGGCGGCGCTGTTGCGCCTGGAGCGCGAGGTGGCCCGGCGCGACGGAGGACGCGCGACGGTGCCGGCCCTGTTTGCGTATTGGTTTGTCGGGCACGAACGGGTGGCGACGACCACGGCCGAGCGGCTGTGGTTGACCGCGCTCAACCGGCTGCGGCTGCAGCCCGATCGCTGGGCTTACGTGGTGGCGCAGACGGTGCAGCTCGGCGACGAGACCGAAGCCGATGCGCAGGCCCGCATGGCGGAGGTGGTGGGTTACCTGTTGCCGCAGCTCACGCCGTCGGGTTCCTCCGAGCGGTAACGATTCAGCGGAAGTGAGCTCCCGCCCGCATGATTCACAGCCCGGGGCCGCCGCTCCCCAGCGTGCCGCACCTGCCTCTCGGCCCCGTCAGCCATGCCTGCGGCGGGTAAACCGTACCAGGAGCAGGCAAGTCAACGGCAGGTCGCAAGCGGCCTAACCCGACCGGCGCGGGGCCGGACCGAGTCAAGCGTGGGAGCAAAACCTCACGGGTGGAGGGTTCCCCGACCCGAGGGCGAGAGGGCAGGGACCCGACCTCGAACGTTCGGGCTGCACGGACGGGAGCGGTGTACAGGTCCGCCGTTTCACACCCTGGCCCCGGCGGTTCACAACTCCGTGATTGAACTTTGATTGGCCCGCGGCACGCTGCCCCACCTCTTGCAATCAACCAGCGCCGCCGACTTCGCACTGTTGATCGCCGAGGGTGACCCAGTAAACTGGTCGCTCGCGGCTGCGCTGGTTTTGGGCATGGCCGGCGGCTTTCTGGTGGTCTGGATGTTGTCGCGCAACACCCTGCGCCAGGCACGGGACCAGGCCGAGCAGGTGGTGGCGGTGGCGCGGCGGGAGGCGGCGGTGGCGGCGGAGGAGATCAAGCAGGCGGCCGAAAAGGACCTCGCCACCCGGCGCACCGCGCTCAACCGGGAATTCGACCGGCGCGACATCGAGATCGACGTGCGGCTGCGCGAGATCCGTTCGCACGAGGAGTCGCTGGCGGCGCTGGACTTTGAACTCGAGCAGAAGGGCGAGCGGCTCAAGCGCGAGGCCGCCGCCATCAAGCAGGCCCGCGACGCCATCCGCGCCCAGGCCAAATCGCTGCGCAAGCGCCTCGAGGGCGTGGCCCAGATGGATGCCGACGAGATCCAGCAGGCGCTGCGCGAGGAGGTGCAGATCGAGTGCCAGGATGAGTTGCGGGCCTTCCGCCGCCAGATCCTCGAGCGCTCCGAGCAGGACCTGAAGAATGAGGCGCGCCGCATCCTCATCGCGGCGATGCAGCGGCTTTCCTCGCAGCCCAACAACGACCTCACCGCGACGATCGTACAGCTGCCGAGCGAGGACATGAAGGGCCGCATCATCGGTCGCGAGGGGCGCAACATTAAATCCTTCGAGGCCGCCACCGGCGTCACCCTGCTCATCGACGAGTCGCCGCAGATGGTGCTCATCTCGTCCTTCGACCCGGTGCGCCGCGAAGTGGCGCGAGCGGCGCTCGAGGCGTTGGTGAAGGACGGCCGTATCCATCCGGCCAATATCGAGGAGTTCGTCAAACAGGCGCGGGACGAAATCGACCTCAAGGTGCAGCAGGCGGGCGAGGATGCGGTGGCGCGGCTCAGCATCAACGGCCTGCATCCGGAAATCATCCAACTGCTCGGCCGCCTGAAGTACCGTTTTTCCTACACCCAGAACGCGCTCGATCACTCCATTGAGGTGGGTCAGCTCTGCTCGATGGTCGCCAGCGAGCTCGGACTCGATCCGCAGATCGCCAAGCGCGCCGGTCTGTTGCACGACATCGGCAAGGGCGTCGAGGGCGACTACGAAGGCAGCCACGCGGCGATCGGCGCCGAGTTCGTGAAACGGCACGGCGAAACGCCCACCGTGGTCAATGCCATCGCCGCGCACCACGAGGAGGTGCCGCCGGAATCGATCTACGCCGGTCTGGTGATTCTGGCCGACACGGTCTCGGCGGTGCGCCCCGGCGCACGGGCGGAGTCGATGCAGAGTTACATCCAGCGGCTCGACCGCCTCGAACGGCTGGCCTGCTCGATTGAGGGCGTGCGCCAGGCCTACGCCATCCAGGCCGGCCGCGAGGTGCGCGTGGTGGTCAACCCGAATGTCGTGAGCGACGACCAGGCGAGCGAGATCGCCAAGAAACTGCGTCAGCGCATCGAAGAGGAGCTGCAGTATCCCAGCACGATCCGCGTGACCGTGATCCGCGAAAGCCGCTTCACGGAAACGGCCACCTGAGCAGAGCCGGGGACGCGGGACGAGGGGCGAGGGGCGAGGGGAGGCAGAAACGCTGAAAAGCTGAAACGCTGAAAAGCTGAAATTGGGTGAGATCGGCGGAGGCAGGACCTTTGCTCCGGCGTTTTTAACCACGGATTGCACGGATTCGCACGGATCCACTCCGGCGGTGTTCTGTACTCCATTCTGTGTTTTCGGTGCATTCTGTGGTCAAAAAAACCAACGCCCCGATGCCGTCCTGCCGCCCTCTCCGACCTAGGGTTTAACCACAGATTACACAGCATGCACAGAATGTTCCAAAGGCGCACAAGTCCACTCCGCCGCCTTCGGGTTTTGGCGCCTGATCGGGATGAACGAAGGTGATCCCTGGCCTCAAAAACCTTTGCGACCCTTCGCGCCTTTCGCGGTTTAGGAAAGGGAATCCGTGGTCCGCGTGTGCTTCCACAGCGCTGCCTCATGCCTGTCCTCTGGGATCGTGGTACTTACAGCGGTGAAGATTGGTATTTCTTTCGTGTTTTTCGTGTGTTTCGTGGTGCCTTAAATGGCTGATCCGAAGATTCTCGAAACCTTTCCCAATCCTGCGCCGCAGCGGGATTTCCTCATCGAGCACACTCACCACGAGTTCACGTCCTTGTGCCCGATGACCGGCCACCCGGACTTTGCCCACATCACCGTGCGTTACGTGGCCCACAAGACCTGCGTCGAACTCAAGTCGCTCAAGCTCTACTTCCACGCCTACCGCAACGAAGGCATCTTCTTCGAGGCGGCGACCAACAAGATCTGCGACGATCTCGGCGCCGCGCTCAAACCGCGCTCGCTCGTCATCGTGGCCGACTGGAAGGCCCGCGGCGGCTTCAGCTCCCGCATCACGGCCGAGTGGACGCCACGAGTGAAGAAGGCAAAGGGCCGGAAACGGTAAGACGTTTTTAACCACGGATGGACACGGATGGCTTCACTAACGTTTCGCGTTCGAACCCCGTTCCACCCTCGCGGAGAACCGAATTGTTCCGCGTTGCGTAGCCGGTAGGCGAAGCCTCCGTGTCCATCCGTGGTTAAAAAAACACGTCGTCATGAGCGTCCCCAACCTGCCGCTTGATCATCCTGCCCGGCGCCGCGCGGTGATTCGTCGCAGCCTGCGGATGAGTTCGTTCGAGGCGGTGCTGGCGATGCCGCTGGTCTACACCGGGCAGCCGGCCAACCTCGTGCTGGCGGCGCTGCTGGCGGAGGGGCTCCAGCTCGAGCCGGGCGACTACGGCCTGGTCGTCTCACTGCCGTTCTGGTGCAACATGCTGCAGTTGTTCGTCACCCCCACGCTTGGCCGCTGGTGGCCGATGCGGCGGATCTTTGTCACCAGTATCTGGTTACACATCGCCTGCTGGGCGGGTTTCGCCGGCACGCTGCTGGCCGCACCCGCCTGGTCGTTGGCGCACGCCGTGCCGCTGGCGATCGGCTTCGTGGGCACCGCCGGCATGGTGGCGGCGGTGATGGGCGTGGCCTGGACCGCCTACATGCAGTCCTGGGTGCCGTCGCGGGTGCGCGGAACCTACTTTGCAAAACGCAACCGACTCGCCCAGGTCTCCAACTTCGTGTTCCTGCTGCTGGCGGGCTGGGCGCTTATGCGGCCCACGCTGCCGGTCATCGCCGGCCTCATCCTCTTCGCCTGTTGGACGCGCGCGATTTCGGCCGTGGTGGCGGGGCGCACCCCGGCGCCGGGTGATCCGGTGACGCCGGCGCGCAGCTCGGCGCTGGCGCAGTGGGGGGAGTTGCGCCAGAACCGGCCTTATCTGCGCTCCGTGTTCTTCGTGGCGGCCTGGATGGGCGTGCTCAACGGCTTCGGCGCCTTTCAGCCCGTCTTCATGCTGCGCGTGCTGACCGACAACGCCGGTTTCGCCAGCCTGCCGCTGGCGCTGTCGTTGCTCTTCGGTGCGCTGGCGCTGCCGGCGTGGGGACGGTTGCTCGACCGCTACGGCGCGCGGCCGGTGCTCTTCAATGCCGTGGCCCTGTGGGCGCTCATCGGCCTGCCCTGGGCCTTCGTCACCAAAGACACGCAATGGCTGCTGTTCGTGGTCTGGGCCTTCACCGGCGCGGTCAACGCCGGCATCGTCGTCGGCCAGCTCAACCTACTCATGAAACTCGTGCCGCCGAACTGCAAGACCCTCGCGGTCGGGCTCAACATTGCCGCCGGTTCGGTGGGCACGGCGATCGCGCCCATCGTGACCGGTCATCTGCTCGAGGCGGTCATGGCGCGCGGCTGGACCGAGCTGCAGACCTACCACGCCTTTTTCGCCACGATGCCGCTGTTCGCGATCGGTGTATTGCTTTTATTGCGACGCGTGGAGGAGCCTCGGGCGGCGCCGGTCAATCACGTGCTCGGCGCCCTGCGCAACGCCCGCACCCTCGGCGCGGCCCTCGGCCTGGGTTTCATCTCGCAGTCGCTCTTCACCCCGCGCGGTCCGGGCAGGCGCAGCGAATATTGAGCGAGGCCCTACGCGCCCAACGCTCGCGAAGGTTGCACTCAAGTTTTGTCCCGTTTGTGCGAATAATTACGCATCGCACCCGTTCGCGATTGCCCCAACGCCGTCCGACTCCATTTTCCGCCAACTAACCCCGTTCCTCCACCTGAGCTCACTAAACTCATGGTTTGCCGAAAGATCTGATCACGTGGGTGCGGGCGTTCGCGCGTCCGCATCCGGCAAGTGGTTGCGTCGATGTCTCGCTGCAGTTCTGACCTTTGTGGTCGGTCTGGCACCGCTGTCGTCGTTTCCCCCGGCGCCGCACTACACGATCTACGGTCACGTCCGTGACGAGTTCGGCACCGTACTGGCTGATGGCGGCGGCAGCGTCGTGCTGTATTTCGGCAGCAAGGAGATCGCCCGCAACCCGATCGCCGAGTCGATCGACACCACCTACAACTATCAGCTTCGCCTGCGCATGGACATGGCGCGGGCCGGGACGCTCAGCTACAGTTCACTCGCCACCAACCCCGGTCAGGCCTTCACGCTGGGCGTGGAAATCAACGGCGTCATGCACCATCCGATCGAGGTGCGCACGCCACCCACCGTCGGTAGTCCGGCCGACCGACACCGGCTCGATCTGACCCTGGGCGAGGACAGCGACGGCGACGGCCTGCCCGATGCCTGGGAGGAGCAGCAGTTGTTTCATGTCGGATTGCCCATCACGGACCTCTGGCGCATCACTCCCGGCGGCGACGTCAACGGCGACGGCATCGCCAACGTCGTGCAATATGTCGCGGTGACCTACGCGCCCGATGCGAGCGAGACGTTTTACCTCCACATTCTCGATTACACGCCCACCCGGGCCACGCTCGAGTTCTACTCCCTTACCAACAAGCAGTATCACCTCGAGAAGAGCACCGATCTGGTGAACTGGACCCCGGTGCCGTTCTCCGTCGGCAGCGATCCCACCCCCGTCTCGGTCTACACCGGCACCGGCGTTGGCGTGCTGCGCTGCTACGTCACCGTCCAGCCGGGCGAGACGAAGATCTACTACCGGCTCGGCGTGCAATGAAGCGGCTCCTTCTCCTCCTCGGTGCCTTAGGCCTGCTCCCACCCGCGCTCCTCGCGCAATGGCGCACCGTGTCGTACACGCTGCCCGCGGGCTGGAGCGCGATCTGGCTGGAAGGCGATGCGACCTACGCGCCGCTCGACACCCTCATCACCGATCCGGCCGTGCTGGAGGTCTGGCGGTGGAATCCCAACCCCGACCAGATTCAGTTCGCCGAATCCCCCTCCGAGCCCAACGCCTCGAGCGCCGAGTGGACCGTCTGGAAACGCGACGATCCCGCCGAGCAGGAGCTCAGCCGGCTTGTCGCCAACTCGGCCTACCTCGTCCGCACGTCCGGCGCGACGACGCTCAGCCTCAAGCAGCTGGTCCGCCCGCCTTCCGCCACCTGGTTGATCTCCGGAGCCAACTTCCTCGGCTTCCCGGCCGACCCCTCCGGCCCCGGCTTCAACGCCTATTTTGCCAGCTTCATCAGCAGCGGCACGACCGGACTCCCCGTCACGACCAAGGTCTACAAATATGTCGGCGGTAATCTCGGCCCGACCAATCCGCTCCAGGTCAATCTCAGCACCGAGCCCCTGCGCCCCGGGGCCGCCTACTGGTTCAACCTGGCGGCGGTGAGCGACTTCACCGGTCCGCTCAGTTACGAGGTCCCGAGCAACGAGGGCCTGGCCTTCGGCCGCACGCTCCCGGTCATCACCGTCGGCGCCGGCAACCGCGCCGCGGCGGAGCGCACGGTCACGATCTCGCTGGAACCTTCCGAGACCGCACCGGCCGGCCAACCCGGCGTCGCCGGCGGCGTGCCGCTCACCCTGCGCACCTTTGACAGCACGACCAATACCTACGTGTACACGCCGGTCCCGGCGACCGGCGCCGGCGGCACGCCGCTGACCGTGACGATCCCGGCCAACAGCCGCCTCAACCTCGATTTTGCGCTCGATCACACCGAGCTCACCGGCGCCGCCGATGCGTTTTATGCCTCGCTCCTGCGCCTGCGGGACAGCGCCACCCACACCGACGTGCGCCTGCCCGTCAGCGCCGAGCCCACCAGCGCCGCCGGACTGTGGTTGTGCGGCGTGAGCGTGACGCACGTCACCAATCCCAACGACGCCTCGCAGACCGACAGCTCCGTGCGCCGGCCCTTCGTCCTGCAATACCTGATGCACCTCGATGCCGCGCAACAGGCCCGGCTGCTGCGCCAGGCCTTCGTCGGCCAACTCGTCTCCGCGGGCAACCCCCAGGGCATCGCGGTCATCGAGTCGCGCATCCTCGACCATGCCTCGGCCATGGTTCCGCCGCAGCGCTTCTTCGCCCCCATCATGCCCGCCGATTCCTTCGATCCGGTCGCCACCGGCACCTTCGCCGCGGGCACGGCGGTTACCTGGACGATCAACCACGCCCACACCGATTCCGCCAACCCCTTCGTCCACACGTATCATCCCGACCATGACAACCGCGACGCGAGCTACAGCGCGTCGACCCTTCCGGCCGGCAGGGAAAGCTACGCGGTCGGGCGCACGCTGACCTTCACCTTCACGGAGTCGCCGCCGGACGGCTCCACCGTCATCGGCTGGGGCACGACCGTGCTGGGCGGCACCTACAGTGAAACGCTCACCGGCCTCAACGCTCAGCCGCTCCAGGTCTCGGGCACCTTCGCCATGCGCCGCATCTCCGAGATCGCCGATATCGACACCAGCACGACGCCGCCCCCCGTGGACGACGGCGGCTCGTCATCAAATCCCTGATACGCCCGCCCCGTGATCCGCCCCGCCTTCGCCGCCAATTCCCTCCCTTTCGCCCCCTCCTCCTCATGAAGCTACCGACCCTCACTCTCCTCCTGGCCCTGGGTGCGACGCTCCCTCTCGGCGCCGCGAGCACGGTGCCCACGCTGCTCAGCTACCAAGGCACGGTCACGGATGCCTCGGGCGTGCCGATCGGCAACTCCGCCGCCGTCAACCGCACCGTCCTCTTCAAGCTCTACACCAGCTCCGCCGGAGGCACGCCCATCTGGGCCGAGTCGCAGGTGGTCACCATTTCGGGCGGCGCCTTCAGCGTGCTCATCGGCAACGGCACCGGCATCAGCGACCTCCCCGGCCCCAGCAGCCCGGCCAGCCCCATCCGCACCGTCACCGACATCATCAATGCCGCCACGACCGAGGGGCTTTACCTGGGCGTCTCGGTGAGCGACGGCACCTCGGCCGCACCCGTGGAAATCTCCCCGCGTCAGCGCCTGGTGAGTGCCGCCTTCGCCGCCCGCGCCACGATGGCCGAGACCGTCGCCAACGGCGGCATCACCACCGCCGCCATCGCCGACGGCCAGATCACGACGCAGAAGCTCCACTCCAGCGTCATCGACAACTCCAAGCTCGCGACCGGTGCCGTGCATTCCAACAGCATCCTCGACGGCACCATCGCCTCCGCCGACCTCGCCAGTGGCGCGGTCACGACCGACAAGCTCGCGAGCAACATCGGTATCTGGCACACCGATTCCACCGGCATCAACTATCCCAACGGCGACGTGCGCGTCGGCGGCGCCGGTTCCGTCCTGCGGGTGAACGGCGGCTTCCATTCCCAGGCGCACATCGCTAGTCACGCCCAGGGGGCCTACCTCGAGTGGAACAAGACCGGTCACGGCCGCACCTATGTGCTCAACCAGCGCGGGCTGGGGCAGGGCGGCATCGTGTTCGGCGAGACCGACACCGCCAACGCCTGGACCGAAAACGTCTTCTTCTCCGCCAATGGCCATGTCGGCATCGGCACCACCAGTCCGGGCTTCCCGCTCAACTTCGCCAGCACGCTCGGCGACAAGATCGCTCTTTGGGGCAACAGCGGCAACCACTACGGCCTGGGCATCCGCGGCAGCCTGCTGCAGATCCACAGCAACTCCGTCAATGCCGACATTGCCTTCGGCTACGGTAGTTCCGCATCGGATACGAGCATGACCGAGGTCATGCGCATCAAGGGCAACGGCAACGTGGGCATCGGCACCAACTCGCCGGGCGATCGCCTCACCATTGCCAACGGCTGGATCGGTTTTCCAGCGGCCAACGGCGCCGAGAACGGCATCCGCGGCACCATGGCCGCCAACGATAGCTGGGCCGTCTACGGCACCGGCACCAGCGACAACGGCGCACTGGTGATCCGCACCTACGACAACAGCAACGAACCGATTCAGTTCTACCAGACCAACAGCTACCGCGGCGGCTTCAACTCCGCTGGCGATCTGGAACTGCAGGGCCGGAAACTCCAGATCAACGGCAGCTACCAAGGGCGGCCGGCCTACGTGCAGTTCTACCACGACAATAGCGCCATGAGTTTTTACCTCTATAACAGCGGTCAGTATCACGACCAGTGGCGCGGGTTCAGCTACGATGGCGACAACAACCTCGACTGGCACTCCGACCGGCGGCTGAAGAAGGACATCGAGGACGCCGAGCCCATGCTGGATCGACTCATGCAGGTGCGGTTCCGGCGTTTTCACTACCTCAAGGACGCGCCGGACGCGAAGCGCGAGTTTGGGGTCATCGCCCAGGAGCTGCAGCCCATCTTCCCCAATCTGGTCGGGGAGAGTCTGGATCGTGAGTCCGGCGAGATGCGGCTCACCGTCGGCCTCACCGAATTCGCCACGATCTCGGCCAAGGCCGTCCAGGAACTGAAGCTCCGCCACGACGCCGAGCTCGACGAACTCAAGGTGCGCGCGGGCGACCTCGAAAACCGCCTCGACGAACGCGACGCCGTGATCGCCGCGCTCGCCGCCCGCCTGGCGGCCCTCGAAGCGCAACTCGCCGACCGCGAGTAATCCCGTCGCCTGTCTTTTCCACCAACCGTGTTCGCCCGCCTCCCCATGGAACGGAAACCCTGCCTGCCGCCGCGCTCCGCCCCGCGGCCGGGCCTGCGCGGACTGCTCCTGCTGGTGCTCGCGCTGGCGCCGTCATTGCGCGGTCAATACGAGTTGGAAAGCGGGGTGCACAACAACCTCAGCTACCGCGACCAGTCCAGCCACCAGGCGCCGGTCGGTCCGCACACCACGCCCTCCGGCGATCCGACGCTCACGCCGCAGTTTGCCAACGTGGTCGAGAGTTCGGGCGCGTCGGGTCCGATCAACGCCGCCCCCGGCCATCCCGCGACCGCCACGATCATCCTGCACCGTTCGAGCATCGGCACCACTTTCGCTTCCGGGGTGCCGCGTTACTTCATCGGTGACCAGATCCTGCCGCCCGCTTCCTACACCACCCAAGCCGGCCAGTTGGTGCAGATCGCCGATCCGGCGACCTTCTGGCGGGCGGAACCCGTCGCGCCCGGCGAACTCCTGATCAACCCCGACAGCTCCGCCCCGGTCGACGTCAACACCGGCGCCGACGCCACCGTGCCCGCCCTCGCGGACGGCGTCTTTCCCAGCTTCTACTACAGCCCGCACGCCAAGCTCGTCTTTGCCAACCAGCCCGGTCTGGTCGAGATCACCTGGCGTTCGCTGCTCCCGCAGGATGGCGCCTACATCTTCTTCAAGGAACGCTTCTCCGTCTCCTCCGCCACCGCCACGCCGGTGCGCACGATGTATTGGACCGAGAAAAGCTTCAACGGCCCACGCGTCACCATTCCGTCCGGCAAGATCGTCACGGTGAACCCGGTCTTCAGCAACGTCTTCCCTGAGACCGTGGCCGAGGAATACGTTGTCGTCGGCTCGTCCGGCGCCGACCCCAACGCCGAGGGCACCCAGATCCTGCGCACGCTCTGGTTCGAGAAGTCCAACGGCGTCGGCGAACTGCACGCTTACAACATCACCGGCCGCCTGCTCGTCGAATACCTCGGCGAACTGCGCGAGGACGGCACCCACGAGTTCCTCGGCCTCGACATCGTCAACGTCAGCCGCTCCCTCCCGGCCCGCACCGCCACCATCCTGCTCGGCGATCAGATCCTGCCCTTTGGCGACCTGCCGCCGCCCGCCACCGGCACCGGCTTCGATCCTGATCCCGCACTCGTCGGTAGCCCGGTCGCCACCACCAGCGGCGTCGACGAAACCAGTTTCTACGGCACCGCCCCGCGCCCGGACGGCGCGCTCACCTACTACGCCGAGCGCGAAAACGACATCGAGGACCGCGTCACCTTCTACTGGCTCGAACCGCTCGGGGTGGCCGTGCCCAACCCGTCCCTCGACACCGCCACCATCAAGATCGAATGGCCCAAGTACCTGAACAAATACCTCCAGGTCTGGCCCACCGATCTCGCCGGCTTCACCATCAACCGTCTCGACGTCGGCGGCAGCTCGCCCGACACCGGCACTGGCCTGTCCTTCCCCGGCGGCAACGTGCCGTCCATCGTCTACCAGGACTCGCCGGAGGGCGACGCCTACATGGACGCCACCACGCAGCGCCTCATGGTCAACCTCGTGGGCGAGGTCGACCAGATGAACCGCTCGCTCCTGCGCTTCACCGGCACCAACGGCGGCGTCTGGTATGTGCGCCTGCTGTCCGTCGCCGCCAACCAGACCCAATACGGCTCCGTCGGCGACCTCGCCGTCACCACCGGACTCGCCTACGTGGGTGAGCGCCTCGTGCCGCCTTCCGACGATCTCACCGTCGCCGGTTACATCGCCGCCGGCACCGCGTATTCACCGCAGGCCTACATCGATCCCTTCGCCGCCGACATCCTGGCGGCGGAGAACGGCGCCATCATCCCGGTCAATGCCGTGCCCGGCCAGGATACCCTCACCGTCTGGTGGTTCCGCCGGACGGCCGCCATCGCCGGGGAGTTTTCCGACTTCTACACGCCGGCCGTCATCACCGTCTACACCCTGGCCTACCGGGAGAGCACCGTCCTGGCGGAGGAGGATTTCACGGCCGGTGCCATCGGCTGGACTTCGGCCGCCACTGCCACGCTCGGCGACGGCAATCGCTATCTGGGCGGCTTCGCCACCTATGACGTGGGCGCATCGAACAACGTGCTCGTCAACAGTCCCGCCGTGGAGAAGACCTTCACCCTCGCCGACGTCGCCGAAGCCGGCGTGGAGATTTCCTTCCGTCTCTACCGACTGGATACGTGGGACAATGAAACCTTCCGCGCCTACATCAACGGCCGCGTCATCCTCGAACAGCGCTACAAAGGCAATTCGGAGGTGACCGGCGCCACCGCGGGCAGCGTGACCATCAGCGAGGTCCGCTATGATTGGACCGTGCAGCCGCTGCCCAACGGTTTCACTAATCTCAACGGCGGCTCCGGCCATGCGGACCAGGTTTTCGACGTCACCATTCAGGCGACGCCGCTGACCGACACCGCCGTGAACAGCCTCGCCGCGCTCACGATCGGCTTCGGCAGCAACCTCAACTCCGCCGCCGCCGACGAGTCCTTCGGCATCGACAACGTCGTTCTCCGCCAACCCGTGCCCGAGATCGTGCTCGCGTCCAATCAGGGCACCGGCGTGCTGCCGACCGAGGTCCCGAGCTACACCGTCTATCACCAGCCCAACTCCGCTGCGCCCGGCTACAATCCCAATGAGGAGCACGCCTTGCTCCTCAACGGCCGCGCCTACGCCTTGCGCGACGATCTCAACCGTACCGACTCCGCCGACTTCACGTCGCTCCCGCGCGTGCTCCTCGCCTACACCGATCCCGCCGATGATCGCCCCGCGATGAAGGTCTTCGCCGTCGTGCGCGAAAACCAGATTCACCGCTTCGATTATCCGGTGGTGGCCGGCACCCAGCTCAACGTGCTGGCGCCCATGCCGCTGCCGTTCCTGCCGCTGCCCATCCGGCCCGACGGTTCGATCGCCAACACCGAGGTCGCGCCGCCCGCGCCCGACACCACCGATCCGGCGACCGCGGACTCCGCGCCCAGCCTCTACGACTCCTTCACCTACAAGGATCGCAAGGGCTACGACTGGGTCTACCGCGGGCCGCACGCCGGCGAATCCGCCAGCGCCGCCCTGGGCATGCAGTTCTACTACACCATGCGGCCCGACTTCGCCGTGCCCGGCCAGAGCGTCGCCACCGGCACCGTGCTGCCCTACCTGCGGCCGATCGCCGACACTGATCCCTCGGTCACCTATACCGGCGACGCCGTCACCGGCACCCCGCTCACCGTCGTCTTCCGTCCGGTGTGGCCCGACTCGCCGCCGGTGCTCGATATCGGCGAAACCCTCACCCTGCCCAAACGCGGCCTGCCCGCCGTCCGCGGCCAGACCAGCGCCCGCGTACTCTACCAGCAGTCGCTCGCCAACCACGGCGCCGAGCGGCCCGCCGTCACCTTGCACGATCCCACCCGCGCCAAGACCGTGCTGCTCAACGCGCCGGGCGTCGGCCTCTCGGCCCTCCCGCCGTCGCTCAAGACCACCGCGCAGAACGGCAACACCTACTTCCAGCTCGCCCAGCCGCACCTGCAGGAACGCTTCTTCTTCAACCCGCTGCTCGGCGACAAGGGCGGCCTGCAGCTCAACGGCGAATTCGTCGACGAGATCGCCGGCGAGGACTACCTGCTGCTTAACACCCTGAGCGCCGCCGACGAAGCCGCGCTCAAGGGCCTGGTGCTCGACGGCGCCGAGGGCAAGGCCAGCTGGGACCGCGCCATCGAGCTGCTCTCCACCACGGTCGAGACCTTCAAGGAGGATCCCGCCCGCCCCGGTATCTATATTGTCGATACGACGAAGACCGAGCAGGTCAACGGCCGCACCCTCGCCGAGATCAAGTATTCCGACACCGCCGTCGACAGCTACGCCCTCACCGCCCAGGGCCACGGCGACGGCTACGTCACGCTGCTCTTTGGCGACGGCGTCGCCTTCACGCCGCCGGGCGAGCCCGTCGGCCTCCAGATCATCCGCGTGAGCGACGAGCTCTATTCCGGCGATCTCAAGGCCATCACCGCCGCCAATCCGCTCGACGAGCAGAGCACCCTGCGGCACAGCGGCGACTATGCCGCCCACCCCGAGCTCTACGATTTCGAGTGGGCCTACTTCACCACCACCGACGGCACCTATCCCGCACTCTACAACTACGTGACGCGCCTCGCGGTGGGGCAGGGGACCGATCCGCAAAGCGATCTTTGGCAGGAACTCATCAACCCGGTCGCCGACCTGCGCGAGTCGTCATGGGATCTCGATTACACCGGCGCCGCCACGGTCACCCTGCCGCGTTCGCTCGTGGTCAACGAGGCCGGCTATGCCGCCGACACCGAACCGCCCGGTCCGCCCGGCAAGGTCTTCCGCAACACGACCCTCACGCTCGAACTGGCGGAGACCACGCAGGTGATCTTCAGCTCCACCTCGGGCATCGATCAGGGCGACGGCTTCGTCGTCTACGTCAATCACCTCCCCGCGCTCGCCTACAACCTCCCGCCGGCCACGCCCATTCCCAACGGGCTCGCCCTCACCACCGCCCGCACCGGCCTCGTCTCCGCCACCGTCACGCCCGCCGCGCTCACCAACCAGTTCGACCTGCCGCTGGCGCTCTTTGCCGACGGCGCCAACACCATCGAGGTGGCGCTCTATTCCGCGCAGACCTCCGGCGCCGCGGCGCACGAGGTCGAGTTCCGGCTCCACGCCACCACGCGCCGCCAGCAGGTCGTCTTCGATCCCGCCGATCCCGACGCCACCACGCCGCTGTGGATTACGCCCAACCCGCCGGCGGAGGGCTTCAGCAACACCATCGTGGTCGGCGGTTCAGCCGCCACTCCGCTCGGCAACCCCCTCCTGCTCTTCACCGACAACTTCTTCACCATGCGCTACCGCGCCAAGGATCCCGCAGCCACCGTCAGCGGCGAGCGAGTGAGCGAGTGGACCCCGCCGGTCCTCGTCGAGAGCTGGGTCAAGCGTGTGCTCGACGGCATCAATCCCTTCAACCAGCGCCAGACCGATCTCTACAACAACCCCATCAGCACCGACGTGAGCATCCTCACCCAGGCCGGCACCCGCTGGGAGGGTGACGTCGCGCTCAACCTCGAGAACATCGACGCCTTCGGCCTCATCGAGATCTACGAGACCGTGCTCAACCGCGTGAAGGCGCAGAGCATCGACGCGGGCATCAACGACGCCGCCGTCAACAACACCCTGCTGCTCGTCGCCGGTTACCTCAACGACCTCTACATGACCCTCGGCAACGAGGCCTTCGACGACGCCCAGAACCCCACCATCCAGATCGACGGCGACCTCGACTCGTCCGACATCAGCTCCGCCCGCTTTTCCTTCGAGGGCCAGGCCGCCACGCTCGTGCAGGAGACCCTCGGCCTCCTGCGCGGCCGCGACGATTTCGCCGCCACCAGCGTGCAGGTCTCGCCGGCCTACAACCGCCTGTATTGGAACTACACCAACGGCATCAGTTCGGGCGAACCGATCTACGCCGTGAACTACAACATCAAGGAAAAGTCCGGCAGTCCCACGGCCGACGGCATACTCGACGCCGCCGACGCCCAGCACCTTTTCCCGCAGGCCCACGGCGACGCCTACGGTCACTACCTCACCGCCCTCACCGGTTACTACCAGCTGCTCACCAACCCCAATTTCACCTGGGTCCCGAGCACCGAGTCCGTGTCCGTGCTCGGGCAGACCGTGCAGATCGACTACAGCGACGAGCGCAAGTTCGCCGCCGCCGCCGCCGCGCTCGCCCGCACCGGCGTCGACATCGTCGACTTCACCGCCCGCGACAGTCACCTCGACGGCGAACAGCACGGCTGGTCCCACCTCGGCGAACGCAAGGTCAACAGCGCCACCGGCCGCACCCGCGCCTGGGGCGCCGACGACTGGTCCGCCCGCGTCCTCCAGGGCACCTATTTCAACTGGATCAGCGCCAACGCCATGCTGCCCGCGCACAGCAGCAAGGAGGGCATCGAGAAGATCGACCGCACCACCGTGCCCGAGCTCAGCGACCTCGTGACCAGCGGCAGCACCGTCCAGTCGCTCTCCAACGGCCTCCAGGCCCACCTCAACACCCTCGGCCTGCCGCACGACGCGATGACCTTCGACATCTCGCCGGCCGAACTCGCCGCCGGCAAATCGCACTTCGAGCAGATCTACGAGCGCGCCGTCCGCGCCTCGGTCAACGCCCGCAACGCCTTCCACCAGGCCGGCCGCATGAACCAGCTGCTGCGGCAGCAGAACAACTCCCTCGACGACTACAACACGGCGGTTGAGAAGCAGGAACGCGCCTACGAATACGAACTCTCCACGATCTTCGGCACGCCCTACGCCGGCGACATCGGCCCCGGCAAACTCTACGCGCAGGGCTACACCGGCCCCGACCTCTACCACTACTACTTCATCAACGCACCCTCGACGCTCATCGACACCAGCAGCACCGTGACGGTGAACTTCCGCGAGCCGCTCAACCACGATCCCTTCCAGGACTGGTCGATCGAAAGCACCTGGGACCGCGTCAACGATCCGGTCCAGTACACCACGCGCACCTACCAGCTCTCCACGCTCGACCTCGCCCAGTTCGCCCCCGCCGGCCACGGTTCGCGCGGCCAGCCCGGCCGGCTGCAGGCCGCCCTGCTCGATACCTACCAGGCCCAGGTCAATCTCCGCGAAGCCACCAACACCTTCAACAACCGGAAGACGCACTTCGATCGCGCCTACCAGATGTATATCGAGCTCATCGAGGCCAACGAGGAGCTCGAGGCCACGCAGCTCGAACTCGCCCGCCAGGCCCTCACCTTCAAGCGCGCCGCCGAGCTGCTCACCCAGGGCGCCGCCCAGGCCCAGGCCGCCGCCAACTACGTCGGATCCCTCTCGGAATCGGTGAGCGAAAGCATCCCGACGGTCACCGGCCCCTTCGCCTTCGACACGACCTTCGTCGGCCGCGGCCTCGCCAAGCTTCAGGGCGCCGTCGCCTCCTACGCGCAGGACCTCCTCGGCATTGCCGCCGACGCCGCCGCCGAGCGCCTGCAGGGCATGATCGATGACCTCGAGTCCCAGATCGAGGCCCAGCAGGACGAGGTCACCCAGCAGAGCGAGGACAAGATGCAGGTGCTGCAATTCCAGCACCTCTACGAGGAGATGCTCGCCACCTCCTACGAGATCGCCCGCCGCCTCACCGAGGTCCAGCGCGCCAACGAGGAAGTCGCCCGCCTGCTCGCCGAGGCCAACCACATCCTCTCCGACCGCGAGATCTTCCGTCAGCGCGCCGCCGCCGTCATCCAGGGCTACCGCACCCGCGACCTCGTTTACCGCGACCTGCGCAACGAGGAACTCTCGCAATACAAGTCGCTCTTCGATCTCGCCCAGACCTACGTCTACGCCGCCGCCAAGGCCTACGACTACGAGACCGGCCTGCTCAGCAGCGACGAAGGCGAGAGCTTCATCGAGAACATCATCGGCACCTACAGCCTGGGCGACTTCACCGGCGACCAGCCTGTCGCCTCCGGTCTCGGCGACCCGGGTCTCGCCGGTGTGCTCTCCGACCTCAACAACGAGTGGCTCATCGCCGAAGGCCGCCTCGGCATCAACAACCCCGACCGCAACGGCACGCTCTTCTCGCTGCGCCAGGAACTGTTCCGCATTCGCACCGACCAGGCCTCGGCCGACGACAACCTCGTGTGGCAGCAGGTCCTCCAGCAGCACGTCATGAGCAACGTGCTCAACGACCCCGACGTCGCCGCCTACTGCAGCAACCTCGCCAAGTCCGACGGCTCGCCCGTGCCCGGCATCGTCATTCCCTTCGCCACCACCATCGAGCCCGGGCTCAATTTCTTCGGCTGGCCCCTCGCCGGCGGCGACCACACCTACTCCGCCTCGACCTTTGCCACCAAGATCTTTGCCTCCGGCATCGTATTCCCCGGCTACGTCGGCATGGACCCCTACGCCATCGGCGTGCCCGGCGCCACCGGTCCCGCCAGCTCCGATCCCAACGCGCTCAGCGCCACGCCCTACGTCTATCTCATCCCGGCCGGCATCGACACGATGCGTGCGCCGCCGCTCGGTGACACCAACACCCTGCGCAGCTGGGCGGTGAAGGACCAGGCCCTGCCGCTGCCGAAGAACCTCGGCTCGAGCAGCTTCTCCGGGCAGCAGTTCTTCACGCCGCAGGGCACCCTCAATGAGCAGCTGTGGATCCTGCGCAAGCACCAGGCCTTCCGCGCCGTCGATGACCCCGCGTATTTCTTCAGCTCGATGCCGACCGAGTTCACCAACTCCCGCCTCATCTCGCGCAGCGTGTGGAACTCGCAGTGGAAGCTTGTCATCCCCGCCAACACCCTGCTCAACAACGAACAGGCCGGCCTCGACCGCTTCATCCGCACGGTGACCGATATCAAGCTGTTCCTGCGGACCTACTCGACCGCCGGCAACTGAGTTGTGACCATGTCCCCCGCGCCGCGCCCCAAAAGGAGAACGGACCTCCCGTTCCGTTCCGCCCGCCGTCCCGGATCGCGGCTCGGCCTGCTGAGCGCCCTCCTGCTCGCCCTGGTCGGCGGCACCGCCCTGTGGTGGTGGCGCGACCGCCCGACGCCGCCCGCCGCCCCCCCGTCCGCGGCCACCGTCGCCGCGGAGCCCGCCGCCCCGGCGACGCTGGACACCCCTCCCGCCGAAACCCTTCGGATCGTCACCGAACCGGCGGACGTTTTTCAGCGCGCCCTGTGGCGCCGCCCGGCGGCCGACGACGTGATCCTGCACGCCGAGCGGCGCGAAGTCGCCGCGACCGCCGACCAAACGGTGAAGACCTGGGCCTGGTTCCTCGCGGTCCAGCCCGGCGCGGAGCTGCGTGCCTGGCTGGCGACCAATCCCTTTGCGCTGCACGACGTGCCGAATCCGGCTCCGCTGCCAACGGGCGAGGGCATCCCCGCCTGGTTTCCGCGTGACCTCACCGGATTCACGCACCAGCAAAACGCCGAAGGTCGCCTCCGCTTCTGGTACGCGCCCGAGCGCAACCTCCTCTACGCCACGGACGCCGGCGCCGGCTTCCGCCCCCCGGCCCGCCAACCCTGAGTCCACACAGGGGAGACGGGAATCATAGCCGCAAAAAGGCGCAGAAGGCTCAACTGTCGGCTAACCCCTGCGTGCGCCTATAGGCGCGTGGGAGGATTCGAATTCGCCGATACGGGATCAGACGGTTTTACAGGAGGGCGCGGAGGGAGCAGAGCCGCTCCAACGCAGGGAACCAGCCCGCATATTTCACACTCCGATCGGAAGCCGTTCACACCCTGTAGGGGTCGCGCTCGCCGCGACCCGCGCATCCACCACAAACGCCCGCGCGCCTATAGGCGCACGCAACCCGTCCGCCAACCGTTGAGATTCTTGCGCCTCTTTGCGGCCAATTCTTCTGCCCCACCGCCCGCGGCTCGCCGCGCCCGGCCCTGCCACACCCAAACATTGCGTCCGGCGTCCACCTCCGAAAAAACTTCCGACAATGCCTGCCGCTCCTCGTCGCCAACCCGACCTCGCCGATGTCGTGACCTTGGCGACGCTTCTGGCGCGTGACGAACAAGCGAGCGAAACCGATCTGCTCGCGCGCGAACGCCGGCTCACCCCCGCGCTGCCACCGGATACCGACCCCGCCGCGACCACCCTGGCCTGGCTCGACGCGCGCACGGAATCGGAATCGCCCCTGCGCGAAACGCGCCAGCAGGTCGAGACCGCCTGGCACCTCACCGGCGCCGCCCTCCTCGGGCTCGGCGCGCTGCTCGGCGGCTCGGCGACGCTCGCGGCCTGCTATTTCGACGGACCGGAACGGATCAATGTGCTCGCCGTCCTTGCCGTGCTCGTGGGCCTGCCGGCGCTCCTGCTCGTGCCCTGGATCCTGGCCGCGCTGCCGGCGCACCTCACGCGGCGCATCCCCGGCGCCGCGCTGCTGGCGGGCCTCGGGCGAGCGATCAACGGCGGGCGGCTCGCCCGCTGGCTGTGGCGGCTCTTTCCCTCGTCGCTGCGCGAGTCGATGGACGTGGTGTTTGGGCGGGTCGGCCGACACCAGACCTTGTATGCCTCGCTGCAGAAATGGGCCGTCCTGCGCTGGTCGCAGCTCTTCGCCCTGGCCTTTCAAATCGCCGCGCTGGCGACCTTCCTGATTCTCGTGGTGTTCACCGACCTCGCCTTTGGCTGGAACACTACGCTCACCACCGGCGACAGCGCGCGCGATGCGCGCCGCGTGCATCGGCTCACGACCGCGCTGGCCACGCCGTGGCGGACGCTCGATCCGCCGGCCGTGCCCTCGCTCGCGCTCATCGAGGAGTCGCGCTATTTCCGCGCCGCGGCCGAACCGCTCACAACCGAGCAGGCGGCGCGCCTCGGCGGCTGGTGGCGTTTCGTGGCCCTGGCGATCGGGGTCTATGGTCTGTTGCCGCGCGTGCTCACCTGCGCGGTCGCCGGCGTGCAACTGCGACGGACTCTGCGCGCGACCCTGCAGGAAACGCCCGGTCTGCCGGCCCTGCGGCGTCGGCTGCATCGGGCTCGGTTGGAATCGGCCGCCGAAACACCAGATACCGGCGGTGTGGAGACGAGCGCCGAGACCCCGGAACCGCCGGCCGCGACGACCGCGATGCCGTCCGCGGCGGACATCGCCGCGGTGGTGAACTGGTCGGAGGTACCGCTCGCGGCCGACACGATCGGGCGCTGTTGGCCGGAGGCGACGGTATTCGCGGCAGGCGGCGGGTCGACGGTGGCCGCCGACGCCGACGTCGCCGCGCGGGTGGCAGCCGCGACGGGAGAGGGTGGGGCGGACGTCGCGGTGCTCGTGCTGGTGAAGGGTTGGGAACCGCCGCTGATGGAGTTCGTTGATTTTGTCACCGCCGTGCGCGGAGCGCTCGGGTCGCGGCGGGCGGCGATCCTGGTGCTGCCGGTCGGCCTGGCGGAGGACGAGGGCGAGCTGCCGCGGGCGACCGCGGAGCAGATGCGGGTCTGGCAGCGCAAGCTCACGACGGTGGGCGACCCGTGGCTGCGGGTCGTGACGGAAAGGGCGGAGGTGTTGCCATGAGCAGCGTGCCGCGCTTTGCGCTGGTGGGGCATCCCAACAAGGGCAAGTCGAGCCTGGTCTCGACGCTGGCGCGGGACCCGTCGGTGCGGATCGGCCCCGAGCCGGGCACGACGACCGAGGCGCGCGAGTTTCCGCTGCGGGTCGACGGGCGCGTGCTGTATGTTTTGGTGGATACACCGGGATTTCAACGGGCGCGGGCGGCGCTCGACTGGATGAAGCAGCGCGAGGACGGCGCCGGATCGCGGCCCGCGGTGGTGGCGCGCTTCGTGGAGGAGCACGCGCACGACGAACGGTTTCAGCACGAGTGCGAGCTGCTGCGTCCGCTGGTGGCGGGCGCGGGGCTCATTTACGTGGTCGACGGCGCCACACCGTATGGCCCGGAGTATGACGCGGAGATGGAGATCCTGCGTTGGACGGGTCAGCCCAGCCTGGCGGTGATCAATCCGATCGGCGCGCCGCGTTTTGTGGAGCCGTGGTCGCGGGCGCTGGAGCAGTTCTTCCGGGTGGTGCGGGTGATCGACGTGCAGCGGGCGCCCTTCGAGCAGCAGGTGGATCTGTTGCAGGCCTTCGGGCAGATGCGCGAGACCTGGCGGCGGCCGGTGGAGGAGGCGGTGGCGGCACTGGTCAATCACCGGGCGCAGCAGAAGAGCGACGCCGCGCAGGTGATCGCCGACCTGCTCGGGCGCGCGCTCATGTATCGGGAAACCCGTGACATCGGCAAGCAGGAGGATCCGTCGGCCCACACGGTCGCGCTGGAGCAGGCCTACCGCGGCAAGCTGCGCCAATTCGAGCGGCGCGCCCGTGCGGCGGTGGAATCGATCTACGGCTTCGACGACCTGGACCGGGAGGAGGCGGACATGGCGTTGTTGGACACCGACCTGCTCTCGCAGGAAAGCTGGCTGGTGTTTGGCCTGAAGAAGCGCGACCTGGTGGTCGCCGGTGCGGCGGGCGGCGCGGTGGCGGGCGGGGTGGTGGACGCCTCGCTGCTCGGCTCATCGTTCCTGCTCGGCTCGGTGATCGGCGGCGTGGTGGGCGGGGCGCTCGGTTACTTTTCCTCGGACAAGCTGGCCGACGTGAAAGTCCTGCGTCAGCCCATGGGCGGCCGCCGCCTGCGTTGCGGTCCGACCCGCAACCTGCAGTTCCCCTTCGTGCTGCTCAACCGCGCGCTCCTGCATCACGCCTTGGTGGCAGGGCGCACGCACGCGCAACGTGGGGTGCTCCAGATCGGAGCGGACGCCGCCGGCGGCGCCGATACGACGGCAACGGGATCGGAATCCCCGACGACCTATCCTGCCAGCGTCACGCGCGAGCTGACCCGCCAATTCACCCGCCTGCGCCGCGCCGAGGAAGGCACGCCGTCCCGCGCCGCAGCGCTGGCCGACCTTGCGCAAACCGTGGCGCGATTGATGGAAGCGTGAGCCGGACCGGGGACTGGTTTAGTTTTTTTAACCACGGATGAACACGAAAGGCTTACTCCTTCGCCAAGGCTTCGGCGCACAGGTCGGCTACCGCCTACGCACTGAAGAGCGATAAAGGTCTGCTCCGTGATCTCCGTGGCACCTCTGTGAGCTCTGTGACCAAACATAACCCGCCCGTGCGAGTGGAATGGCCGCAAAGAGGCGCAAGAACCTCAACTGCAAGCGAACGGCTGCGTGCGCCCATAGGCGCGGGGACGGATGCCGGTTCGCCGATACCGGATCAGACGATTTTACAGGAGGGCGCGGAGGGAGCAGAGCCGCTCCAACGCAGGGAACCAACGGAAGTCGACCAAGCGAATGGAACGACCGCGTCCGGAGGCCCCGGTCCACCTCCGCCTTGCTACCGGCAGACGCCGGTCCCCTGAATCGCGAAGCCGGCGGTCAGGCTGGCACGGTGCGGCGTGAGCCGATTAGCGGGTTTATTCGGCTCATCACCGAGGGCAAATCCTGCTCCGTGATCTCTGTGTTACCTCGGTGACCTCTGTGACAAACAAGGCCGTCCGTAGGAGAGGGGGCGGGGAATAGCCGCAAAGAGGCGCATCCTCCGTCGTCCTGCTGCAGGACTTTGGCGGACAGGGAAGGCTCAACTGTCGGCGAACCCTTGCGTGCGCCCATAGGCGCGCCGACGCCAGTCCGTATGCGCACCGTGCCATTCGGCGAGTGCATTCCAGGTGGAGAACGGACGTCTTCATCCGTTCGCGTTGCCTCTCCGTACCTGTCTCGGCCCGCGTGCCGGTAGCGGCTCTTTGCGGCCAATTCATCTGCCCCATGGCGGCGCCTAGCGCAGGAACAGCCAGCCGACGAGCGCCAGCACGGGCAACAGGATGGGGAGGCTGTACTTGAAGACATAACCGAAGAAGGTCGGCACCTTCACACCGGCGCTTTCGGCGATGCTCTTCACCATGAAGTTCGGGCCGTTGCCGATGTAGGTCATGGCGCCGAAAAACACGGCACCCAGGCTCACCGCCACCACGTAGGTCGGGGCGTCGCTCAGCAGGGCCGGCACGCCGCCGCCGGGAGCCGTGAGGCTGGCCTCGGCGAGTTTGAGGAAGTTCAGGTAGGTGGGAGCGTTGTCGAGCACGGCCGACAGTCCGCCGGTGGAAAAGTAATACTGCAGCGGCCGCGTGAAGCCGAACTCCCGGCCGTGCAGACCGAGGTAATCGAGCGCCGGCATCATCGTGAGGAAGATGCCGATGAAGAGCCAGGCGACTTCCTTGATGGGACCGAAACCGAACTGGTTCTTCTCGTGGACGCCGCGCGGGGTGAAGCGAAGCGAGGCGAGCGCTGCGGCGATCATCACACCCTCGCGCAGGAACGGCACCGGGGGCAGGAAGACCGCGCCCACGATCGTCAGCAGAAACAACACATTCACCCCGCCCTCGAAATGCCAGCTGTCCGGCGACTCCGCGCGCTCGCGCAGCGTGGGAGACAGGCGGACGAAGTGGCGATGATCGACGATCAGGAAGACGAGCAGCACCAGTCCGAGACAAACCAGCCAAGGCAGCATGGCGTGCTCCAGCAGCCAGAAGAAAGGCACGCCGCGGAGGTAGCCGAGAAACAGCGGCGGATCTCCGATGGGGGTCAGGGCGCCACCGCAGTTGGCGATGATGAAGATGAAGAAAACGACGTGGTAGGCGGCGATGCGTTGCGCGTTCATGCGGATCCAGGGACGGATGAGGAGCATCGAAGCGCCGGTCGTGCCGATGAGGTTGGTGCAGAGCGCGCCCACGGTGAGGAAGACCACGTTCTCCACCGGCGTTGCGCTGCCGCGGACCTTCAGATGGATGCCCCCCGCGACGACGAACAGCGAGCCGATGAGGACGATGAACGAGAAGTATTCGTGCACGGTGTGCGTGATCGTCGTGCCGCCGGCGGGGATGCGCATGAGGTAATACGCGGCGACCAGCAGACCCAGCCCGAGGGAGACATGCGGATAATAATGCTCCCAGCGGTGTTTCATCGCTGCCGGGCTCAGGGGCATTACGGCGATGAGCAGCAGCAGCAGGGCGAACGGAAGGATCAAGGCGGGCGGAATCTCCGCGGGCACGACCGACGCCAGCAGCACGGCATTCATGCCCGTCCAGCATGAGGCCGCCGGCGTCGGCGGCAAAACGACAGTGGCCGCCGCCCCGTTTAGAAGCCGGTCCGATAGGCCGTATGATGGGCGGGATCAGGCGATTTTACAGGAGGGCGCGGAGGGAGCAGAGCCGCTCCAACGCAGGGAACCAACAGAAGCCAACCAAGCGAACCCCGCCGCACCTGCTTTTCGGACGTCTACTGAAGCGGGAGAAGAACGAATCAACCCACCAAGACCTCAGGCTGCCGGGATGCGATCCCCAGGTTACAGGCCAAGCTGTCGCAACAGCTCAGTGACCGTCAATCGGTGGTGCGCGGCCACCGGCTTGAGCAAACCGTTCAACAGGGTGCCGGTCTTCAAGGGCTTGTGCGCGGGTACGGTGACGTGGTGCGTGCCATGGACCACGGTGGTCAGCCGGATGTGCGAGCCGTCCTGGCGTACCCGCTCGTAGCCGAGCACCCGCAACGCCTTGACCAGCTTGGTGCCGTCGATGTCGCGCGGAACCTTCACACCGAGAGCACCTCGTCGCGCACGAAGTGAAGCCGGATTACCTTGGGCATTTCGCCAGGTGCGCCGTCGCCAAAGTGGCACTGGACTGCATCGCGCACCATCTCGCGCAACTCTTCGATGGTGTCGCCTTGCGTCGCGATCGCATGACCCAGTGCCGTGGCCACGTAACCGCCGTCGACCTCGTCCTCCGTCACCGTGAAGATGATTTCACTCATGCCGGCACGCTACCACCCTTCGCTCCGTCGGCAAGTGTGTCGTAGCCGTCGAATCCCGTCCACCTGCGTCTTGGGCTTCGGCGGTAAACGGGAACGGAAGAACCGGTTCATAGCCGCAAAGAGGCGCATCCTCCGTCGTCCTGCTGCAGGACTTTGGCGGACAGGGAAGGCGCAACTGTGGGCAAACCCTGCGTGCGCCCATAGGCGCGCGGGCGCGAATCCGCGTGCGCACGGTACGGGATCAGACGATTTTACCGGAGGGCGCGGAGGGAGCAGAGCCGCACCAACGCGGGGAACCAAGCGAAGCCAGCCAAGCGAATGGAACGACCGCGTCCGGAGGCCCCGGTCCACCTCCGCCTCGCTACCGGCAGAGGTGAGCCCCTGTTCCGCGAACGCGGTGGTCCGGATGGCTCGCGGAAGTCAGCGGGCGCAAAGTAAAAGTAAAGGAAACTTGACATAACGTAAAGGTCGCTTACCACAGGTGGCATGACATCGCTTAGCAGTTTCAAGAACGTGTGCCGCGGCTTGTTGGTCGCGTGTATGATGGGAGTGGCCTCGCGTACCTCGGCGGAACCACCGATGTGGGTGATCGAAGATACTGATTCGACGATCTACCTTTTCGGCACCGTACACCTCCTGAAGCCCGATCAGGATTGGATGACGGAAACGATCGAGTCCGGGCTGGATCGATCCGACGAGGTGTGGTTCGAGCTTCCCCTTCAGGAGGATCTAGCAGCCATGCAGGCGCAGATGGCGCCGATCTTCAGGCGGGCCGCGCTGTCGCCGGACGCGCCCCTTTCCGCTCGGCTGAACGGCGACGATCGACAGCAATTGGCCGCCGCGATCGCCAGCACGAGCCACCCGGAGCAATTGGCGATGGCGATCGAACACATGAAACCCTGGTTTGCCGTCGTCCAATTGGCCAAGGGGCCGCTGCAGGCCGCCGGCTACGAATCGGAAGACAGCATGGACATGGTTTTGGCCCGTTTGGCGCGCCAGCAGGGCAAGCCGGTCCGTGGCCTGGAGACGTTCGAAGAACAGTTCGGCTACCTCTCCCAAGGCTCCGACACTGAGCAACTGGATGCGCTCCGCGGGTGGTTGCACCGGTCCGACGCGACCACCCGTTTGGAAACCCTGGTGGGTGAGATGGCCATCCAGCGCTGGATCGACGGCGATCCGGAGTTGATGGGCCTGCTGATGGCGGTGTGGCATGAAAGACCATATCCGGAAAGCGCGCCGGTTTCCTTCGACGTGATGGTGAAGGACCGCAATGCCCGCTGGGCCGACAAGATCGCGGATCGTCTGTCAGATGACGGCGTCACGTTCCTCGCCGTGGGTGCCGGTCACTTGGTTGGTCCCGACAACGTGCGTGACTTGCTGGCCGCGCGCGGCATCCATGCCCGGAAACTCTGAAGTACGGAAGGAACGACAATCATGAAGGCTGAAACACCCGATACCGGCTCCGGATCATCGGCGGGGAACTCCTGGGTCGACAACTGTGCCGGACTCACGCCGTCGAGTCGCCGCAACTTCCTGCGTTTTTCCCGCTGGCAGGCCCTGTGGGCCGCGAGCCTCGCGGCGGTCGCCCTCTCGCGTGAATTCGGTCTCGGGTTCGCGTGGACCGACCGGGAGGACGTGGCGGTGGGTGCGGCCGCGATCCTGTTCGTGCTCGCGGGCCTTACGTTGAGGGCCTACGTCCGCTTCGTGCGTTCCGCCGATGAGCTGACCCAAAAGATCCAGGCCGAGGCGCTCGAAGTGGCGGTGGCCTTTGTGGTGCTGTATCTGTCGGTGCATCCCTTGGCGGAGCGGCTGGGCGCCGGTCCCACGGAGTTTCCCACGCCGCTTCTTTTCATTCTGATGGGGCACTTCTTCGGACAGACCATTGCAGCGAGGCGTTACCGGTGAAGAACAGGCTGCGAGTATTGCGGGCGGAGCGGGAGTGGTCGCAGGCGCATCTGGCCGAGCTGTTGGATGTGTCCCGGCAAACGATCAATGCGATTGAGACGAGCAAGTACGATCCCAGCCTGCCCCTGGCTTTCAAAATAGCCCGGTTGTTCAAGCTGCGCGTGGAAGATATTTTCTCCGACGAGAGTCCCCCGGATTAGAGCGTGTCTGGGAAAGCTGAGGTTGGCGGACCATTTCACCGCGGCGTAAGAGCAGGGCTTTGGTTCCGGTTCGTGCGATCAAAATCCCGTATTCGCCGGACGGCGAAATCACAGCTGCGTTCATAGACGCGCGGGCGTCGGTCGACGTGCGCACGTGACTTCAGCCTACCCGCCGTAAATCGACTGTAGGGCCGGCGCTTCTTCGTCCGCCGTAGCGTTGGCGAAGGAGGAGCGCCCGTCGCCGCACCTGCCCCTCGGCACCTGCCCCTACACCCTGTAGGGGTCGCGCTCGCCGCGACCCGCGCATCCACAAAAAGACACCCGCGCGCCTATAGGCGCACGCACCCGTCCGCCAACCGTTGAGATTCTTGCGCCTCTTTGCGGCCAATTCCATTACCCACGCGTCCCCTAAAATATCCGCTGCCTCAGGCAGAATGCACTGGAAAGCGTGGTGTGTTCCAGCTAGGGGAAACGGCGCTGGCCCCAGCAATCCGTTTCGCTTTCATCCCATGAGCAACATCCCCAGGAAAGTTGCCGACCGCTTGGCTGCCGGCATCAAACGCTTTCAGGCGGTTCTCGAGGCCGCCCGCAGGCGCGACATCAACGAGTCGGACACGGTCGTTATCATCAACGACATCTGCAGTGAAGTCTTCGGCTTCGACAAATACTTCGAGGTCACCAGCGAGTTCGCGATCCGCGGCACCTATTGTGATCTCGCCATCAAACTGGACGGACAGATCCAGGTGCTGCTCGAAGCCAAGGCCGCCGGCATCGAGCTGAAGGATCAGCACGTCAAGCAGGCCATCGACTACGCGGCGAATCAGGGGGTGGAGTGGGTGGTGCTGACGAACGCGGTGACATGGCGGATCTACCGGGTGATCTTCGCCAAGCCCATCGATCAGGAACTGGTCTGTGAGTTCAGCTTCCCGAGCCTTTCCCCGAAGAATCCCGATGACATCCTGTTCCTGTATCTCCTGAGCAAGGAAGGCTGGGCGAAGTCGGCGATCCACGAGTTTTACCAGCAACGCCAGGCCCTCAGCCCCTACTACCTCGGGGCCGCCCTGCTGACCGAGCCGATCCTCAGCTGCCTCCGCCGCGAGCTGAAACGGGTCTCCCCGGACGTCCGCATCGAAACCGCCCAAATCGAGCAGGTCCTCCGCGAGGAAGTGATCAAACGGGAAATCCTGGAAGGCGACAAACACACCGCCGCCACCAAAGCCCTCGCCAAAGCCGCCACCAAGGCGCTGCGTGCCACAAAAAAGCCCGAGAAAGAGGCGGGTGAGGAGGCAACAATCGTAAACCTTCCATTACCGAATGCGGCCGAGAGCCGTTAGAATCCCCAGTTGATTGACCGCAAGACTATAGTAATGACCGCTTCCGTTCCCCGTAGCAATGAAACCTTCCGCTCCTCCGGTATCTGGGTTCAATCGTCGGATTAACAATGGACAGCAGGATTAAGAATTCCGGACGCAAGGGAATCAGACGCCATTCATACGAAGGAGTGAGTGGTTGGTTTGTTCGATATCGCCGAGATGGCGTTCGATTCAATAAAGTGTTCTACGATAGCAAGCATGGTGGTGAGGACGGTTCATATCAAGCGGCGGTGGAGTTTCATAAACAGCTTACGTCCTACTTTCCTCCTCGGACTCGGGTCGAACATGCTGAGCAACGTCGGAAGAATTCGAACGAAATCATAGGGGTTCGCAGACTTATCAACGTCGTTAAAAATAAGGAATACGCATTTTGGCAAGCAAGCTGGACTCCTGCGGGGGGAGGGCCACATCGCCATAAAATATTCTCGGTAAATAAATACGGAGAAGAAGGAGCCAAGAAACTTGCGATTGAGACGCGGCAGAAGCATTTAGCTGAATACGGGGAATCACTAGCCTTAGACTATTCCGATGATTTGGTGTGGGTAGTTCCTTCTGAGCAGATATCAATAGCTGCGAATGTTGACACTGACGGTGAATCAGAGGGGGCGATTGCGTTGAAAGAACACCGAACCCGTGAGCGATCTAGAACCCTACGTGAAGCAAAGATACGCGCGTTCCTTGAAGAGCACGGAAAAATTTATTGTGAACTGTGTAATTTTAATTTTGAAGAAGAGTATGGTTCCCTCGGTTCTGGCCTAATCGAGGTTCATCACACCAAAGCCATATCGGACTATAATGCCGACGATATTACGCAAATTACGGATCTCATTCTCGTGTGTTCAAACTGCCATTATGTGATTCACCGAGATGAGCACTACGAGCGTAACTACCGTCAATTAATGCAGGTGATTCGGATCAAGAAGTCACTGGATAATAATGTGAAAGAAAGAAGATCCAACAAATCGGTGCAGGCAACGGCCACAAGGGTCCAAGGATAACCCTGTCAGACGTTTGCACACTGATCACCGGTTGCCGTTTTATCAAATAAAACGAATCCAGGACCATGAACGACAAAGACGTGAAATTCGCTCTTCCTGCTATAGTGTAACGTCGATCGAACCGGGATCCAGAAAAGAATTGGTAAACCAAGCGCAGCTGAAATACTCCGACCCATGCCACCCCCCTCCATGCGTACCGCGCTTCGGGACCTCTTCGAGGCCCGGTTGCAACCCGATGCCGGCAAGCTGATGGCGTTTGCGAATCACGCGGTCCGGCCTCTAGCCACCAACGAGATCCGAGCACACGGCGCCGAACTCGCGAGGGTGGACTCCTACCAGAGTGCGATCCGGCCGGTGTTTGGCAAAGGGGCTCCGCGCGCGAGGGACATCGGTGATCATCCCGATTTCAGGTACCTCAAGGACACCTCCGAACAGGTCTTCTGCCCCATCACCACCATGTTCATGGACATGGAGGGCTCCACCCGCCTCAACCTCCTTTATCCCGCCGAAAAGGTCCACCGCATCAAGAACGCCTTCATTTCCGCGGCGATCGAGATTGTGCAGGCCTTCGACGGTCACGTCCATCGCATCATGGGCGATGCGGTGATGGCCTATTTCGGCGGACTGAAACCATCACCGGAAGCGGCCATGGTGGACGCACTCAACGCCGCCTGCCTGATCCGCTACCTTGTCGAACACGCCATTCTGCCGAAGCTCAAGGCGGAAGGCCTCGGCGATTCGTTCGGCATCCGGATCGGGTTGGACCACGGCGGAAAGGATGATGTGCTCTGGGCCTCCTACGGATATCCGGGCACCAGCGAGGTGACGGCGACCTCGTTCTACGTGGACTCCGCCTCGAAGCTCCAGCACAGCGCGGGCCGCAATCAGATCATGCTCGGCGGTTCGTTCCGCGACCTGCTCGATCTTCCCGCCGAACTCACCTCGACGAAATTCGTCCAACGCAACGGGGTGGAACTGCCCCGGCCGTTCCTGACCCCCAACATCACCGACCGCAGCGGCAACCCGATCAACTACCCGCAGTTCATCTGGAAGTGGGACGATTATTTGACGACCACCCCGCTCGCTTCGCTGGACCCTGACCTGGGACCCGCGAACGGCATGCGGGTCACCTGCGAAACCTCCCTGGACGGAACGACCACGGAGCGGCTCTTTTATCCGGCGGCGGAAGTGATCCCCAAGGGCCGGTACGTAAAATTCACGGTCAACCTCCCCGCCGGCACCGTACATCCCGTGCAGGTTCGTTTCACCGTCCTAAACCATGGGACCGAAGCGGCCGCCTTCGCTTCGGATCGCGGTGACCACACCGACCAGCAGGAGATTCAGCGGGCCTGGGATCCGATCGTGCACTGGGACCAGGCGGTGTTCCGCGGTCTGCACTACCTGGAGGTCGAGGCGACAACCGCCGCCGGGGTAGGGCACCGTCTGCGCCTCGGCGTCTTTGTCGCCTGACGATTCACTCCGGCGGCGAACGGTAGGCCGCGTAGTTCCAATAGGGATACCGTTCGGTCGTGCCTTTGTAGATCCAGATCCAGTCCGTGTCCTGCAAATCCCGACGTCGAAAATGTGGCTGTCGATACTGACCGGCATGACACTTCACTAAATCGCCCACCCAGATCTCATCGGTTCCCGCCTTGCCCTGTAATTTACAGGCAATGTTGGGAGCCGGCCCCACCGCGGTGAGGAAGTTGCGGGGATGATCGGAACTGCCGGTGCGGGTCCCGATGCGGGCAATCAGCATGTCGCCGAGGTCGATGCCAATTCGTGCAGCAACGGGTTCGATCCCGCGGCTTGCGAGCGCGGGATTCACCAGGTGTCGCAGCACCGCGAAGGTGGTAACGGCTACGTCGAGGGCCAGGTTCGCCGCCGTCGCGTCGTCCTCCCCCAAGCCGATCAAAGCCATGATCCCGTCCCCGGTGTTCTTCTCCACGTAACCGTCGTGGTCATACACGATCTGCATGACGGACGGGATCACGCAGTCGAGCATGGTCAGGACCCGCTGGAGGTCCGCCGTCTCCGTCGAAGCGTTCAGCCGCGTGAATCCCCGCAGGTCAAAAAACAACGCCGCCCCGCGCAGTTTGCGAGCGGACCCGATCGCAATGTCGTCCAAGGCCGGGGCCACCCGTCCCCCTGTCACCCCCTCGATCGGCACGTCGATTTCCTGCACCAAACGCGCGAAGCGCTCGTTGAGTCTCGTCCAATAGGACCCATTCCAGCGTGGCATGGCAGACGGTCAAACGGCTAGAACCGCCGCACTGCGACGAAGATAACCAGCGAGGCCAGGAGCGGGAGCTGGGCGAACAGTGTGAATCGAAAGGCGATTTTCATGAGCCGATACTTGGTGCGGAGTCCCTGGGCGAGCACGTGGGCCTGCCGCGCCAGATCCTCCGTCATCTTCTGCGCATCGCCCCGGCCGATCTGCTCAACGAAGGAATCGGCGCTCTCATGCTCGGCCACGTCCGCATAATAAATGATCGAGTGGTAGAGCCCCGGTTTCTTGTTCGAGAGCAAGTAAGGCGAAACCACCCGGAGGACCTGTACCAGCGCCGCGACCGTCGCCAGGGTCACCAGCGCGCACAGGCAAAGGAAAATCCGCCGTGCGGTGACGTCTGTCACCGGCGCAATCAGGTCAATATTGCCCAATTGAACCAGGACCACCCCGAGCGAAAAGGTGAAGTACGCGATCAAAAGTGCGCCTTTGTTGTTGGTGGCGCCATAATAGGCGTCGTAACGCTGGATCGATTTCCAGAGGTGATCGTGGGGATTCCAGTCCATGCGGAGGTGAGTTTAAGCGCAGGCGGACAAGCGAACCGCCCGGTGAGAATCGCAACTCCCCACGTTGGCAAGGAATTCCCCGACCGCGAGACGGAAAGTGAGCACGATCCGGGAGGCGGGCAGGCTGACAGGGACAGACCGATGCGGTCATGTCATCACATTGTCAGGGCAGCCGGACGGGGTCATGTCGTCACATATCAACAGTCTTGGTTGAAGTTGGGCGCTGGGCGGGCGGACGGGGTCATGTCGTTACATCGTTACATTTCCGGCTAACCGGAATCGGACTGACGGACGGGGTCATGTCGTTAAGTCAGGCTGCGTCGGCTTTGTGGAGTGGTCGCGGCGGCGTGCGGCGAAAATTTTGTCACCGGGAGGTAAGTTGGAGGCACTCATGGGTATCACCGAAAAACAACAACCCACCGTCTTCTCCCGAAATGAATCCTTCGACTGTCACCGCCCAATCCCACAAAGAGACCTTCCATTCCCTGGTCATGATCGCCGGCTGCTGCGGCACCGCGTCCGTCGCCATTGTCGCGCTCGCGTTCTGTCTACTGCGGCCCATCTCCGACTCCGCCATCTGGGCCGTCGCGGCGAT
This sequence comes from uncultured Opitutus sp., assembly GCA_965652375.1. Taxonomy (GTDB): domain Bacteria; phylum Verrucomicrobiota; class Verrucomicrobiia; order Opitutales; family Opitutaceae; genus Actomonas. Next base: position 67,108 of record CBFGUO010000004.1, read on the forward strand.
GGCCTTCGCCCCGCCGCTCATGGGGATCGGCCTGGCTTTCTTCCTGACCCGAAACCCGGAGCGGGAGCGTGCTCCCTCCGCGCGCCGCTTTGCCTCTGCATCCTGACGCCCGTCCTGATCTTCGTCAGCTCCAGCACCGGGGCGATTGGCAGTCTCGGAAGAGCGGTGCCTGCCACTCGCTCACGCTCGTAGCCACAGGATTGAGCGGCTGGGAAGGTGATCGATCGGGGCGGCGATCAGGGAATCGGTCCACGGAGATCCCGCAGCATATGCTCGACCGTCTGGATCAGCTCGGGTACATCCTTCTGCGCGGCCGTCCAGAGTATCTGATGGTCAGTGGAATCTTAACCATGGCTCAGATGATCCCGGGTGCCGGCGATCTCTTTCCGAGGAATGGCGGGGTAGCGCGCCGTTAATTCAGATGGAAGCCGTTTCACCGCCTCGCCCAGGATCTCCATTTCGCGCTCGAATGCGGCGGTGAGCTTCCAATCCTGCAGCAGAGCCTCGAAGGTAACGGTGGTGGACAGTTCCCGGACGCGGCTGGCATGGACAAGCAACTGCCGCAACGTGACCTCCGGATCACGCTTGCTCATAGAGCGGGAGGGACTCGCGCTGTACCTCCGCCCTGAACAGGGGGCTGAGCATCGCGGGGGTGTTGAGATCGACTTTGTGACCCAAAACCTTGGCCAGCTCATCCGCATAGCCGAAGAACCTGAAACCAGGCTGCGCCTCCGCCGCAAATTCCACCAGAACATCGACGTCACTCCGGGCTGGATCATAGTCTTGGCGAAGTATCGAACCAAACAGACTCAGCCTGCGAATGCCCCGTTCCTGGCAGAAGTGCGCAATCGCTTCGCGGTCGAGAGCCAAAGGGAGTTCGGCGGTGGTCACGGCCCAATCCGATAGGATGCTTCCGTAGCCGGGTCAAGAAGGGCGACGGGCGGAAGGTCGACCGACGGGGTCATGTTGTTACATCGTTACATTTCCGGCTAAGGCACCGGAGGGGGGAAGACGCTACATCCCGATCGTAACCCACCCGCGTGCCGTGACGGTAGGGCCGCCGCTTGTCGGGATGCCGCTCACTGACGATGGCTTGCCTGTCCTTTGGCATGGCTGACGGAGGGCCGAGGGGCAGATGCGGCATGCCGGCGAGCGGCAGCCCTACACGACGCGGTGCGGGCCGTTTGCTTCGGAGTGTGGGATGTCGCCAGCACTCCACTGCGGCGGGCTTCGGTGAACGAAGCCCCTGCATTTTCATCGGCTATGCGGATGTGTCTTACTGGAGCTGTTCGGCGAGGGCGACGATGATGCCTTCGGGGCCGCGGAGGTAGGCGAGCCGATAGAGGTCCTCGTATTGCACCACTTCACCGACCAGTTCGGCGCCGTGGGCGAGCAGGCGGGCGACGAGGCCGTCGATGTCCTCGACCGAAAACATGATGCGACGAATCCCAAGGGCGTTCACCGGAGCGTTCTCGGGCCGGACGCTGATCGCCTCCGGCGTGTGGTATTTGTCCAACTCGATCCGTCCGTGGCCGTCCGGCGTGCGCAGGGTCACCAGCGTCGCACGAACGTTTTGCAGACCGATAGGCAGACCGACGGGGTCGGGCCGTCATATATCGACAAATGAGGCAGACCGACGGGGCAGACCGACGGAGTCAGTTCATCACCTATCAGCAATGGATCAGCTGGGCTGCTTTGAGGGGCAGCAGGGCTGCCTGACGAGTCGGCGGTGGCTTCGAAATCGCCCGCTTGTGGCTTGCGGGGCCGCGTTGCCAGGTAAGTGGTTTTGTCCGTGAAATCCGCGCTGCCGCTCGAAAGCATGACCCCCGTTGAAAAGCTTCGTGAGATGGAAGCGTTGTGGGGCGATCTCACCAAGAACGCCGATGAGCGTCTGCAAATAGCCGTTCACTTTTTGCGTCAGTCCCGGAATGGTCAGCCCTAGCCATGAAACGAACGTTTGTTTTCCTGCTTACCGTTTTGTCCCTTTCCGTTCCTGTCCGATCCGAGATCACGGCGGACGAAATCATGGAGATGGCTCCCGCGGACATCGAAGCGGCGTTGCCGAACGAGCACCCGGCCACCTACTACCTCTACGCGGGTCGCCTTTTTGGTGAAGATAAGAAGGACGATGCGGTGTTTTGGTTTTATGTCGGACAGTTGCGCTACCGTATCCATCTGAAGGCCCGCCCCGGAGGGAATCCCAGTGGAGACCCTGCGCTGTTTTCCTCACTGAGTGCCACGATCGGTCAGTCGATCAATGAGTATGCGGGCGGCAGCGTGGAGGGATGGGTGGCGGCCATTGACCGGGCCCTCACGTGGGATGAAGCCCATCCCGACGGATTCACGCCAAAGGACGAGTTTCCTGATGCACGGGCCGAGATTCGGAAGGGACTGCTTTCCTTACGTGAACACTTGACCCAGAATTCGGATCAGATCCGGGAGCAGCGAAAGGCCAACGGACTCGAAAACCGGGACTGAGCCTCCGCGTTAAGGCGGCCCCCTGCCCCTCAGCTTTCCATGAAACCCAGACATCTGCTCCTTACCCTCGCTATTCTTCTCAGCCCCGCCGCGTCCCAGGCGGCGGAATGCTCGGAGGAATGCCAGCTGGCGCAGGTGCGGGCTTACTTCGCGCAATTGGATGCCGTCATGCGGAAAGGGTCGAGCGCCGCGGATGTGGATGCGCTGTTTCGGCTGTTCGATGAGGACGTGAAGTATCAGCATATCGAATACGGCGCCGACTTTGATCGGGCCGCATGGAAGGAGGCGTTTCTGCGGAACCTGGAGAATGGCTCCTACAACCGTGGCCCGCAGGACCAGATCCGGATCCTGACCACGATTCCCGGAGGTTCCCACTTGGCCGTCGAATACGCCTATGGAAGGAGGGACGCCAACGGTGAGTGGACCCAGGATGGCGACGGGCTCCTGGTGCTGTTCGGCTTTCGCGACGACAAGATTGTGCTCGTCCGGGAGTATTGGAAATAGGGGGCGTCGGATGCGTGATGATGTCGTGCGGATGATTCATCATGGTCCGGTTCGGTCGGTATTTCTTGGGGAAGGGAAAAGACCGCAGCGCCTATGAGTATTTCGCGCCGGCCTTTGTGTTCTCCGCCGTGTTCGGCTTGGTCCGCTACTTGGGCGCGTCCTGAAGCAGGCGAGGGGATTGGACCGCGAAGGACGCGAAGGGTCGCGAAGGATCTGATCGATTCCGAGGTTTTCCCCAACTCCCTGCCACTCGCTCACGCTCGTAGCCACGAGCGTGAGCGGAGGGGCGGTGGGTTCAGGCGGAGGCTTCGGTCCAATCGGCGAGGATTTCCATGATGGGGCCGGGCGGGGCGTCGTTCTTTTCCCAGGTGGTGGGCGAACCGGCGGCGAGGAGGAGGCGGGCGACGGCGGGGTGGTCGCGGTCGTCGGTGGCGCCGGCGTAGACGCGCGAGCCTTCCGCGGCCCAGATGAGGGGCTGGGCCTTGAACTCCTTGTCCAGCGCGGTGAGCGAGGCGCCGTGGTCGAGGAGGACCCGCACGGTGTCGACCCGGCCGGCGTAGGCGGCGCGGTGCAGGGGCGTGCAGCCGTCGGAGTCGGTGGCGTTGGCGTCGAAGCCGCAGGCGAGCAGGCTGGCGAGGCCGTCGGCGTCGCCGCGTTCGGCGAGTTGGAAGAGCACGGCGTAGTGTTCGGTGGTGAGCTGGTCAGTGAGGCCGGGGTGGTTCTGCACGAGGACGGTGGCTTCGTCGCGATCGCCGCGGGCGGCGGTGGCGGTGAAGCGGTCGACCGTGGCGAGGTCGGTGGCGGCGTCGTGGTCGCGTAGCCAGTCGGCGACGGCGTCGTTGCCGTTGAGCCGGGCGAGGGCGTAGGCGGTGCGGCCGTCGGCGCGGGCGAGGGTGAGGTCGGCGCCGTGGCGGTGGAGGAGTTGGGCCACGGCGAGGTTGCCGCGGCGGGCGGCGACATGCAGGGCCGTTTCCTGCTGCGGACCATTGCGGCGGTTGGCATCGGCGCCGTGGTCGAGCAGCCAGCGAACGCCGTCGGCTTGTTCGGTCCACTGAATATGGGTGTAGAGCGGCGCGGTGTTGTCGGTGGCCCAGGGGTGATCCGCGCGGGCGCCGTGCTGGTGCAGCAGGTCGAGAGCGTGCAGGTCGCCGTTCATGGCGGCGAGGGTGAGGGTGACACCGTCGTTGGGCTCGGCGCCGGCTTCGAGGAGGAGGCGGGCGAGGGGCAGGAGGCGGGTGACGCAGACCGCTCCCCACAGGACCGGCCGCTGCACGCCGTGATGGAACCAGGGAAACGGGGTCGTGGCGGCGGCGCCGAGCTCGAGCAGGCGGCGGGCGATGGTGACGGCGGCCTCGGCGTGGGTGGGGTCGGGATCGTCGTGCAGCAGTGCGGTGTGGCAGAGGTAGTGGAGGGGTTGCCACTGGCGTTTGCCGGTGGGGCGGGTGGCGGCCGCGGGATCCTTGGCGAGGGCGGCGAGCACGGCGGGGGCGTCGGCGAGCACGAGGGCGGGCGCGAGGCCGGCGGTGGCGATGCCGGGATGGCGGGCGAGGAGGCGGCGGGCGCGGTCGCGGCGACCGTCGGTGGCGGCTTCGACGAAGGCGTCGACGGCCTCGTCGAAGCGGAGGGTGAGTTCTTCGACGTGATCCCGCAGGGCGTTCCAGGAGGTCCAGCCGTAGTCGCGGGCGAGAACCGACTGGGCGTCGTGCAGGGCGAAGGAGGTGGCGGCGAGGGCGTCGGCGGAGAGGTCGGCAAAGGCCGGCAGGCGGCGGAAGCGCGCACGGGCAGCGGGGTCGCCCCGGCGGGCGGAGCGCAGCAGGTCCTTGGCCTGTTGCTTGAGTTGGGCGAGGGAAGGGCGCTCGGGGAGGGTGAGCGTCGGCATCAACGGCTGATTCGTCATAGTGGATCCATGCTTGAGGCCGGCGGTCCGCAGGCTGGCCAGCACGGTCGGATGACGTGCAGTCGTGAGGGGGTTGAGGGGTGGACTCTGTCCTTCGCGCGGACCCGCAGGCGCCCCGAGGCGCACGGCGGCAAGGTTTGAAAGGAGGCGGGGTTTGTCAATGCCGGGGAGGGAGTGAGGGCGGGGGTGGATCCGCCTTTGCCAAGGCTTCGGCGGACAAGAAGGGAAAGGGGAGGAAGAGGGAAACCGCGAAGGGCGCGAAGGGACACGAAGGATTTTGGGGCCACGGATTGCACTCGGATGTAGTATCCTTAACCACGGATTTCACGGACTAACACGGATCCGTTCCACCGCTCTACGCCGTGTTCCGTGGTGAAGAACCGCTTCAGCCCGCGCCACCATTTCCTCCTAAATAGGGTTTAACCACAGATCACACAGAGTGCACGGAATGCTCCAATGGCGCAGAAGTCGCACCACTCCACCGCCCTCTTGTTCCCCTTTCTGTGCTTTCCGTGCATTCTGTGGTCAAAAGGACCCGTCCAACGGCCGTGCGGCTGCCTGTTTCTGCGTGGTTTTCGGCCACGGATTGCACGAATAGACACGGATCCGGCAGCGAAATGGCGGTGGAGTGGACGCGGACGGTGGCTTGAATCGGTGCAGTCCGTGTGATCTGTGGCAATGAAGGCTGGTGGTGGTGGACGTCGCCGGAATGCTGATACAGGGGTAGGCGGGAGCCGCCTGAAGGCGGAACTCCGAACGTGGGGGGGCCGCCTTAAGGCGGGACTCCGAACGTGGGGGGGCGCAATGATCCCGATCGAGGGAATCCGGGGGCTGCGTTTAGCATGGTTTATGGGGCGAGCGAAAAGGCCGCGGGCGGGGAGCGGCGATCGAAAGCTGCGGAGGCGCAGGGGCTTGGGTGTGGCCGGCCGAAGATGGCATTCGAGCTGCGGTGGGGAGGGTTTCCGGGCGCCGCATCCCGCGGACCTGTAACCTCAATCGAAAGGAAACCCAAAATGAACAAACTCACCGTCAAAGGTAACTGGAATGAATCGAAGGGTAAGCTGAAACAGAAGTACGCGAAGCTCACCGACGACGATCTGCGTTACGTGGAGGGCAAGGAGGAGGAGTTCCTCGGCCGCCTCCAGAAGACGACCGGCGCGCGTCGCGAGGAATTGGAAAAGATCCTGAACTCCTGATCGGCGCAGCCCCGTGACGTCCGGCGCGGAGGAGGCGGCCGCGGCCGCCTCCTTCACGCCCGGGACGTGATGGAAACGCGGATACGCTGCGTCGGTTTAGAAACCGCGAAGGGCGCGAAGGGACGCGAAGGGCGGGAACCACGGAGAACACGGATGAGTCGTCGGTCCGGCGGAGGAGTCCGTGCACTCTGTGTAATCTGTGGTTAAAAGAAAACCCCGTTGGTGAGGGCGGTGGAGCCGGTTGGATTTTTGACCACAGAATGCACAGAAAACACAGAAATGGGGAAAGAGACTATGAAACCGCGAAAGGCGCGAACGGGCGCGAAGGGTTTGGACCACGGATCGCGCGGATCAAGGGGTTGGCCCGGCGGTGGACTGGACTTGTGCGCCTTTGGATCAATCTGTGTACTCTGTGTAATCTGTGGTTCAACCCTACGTTGGAGAGGGCGGTGGAGCCGGTCGGTTTTCTTGGACCACGGATTGCACAGAAAACACAGAATGGGGCATCGGGCCCGGTGGCGTGGATTTGTGCGCCCTTGGAGCGTTCACCGCATTCTGTGTGATCTGTGGGTAATGCTGACGTGGGAGAGGGATCAGCGGACCATGCTCACGCGGGAGGTGCTGAGCGGTTCGTCGCTGAGGGTGAACTGGAGGGTGCCGCTGCTGTTGGCGTGGGCGGCGGCAAACTCGAACACGGCGGTCTCGCTGCGCGGGGTGAAGGACGACGAGATCATGGTGCCTTCCATCTGCCCGATCATGCGGCGGGAGGAGCCGTCCCGTTCGTAGATTTCGAGGTGCACGATGACCGGCGAATCGACGTTGAAGAACAGGGTGCGACCGGGGATCACCTCGACGTGCTGGTTGGCGACAATGTTGAGGTTCTGATTGTCGCCGGCGGCGTTGACCTGCGAGTTGCCAACCTGGACCTGGTAGGTCACCGGGTAGTTCACGTGGCGCAGGTTGCTGGGCGAGGAGCAACCGGATACGAACAACAAGGCGGCGGCGATCGCGCCGACCAGAATGAGTTTGGGTGTGTTTTTCATGGCAGTTGCCGGAGGGGCATTTCCGGTGCCGGCCGGAGCAGTGCCGGCGGAGGTCGCTGCCGGCGGGTGACTTACGGGGGCATGCGCCCAAAATGCCCGGGCGAAAGGCGCGACAAGGTGGGCGATTTGCCGATCACCGGGCGGGAAGATCTTGCAGAAGGCGGATGCCGGGTATTGCCCCGCCTCATGCCGGCCCGGCCCATTGATCGATGCGGCGCCTGATGCCGTCGAACCGTCCGGCGGTGTAGGGTCGAGGCGTCTTCATCGCCCGCCGGCCCTGTCCCACCGGAAGAGCGCCTGGGATCTCGGGCGAAATGTATTCAAACCCTCAAACAAAAAGGAACCACCACCATGCCACCCGAAAAATACCAAGCCTGTATCGAAGCATGCGAGGCCTGCCTCGTGGAATGCGAACACTGCGCCACCGCCTGTCTGCACGAGAAAGACGTCAAAATGATGGCGCGCTGCATCGAACTCGATCGCAGCTGCGCCGATATCTGCGGACTCGCTGTGCGGGAAATGTCGCGCGGCTCGAGTTTCGCCGAGCGGGTGTGTCAGCTCTGCGCCGAAATCTGCGACGCCTGCGGTGAGGAGTGCGCCAAGCATGAGGCCGATCATTGCCAGACCTGCGCCGAGGCGTGCCAGCAGTGCGCGGAAGCGTGCCGGGAGATGGCGGGCGCGACGGCCGACGTGCCGTGACGGCCCGTGGCGGGACGTTGAGCCGAGCGAACGGCCCGTTGGGCCGAGCGAACGGCCCGTTGGGCCGAGTGAGGAGTGAAAGTGAAAGGGAGAAGGGGCGTGGCTTTCCTTCATCCCTTTCCCTTTCACTTATCCCTTTCCCTCATCTTTCTCCGCGGAGAGAGATGAGGCGGGCGAGGGTGGCGGGGTCGACGGGGCGGCAGGCGCGGTAGCCTTCGCCGTGCTCGGGCATGGCGGCGATGAAGGCGTCGCGTTCGGCGGCGTGTTCGAAATCGAAACCGATGAGGGCGCGACCGATGCGTTCGCCGGACTGGCGGTAGTTGAAGTAACAGAAGCTGGCCTGGTCGCGCACGCGACTGTGCAGGAAGTCGAGCAGCGCGCCGGGGCGTTCGTAGAAATCCAGGCGGAAGAAGGCGGGCCGGTGCAGCAGGTCGCCGCGCAACGGAATGGCGCGGAAACGAACGTCTTCAGCGTCGTCGAGCGGCTGCCAGGCGTAGCCATGCTGGTCGAGTCGGGCGGGCAGGTCGTCGAGGGCGGCGGGGTCGTCGGCCGTGATGGTGAAGATGGGCCAGGCCTCGGTCGGGTCGCTCTTGCCGTATTGAAAGTCGGCGATGTTGAGGCCGGCAAAACTGGAGCCGAGCAGGCCGAGCATGGCGCCGCGTGTCTCCGGTAAGCGGATACGCAGGGTGCGGCTGGCGCGGGCGGTGAGCGTCTGGGTCTGGGCGATGAGGCCGATCTGGCGGAAGTCGATGTTGGCGCCGGTGACCACGATAAGCACGCGCTGGCCGGCGAGGGCGGCGCGGTGCTTGAGGACGGCGGCGAGACCGAGGGCGCCGGAGGGTTCGGCGATGCAGCGCAGGGTTTCCCAGAGCACGCGGATGGCGGTGCTCACCTCGGCGTTGGTCACGGTGTCGACGCGGGTGAGCGTGTCGCGGCAGATGGCGAAGGGCAGGGCGCCGGCGCGGCGCACGGCGGTGCCGTCGCAGAAAATGTCGACCTGGTCGAGGGTGACGGGTTCGCCGGCGGCGAGGGCGGCCTGCATCGAGGCCTGGCCGACGGCCTCGACGCCGACGATGGTCATGGCGGGCCAGAAGGTTTTCCACCAGGCGGAGGCGGCTGCGGCGAGTCCGCCGCCGCCGATCTGGAGGAAGGCGGTGTCGAAGGGACCGTGGCCGGACATGACGACCTCGTCGGCCATGGTGCCCTGGCCGGCCATGACGTGCAGGTCATCGTAGGCGTGGATGTAGACGGCGCCGGTGGCGTTGGCCTCGCGGCGGGCGGCCTCGTAGGCCTCGTCGTAACTGTCGCCGGAGAGGACGATGGTGACGTGTTCGCCGCCGTGGTGGTGCACGGCATCCTGCTTCACGCGCGGGGTGGAGCGCGGCATGTGGATGCGGGCGGCAACGGCGAGGGCGCGGGCGGCGAGGGCGACGCCCTGGGCGTGGTTGCCGGCGGAGGCGGCGACGACGCCGCGCGCGCGTTCGGCAGGGGTGAGCAGGGCCATGCGGTTGCAGGCGCCGCGCCACTTGTAGGCGTTGACCGGAGACAGATCCTCGCGCTTCACCCAGACCTCGGGAGCGGGTTCGGGGCCGGTCAGGATGAGACGCTCCAGCGGCGTGATGCGGCCGTAGTGGTAGACGCGTTCACGGGCGAGGAGGATTCCCTGGCGGAGCTGGCGGTCGAGCGGCAGGTCTTCGGCGTCGGTGGACATGCAAGTGCAGTGTGGGTGAGCAGAGGTGATGCGGGAAGCGCGAAGAGGCGTGGTGTACCTGCAGGGGAGGTTTGGCCGCAAAGAGGCACATCCTCCGTCGTCCCGCTGCCGGACTTTGGCGGACAGGGAAGGTACAGAAGCTTTGGGCTGCCGTTTGGCGGCGAGGGTGGACGTGGGCCTCCGGACCGCGTCGCGGGCGTTGCCTCTCGGAAAAGAACGGAAGCAACGGGCCGGAGGCAGGCGCCGAGGGCGATAAGGAACAGGATGCCGCTGGCCAGGGCCGCGGGGCCGAGCGGGTTGCCGCCGAAGGCGGGTAGCGTGGCGTTGAAGTAGCGGGCCAAGCCCCCCGTGCCCGCCAGGCCGATCACGCTGCCGAGGAGGGCGGTGCGCAGGCCGTCGCCGAGCACGAGGGAGGTCACGCTGCGGGGCGTGGCGCCGAGTGCCATGCGTATGCCGATTTCGTTGGTGCGCTGCAGGACGAGGCGGGTGATCGCGCCATAGACGCCGAGGGCCGAGAGCAGCAGACCGAGTCCGCTGAAGCCGATGAGCAGGCGGTTGATGGTGTCCCAGCCGGAGAGGTTGCGACCGATGCGTTCCGGCACGGGCAGGAGGTTGACGATGGGTTGATCGGGATCGAGCGAGGCGATGACCCGGCGGATGGCGGGCAGGAGGGTCGGCGCGAGGGCGGGGTCGGCAGCGCGCACGGAGAGGGTGACGTATTGCCAGGCTTCCTGAGCGAAGGGTTTGTAGACCTGGAAGGGGACGGCCGTCGCCGTGATGTTGAGCGGGCGCACGTCGTCGGCGATGCCGACGATCTCGGCCCAATCGGTGGTGCCGGCGACGGCAAGGCGCTGGCCGATGGCGTCGCTGTTGGGGAAGGGTGCGGTGGCCATCGTCTGGTTGATGACCACGACGGGCGGGGCGGTGAGGCTGTCGGTGGCCACAGAAAGGACAGAGTGGAGGAAAGAGACTATGAAACCGCGAAAGGCGCGAAGGAGCGCGAAGGGTTTGGACTACGGATCGCGCGGATCAAGGGGGGGCTCGGCGGCGGAGGGGATTTGCGCGCCTTTGGAGCAATCCGTGCACTCTGTGTAGTCTGTGGTTAAGCCCTCCGTCGGAGAGGGCGGTGGAGCCGGTTGGTTTTCTTTGACCACAGAATGCACAGAAAACACGGAGTGGAGTGGTGGAGTGGATTCGTGTGAATCCGTGTGATCCGTGGCGAAACCGTATTTCCACTCACTCCCGCTCGCAGCTACATGTGTTTGCCTGGGGCGGAATCGAGGAGTTGGCGTATCCAGGTGGCGGTGACGTTGCCCTACTCCTCGCCGTCGAAGTAGTCGACTTCGGTGAGGCGGTACCAGGTGCCGAGGGCGCGGGAGCCGTGTTTGTTCGAGTCGGGGTAGACGAAGCTGTCGAAGGGCGGGTTGTCGGTGATGATGAGCAGCTCGAGGGGATCGGGGCCGGGGTTGCTGGTCTGGTGGGCGGTGCCGGGCGGATGGAAGACGGCTTCGCCGGCCTCGACGAGGTGCACGCCATCGGCGGTGCGGATGGCGGCGCGGCCGCTGCGCACGAGAAAGAGTTCCGATTGGGCGCTGTGGGCGTGATAGGGGCAGATGGTTTTGCCGGGGGCGACGCGGCGGATCTGAACGTCGAAGGGATGGCCGCCGTGGGTGGCGTCCTGGTTGCGCACACCGCCGAGGGCGAGGGAGATGTCGAAGCATTCCGAGCCGAAGCGCCCGCGGGGGGAGGCCTGCACGACGGGCGTGAGGTCGGCGACGCGCACAAAGCGAGCGAGCGGTTCATCGGGGCCGACGGGCGGGGCCGTGACGCGGTCGGGGGTGGTGGGGGCGTCGGGTTCCTCGTCGACGTAGTAGCCGGTGGGGTGGCGGTGAAAGGTGCCGTGGCCGGCGATATTCCACTTGTTCGAGTCGGGGTAGAAGGCCCAGTCGGCGGAGGGATTGTCGGCCACGAGCAGGAAGTGCAGGTCGGTGTCGCCGGTGTTGATGAGTTGGTGGGCCTCGCCGGGCGGATGCATCACGACCTCACCGGCCGTGATGGGGCGGCGATGGTGGCCATAACGCACGGTGCCGGAGCCGGCGGTGATGAAGTAGAGTTCCCACTGGGCGCCGTGGGTGTGGTGGGGGCAGGGGGCCTTGCCGGGGCGGAGCCGGCCGTGTTCGAGATCGAAGGGATGGCCGCCGCGATGGAGGGGAGCGTTGGCGACGGCGCCGAGGGCGAGGGAAACCTGCTGGCCGAAGCCTTCGAAGGTGCCGGCGGGCGAGTGCCAGTGGTCCCAGGGAATGTCGGCGAGACGGACGCGTTGCATGGCAGGGGGGGACGCGGGGCGCGGGGGGCGGTGGCGAAATCAGTTCCGGAGCACCTTGAGGGTGGCGGCGTGGAGGTCCGGGGTGGCGGCGGCGATGATGGACTCGGCGGGGTAGGGCGGCTGGCCGGTCCAGTCGGTGATGATGCCGCCGGCGCCGCGGACGACGGGGACGAGGGCGGCGATGTCCCAAGGATTCATGACGGGGTCTAGCACGACGTCCACGAAGCCGGTGGCGAGGAGGAGGTAGCCATAGCCATCGGCCCAGGTGCGGTAGAGGCGGCAGGTTTCAATGAGCCGGTCGCAGGGCACGCCGTCCTGATAGATGGCGAGGTTGAGGTGGTCGCTGGTGACGAGCGTCGCGTCGCGCAGGCTGGTGGTGTCGCGGGCGCGCACGGGGCGGTCGTTGAGCGTGGTGGTGTGGTTGTCGCCGATGACGAGCTGGCCGAGCGTGGGCTGGTGGATCGCGCCGAGGACGGGCTGGCCGCGGTGGAGCAGGCCGATGAGGGTGGTCCAAAGCGGGACGCCGGTGATGAAGCTCTTGGTGCCGTCGATCGGATCGAGGACCCAGACCCACTCGGCATCGGGGTGGTGGTTGCCGTGTTCCTCGCCGATGATGCCGTGGTCGGGAAAACGCGCGGTGATGAGTTCGCGCATAACGGCTTCGGCGCCGCGGTCGGCGGCGGTGACAGGCGAGTCGTCGGCCTTCAACTCGACGGCGGTGGAGGGGTTGCCGAAGAAGGGCTTGATGAACTCGGCGCTGGCGCGGGCGAGTTCGGCGACGAAGGGGCGGTAGGCGGAGAGGTCGAGTTCCACGGTTGTCTTTGAAACCACGAAAGGCGGGGAGGACACGAAATAAATTTGGCGCAGGCGCGTCGGGAGGGGGACGGTTGTCGGGTTGGGATTTTTTGACTACAGCATGCGCAGAAAGCGCGGATTGAAGAAAACCGGGGATCAGGTTAGGGAGATGGAACCGCGAAAGGCGCGAAGGGGCGCGAAGGGTTTTTGGGACTGCGTAAAAAAAAGGAATTGGCCGCGGAATGGCGCAGGAGGAGCAGGAGGAGGGGACGCATGTTTATTAGCCACGGATTTCACGGAAGGACACGGATGATGGTGGGCCGAGGCGGAGGGATGGCACGGATGGCGAATCGGGGTAGACGTCGGCCGGCGCGGGATGACACGGAAAATCCGCTGCGGCGTCAGCGGGCCGGGCCGGCTTGGATGCGCTCGCACTTGTGCTCGAAGCGGCGCCGGTCGCCGGCCCCGGGCAAATACTCGGCTTCGTCGCGCAGTTCGGCGACGGTGCGATCAAACCACCGGCGGTCGGACGGGCGCTGAAGCTCGGGAGCGAGATGGCGGAGGATGGCGCTGAGCTGGCCCATCACCTCGGGATGGCCGCGCCCGTAATGGCGCAGGTTGTCGAAGGCGGCGGCGGCGATCTCGGCGAAATCATCGCGACTCACGATGACGCGCAGCTTGCCCTCGTCGTCACAGCGTTCGCGGCCCGGCAGGTCACGCCGGGCGAGGGTGAGCAGGTTTTCGCCGATGTAGTCGATGCAGGCGACGGCTGTCACCGGATCGTTGATACCGGGGGAGAGCGAGCGGATGGCGATTTCCATGAGCTGGCGAATGCCGTACTGGGCGTCCTGCTCGCCGGTGCGTTCGGCCCCGAGGATGACACAGGGACGGAGCTTGTCGGCGAGCTTTTCCACGGCGAGGGCAGCGTTGCCGTGCAGGCGCATGAGGGGCCGGCCGGTGGAAATGAAGTGCCCGGGCTTGATCAGCAGTTCGACAACGGCGTCGTGTTCCCGGGCGAAGTCCATGAGTTCGTCGATGCTCAGGGTCTGGACGTAGCCGGCGCGGTCGGCGGTGATGGTGCAGCGGGGTTCGGCGGCGGCAAAATCGGCGGCGGAACGGCCGGGAGCCTTGACTTCGTTGCCCAGGTTTCCCGGGTAAAGGGCGTCGATCGAGCGGCAGGCTTCGTGGTGGGCCCGGAGCACGATCTGGGAGGCCTGGATGGAGCGGGCGACGTGGTGGATGAAGGCGATGAGGGTGGCGAGGGAACCGAAGGCGAGGGCCAGGGCGAGCGTCACGGTGAACCGCGGCGGGGGACCCTCGGCAAAGGCGTCGCCGGGCAGGCGGCCCAGGACGAGCAGGCAGAAGGCGAAGGTGGCGACGAAGACCCCGAGGACCACCTGGTAGAAGCGATCGGCGGTGAAGTTGCGCAGCACGCGCGGTCCAAACTGGTTGGAGGCCAGGGTAAGCACCACCATCATGACGGAGAAGCTGATGGTGGTGAGGGAGATCATCGAGCCGGCGAGGGTGCCGAGTACGTCGCGGGCGGCGGAAACGCCGCCGGGGTAGAGAAAGGGCGGGTCGATGCCGCGCGCGGCGATCCAGGCGTCGAAGCGCAGCGAGAGCTCGGCGGCGGCAGCGGCACCGGCCGCGAGGATGGCGGGCGGCAGCCAGAGGGTGGCCCGCAGGCGTTCCTGGAGATTGTGCCAGCGGGTTTTCATCACTCGGCTCCGGCGGACCAACGATCAGCGGCGCAGCGAGGAGATCGGCGGCGGGGGGATGACGTTGTACTGGCGGATGGCGAGGCGCCACCAGGGGGCGAGCTGTTCCTCGGTGCGGGACCAGAGTTCGCGGTGCAGGCGGGTGAGCGAAGGGGCGTGTTGGAGGAGGGACACCTTTTCGGGCGTCTGCAGGGCGGCGGGTCCGTCGCGCAGCAGGCGCTCGCGCAAGGCGCCGAAGCGGGCGTTCTGGGCGGGCGGACCCTCCTTCTTGGAGCGCAGGAGCGAGAGGTGCACGGCATTCACGTAGGGATCGAGCACGGCCTGGAGGAGGCCGTAGTCGGGCTCGAGTTCGGGGCGCGGCGGCACGTCGACGGCGGCGCGGCGGGCCACCAGCTCGTCGACCCGGCGTAGTACGGTCGGCGGTGCCGACTCCTCCGGGACAACGAACCAGCCGCGCTCGCGCAGGCGGCGGCCGAGCTCGACCTTGCCGGAGAGCAGCGAGACGGGGATGGCGAGGACGAGACCCAGAAGAACCGGCGCAAGCCAGAGCGCCAGGGCGGGGCGTATCCACCAGGCTACGACAAACCAGACCAGGCCCACCAGGCAGTGGCCAAGGTGGGTGAGAATGACTTCGCGCCACTCCGGTTCGCCGTCGCGGCCACGGCGCTGGGTGACCCATTGCACGCCATGGCCACCGAGCACGTTGGCGATAAACTTGGTGTGAAACAGCATGAGCACCGGCGCCATGAGGGTGAAGGCCAGGGTCTCGCCGATGATGGCGCCGAGCAGCCGCCACCCGCCGCCGAAGGCCTGCCATTGCGCGGGGTCGCGGCGCAGATCGAGCACCGCCAGGAGCTTGGGCAGGAAGAGCAGCCCCAGCGTGCCGCCGAAGAGGAGCGCTCCCTGCACGGTGAAGTTCAGCTCGAGCGAGGGCAGGAGGGAGGTGCCGGGCAGGACGGTGAGGCCGGTGGCGTATTGGCGGTAGGCGATGACGGTGGAGAGCAGGAGAAAGGCGAGCCACAGCGGCGAAGCCAGGTAGGCCATGATGCCGAGCAGCAGGTGGAGCCGGTTGGCGCCGTGGAGGTCGCGGGCGGTGAGCAGCCAGGAATGCTGCAGGTTGCCCTGCAGCCAGCGGCGGTCGCGTTTGGCGTAGTCGATGAGGTTGGCCGGACCTTCCTCGTAACTGCCCTCGAGGTCGGTCGCCAGCCACACGGCCCAGCCGCCGCGGCGCATGAGGGCGGCCTCGACGTAGTCGTGCGAGAGGATGCGGCCGCCGAAGGGTTCGTTGCCGGGGAGATCCGGCAGCGAGCAATGTTCCATGAAGGGGGCGGTGCGGATGATGGCGTTGTGGCCCCAGTAGTTGCCGTTGCCGAGTTGCCAGGAGTTGAGACCGGCGGCGAAGACGGGACCGTAGAGACGGCTGGCGAACTGCTGCAGGCGGGCGAAGAGGGTCTCGCCGCGCACGAGACGCGGAATGCTCTGGATGATGCCGGTGCGGGGATTGGCCTCCATGAGGCGCACGAGCGTGACGATGGCCGAACCGGACATGATGCTGTCGGCGTCGAGCACGACCATGTAGCGGTGGCGCGAGCCCCAGCGGCGGCAGAAGTCGGCCAGGTTGCCGGCCTTCTTGTTGGTGTTGACCCGGCGCTTGCGGTAGAAGATGCGGCCGCGGGCATCGAGTTCCTTGGTGAGCCGCACCCATTGGGCCTCCTCCTCGACCCAGCGGTTGGGATCGCCGGAGTCGCTGAGCACGAAGAACTCGAAGGAGTCGAGGTGACCGGCGGCGGCGAGGGATTCGTAGATGGAGCGCAGGCCGAGAAAGACTCGCTCGGGGTCCTCGTTGCAGATGGGCATGACGATGGCGCTGGAGGCATCGGCGGGCAGGGGCGTGTCGGCGGCGCCGGGCGGCAGGGTGTTGATCACGCAGAGGGGATCGGCGTGGCGGTGGCGCAGGCGCCGCCAGAAGCCGACGAGGGCCTGGGTGGTGCCGAAGGCGACGAGCGTGAAGAGGATCACGAACAGCAGCAGGTGCAGGACCTTCCAGGCATCGAAGCCCAGTCGCCAGTGCAGGTCGGCCATGAGGTAGGCCGCCGGCACGACCAGCAGTGTCATGATGATGCGGATACGCCAGCGCAGCCGGCGCGCCTGCCACGGCGTGAGGCGGTGCAGGAGCACGGAGTCGGTGTCCGGCTTCATGGATGGAAGAGCTGCCAGAAGCTGAAGGCGATGAAAGCCAGCGCGCTCCCCAGGAGCAGGACGCGCAGACGGGGGCGCTGGCGGACGTTGTCCCAGGTCTGGCCGGCGAGGTTGGCGACCGGGCCCAGATCGATCGGACGGGGCGCCATGTTGGAGAAGTGCAGTTCGGGGCCGGCTTCCAGGTAGGCGGCCTGCATGGCGTGCTGGAGGGCTTCGGGCAGGGGGCCGTCGGCGAGGAAGGCATCGGGCCAGCGTTCGGGCACGTCGGCGATCTCGATCGCGAGGCGGGCGCGGGCGCGGGCCAGCTCGGGCTGGTCGCCGGTGGGGCCCACCACGCGCTCGATCCAGCGGGTGATATGGCGGTCGGCCTCCCGCATGGCGGCGGCGACGGGCGTTTCGCGTGGCTGGCGGGACAGGTGGGCGCGGTCGATGAGCGCGGCGGTGAGCCGGGTCAGCCGGGTGCGGCGCTCGAGCCGGTAGGCGCGCAGGTAGCTCTCGACGCGCACGAAGGCTTCGTCCCAGGCGGCGGACTCGTCGACCTGTTCGTCGGCCGGCTCGGGTTCGGCCTGGGCGGCAGGAACGTAGGGCTCCAGCGGAGTGCGGGGGGAGGCGATCATGGGCGGTTCGAAATGCTCCAGGTTTCGCTGATGGCGTCGGGTCCCTTGCGCAGGGTGCAACTGAGGGCGGGATCGGACGGCGCGTCCTGATCCGGCGCGGCCTGGGTGACGATGATGACGCGCCAGCCGGCGGCGTCGGGCAGGCGGGCGAGGTCCTGGTGCACGACCTGCAGGCCGGGGCCGGGTTTGACCTCGACGCCGAACTGGGCGGGATCGAGCTGTTCGATCTCGGCGCCGGCGAAATCGATCCACCACGTCTGGCGGCCCTCGAGGTCGACGCCGCGGCGGGTGGCAACGGGGCGGGCGAGCTGCGGCTCCGCGGGGGCGGGGGAGTTGCCCCAGACGAGGCGATAGGCGTATTCCGAAGTTTCGCCGGCGGCGGCGGGACGGTCGGGGCGCCAGTAGGCGACGATGTTATCCTGAAATTCGTCGTTGGTGGGCAGTTCGCAGAGACGGACGCGGCCGGGTCCCCAGTCGCCGATGGGCTCGATCCAGGCGGAGGGGCGGCGGTGGTAGTTGGCTTCGAGATCCTGATAGCTGTCGAAGCGCCGGTCGCGTTGGAGCAGGCCGAAGCGTTTGAGCTGCGTGGTGGCGACTTCGCTGACGCGGGGGGTGTTTTCGCTGCGGAGCGGTTGCCAGATGCGGCCGGCGTCGCCGGTTTCGATCCACCAGCCGTCGGAGTCGTGGACCTCGTCGCGGAGGGAGTTGGGCGGGCGGGTGGAGTTTTCGCCGAACCAGAACATGCTGGTGAGCGGGGCCCAGCCGGGCTCGGCGACGGCCTGGCGCCAGTAGAGGGCGACCTCGACGGTCATGGTGGTTTCGCGCTCGGGCTCGATGGTGAAGGCGTAGGCGCCGGCCACGCTGGGGCTGTCGAGCAGGGCATACCAGCGCAGCTGGGTGGCGTCGGGGGTCGGTTTATGGATCCAGAAGGTGGTGAAGGCGGGGAACTCTTCAGGCAGGCCCGGCAGGGCGGAGTTGATCGCGAGGCCGCGGGCGGAGAGGCCGTAGGACTGGCCCGTTCCCACGGCGCGGAAGTAGCTCGCGCCGAGGAAGGAGACGAGTTCGTCCATGGCGTCGGGCCGGTTCAGGGCATAATGCACGCGAAAGCCGGCGTAGCCGACATCGGAGCGGACGCGGCCGACGTCGCCGAGGGCGCGGTAGTTGAAGAACTCCTTGCGGAAGGGGATCTCCTGGGAATGGGTCGGGCTGCACTCGTGGATCTCGACGCGCTGCTCGAAGATGCCGCCGCGGTGGAAGAACTGGAGTTGGAACGGCAGGTTTTCCGCTCCGCTCCAGAGGGCGGTTTCGGCGCGAAACTCGATCTCGCGGTAGCTGTTGTAGTTGAGGTTGCGGAGTTTGCGGGGCAGGCGCGGGGGCTTCGGCGGCTCGTAGTCCTTGGCCGCGAGTTCCTGCGCCTGCGCTTTTACGTAGTCGAAGTCGACCGTCAGGCGCTCGATGCCGACCCCCCGCAGGGACGTGGCAATGAGCGCGACCAACCAGAGAGACATGGAGGTGAAGCGGGACATCTGCCGAGCATGGATCGGCTGGTGGGAAAATCGGTTCCCGCCGGATGAGGAATGGCGGACGGACCGTGACGGGGCCGTCGGCGAAGGGGCTGGCGGGGCGACCGGGGACATGGAGGGGCCGCCCGGTATTTCGGCGTTGGAAAACGTGTCGGTATCGCTGTGCTCGGGGGCGATGTCCTGGGTGCGACAAACGATACATTTCATCGATTTCGAGGGCAGCACGGCGTCGGGCATCCTGGAGTTCGGCGTGGTCACGCTGCGCGGCGGGGAAATCGCGGCGACGGCCACCCGCCTGTGCCGGGCCACGGGGCAGGTGAGGCCGGAGGACGTGGCAGTGCACGGGATCGAGCCGGCGGCGGTGGCTGACGAGGCGCCTTTCGCGGCCGAGTTCGAGCGCTTCGCCACGCTGCGGGAGACGGGTCCGCTGGCGGCGCATTTTGCCCAGGCGGAGAATACCCTGCTCAAGAGCGTGTGGGCCTACGCGCGGCAGGCGCCGGATTGGGTGCGGGCGGGCGAGGTGGCGACGGAGTGGGGGCCGTGGATTGATACGGGCCGGCTGTATCCGCAACTTTTCCTCGGCCTGGAATCAGCGCGTCTGGAGGAGTTGGTGGGCCGCATGGGCCTGCAGAATGAACTCGACCGGTTGGCGCTCGAGGTGTGCCCGGCGGGCCGGCGGCGTTACCATGCGGCGCTCTACGATGCGCTGGCCGGGGCGTTGCTGCTCCGGCGGCTGGCGATGGAGCCGGAGGTCGCGGCCCAGTCGCTGGTGTGGTTGCTCACGATGAGCACGCTCGATCCCGCGAAGCGCGAGACGATGACGCAGCGGGATCTTTTTTGAAAACGCTGAAACGCTGAAAGGCTAAAACGCTGAAAGGCAGGAACGCTGAAAAGGGGGCGAAAGGACATGAACAGGCAGCTGAAGGACGAGCCGCGCACCGATTTCGAGCGGGTGCTGGTGGAGGACTTCAAGGACGGCATGGTTGCCTACCTGCGGGAGCATCCGGAGGATTTCGGCGAAGCGTTGCGACTGGCGACGGGGGAGCGGCTGCCGTTCTGCTGGCGGGCGGCTTCCGTGCTGGAAACCTGCATGAGCGACAATGATCGGCGCGTGCGCGACTGGCTGGGCCGGCTGGTGGCCGCCGTGCCGGGGAAGACCGACGGACATCAACGCGAACTCACCAAGATCCTCCTGCGCATGGAACTGGATGACGAACAGGAAGGCACATTGTTCAATCTCTGCATCGCGAACTGGGAGGATGTGAGCAAGCAGCCCTCGGTGCGCGGGACGGCCTTTTGGTTTCTGTTGAAGATGGTGGAGAAGTACCCGGATCTCGGGGGCGAAGTGCGGCTGTTGACGCGTTCGGCCTACACCAAATCGCTGTCGCCCGGCATTCGGCATTCTTTGTTGCGGCGATTGGCGGAGGTCTTGCCGGGAGGCGTCGCGGATGACGGGCAGGATGGAAAGACCGGCTGAAGACCGGCCCTACGATGCGCGCCGGCGAAGTTTCTCGCGCAGCAGGAGCCAGAGGAAGCGGGGGTTGCTGCGCAGGTAGCGTGGCCCGAGGCGGCGAGGTTCGGTGAGCAGGCGGAAGAACCATTCGAGTCCGCTGCGCTGCATCCAGCGTGGGGCCTGCGGCACGCGGCCGGTGTGGAAATCGAAGGCCGCGCCCACGCCGATGAGCAGGCCGGTGTCGAGCTCACGTCCGGGGCCGGCCATGAAACGTTCCTGTTTGGGCGTGCTCAGGCCGACCCAGATCAGGTGCGGTCGGGCGGCGGCAACCTCGGCCTTGAGCCGGGCGAGTTCCTCCGAGTCAAGCGGGCGAAACGGAGGCGTGAAGGTGCCGACGACATTGAGGCCGGGAAAGCGGGTGGTGAGGGCATCGCGCAGCGCGTCGGCGACTCCCGGGGCGCCGCCATACAGGTAGTGCCGCAGGCCCGCGGTCCGTCCGGTGTCGCAGACGGCGAGCATGAGATCGGGTCCGTAGACGCGCTGGGTGCCGGGCGGGCCGAGCCAGACCAGCGGCATGCCGTCGGGGGTGACCAGGAAAGCCTCACCAAATATACGGCGCAGCTCGGGATCGTCCTGGGTCTCGATCACGCCGTGCACCCCGGCGACGCAGACGTAACCGGAGCGGGGGCATTGGGCGGCCTCGATGATGGTGCGGGTGGCGAGATCGAGGGTGAGCGGATCGACGCCGACCCCGAGGACATTGAAGCGCGGGCGGAGCACGGGAGGGGGGAGACGTGGAAAAGCTGAAATGCTGAAAAGCTGAAACGCTGAAATTGGTTAGAGGGACGCGAGGAGTTCGTCCGGGGGGAGGTCGTCGAGGGAGTTCAGCCGGCGGGCGGCGTGGGGGAAGGCGTGTGCGATGGTGCAGGAGTTGGGGATGACCACTACGCGCAGACCGGCGGTGTGGGCGGCCTGGTGACCGGGCACGGAGTCCTCGAACGCGACGGCGGCGGTGGGGGCGACGCCGAGCCGGCGGCAGGCCTCGCGGTAAAGGTCGGGGGCGGGTTTTCCCCGGTCGACATCTTCGCGGCAGACCACGGCGGCGAATCGATCAAACAGGCCGAGCCGCTGCAGGTGCCGGTCGACGTGGGCGTGGGCGGAGTTGGACGCGACGGCGAGGGCGAGGTGCGTGTCGCGGGCGTGGTCGAGCAGGGCGATGACGCCCGGGAGGACGGGTTGGCGAGCGATAAGCCGATCCTTGTGCACGACAAACCGCTCCTGCAGCGTGCTCCGGTCGAGATCGGCGGGCAGCGATTCCCAGGGATCGAAGACGATGCCGATGTGACCGATGATGGCCTCGCCCCGGGCGCGGTCGAAGCGAGCGCCCAGTTCGTCGTGCACGGCGGACCATGCGTCGATCAACGGGGTTTCGGTGTCGAGGATGAGACCGTCAAAATCGAGCACCAGGGCGGAAACGGAAGCCATGGCGGGAAGGGAAAGGTGGAAGATGCGAGGCGGAAAGGCAGAAAAGGAAGCAGAACCGTTTCGGGGGGGCGGGGCGGGAGGAGCGCCTGGCGCTTTTTCTGGGCCGGCCCTCGCGCTGAGCCCTGCGGTGGATTGCAATTTGCGGAGGGGTGGGTTCGGCTGCGCCCACGATCGCACCGGTGCGGTTGTGCACAGAACCGACCCCTGGCCGTGATCCGGATAAAACAGATTCCTTTGCATGCGCGACGGTGGCTGCTCACACCGGCGGTGGCGGTCTTGGCGTGTCTGGTCGCGGGAGGCTGCCGACGGGCGGAGCCGGCCGACTCGCGACCGCTGCGGGTGGCGATCGACCTGTGGCCCGGTTACTACCCGTTGGTGATCGCGCAGGCGCGGGGTTACCTCGAGGAGGAAGGCGTCGCGGTCGACCTGCGGATCCCGCAGGACACTCATCGGATGATCGCGGAGTTTGCGGCCAAGGAGCACGACCTGATCTGCGTGTCGATGGGCGATGTGGTGCTCACCACCCGCGTGCAGCCGGACATCCGCATGATCCTGTGCTCCGACGAAAGCGCGGGGGGCGACCAGTTGCTGGCGCGGAACGCGGCGACGGCGGCGGGTGACTTCCGGGGCGCGCGGATCGGCACGACGCTGGGCGGATTCGGCGAACTGTTCGTGCGACGATTCCTGCAGCGTGAGGGGCTGCGTCCGGACGACGTGATGGTGATCAATGCCGACGGGGCGCAGGTGCAGGGCATGCTGCGGCGCGGCGAGCTGGATCTCGGGCATACGTGGGAGCCCTACGCCGGCCAGGCGCGGGCGGAAGGTTTTGTGCCGGTGTTCACCAGCCTGGAGACCCCGGGGATGATCCTGGACGGTTTGATCACGCACCAGAGCGTGATCCGTCTGCGGGCGGCCGAAGTGCAGGGTCTGGTGCGGGCGTGGTTTCGCGGGGTGGAGTGGTGGCGGGGGCACGAGCAGGAAGGCTGTGCGCTGGTGGAGAAGCAGTTGGGATTGGCACCGGGCAGCGTCTCGCTGGCGGGAATTCGCCTGCTCGGGTGGGAGGAGAACCGGCGGGTCTTCGATCGGCAGGCCGATACCGGAACCCTGCCGCGGGCGATCGGTGAATATGTGGAGTTTTTTGTTTCGCGCGGCCTGCTGGGTCACCGGCTGCGGCCGGAGGAGTTGCTGGATTCCCGTTTCATCCAGTGAAGATCCGCACGCAACTTTGGCTGGTGTTCTTCGGTGTGACCTTGGTTCCGCTGGTGGTCGCGGGGGTGATCGCGTACCAGGTGAGCCGCACCCGGCTGTTGGCGGAGGCAAACGAGAACCTGGTGGCGACGGTGGGGCGAGTGGCGCGGGATTTTGAGGATTTTCGGCTGCGGGCGGAGGAAGGGCTGCGGGCGCAGGGGCTGATTCCCCAGTTCGCGGAGTATTTGGCTTTGCCGCCGGAGGCGCGGGGGCCGCACGAGGCGGTCGTGCGTCAGCTGCTGGTCAACGCCATCGCCGTCGATCCGGTGAACATCACCGCCGCGCGACTGCTGGACCGGGCGGGGGTGACGGTGTGCCGCACCGGCCAGGGGCCGTCGATGATCCTGCCGGTGATGCCGCCCTGGGTGGTCGTCCCCCTGACGGAGGGATTGCCCGTGATCGTGCTGGAGGGAGCCGGGGCCGAGCAGGCAATGTGGGTGTCGGCGCCGGTACGTGACGCCACCGGCGCGGTGGTGGGTTGCCTGTCGCTGCGTTACGAGCCGGCGGCGCTGCAACAGATCGCGGCGCGGGCGTCGGGAGCGGTGGGCAGCGGACTGTTTGTGATTCTGATCGATGGAGACGGCCGGGTGCTGGCCCACGGCGGGGATTCGACCTTGAAGGGCTCGCGTTGGCCCGAGGTGTTGCCGGCGCGGCTGTCGGGATCGCAGGGGGAGGAATTTTTTCAGTTTCGGGAGCGGCTGTCGGCGGCGGCGCTGCGCGGCGGGGAGGCGCCCGACTACGTGGCCAAGACGCCGCTGGCGCAGAGTTCGTGGTGGGTGGCGGTGGTGTCGCCGGCGCGCAGGCACGAGAGCGCGGTGCGGGAGTTGCGCGACATCATGCTGCTGCTGGCGGGCCTGGGCGCGGTGTTGAGTGCGGTGTCGACGGCCTATGTGGCGGAGCGTTTGAGCCGGCCGCTGGTGCGGCTGAGTGCGGCGGCGGAGCGGATGGGGCGCGGGGATTTCGATCTCGCGGTACCGACGGGAGGGCGGGGCGAGGTGGGCCTGCTGGTGGACGCGTTCAACCGGATGGCGGAGGAGCTGCGTTCCACGATGCGCCGACTGGGCGAGCGGATCGAGGAAGTGCGGCGCAGCGAGGAGTCCCGCGCCGAGTTGATTGCGTTTTCGCCGGTCGCGATCGCGGAGTTCGGCGATGATCAGCGGGTCATCGGCCTGAACGCGAAATTCACCGAGCTTTTCGGCTACACCGCGGCGGACATCGCCACGATGGAGGATTGGTGGCCGCTGGCGTATCCGGATCCTGGTTACCGCGAGCAGGTGCAGACGCAGTGGGAGGAGCGGCTGGCCGAAGCGCTCGCGCGCGCCGGCGAATCGCGGCCGCTGGAGGCCGAGGTGCGGACGGCCGCCGGCGAGACGCGGCAGATCGAGTTCCGGGCGCGGCGGATCGGGACGCGGTGGGTGACGATCTTTCTCGATCTCACCGATCGGGTGCGGGAGGAGGAGACGCGGCGCCGGCTGGAGGACCAGTTGCGGCATGCCCAGAAGCTGGAGGCGGTGGGGACGCTGGCCGGCGGCATCGCGCACGATTTCAACAACGTGTTGATCGGCATCATGGGCAACACCGAGCTGGCGCTGGCGCGGCTCGGCCCCAACGACGCGGTGCGCGAACTCCTGGGTGATGCGATGGCGGCAAGCCGGCGGGCGAGGGAACTGGTGGCGCGCATCCTGAGTTTTGCCCGCCAGGCGGAGGTGGATTTGAAGCCGGTGCACATCGGCCCGGTGATCGACGAGGCCGCGCGCCTGCTGCGCTCGTCGCTGCCGGGGACCATCACGGTGGAAACGCGGCTGGCGGAGGTGGTGCCGGCGGTGCTGTGCGATCCGATTCAGATTCACCAGCTGGTGATGAACCTCGGTTTCAATTCCGCGCACGCCATGCCGACCGGAGGCGTGCTGAGGTTCGAACTGGGCGAGGTCAGACTGACGGAGACGGACCTGGAGCGGCATCCGCAATTGCATGAAGGGCTCAACGTGCGGCTGACGGTGAAGGACACCGGAACCGGCATGGACGAGGCGACTCTGACCCGCGTGTTCGAACCCTTTTTCACCACGAAGCAGGTTGGGGAGGGAACCGGCCTGGGACTTGCGGTGGTGCACGGCATTTTGCGGACCTTGGATGCGGCGGCGGTGATCCGGAGCGAGCTGGGGCGGGGGACCACCTTCGACTTATACTTTCCGGGCAGTGGCGGGGCGGAGTCGGAGCCCGGACCCTCGCCGGCGTTTTCGTCGATCGGCCGCGGTGAGACCCTGCTCCTGGTTGATGACGAGGCGGTCGTGTTGCAGGCGATGGAGCGCATCCTGCGGACGATCGGATACCGTGTCGAATCGCACCTGCGGCCGGAGGAGGCGCTGGCGGCGGTGCGCTCGGGCCGCAGCGTACCGGACCTGATGATCTCGGATGTATCGATGCCGGGGATGAGTGGACTCGAGCTGGCGCGGGCGGTGCGCGCCTGCCTGCCCGCGTGTCCGGTGCTGCTGGTGACGGGGAACTCATTGACATTGGATGCGAAGGCACTGCGCGAGGCGGGAGTGGTCGACCTGCTCGAGAAACCCTTTTCGATGGCGGAGATCAGCGCGACGCTGGCGCGGGTGCTGGGTTGACGCCTGATCCGATCGAGGCTTGCTGCCGGCGGATGATTGCCCGGGGATGGGGCATGCATCGCTTGCTTTTGCTCTCAGATCGGCGCCGCCTCAGTTTCCGATGCTGGTTCGTGATCACCCTTTGCTGGACTGTTCCCCTTATGGCCAAACCCGATACGATGAACCGCGACGAAATCGAGGCCGACTACAAATGGGACTTCACGCCGATCTATTCCTCCTGGGAAGCCTGGGAGGCCGACATGACGGTGTTCGACGGCCTGATCGGCGACTATGCCGCCCTGCAGGGCACCTTGGCCGACGGGCCCGCCGCCCTGGCGCACGCCTACGAACTGGCCGACGAAATCGGCAAGCTGCAGTACAAGCTCTACCGCTACCCGCAGCTGCAGCGCGACGTCGACACGCGCAACACCGCGATCTCGGGGAAGTTTCAGCGGGTGACCGCGCTCTTCGCCAAGCTGGGCACGGCGACCTCCTGGTTCACGCCGGAGCTGTTGGCGGTGGGGGCGGAGACGGTGCAGGGCTGGCTGGCGGCCGAGCCGCGGCTGGCGCCCTACCGCTTTCCGATCGAGGAAGCGTTTCGTCAGGCGGAGCACACCTTGGATGAGGACGGCGAGCGGCTGTTGTCGTACTCGTCGCAGTTTTCCGGCACGCCGCGCACGATCTATCAGGAACTGAGCACCTCCGACATCGACTTTCCGGAGATCACGCTGGCGACGGGTGAAACCGTGAAACTGACCGCGGGCGGCTACTCCCGCGTGCTCAACACGGCCCGGGCGCAGGCGGACCGGCGGGCGGCGTTCGAGGGGCACTACGAGACCTACGCGGCCAACCGCAACACCTATGCGGCGATCTACCACGCGACCCTGCAGCGCGACTGGTTTTCCGCCCGGGCGCGGCGCTACGAATCGACACTGGCGGCGGCCCTGGATGGCAACCACGTGCCCGAGGCGGTTTATCGCACGCTGGTCGAGACGGTTCGCCGGGGTACGGCACCGCTGCAGCGCTATTACCGGCTGCGGGCCCGGATGCTGGGGGTGGACACTTATCATCTCTACGACGGATCGCTGCCGCTGCTGGAGGACGACCGCAGCTACGCCTATGACGACATGAAGGCGACGGTGGTGGAGTCGGTCGCGCCGCTCGGGGCCGACTACCAGGCGCGCATGGCGGAGCTGCTGGGGGGCCGCTGGCTCGACGTGTATGAAAACGAAGGCAAGCGCAGCGGGGCCTACAACGCGGGCGTGTATGGAGTCGGCACCTACATGCTGATGAACTACAACGACACGCTCGACGCCGTGTTCACCTTTGCGCACGAAGCGGGGCACGCCCTGCACACGTTGCTGTCCTACGACGCGCAGCCCTTCGCGACGGCGAGCTACACCATCTTCGTGGCGGAGGTGGCCTCGACGACCAACGAACGCTTCCTGCTCGAGCTGCTGCTCAGCCGCACGGACGAACCCCGGGAGCGCTTCCTGCTCCTGCAGCAGGCGATCGACGACATCGTGGGGACCTTTTACGCGCAGGTGCTGTTTGCCGATTTCGAGTGGCAGGCGCACCAGCGGGTGGAGCAGGACCAGCCGATCACGCCGGACACGCTCGCCGGGATCTACGCAGGGCTCATGGACACTTACTACGGCGACGCGGTGACGAAGGATGAACTTTACCGCTACACCTGGACGCGCATCCCGCACTTCTACAATTCGCCGTATTATGTTTACCAATACGCGACCTGCTTCGCCTCCTCGGCCAAGCTTTATCGGGACATGACGACCGGCAGCGAGGCCGAGCGGGCGGCGGCGACGGAGCGCTACCTGGAGCTGCTGCGCAGCGGCGGAAACGACCACCCCATGGAGCAGTTGCGGAAAGCCGGCGTCGATCTGGCCGATCCGGCCACGGTGCAGGCCGTGATCGACCAGATGGCCGAACTGGTCGACCGCCTGGAAGTGGAGGCCGAGCGAGTGAGGGCGAAGTAGGGGCGGACTGCGGCGACGGGTTTTCCGGTGGTGCAATCACGGGTTCATGCGCCACAGGGTGAAGTTCAACACCGCGGCGAAACTCACCCACGCAAGGTAGGGGGCAAGAAGCCACGCCGCCGAACGACTCACGGGTCGGAAGACCAGGAGGGTGACGACGATCGCCAGCCAGAGGAGCACGATCTCGGCAAACGCGAGACCCGGCCGCTGCAGGCCGAAGAACAAGGGCGTCCAGAGGGCGTTGAGGGTCAGTTGCGCGAGGAAGAACAGCAGGGGCCGTCGTTGGCCGGCCCAACCGCCCTGTCGCCACACCAGCCATGCGGCCACCGCCATCAGCGCATAGAGGGCGGACCATACCGGAGGGAAAATCCACGCCGGAGGATTCCATGCCGGTTTTTTCAGGGACGCATACCAGTCGCCGGCACCCGAGAGCCCGCCCAGCGCGGCGGCGGAGAAGCACAGCAGCAACCAGCCCGCCAGGGCCAGCAGGCGGCGGCCAGGGGTGGAGTGCAAAGACATGGAGGAATCCGCGGCGATGCTTGAAACTCAGCGCCTCTGCTCCGGAATTTCAACTTGGGCGAGTGGGTTCGGCGTCATGGCCGCGACTGTGCCTGGAGTCCGCTCGGAATACGGGAGGGCCGGCTGAAGCCGGCCCTACGAGGAGTCGGTCTCGCTGGTCAGGGGGCGTAGGTCACGGTGTCGCCGTGAGCGGTGGTGACGGTGAGGGGGTGGCCTTGCTGGAACTCGATGCGGGTGTAGTCTTCGCCGTCGATCGGGTTCAGTTGCTTGATGTAGGCCTGGTTGCCGATGAGCTTGTCCAGGGTGGTCGTGTTGGTGCCGTGCTCGAGGTAAAACTGGTCGGCGGCGGCGCCGAGCTGGCGGAGGTTGTGGAGGACCTTGCGTTTGATCTCCTCGCGTTGTTCGGGCGTGAGGGCGGTGGGGGCCGCGGCGCCGTCGGCGGGCTGGTTGCGCCAGCGGACTTCGAGGGTCTCGCCGGCTTTTTCAAGTCGCGCGGTTTTGGTGGCGGGGTCGTAGGATGCGACGTGGTAGCCGCGGTAGTTACCGCCCAGTTTCACCCACTCGGCCTGCGGCGAGGCGGGGGAAACAAACGAAAGGGTGCGGGTGGTCCCGATGGTGTATTCGCCGACGATCTCGATGTCGGCCGCAAGGCCTCGAATCGCCAGCAAGGTGAAGAACAACAGCGCGCGAAGAGGCATGATCGAGGGGGCGACGGGGTCTATTTCAACAGGCCGAAGGAACTGAAGTTCTCACAGAAGGAAACGAAGAGAACGAAGTTCTGCGGAAATCTTGGCGTCGCCCGAATCGTTCTCAAGATGCACACTATGTGCCTGGGTCAAGATGCGGTTCGTTCGAGTCGTGGTGTCAACGAAAGCCGGCTACGGCGGGCGTGCGCGAGGCACCTCCCCCCGGGAGAGAACTGCCTTACAGCCAGCCGCGTTTGCGGATGAAGGCGGCCATGCCGACGGTGAAGAGGACGGTGAGGCCGAAGGTGGCGGGGTAGGCCCAGGCGGATTCCAGGGTGTCCATGTGGTCGAAGTTCATGCCGAACCAGCCGCCGATGAGCAGGGGCGGGATGGACAGGGCGGTGAGCGAGGTGAGCACGCGGATGCCTTCGCTGGCTTCGTGGCTGGAGCGGTTGAGGAAGACGCGGAAGGAAAGGATGAGCTGGTCGGACCAGCCGGTGGCCTGGGACTCGATGCGCTGCATCTCTTCGCCGAGGTCGCGCAGGTAGGGGAGGATGACTTTGCGGATGAACTTGGTGCGGCCCTGGGCAAGTTCCGAGACGGTCTGGCGCTGGGGGCGCACGATCTGGCGGAGCTGGGCGAGTTCCTTGCGCAGGTCGAGCACGCGCGGGAAGAGGTCCTCGGGCGTGCCCTCGTGCAGGGCGTCCCACTCGATGTCCTCGAGTTCCTGGCGCAGCTCGGCGAGGGCGGGCTGGTAGGCATCGACCATGTAGTCGAGGATGGTGTGGGCGAAGCGGTCGGGTCCGCGGACGAGGCGGTTGGGGGTGCGGACGAAGCGATCGATCGCGGCCTGGACCGGGCGCAGGGGCTGGCGGTGGTAGGTGAGGAGAAAGTTTTTGCCGACGATGAGATCGAGTTCGGTGGTGGTGAAGCGGTCGGTGCGCGAGTAGTCGACGGCGTGCATCACCAGGTGCAGGTAGTCGTCGTAGATTTCGAGTTTGGGGAAGGGGTTGTCGGAGGTGCAGTCTTCGATGACGAGCGGGTGCAGGTGAAGCAGGTCCTCCATGATGCGCTTCACGTGCTTCTCGGCGGGGTTGACCATGTCGATCCACACCATGACGCCCGGTTCTTCGCGCAGCGCCGCCAGCGTGCTCGTGGGCGGGTTCTCCACGGCGAGGCGGTTGTGACGATAGACGAGGCTGGTTACCATGGTCTCGGATTTCAGATGTCAGATGTCAGATGTCGGATGCCAGATGTCAGATGTCGGGGGGCGAGCCGATCCAGCGCAAACGCCGTCCGGAGGCCGGCGTCCACCTCGATCCCGGCGCCTGGCAGGTGGACCCGCGCGTCCGGACCGCTTCGTTTCAATGCGTAAGCCGGCTTGGGGATGGTGGTCTGTTGTCCGTAGTCCATGGTCGGTGGCGAAGCCTCGCTAGATCCAGCGGCGTTTTTTGCACCACCACCACATGGCGGCGGAGATGGTGAGGGTGGCGAGGAGGATGAGGGGATAGCCGAAGCGGGTGTGGAGCTCGGGCATGTGGCGGAAGTTCATGCCGAACCAGGTGCCAATGACCATGGCGGGCAGGGTGATGGCGGTGAGGGCGGTGAGGACCTTGATGCCTTCGTTGGCCTGGAAGCCGGATTTGGAGAGGAAGAGATCGAAGACGATGAGGAGCTGGTCGGAGAAGGTGATGGCGCGTTCGTTGATGCGCACGAGGTTGTCGCGCAGGTCGCGGAAATAGGGCAGCATGACGGGGCGGATGAGGTCGTACTCGCCGAGGGCGAGGCGGTTGATGACATCGCGTTGCGGGGCGATGATGCGGCGGAGGTGGGCGAGTTCCTCGCGGGCTTCGAGCAGGGTGGGAATGAGGTCCTTCTGTTCGGGGGACAGGAGCTGGGCCTCGACGTCCTCAAGTTCGCCGCGGAACTCTTCGACGACGGGTTGGTAGAGATCGATGATGGCGTCGAGCACGTGGTGGGCGACGCGGTCGGGGGCCTTGGCGAAAGTGCCGGTGGATTTGCGGCAGCGCTCGAGCACCCCGTCGACGGCCTTGAGTTCGGCGCGGCGGAAGGTGACGACGAAGTTGCGGCCGAGAAAGAGGTCGAGTTCGGTGGTGTTGAACTTCTCGGTGCGGGTGAAGTCGACCGCGTGCATCACGAGGAAGATGTAGTCGTCGTAATCCTCGATCTTGGGCACGTCGGTGGGCGTCACGCAGTCCTCGATGGCCAGGGGGTGGAAGGCGAATAGGGTTTCGAGGACATCCTTGATCTCGCCGGGCGTGGGATCGGCGAGGTCGACCCACATGAACAGTCCCTTGTCGGAGCGCACGAGGCGGAGGGCATCGAGCTCGAGGTCGGTGCCGACGACTTTGCCATCGCTGAAGACGAAGGAGTGGATCACGGGGCGAAGAAAAAAGCTGAAATGCTGAAAAGCTGAAACGCTGAAATGAGCCGGAAGCTGAAACGCTGAAATGCTGAAAAGCTGAAACGCTGAAATGGGCGGGAAGGCGGAAACGCTGAAAGGGGCCGGCGGGCGTGGGCGTGGCGCCCGAGGCGTCCCTACAGGGATTGTTCGGCGGCGGTGAGGGCGGCGATGAAGGCCGCGGGGGTCTCGGCTTCCAGCAGCTGCGTGCGAAGGGAGGCGGTCTTGAAGAGCTTGCAGAGGCGGCTGACGAGGGTGAGGTAGGCACCGGCGTCGGACTTGGGGGTGCCGAGCAGGAAGACGAGTTTCACGTGTTCGTCGGCCTTTTCGAAATAGATGCCGCGTTCGCTGCGGCCGATGGCGAGGAGGGTGCGGCCGACATGGTCGGTGCGCGCGTGGGGCAGGGCGATGGCATTACCGAGGCAGGTGGTGTCGAGCCGTTCGCGGGCGAGCAGGTCCTTGTAGAAGCCGCGGAAATTGCGCATGTCCTGATGGTCTTCCAGCAGCCCGGCGATCTGGGCGAGCGCAGTGGTGCGGCGGGCGCTGCGCACGTTGAGGTCGATACGAGCAGGATCGAGGAGATCGGAGATTCGAACTGCCATGGCGAAAGGAAGGGAGGAGGGACGGGTGGCTGCGACCGAACCCGTTTCGCCGTGGGGACCCGAGAGCGGACGCCCGGCTACCGCAGGTTCGGCTGCGGAGACAGAGGGTCGGCTTCTTCTGGTTCGATAAGGTGTGGCACTGCTTTGGGGGTGGAGCGATAACGAGGCTGAATTGGCTGCGCGGAGTCAATTCCGCGGTGGGGATGGCGCGCGGAATTTGTGGGTGGCCGGCTGTGCTCGTGATGCGGAACAAGCGGGCCGGGCCGTTTCCCGACTCGATCGCGTCAGGCCGACGGGCCGATCCTGCGGCCGTGGAAGCAGCCCCGGCGTTCGCGGGCTTCGGCGAGCGACGCCCCTACATCGATTTTTCCCGGATCCGCAGCCCCGAACCGACAGGACGATTCGGACCGTCGCCTTGAGAACAAGAATGAGGCGGGGGGGGGCTTACTCGGCGGGGGGAAGATCTTCGGTCGGGGCGGGGGGAGGCCCGGTTTCGCCGGTGGTCTCGGCGGGGGAGTCTTCACCGGCTTCGGCGGCTTCGAGTTCCTCTTCGGATTCCACCACCTTGGCGATGGAGAGGAGGCTGTCGCCTTCGGCGAGGGTGAGCAGCTTCACGCCCTTGGCGCCGCGGTTGGTTTCGCGAATGGTGTCGACGGGGCAGCGAATGCTCTGGCCCTTGGCGGTGAGCAGCATGATCTCGTCGCTGTCCTTGACGCCGAGCGCGCCGACCAGGGAAACGGAGCCGTCCTTGGGCAGGTCGATGGCGGTGACACCGGAGCCGCCGCGGTTGATGAGGCGGTAATCCTCGAAGCGGGTGCGCACGCCGAGGCCGGCTTCGCTCGCGACGAGGAACTTGGCGTCGTGGTTCACGACTTCGATAGCCTGGAGGAAGTCGCCGGTGCGCTTGAAACGCATGCCGGTGACGCCGCTGGTGGCGCGGCCGGTGTCGCGGAAGAGTACGTCGCCGGACGCGGGGTCGCGCTCGCGGAAGCGCACGGCGAGGCCGGAGTGGGAGACGAGGATGATCTCGTCGGAACCGTTGGTGAGCACGCAGCCGATGACGGTGTCGCCCTCGGCCAGGTTGATGCCGATGATGCCCGAGTCACGGGTGGCGTTGGTGTAGGCGGCGAGGGCGGTCTTCTTGATCTGGCCCTGGCGCGTGCCCATGACGAGGTAGTGGTTTTCGTCGAAGTCGGGCGTGGTGAGCATGGCGGCGACGCGTTCGCCCTCGTCGAGGGAGAGGAAGGATTTCACCGACTTGCCCTTGGAGGTGCGGGTGCCCTCGGGGATCTGGTAGACCTTGCGGGCGAGGCACTGGCCGTGGCTGGTGATGAAGAGAATGTAGTCGTGCGTCTGCGCGGTGAAGAGGTGCTCCACGAAATCGTCCGAATACGTATCCGTGCCGATGATACCCTTGCCGCCGCGCTTCTGGGAGCGGTATTCGGCGACGCGGGTGCGCTTGATGAAGCCGGCGTGGGAGATGGTGATGACCATGCCCTCGTTGGGGATGACGTCCTCCATGCGGAAGTCGCCCATGTCGGGCACGATGTCGGACTTGCGGCCGGAGCTGTATTTGGCGCCGGCGGCGGTGAGTTCCTCCTTGATGACGTCGAGCAGGCGGCGTTCGGAGTCGAGGATGGCGCGCAGTTCCTCGATGAGGCGCAGGAGCTGGGCGTATTCGTCCTCGATCTTGTCGCGTTCGAGGCCGGTGAGCTGGTAGAGGCGCAGTTCGAGGATGGCGTCGGTCTGCTTCTCGGAGAGCGGGTATTTCGCCATCAACTTCTCCTTGGCTTCCTGGCGGTTGGCGGAGGAGCGGATGATGCGGACGAAGTCGTCGAGGTTATCGAGGGCGATCTTGTAGCCCTCGAGGATGTGGGCGCGCTCCTCGGCCTTGCGCAGGCGGTATTGGGTGCGGCGGGTGATGACGTCGCGGCGGTGCTCGATATAGCAGTCGAGCAGCTCGCGGATGTTCATCTGCTTGGGTCGGCGCTGGTCGAGGGCGAGGAGGGTGACGCCGAAGGAGGATTCCAGGGCCGTGCGCTTGTAGAGCTGGTTGAGGATGGGTTCGGCCTGTTCGCCGCGCTTGAGTTCGATGACGATGCGGGTGTTTTCGTCGGACTCGTCACGGAGATCGCGGATGCCCTCGATCTGTTTGTCGGAGACGAGTTCGGCGATCTTGGAGACGAGGTTGGCGCGGTTTACGTTGTAGGGGATCTCGGTGATGATGATCTGCTCGCCGCCGGTCTTCATCTCCTCGGTGTGGGCCTTGCCGCGCATGCGGACGATGCCCTTGCCGGTGCGCAGGTAGGAATCGATGCCGGCGGTGCCGACGATGACGCCGCCGGTGGGGAAGTCGGGGCCCTTGATGAACTGGCAGACCTCCTCGAGGGTGATGTCGGGGCGGTCGATGATGGCGCAGGTGGCGGCGATGAGTTCGTCGAGGTTGTGCGGCGGGATGTTGGTGGCCATGCCGACGGCGATGCCGGTCGAGCCGTTCATGAGCAGGTGCGGCAGGGCGGAGGGCAGGACGGTGGGCTCGGTGGTCGACTCCTTGTAGTTGGGCGCGAAGTCGACCGTCTCCTCCTCGATGTCGGCGAGCAGGGTCTCGGCGAGGGCGGTGAGACGGGACTCGGTGTAACGGTAGGCGGCGGGTGGGTCGCCGTCGACGGAGCCGAAGTTGCCCTGCGGGTCGATGAGCGGGTAGCGCATGACCCAGTTCTGGGCCATGCGGACGAGCGTGTCGTAGACGGAGGAATCGCCGTGCGGGTGGTAGTTCTTGAGGACTTCACCGACGACGCCGGCGCACTTGTCGAAGGCGCGGTTGTGGAGCAGGCCCTCGCGCAGCATGGCGTAGAGGATGCGGCGCTGCACGGGCTTGAGGCCGTCGCGGGCATCGGGAAGCGCGCGGGCGACGATGACCGACATCGAGTAGTCGATGTAGGCCGTCTGCATGATGTCGGTGATGTTGGCCGTGGAGAGTTTTTCGTTGGCGGTGAACACGGGCGGGTCGGGAGGGAAAGGGGGGGGGAAGAGTGGAAGGGAAAGGGCGGAGGGGCGGCCTATTTTGACGTGCGGGGGCCGAGTCCGAATCGGGCTTTCACCTCGTCGAGCGAGCGAGTGGGTTTTCCGGCGTGCTTCGTTCGCGATTCCAGCACTTCAAGATGATCGAGCATGTCGTTGAGATCGGATTGGAGCCGAGTGATTTCCTGCCGCTTGCGGCGAATTTCGCGGGCGAATTGCTGGGTCTTAGTCATAGGCGGATTTTCGGTCCAAAATGCGGTGGATGACGATTTTGTTTCCGATCCGGTCGAACAGAACGCGATGGTTTC
This sequence comes from uncultured Opitutus sp., assembly GCA_965652375.1. Taxonomy (GTDB): domain Bacteria; phylum Verrucomicrobiota; class Verrucomicrobiia; order Opitutales; family Opitutaceae; genus Actomonas. Next base: position 102,146 of record CBFGUO010000004.1, read on the forward strand.
CGGAACGGAGGCGGTAGTCGTAGTCGAATTCGGTCAGTCGTTTGATGTCACCCTGCGGTCCATTCTCGAGTCGTTGAATTTTCCGGATAATTTGGCGGGCGAAGCGAACCGGTATGGCATCAAGGTCGGTGAGCGCTTGGTCGGTGAATTGGATATCTAGCTTGTCCATGCGCGCGATTGCGGAGGTCGAGCAGCGGGTTTCTCAATCGGTTGTCCGGAATCTCAGGCGCTGCTTCTGTGCTCTGTTCATCGACGCGGTGGGAGCGCTAGGGGTGTGCGACTGCCAGCCAGCCTTCGATGGCTTCGCGGAGGTTGGCGTTCAGTTCGTCGAGGGTTTCGGCTTGGGTGAGGCAGCCGGGGAGGGCGGGGACTTCGGCCCAGTAGCCGCCTTCGTCGGCCTGGTGGATGATGGCTTTGAGTTTCATGGCGCTTAGACGTCGAGGTAGGAGACGTTGAGGGCGTTGTCTTCGATGAACTGGCGGCGCGGCGGGACCTCGTCGCCCATGAGGAGGGTGAAGAGGGCGTCGGCCTTGGCGGCGTCGGCGATGTTGACCTTGAGCAGGCGGCGCTTGTCGGGGTCCATCGTGGTCTCGAAGAGCTGCTTGGGGTTCATTTCGCCGAGACCCTTGTAGCGCTGGATGGAGAGGCCCTTGCGGCCGAGGGTGCGGATGTGGGAGAGGACCTCTAGCGGGGCGTGGAGCTCGGTGACGGTCTCGTTTTTCTGGCCGGCGTTTTCGGTGACGGTGTAGCGCGCTTCCTCGGTGGGGGAGAAGCGGTTGATCTCGAGACCGGCGGCGCGGATGGCCTGGAGGAGCTTGGTCATCTCGGTGGACTCGAAGATCTCGTGCAGGGTGACGCGACGGGTGAGGGCGCCGGACTTGCCGGAGAGGCCGCTGGCGGTGACGGAGCCGCCGAGGGGCGGGTTGGTGTTGCCGCTGCCGGGGGTGCCGGCCTGGCCGGGGGTTTCCTCGGCCTCGAGGTCGGCGTCGAGGCCCATGTTGTGGGTGAACTCGGCGCGGGCTTCTTCGTCGCGGAGGAACTCGTGGCTCTCCTTGTTGCCCTCGCGGATGCGGGCGATGTAGCGGGGGAGGGCGAGGGTGTCCTTGTCGTGCTGGTCGAGGTAGCCGGTGAGGGAGGCGCCGTAGCGGGTGACGCCGGTGCCGAGCTTCTCGAGGGCGGCGAGGTTTTCGACGATGCGGTCGATCTGCTCGGCGGCGAAGAGGTGGTTGTCGGCGAGGCGGGTGAGGGTGACGTCCTCGGAGCCGAGCTCGAGCAGGATGCGGTTGAGCTGTTCGTCGTTGTCGACGTATTGCTCGCGGCGCTTGCGCTTGATTTTGTAGAGCGGCGGCTGGGCGATGTAGACGTAGCCGCGCTCGATGAGGCCCTTCATCTGGCGGTAGAGGAAGGTGAGCAGGAGAGTGCGGATGTGGGAGCCGTCGACGTCCGCGTCCGTCATGATGATGATGCGGTGGTAGCGGGCCTTGTCGGCGTTGAAACCGCCGGCGTCGTCGGCGTGGCCGATGCCGGTGCCGATGGCGGTGATGAGGGTGCGGATTTCCTCGTTGGAGAGCACCTTGTCGAGGCGGGCCTTCTCGGAATTGATGAGTTTGCCGCGGAGGGGGAGGATGGCCTGGTAGCGGCGGTCGCGGCCCTGTTTGGCGGAGCCGCCGGCGGAGTCACCCTCGACGATGTAGAGTTCGGCGACGGCGGGGTCGCGTTCGGAGCAGTCGGCGAGTTTGCCGGGGAGGCCGCCGGAGGAGAGGGCACCCTTGCGGATGGTCTCGCGGGCCTTGCGGGCGGCCTCGCGGGCGCGGGCGGCGTTGAGGGCCTTGTCGACGAGGCGCTTGGCGACGTTGGGGTTGGTTTCGAAGTACTGCATGAGCCCCTCGTAGGAGGCGGAGCCGACGGTGGACTCGACCTCGGGGGAGAGGAGCTTGACCTTGGTCTGGGATTCGAACTTGGGGTCGGAGTGCTTGATGGAGACGACGGCGGCGAGGCCCTCGCGCACGTCGTCGCCGGTGATCTGCGGGTCCTTGTCCTTGAGCAGCTTGTTGGCGCGGGAGAACTGGTTGATGGCGCGGGTGAGCGCGGCGCGGAAGCCGGAGAGGTGGGTGCCGCCGTCGGGATTGTGGACGGTGTTGGTGTAGCAGAGCACCTGGTCGTTGAAGGAGTCGTTGTATTGCAGAACGACCTCGAGGTGGATCTCGGCGGGCTTCTCGTCGATGAGGAGCTCGACCTGGCGGGCGATGCGGACGGGCTCGGGGTGGAGGACCTGTTTGCCCTCGTTGAGCTGGCGGACGAATTCCTTGACGCCGTCCTTGTAGAGGAAGGTGACGGGCTTGGGGGTGGCGGGGCGCTCGTCGACGAAGGTGATCTCGAGGCCGGAGTTGAGGAAGGCGAGTTCGCGCAGGCGCTGGGCGATGCGGTCGCCGACGAAGGTGGTGGTTTCCTTGAAGATCTCGGGGTCGGGCTTGAAGGTGATGTAGGTGCCGGTGCCGCGGGCCTTGCCGATGACGGAGAGCTTTTTGACCGGCTTGCCGCGCTCGAACTTCATGTGATGAACCGAGCCGTCGCGGGAGACCTCGACCTCGAACCATTCGGAGACGGCGTTGACGCACTTGGCGCCGACGCCGTGGGTGCCACCGGAGAACTTGTAGCCGCCCTGGCCGTATTTCCCGCCGGAGTGGAGGGTGGTGAGCACCATCTCGACGCCGGGAATGCCGTATTGCGGGTGGATGTCGACGGGGATGCCGCGGCCGTCGTCGCGGATGGAGATGGAGCCGTCGACGTGGATGGCGACATCGATGTGCCGGCAGTGGCCGGCGAGGTGCTCATCGACGGAGTTGTCGAGCACTTCGGAGACGCAGTGATGGAGCGCGCGCTCGTCGGTGCCGCCGATGTACATGCCGGGCTTTTTGCGGACGGCTTCAAGGCCCTCGAGTTTGCCGAGCTTGGAGGCGTCGTAGGTGCCTGAAATTGCGGGATTTTCGGAGGGCGGAACCGGGTCGGTAGGGTCGGACATGCAGATGAGGGAAAATGACGGGTTTTAAAGGCCAAAGAGCATCGGAATTTGCGGGCTGCCACAATCGAAATTTTGCCGCCCCAAGTGCAGCTCAATGGCAGGTCGTCGAGTATTTTAGGTTGCCGACTAAAGATGGGCTTCTAGCGTTCGCGCTGCATTGAAGCTTTCCGTCAAAGTCGATTACGCGTGCCGGGTGCTGGCGCAGATGGCGCGGACCTACGGGACGGATGAATTGGCGCACATCGAGGACCTGGCGCAGGCCGAGGCGGTGCCGGCGAATTATCTGGTCCAGATCCTCAGCGAGCTGCGCAACGGCGGGCTGATCATCAGCAAGCGCGGCAAGCAGGGCGGCTACGCGCTGGCGCGGCCGCCGGAGTCGGTCACGCTGTATGAGATCGTGCGGCTCATCGAGGGCGAGGTGTTGGAGCTGAACGAGTCGGGCGAGGGATTCAGCGGCGGCCATGTCGATGCGGTCTGGCGCGAGGTGCGCGAGACGCTGGAGACGAAGTGCCGGGCCTGCACGCTGGAGCAGATGGTCAATCGCAGCACCGACGAAATGTATTACATCTAGTGAAGCTCTTCCTCAGACCTTTTTTTAACCACGAATAGACACGAATGGCTTCGGCTACCGCCCACGCACTGAAACGAGGAGAGGGTGAAATCAAATCCAGCGTCGGTGGAGTCGTGCTGAGCCGAACGGTTGTGCGGCCTGTCCGTGTCCATCCGTGGTTAAGAACCAGACTCGTCTGCACCTGCCTCTCAACCCAATGGCAATCCCTGGTTTCAGCAGGAAATTGATCTATTCACCCCCGTTGCCCTCCTCCCCCCTTTTATGCGACACCCGGCCATCGAACCTCTCCTCGTCCTGCAAGATCGTGAACACGCGCGCCGCAGTCTGGTCCAGCAGATCGGCGCGGTCCCGACCGACGTGGCCCGGGTGCAGGCCAAGATCGACACGGAGAAGGGCGCGATCGAGACGGCGAAGACCGAGTGGCGGAATCTGGAAGCGAAGAAGAAGGGAATCGAGTCGGAGATCGGCGCGGCCGAGGACAAGCTCGCGAAATACAAGACCCAGCAATCGCTGGTGAAGAAGAACGACGAGTATCAGGCGCTCGGGCACGAGATCGAATCGATGGAGGCGAAGATCGGCGCCCTGGAGGAGCAGGAACTCGAGGTGATGTACGCCATCGATGCGGCGAAGGAGCGCTTTGCCGCGGCCGAGGCGGAGATGCAGCGCAACATCGCCGGTTACCAGGACCGGATCGCGACCCTGCGTGAACGCGAGGCCAGCCTGAAGGCCGAACTGGCCGAGGCGGAGTCGGCGGTGGCGACGGCGCGCGAACCTTTGGCGGAGCGCTGGCTGCGGGAATTTGACCGCATCGCGGAGCGCCAGTTTCCGGTGTGCTCGGCCATCAGCGGGGGCAAGTGCGGCGGCTGCCACCTAAAGGTTTCGGGTGAGGTCGATTCGGTGGCGCGCAAGGGCGAGGAACTCGCGAAGTGCGACCAGTGCGGCCGCATCCTGTGGTGGGAGAGCGCGTGACCGCCCGTGAGGGCGGAGTGAAAGGGACAGGCGGAGTGAAAGTGAAAGGGGGGGAGGCAGAGTGAGAGGGAGGTGAACCCGGAGGCGGCGATTACGGACGGCTTGCGTTGGCGGGGCGGATCATCGATCGTGGTCGGCTTGGTTCCGGGGCCAGATCGTCGCTCCGGGGTTCTTTGCAGCCCAAGGCGCAGGTAACGCTGCGCCGGATAAGACAGTCCCGGAGAGGAAAGTCCGGACACCGCAGGGCAGGATGCCGTGCGAGCTTCACCGCAAGCACGGGAGGCGCGCGTCAAGGCGCGTCGACGGCCAGTGTCACAGAAAATACACCGCTGCGCGGTGAGTGAAAGTGAAGGTGGAGAGTGAGGAGGGTTCCGACCCGTTCACTTTTCCCTCTCACTCCTCACTCCCTTGCGTAGCAAGGGTGAAAAGGTGGGGTAAGAGCCCACCGCGTTTCGCAGCAATGCGGGCGGCACGATAAACCCCTTCCGGTGCAAGGCAAAATAGGCGGCTGACCGGCCCGGTCGACAGCCGCGGGTATGTCGCACCCACCTTCGCTCGGTCCGCTCGCGGTCCGAGCTTCGGCGGGCGAGGCCCTCCGGCAACGGAGGGACTCGAGATAAATGACGATCGAAGCGCCTTCGGGCGTGGAACAGAATCCGGCTTATCGGCCCCGGAACCAAGTCTTTCGCCGACCGGCCGTCGGGCTAGCCCGGGATATTTCACGCTTCGAAGGAAACCGTCCACACTGCGCAGTGTCGACCCGCGGCCGCGGGACCGCACCTGCCCCTCAGCCCTCCGTCAGCCAGCGGCACGCCGACAAGCGGCGGCCCAACAGTGTGAAATATGCAGGCTAGAAGCTCAGGAAGGCGTCGTAGACGCTGCGGGCGGTGGCGCTGGTGAGTTCGGTCCAACCGGCGATGCCGAAGGGATTGCCGTCGGTCATGTCGGAGAGGGCTTCGTCGTAGTGAAACTCGCTGCCGCCCGTGACCGTGATCGTGTCGGCAACGACGGCGCCGTAGATGCTGCCGCTGCTGCCGCCACCGTTCATGGTGACGTCGGCGTTGGGGGCGTAGACGACGGCGCTCAACTGGCCGTTGCCGTGGATCGAGACGGATTGGGTGCCGGCGGAGCTGGCGGTCTGGGTGCTCCAGAACTGGAAGGCGGCGGGATCGTTGGCGTTGGCGATGCCGTTGCCGCCGATATCCACATCGTTGGAGGCATACAGCTCCAGACTGGCGCCGCCGTTGACCTGGATGGAGGCGTTGCCGGTGACGCTGACGCCGGTGCCGGTGGTGCTGGTGATGCGGATGACCACGTCGTTGCCGCCGACGATGCCGAGGATACGGGAGGCGGCACCACTGAGGGAGATGGAGGTGACGTCGTAGTAGAATTTGCCGTCGGCCGCCGCGATGTCGCCGCCGCGGGGCAGGCTGGTGGCACCCGAGATGGAGCCGATGGCGTAGCCGGCGGCGGTCGGTGCCGTGGTGTCCTCGAAGTTGGTCGTGAAATCGGTGGTGACCCGGCTGTAGTCGATGGTGCCGCCAGTGGCGGAAAAGCTGCCGGCGATGATGCCATTGGGACCCACATCGAGGCCGGAGTAGTCGGCGGTGCCGATGGAGACGTAGCCGAAGATGTCGGAATTGCTGAGGGTGAAGCTGTTGACGGCGACCGAGCCGCTGCCGGCGCTGCCGCGGGGATAGCGGTTGGTGGCGCCGCCGCCGAGGGATGCATCGTAGGCGCCGAGGCGGGAATCGTAGGAGTCGACGGAGGCGTTGCCGCCGCTGAAGGTGAGGACATCCTTGGCGACCAGGCCGTTGGCGAAGAGGGAGCGTTTGGAGAGGGTGACGCGGATCCACTTTTCGATGGGCCCGCCCTGGACGGGGGTGATGGTGGCCCGGGCGATGATGACCGGTGCGATGGCGAGGGTGTGGTTGCGGACGTAGACGCGGACGTTGCCGGTGGAGTTGGCGTCGAAGGTAAAACCGGTGAAATTGCGCCAGGCGTTGCTGCCATCGGTGGTCCAGCCGGTCCAGGCGGCAGCGTCGCCATCGACGGCCTTGTTGATCGACCACATGGCCTGTTCGAGGCCGGTTTCGGCGAGGTTGATGGCGGCGTTGGCGTAGAAGGCGCGGTTGGAGATGCGCAGGTTGGTCTGACCGATGTTGAGGTAGCTCACCAGGGAGATGCCGATGCCGGCGAGCAGGAGCATGGCCACCACGAGGAGGGAACCGCGGCGGGAGTCACGGCGGGAGCCGAAGCACCGCGCCCGGCGGTGAAGGGGGGGAGCGGGGCTGGTTTTCATGCGGTGACGCGCTTGTTGCGCAGGATGTAGCGGGCGGAGAGGACGGTGTTGGTGGCGGTGGTGACCGTGACCGACGAGCGGGAGGCCTTGAGGTAGACCTGGAGTTGCTTCGTCACATCGCTCGCGGTCTTGCGTTTGGCGGCGGTGGAGAGATCGGCCAGGCTGACCGCGGCGCCGGTTATCATGTAGCCGGAGAACTCGAAGTCCGACACGCCCTCCACGAGGTTGGTCGTGACGCCACCGACGGTGCGGGAAAAGGTGCCGGCGGCTGAATCGTAGGCGTAGGTGACGGCGACGCTGTTGACGGTGAGCTGGACGCTGTCGGCGGAATTCCAATACAGGTCGGAGGCCTGGCGGGTATCCTGGGCAAAGTACTCCAGCCCATTGCGCGCTTCGCTCTCCATTTCGGAGTAGTTGTTGATGTTGGCTCCGCTGCGGCCGAGGAAGAGAAAGGTGGAGACGACCCCGGCGAGCACGAACGAGGCCAGCGAGGCGGCCACCATGACCTCGACGAGGGTCATGCCGCGGCGGCCGGAGAGGGCGGAGCGGGGGCGGTCAGGAGCGGGCGATGGTGTAGTAGTAGTCATAGAGACCATCCTTGGCGTAGTAGGTGTTGAACTGGCGGGTCAGGGTGCGGCCATCCATGGTGGTCCAGCTGACGACGAGCTGGATTTCCTTCATCTCGCCGACCTTGCCGGAAACGTCGCTCACCGTGCGGGTGAGGATGAAGCGGGAGGCGAGGTCGGCGTCGCTGGTGAACACGTCGTTGAGATCGACGGTGGCGGTGCCGGTGAGGGCGGCGATGTCGGCCCAATCCATCAGCCGGAGTCGCTCCATCTCGCTCTGCAGGATCTGCGAGGCGAGGGTGATGCTGCGGGCGACGTCGAGCGACTTGAACCCGCCCATCATGGTGAGCGTCGCGGTCGAGATGCCGAAGGCCATCACGAAGGTCGCCATGGTGACCTCGAGGATGGTGAAGGCCCGGTGCGTCCGGTGGCGAAGCGAGCGGCGCGAGGGAGAGGCAGCGGTGGCGATCATGGTCCCCAGCATACCCGCTCGCGCACGGCGGGAGTTAGAGGGGGACGGTCCGAATTTGGCCCCTAAAAACCTAGGCCTGAATGGCGGGCGGGTGATAGACCGATTCGGGGAACGGTCGGGCTGGTGGCGCCGAGGGAAATCCCCGTGGTCCCGCGGGGCCGGCGGTGGGGTTTCAGAACTGGTTCGACTGCGACTGGACGTAGAGCGCGGCGGCCTGGGACCGGCGGCGCACCTGCAGTTTGTCGAAGACGCTGCAGAGGTAGTTCTTCACCGTATTGTCCGAGAGGCCGAGATCGTCGCCGATCTGCTTGTTGGTCTTGCCCTCGGCCACGAGCGCGAGCACACGGCGCTCCTGGTTGGAAAGGATGCTGAGGTCGCCCCCATCGCCCTTGGCGCCGCCGCCGCGCATCATGCGCATCACGCCGGCGGTGATGTCCGGCGAGAGGATGGATTTGCCGTCCATGATGTCCTTGATCGCCTTCACGAGGCCGAGCGGGTCGATCTCCTTCATGAGGTAACCCTGCGCGCCGCTGGTGATCGCTTCGTAAATGAAGCCGTCGCTGGTGAACGAAGTGAGCACGAGGATGCGCGTGCCGGGCAGGCTCTTGAGAATCTCGCGGCAAGCGGTGAAGCCCGAGCCGTCGGGCAGGCGAATGTCGAGCAGGACCACGTCGGGACGGAGCGCGATCGCGGAGGAAATGGCTTCGGAGACGTTGGCGGCTTCACCGCAGACCTCGATGCCGGCTTCTGCTCCGTGATCGCTGAGCACAGAGCGAATGCCCTCGCGGACCAGGGTGCTGTCGTCGACCAGAAGAACTCGGATGGTTTGGGAAGCGGTCATCATGAAGCTTGTTGGCTGGGACTAAGGCCAAGAGTAACGCGGAGGCGAGTTCCTTTTCCAGGGGTGGAATCGATCAGGAGCTCGCCTCCGAGGGAGCAGATGCGGTCGCGCATATTGTGCAAGCCTCGACCGAGTTTGGCCGGTTCGGCGACGGGCAGGCCCCGGCCGTTGTCGGCGAGGGTCAGCACGGCGCGGTCGGTCTCACGGCCGAGCGTGATCACGACTTCGGTGGCCTCCGCGTGACGCACCACGTTGCTGAGCGCTTCGCGCACCACTTGCAACAGCTGGGCCCGATGGCCGGTGGTGAGCCGGTCGGCGGTCCGGTCGTCCACGTCGATGACTGCGTGGATACGTTCGCGATCGCAGATGAACTCCACCAGGCGCTGCACCGACTGGCCGAAGGTGGCGTGGCCGGCCGACTCGGGCTCGAGGCCGGTGATGAACAGTCGCAGTTCGCGGATGGTGTCGTTCAACCGGTCCTGCACCGTCTGCAGGCGCTGGTCGGCGTCGGCCGGGGTGGCGGCGATCTGGCGACGGGCGGAGGCGATGCCCATGCCGGAGGCGTAGAGCGTTTGAATGACGCTGTCGTGCAGGTCGCGGCCCAGGCGCACGCGGTCCTCGATCGTCTGACGCAGGGTGGTTTCGCTTTGCTGCAGGGCTTCGGCCGTCTGTTGCCGCCGCTCGATCTCCTCGGCAAGACGATGTTTCTGGGCATCGGAGGCTTCCACCAGCCGGACCAGGCGGCCAAACTCGCCGGGGTCGTGTCGAAGGGCGGCCAGCGTGGGGTCCTCGTCGCCGCGCAGGGCGCGCTCGATCGCGCCGAGCGGCCGGAGCACCCAGCGGTTCAGCGCCAGGGCGAGAACGAGGAGCGTGAGGGCGCCGAAGGCGATGAAGACGATCAATTCGTTGTCGTCGGTGGCTTGGCGGATGGCGAGGGCCGGGGAGGTCCGCTCGATCAGGAGTCGCGCCACAGGCGTGCCACGTTGATCGGCCAACTCGCGTTCGACCCGCAGGACGCCGCGGGCGGCCGGGGTGGGGGGCGGGGCATCGGGCGGGAGCAGGCTCGTCGTGGCCCCGAGCGCGGCACCGAGAGTGGACAGCCGCTCGGGATGCCACACGCGTCCGGCCACGAACCAGCCGCGAGGCGGATCGGCCTGGTGGTCAACGGTCGAGGACGGCTGAATGGGCGCCGCGCGCAGTTCCAGCACCCCCGCCCCGGTGACGGCAAACCAAGTGGGATGGCGGCGGTGTCCCACCAGTTGGCGGAAAGGGCGGGGCTCCAGCGGCAGCGGGAGCTGCTGAAAGTCCTCCCGGGCCGTCTGATGGCGCGGGTGCCCTTCCAGGTCCACGACCCACATCACATCGACATCGAAGAAGTCGATGGTTTCGAGCAGGTTGACCCGCGCCCACTCGGGATCGGGCTGCGCGACGAAGTTCACCATATCGTCCCACCAGCTGTAGTCGTCGACGAACTGCTGCATCGGCCGGGCGGTCAGCTCGATGAGTCGCTGGGTGATCTCCGCCTGCTCGCGCCGCAGGCTGTCGGCCAGCTGGCGCTGTTCCCGTTTCTCGGTCGCGTGCAGGAGCGCGATGGACAGTCCGAAGCCCACGACCAGGAGGGTGATCAGGGAGAGAAGACGTTGGCGCAGGGTCATCCGGACGAGGGGGAGTCGGAGGGGAGTAGGGGGGCTGAATTCGCCCTTGACTCGCTCCCGGTGGTTTGAGTGTTTCGCCCTCTTACAATTTTCACTATCGCCATGGCCAACACCAAATCAGCCCTCAAAGCTGCTCGCCAGACCGAGCGCAACACCGCCCGCAACAAGACGGTGAAGACCCGCTTGAAGACCCTTCGCAAGAAGTTCATGACCGCCGTTTCCTCCGGCGACAAGGATGCCGTGGCCCAGGCCGGCCCCGAATACGCCTCCGCGATGGACCGTGCGACCAAGACCGGCGTCGTGCACCGCAATGCTGCGGCCCGCGCCAAGTCCCACGTCGCCAAGGCCCTCGCCAGCTGAACGATCCCGCCCCGGCGCCGCCGCGCGCCGCTGCTTCCCGACCCCGTGGTTTTTATCGCCGCGGGGTTTTTGTTTTGGCGCGGCCGGCTCATCCGCCTAGCTGAGAAGGCTTGCCTGATCCCGCGTCCGACGATCCCTCCCGCCCTGCGCCGCGCCGCCGTGCATTGGCGTGGTCGCGACCGTTGCCGCAGGCTGCCGCGGCCTGGCTGGTGGAACAGGTCGACTGGTCGGGCACGGCTCCGCTGGACCTGCGCGGCTGGTTGATCGTCGTCCCCACCCGCCAGTCGAGCCGCCGCCTGCGCGAGGCGTTGGCGGTGACCGCCGCAGCGCGGGGGCAGGCGGTGTTTTCGCCGCGCGTGATTGTGCCGGCGCAGGTACCGGCGACGCTGGCCCGGCTGCCGCGGGTCGCCGGGCGGCTCGAGAGCCTGCTGGCGTGGGCGCAGGTGTTGCGCGAGGTGCCGGCCGGCGAGGTGACCGCCCTGTTGCCGGTCGAGCCGCCGGAGCGGGATTTTGCCTGGGCCACCGGCCTGGCGGCGCGGCTCATGCGGGTACAGGGGCAGCTGGTGGAGGAGGGATTGAGTTTCGCCATCGCCGCCGAGGCCGAAGGCAATCTCGAACGCGAGCGCTGGCGGCAGCTCGCCCGTCTCGAGGAGCGTTGGGAGGCGGTGCTGGCCGCGCAGGGCTTGCCGGCGCGCGGTCGGGCGGAGGCGGCGGGGTTGGCGCAGACCCGGCTCCCGGCGGGATGTGAACGGGTGGCGATGATCGGCGTGCCCGATGCACTCGGCGTCGCGGTGGCCTACCTGCACCGTTTGACGGATGCCGGAGTCCCGGTGGAGGTGCTGGTGTATGCCGATCCTGCCGTGCTGCCGCTGGCGGAGGCATTCGATGCCTGGGGCCGGCCGCGCGCCGCGTTTTGGGCCGGTCGCGAGTTGCCCTGGGCCGACTTTGAGCGCCAGGCCCGGCTGCTGCCCGATCCTGCGGCCCAGGCCCGGCGCGTGGCGGAGGTGGCCCGGACACATGAGCGGCCGGACGAGTGGCTGGCGGTGGCCGTGGTCGATCCGGAGGTGCGTGGGCCCCTCGAGCAGGCCTTGGCCGAGGCGGGATTGCACAGCTTCAATCCGGAGGGGACGACGTGGCGGCAGGGGCGCCTGCACGGCCTGTTGGCCAAACTCGCGGCCTTGGTCGAAGACCCGTCCGCCGAGGCGGTGGGCGCCCTGCTGCGCCATCCCGATGTCTTGACGCGGCTGGTGGAGGACCGGTCGACATCGCCGGCCACGCTACTCAAACGCTGGGATAAGGTATGTGACGAGCACCTGGCCGCGGGGCTGACCGACGCCCAGCGGCACGCCGGCGAGTCCCCCCTGCTGGCGGAGGCGCTCGCGCGCATCGCCGCTTGGCGACGGCGTCTGCTGGACGGTGACTTTGCGACGGAGGCGATCGCACTGCCCGCCGAGGTGTATGGCGGTTGGCGGATCGAGGCGGGCTCCGAGCTGGCGGAGGCCGCGCGCCATTGGGTGCAGACGGTCGAAGCGCTGGCCGAAACCGCCGCGTTGCAGGCGGGTCTTTCGCGCGCTGAACAGTGGAAACTGGCCGTGCAGGTGTTCGGGGAAGGGGCGCGTTTTGAAACGAAGCGGCCGGATGCCCTGGAGCTGGGCGGCTGGCTGGAGTTGTTGTGGGCGGACGCCGCACGGGCCGTCGTGGCCGGAGTCAACGACGGGCTGCTGCCGGAAGCCGTCGTCGGCGATGCCTTCCTGCCGGAATCCCTGCGCACGGTGCTGGGCTTGCGGACCAACGCCCAGCGTCTGGCCCGCGACGCCTACCTCCTTACGGCGGTCATGGCCTCGCGGAACGGGAACGACGTCGAACTGTTGATTGGCAAGACGGCCGACAACGGCGAGCCGCTGCGGCCCTCGCGCCTGCTGCTGGCCGGCGACGACGCGGCGCTGCCGGGCCGGGTGCGACGCCTGTTCCGGCCCCTGGAAACGCAGCAGGCGAACCTGCCGTGGCGCCGTGCCTGGACGCTGCGGCCCCGCCGCGCGGAGGCGCCCGACGCTGTATCGGTAACCGCACTACGCGATTGGCTGGCCTGTCCCTTTCGCTTCTACCTCAAGCGGGTCCTGGGCCTCGAGGCGCGGGAGCTCGACAAGGCGGAACTCGATGCGCGGGACTTCGGCACGCTGGTGCATGCGGCGCTGCAGGCCATGGGCGAGAATGCGCGCCTGCGCGACTGCACCGACGAAGCCACCTTGCGCGACGGCTTGCTGGAGGTGCTCGAGACGGAGGCGCAGCGCCGCTTCGGCGAGACCCGGTCGCTGCCGCTGGTGGTGCAGTTGGAATCCGCCCGGCAACGGCTGCGCCGGGTCGCGACGATCGAGATCGCCGAGCGGGAGGCGGGCTGGCGCACCGAGCGGGTGGAGTGGAGCTTTGCGCTGCCGCTGGGCCCGCTCACGGTGCGGGGCAAGATCGATCGCATCGACCGGCATGCGGACGGACGGGTGCGGGTGATCGACTACAAGACCTCCGACCGTCCCGTCGCCCCCCTCGAAGCCCACGTGGCCGCACTGCGCGAGGACGACGCGGCGCGCCCCGATTGGCTGCAGGTCGAAGTGGCCGGCAAGCCGCGCCGCTGGGTGGATCTGCAGCTGCCGCTCTACCGGCGCGCGCTGCGGGCCGAATACGGTCCGGAGCTGTCGTGTCTGTACTTCAACCTGCCCAAGGCCGTCGGCGAAACCGGCCTGATCGCCTGGCCCGACGACCTGCCGGCGCTGCAGGCCGCGGCCGAGCGTTGTGCCGAAGGGGTGGCGGCGGCGATCGCGGGCGGCGTCTTTTGGCCGCCGGTGGAGCTGCCCGGGCGCAACGACGACGACTGGGCCACGCTGTTTCACCAGGGCACCGCGGCCAGTGTATCCGCAGACTGGATGCAGGTCGGAGCGGAGGGAGAGCGATGACGGCGCCGATCGGCCATGTCATGATCCTGGCGTCGGCGGGAGCCGGGAAGACCTACGCCCTCACGACGCGGTTCGTGCGGCTGCTGGCGGCCGGCGCCGACCCCGCGCGGGTGGTGGCACTGACCTTCACCCGCAAGGCCGCCGGGGAGTTCTTCGACGACATTCTCAACCGGCTCGCCGCGGCCGCGGCTGACGAGATGGCGGCGGCGCGACTGGCGGCCGAGATCGAGCACCGCGACTGGGGCCGGGCGGACTTTCTTCGGCTCCTGCGCGCGGTCATCGACGCGATGCCGCGGCTTCAGCTCGGCACGCTGGACGGATTTTTTGCGCGCATGGTGCAGGCCTTTCCGCTGGAGCTCGGCCTAAGCGGCGAGTTCACCCTGCTGGAGGAGGCCGAGACGCGGCGGGAACGTCAGCGGGTCCTCGGTCTCATCTTCGCCGCCGGGGGCGTGGCCGAAGCGGCGCGGGACGATTTCATCGAAGCCTTCAAGCGGGCCACCTTCGGAGTGGAGGAGAAGGCGCTCGGCCGGCAACTCGATGCCTTTCTCGACGAGCATGGCGAGACCTATCTGGATGCGTCCGGGGCCGGGGCCTGGGGCAACGCCCGTCGCATCTGGCCGGCGGGCTGCCCGTGGCTCGAGGGTGTTGAGAAAATGGATACAGCGGTGGCCCGCTGTCAGGCGGCCTGGCCCTGGGGGGAGCTCACCGACAAGCAGCGGGCGCGGCTCGAACGCTTCGCCGTGCAGGTGGCCGCGTGGGCGCCGGGCGCGGCTTTTGGCGCGGACATGGATTTTGTGCTGAAGAAGGCGCTGGGGGACTGGCCGGCCCTGCGGTCGGGTGCGGCGGAACTGGTCATCGACCGGGGGAAGGTCGCGCTCGGGCCGGAGGCCTGCGGCGCGCTGGTCGGCGTGGTGAATGCGGTGGTGGCGGCCGAGCTGGGACGGCGGTTGGAGATCACCCAGGGCATCCACGCGGTGCTGCGGCTGTTCAACCGGGTCTACGACCGGCAGGTCCGGCGAGCGGGGCGGCTCACCTTCGGCGATGTGCTGCGGCTGTTGGCACCGGGGGCGGAGGACCTCGATCGCCAGCTGATCGACTGGCGGCTGGACGCGCGTTTCGATCATTGGCTGCTGGACGAGTTTCAGGACACCAGTCGCGTGCAATGGAGCATCCTCGAACCCTTGATCGACGAGGCGGTGCAGGATCCGGAAGGGCGGCGGAGCCTGTTCTACGTCGGCGATGTGAAACAGGCCATCTACGGCTGGCGCGGGGGTGACGCGCGTCTGTTCCGCGAGATCTTCGACCGCTACAACGCGGGTGGCGGGCGGGCGGTGGCGGAGGCGCATCTGCAGCGGTCCTGGCGGTCGGGGCCCGCGGTGATCGAGATGGTCAACCAGGTCTTCGGCGCCGGGGACGTGTTGCACGAACTGCTGCCGGCCGAAACCGCGGCGCGCTGGCGGCGGGAATGGCGGCCGCACGAAAGCGCGAAGCCGCAGCTGGGCGGCTGGGCGGAACTGCGGGAGGCGGCCGATGAACCGGCACGGTTTGCGGAGACGCTGCGCATTCTGCGCGAAGTGGAGCCGGCGGCGCGCGGGCTCACGGTCGCGGTGCTGGTGACCCGCAATGACACGGGCGCGGCCCTGGCCGAGTACCTGCGGGCCGAAGGCGGGCTGGCGGCGGTGGCCGAAAGCGACCTGCACGTGGCCTTCGACAATCCCCTCACCTGCGCGCTGCTGGCCCTGTTGCGCGCGGCGGCGTATCCACGGGATGGATTCGCCGGGGGACATGTCGCCATGACGCCCGTCGGGCGGGTGATCGAGCGCCTCGGCTGGGGGGAGGAGGATCACTGGATCACGCAGGTGCTCGGAGAAATCGAGGACCTCGGCTTCGGCGGGATGCTGGCGGCGTGGGTGCGGCGGCTGGAGCCGGAGTTGGCGCCCGACGATGCGTTCAGCCGGCTGCGCGCGCGGCAGGTGGTGGAAGCGGCCCGGCGGTTTGATGAAGGCGGCGGCGGCCCGGTGGCGGCGTTTCTGCGGTGGATGGAAGCCTTCACGGTGCGGGAAACCGACGCCCCCGGCGTGGTGCGGGTCATGACGGTGCACAAGGCCAAGGGCCTGGGCTTCGATGTGGTCATCGCGCCGGACCTGCAGGGGCAGAGCATCGACCAGCGGCGCCGGGGCCTGTTGGTGCAGCGTGACGCGGCTCAGGCGGTGGACTGGGTGCTGGACACCCCGGCGAAGCTGATCGTGGAGAACGATCCCGCGCTGGCGGAACTCGATCGGGCGGAGCGGGCCGAAGCGGCGTATGAAGCGTTGTGCCGGCTCTACGTGGCGCTGACCCGGGCGAAGCGGGCGCTCTACGTGGTGGTGCAGCCGAGTGGGAAGTCACAGTCGCGCAACCTGCCCAAGTTGCTGCAACGGGCCCTCGGGGAGGTGTGGTCGGCGGGCGATGCGGAGTGGTGGCGATCGCTGCCGGTCATCGCGAAAGCGGAGGAGGGGCTGGATGCCGGGCCAGTGGCGGCGGAGCGCCGTCCCGCGCGGCGGGCGCGGTTGGTGGCCCGCACGCCGTCGGAGGAGGGTGGGGCGGCGTTGGAAGGCCGGGTCTGGTTTTCGCGCAGTGCGGGGAGTCGGGCAGAGCGCGGGACCGACGTGCACGCCCTTTTGGCGACCTTGGACTGGCTGGGGCAGGGCGACGCGCTGGAGCGGTGGGGGGAGGCGCGGGTTCACGAAGGCTGGCCCGCGGAGACCGTTGCCTGGGTGGCGGAATGCGTGGGTAGCGAGGCGGTGCGGCCGGTGTTTGAACGTCCGGCGGGAGCGGTGACGGTCGAGTTGTGGGTGGAGCGGGCCTTCGAGGTGGCGATGGACGGTGTGTGGCTGAGCGGCTCCTTTGATCGTGTGGTGGTGGAGCGCGACAAGACGGGCCGCGCGGTGGCGGCGACGGTGTATGATTTCAAGACCGATCGGCTGGACCGCGAGGCGCGCGTGCTGGAGCGGGCGGAACGGTACCGGGCGCAGCTGGAGCGCTACCGCGCGGTGGTGCAGCGATTGACCGGAATCCCGGTGGCCGAGGTGCAGGGCGTGGTGGTTTTTCTGGTGCCGGGCGCGCTGGTTCCGGTGGTGTGAAATAGCGCTTTACAGCCGGAAACCGGCTCCGCAAGGTGTCCGGCTCTTTTCTTCAATCCGACCACTTTACAGACATGGGTAATCTCAAAAAGAAGCGCCGTCTCCAGATGAACAAGCACAAGCGCCGCAAGCGCTTGAAGGCGAATCGTCACAAGAAGCGTTCCTGGTAAGCGCCTGGCGGCGCGGCTCAAGCCCGCGCCCAGCTGGTAACAAATTGCCATCCGGCTCGCCGCCTTTGTTGCGGCGGGCTTTTTTCGTGCCCGGATCCGGAGGGCGTATTGGAGGCGGCGGGCGGGGTGAAACGGGATTGTGCTAACGGATGGTAAATACCGTTTTGCGACGGGATGGCCCTCGGGTTTTGCCTTGTCTTGGCACCGTTGGAGTAAGAGTTTTGCGCCACTGGTCCTGCTTTCGTTCGCGCTTCGTGGAAGTCGGAGTGGGTCCGGTTTTCTACCCAATTCTCCCGCTTCGCATGTTTTTTGCCTCAAAGCCGAAAGGTTTGTTTGTCGAGTTTGCGAATCACACTCGGCGAGTGGTCCGTGCCAACGCGGCCTCGGGCCCGATGGTGATCGAGGAGTTCGCCGAATGCGACGAGTCCGATACCGAAGGCTGGGGGCAGATCGTAGAGCACTTTATTCCGAAAAAGGCCCCCCACGGCCTCCTGCAGGCGGCCTGTGCGGTGTCGCCGGCGAAGCGGGTGGTGCGGCGGGCGACGATCGAGCCCAAAAAACTCAAGGAGCCCAACTACCTGAGCGAATTCGCCGCGAGCCAGTTCCGCATCGAGCCCGAGGCCTACCAGCTCGCCCTGCTCAACGCCGCCAACGGCAGGCCCTACGACATGGGCGCGGCGACCGAAAAAGACGTGGTCATTGCCGGCCTGGCCAAGGCCACCATCCAGGAGGCCCAGGAACGGGTGCTGGAGCAGGGCGTTTATCCGGAGCGGCTCGAGATCGCGTCCCTGGCCGTGATGGGAGCCCTGAGTGACTACCTGCGATTTGCCGATGTGCGCAACCCGGTGGTGATGCTGGAGGTCGAGGCCGACTGCGCGCACTCGTTCATCATCTCCGCCGAGGGCGTCGAGGCCTCGCGCCTCCTGCCGCACGGCCTCAATTCCATGATCCCGGTCGTGCAGAAGGAACTGGGCCTGAAGGATGAGGAGTCGGCCAAGAAGCTGTTTTTCTCCAACACCTTTGATTTCACGGGCATGGGCCCGGCGCTGATCAAGCGACTCCTGCACGAGCTGCAGTCCTCCATCGGCTTCTTCGAGGTGCAGACGGGCCAGTCCATCGGCCACGTCTTCTGCTTCAACCTCGCGTCGAAGCTCATGTGGCTGGAGGACGTGATCGCCGCCCAACTCGGCGTCGAGAAGCTGCAGGTCAACCTGAAGGGCTGGCTCGAGACCCGCGACATCACTTTTTCCCCGGACACCGCCGCCATGGATCTGTCGCGCGACTGGTTCGGCGTGCTCAGCCTGCTGCCCCGTTACGATGCAATTAAAGCTGAAGAAAAAAAGTGAAGCGGCAGATGTAGCGGTGCCGGCCTGGCACCCCGACTTCCGCAATGCGGATCAGCTTCCGGACATGAAGCCGATCCGAACCGCGTTCTTCATCAACGGTCTGGCCATCCTCATCGCCGCGACCGTGCTGCTGGTGTTCGTTTATCAGGAGCTGCAGCTGTATGCGCTGCGCAGCCAGATCGAGGATTGGACGCAGCAGATCGAGCGCGACCGCGCGCCCAGCGGCAAGGCCGCGGCCGACTTCAAGCAGTTCCAGGCGCAGGAGAAAAAGATCAAGGAAGCGGCTGCGTTTCTGGAGGCGCCGATGGAGCTTTCCACCTTCCTGCTGCGGCTCGGCGAGATCCTGCCGGACAAGATCAAGATCGATACCATCGACTGGCGCGGCACCACCATCACGCTGCGCGGCACCGTCTCGGGCTCGCCGGACGAGGCCAGCGGCTACGCCTCCGGCCTCGTGGAAGTGCTCAACAACGACGAAGTGTTCAGCCCGCGCTTCGAGGACGCCGTACTCACCAGCCTGCTGCGCAACCCGGCGACCGGCAGCCTGGCCATGGAAGTCCGCATGGATTTCACGCCGTAAACCCAGGGAGACCCGCACATGGACGGCTCGACAATTGTCACCTTTATCAAAAAGCACCCGGTCGGGGTGGGCAGCATCCTTCTGGCGCTGGTTCTCGGCGTCGCCGGCTACGTCCGCGCCGGCAGCATGGAGGAGCTCGAAACTGAACTCGACGAACAGGTGCGCCAGGGCGAACGCCTGCAGAACAACCTGCGCTACGCCGCCCGCCTCGACGAGCACCTCGACACCGTCAACCGCGCGGTGGAGAGCATCCACGCCCGCGCCATCAACCCCTCCGCGCTGGCGACCAACCTGCAGTATTTCTACCGCCTCGAATCGGAACTCGGGCTCAAGCTGATCGACCTGCGGCAGGGCACCCCGGAACGCGGCAAGCAGGCCACCGAGTTTCTCGCCGTGCCCTACACGGTGGCAGTCGAGGGCACCTACCGCCAGTTGCTCCAGTTCATTCGCCGCCTGGAAACCGGCTCACATTACGTGAAGTTCCTCTCGTCCAACCTCGCGCCCAGCCGCGCGATCGACCCGGCTTCCAGCGGTTCCGCCGCCGACTCCACCGATCCGGTGCTGGTCCTGAGTCTCAACCTGCAACTCCTCGGCCGCCCATGAACCCTTGCCCCGCCCGTCTGTTCGCCGGCCTGGTGACCCTGCTCGGTCTCGCGACCCTGGCCCACGCCCAGCGCGCCGACGTCCTGCCGACTTCGCGCCGCCAAGCCACCGTGGATCTTGCCGCGGCCATGGCCGACCGCCAGTCCGCGCCGCCCCTGCCCGCGGACCTCAACAACCCGTTTTTTCCCAACAGCCTCAAGCCGAAGGAGCAGCCCGCCGAGACCTCGCCCGGCGAACCGGCCGTGGTCTACACCGGCCCCTCCAACAACTACGAGCTCCTCGAGACCATCGCCCCCGAACTCACGCCCACCGGCACGATGATCCTCGGCGGCGAGCCCCTGCTGCTCTTCGGTCAGAAGAAGGTCCGCGTGGGCGGCGAACTTCCCATCATCTTCGAGGGTAAGCGCTACACCCTGGTGATCAGCGCCATCGAATCCTCCTTTTTCACCCTCCGGCTCGGTGACGCCGAATACACCCGTCCCATTAAACCCTGATTCAGACCATGAGGACACGACTCATTCCCCTCTCCCTCGGTGCGATTGCCCTCTGCCTGCCCGTTTGGGCGCAGGACGCCGTGACGCCCGGTGTCGACGACCTTCCTCCGGCCGAGGAGCCGGCGATGAACGAGCAGGTGCCGCTCGCACCCGCCGCTCCGCCGCTCACCGACGAACCCGTTGCCGCACCCGAGCCCGCCGTCGTCATCGCCGATGATGTCACGGCCTCCTCGGTCGCCCGCGCCCGCGACACCCTCTCGGTCGACTTCCCCGACGAGGAGATCCGCAACATCCTGCGCAATGTCGCCGACCTCTTTGAACTCAACCTCGTCATCCCCGACACGCTGCAGGGCAACACCTCCATCAAGCTGCGCGACGTCACCTGGCGCCAGATCTTCGAGGTCGTGCTCAGCCCCGTTGGCTACACCTTCGTCGAGGAAGGCAACATCATCAAAGTCGTGAGCCAGGAATCGCTCCTGCAGGAGCCGGTCACGACCGATGTCTTCGTCATCAACTACGCCCGCGCCGAGGACCTGCGCGGCTCGATCGAGCCCCTCATCGAGGCCGGCGTCGGCGGCCGCATCGTCGTCAACGCCCGCAGCAACGCCCTCGTCATCACCGAACGCCCCTCGCGCCTGAGCCGCATCCGCCCGATCATCGAGCAGTTGGACAAGGCCACCGACCAGGTGATGATCGAGTCCAAGTTCGTCGAAGTCACCGACACCGACATCAAGAACATCGGCGTCACCTGGGCCTCGTTGAACAACTACCGCGTCGGGGTGGGCGGCATCCAGCGCGACTACACCAGCGACCGCGGCAACACCTACACCAACGACAACTCGCAGGACAATTCCACCCTCACGAACAACATCACCGGCCGCACCACGGACCGCACGACCGATACCGGCTCGACCAGTTCTTCCGACTCCACCACCTCCTCCTCGATCACCTCCGGCGGCGGTGCGGTCTCGGCCACCAGTTCCAGCACCCTGCAGAACGCCCTGGGCACCACCAGCTCGGTCACCGACACCACCTCGGACACGACCGACAACAACACCACCGTGAGCAACACGCTCACCCAGCTCGCCTCGCTCATCGGCACCGGCGGCACCCAGCGCAACACGACCGCGGTGTTCTCGGCCAACGAGTTCTCGCTGCTGCTGAGCGCCCTGCAGACGCAGAACGAGACCAAGCTCGTCTCCAATCCCACCGTGGTCACCCTCAACAACACCGAGGCCACCATCAACATCGGCCGGGAGTATCCGATTCCTCAATACACCTACAACGCCGAGCGCGGCACCTACGAGGTCTCGGGCTTCGACTACCGGCCCATCGGCATCATCCTGCGGGTCACGCCGCAGGTGAACGCCCAGGGCTTCATCAAGCTCACGCTGGAGCCCGAGGTGAGCAGTTCCAACGAGGCCACCTCCTTCGGCGCCACCGACATTCCCATCATCACCACCCGCAAGGCGAAGACCCAGGTCTCGCTGCGCGACGGCTTCACCATGGGCATCGGCGGGCTCATCCAGAACACCACCACCAACGGGCAGACGAAGGTGCCGCTGCTCGGCAACATTCCGGGTCTGGGCCGCCTCTTCCGTTCGGACTCCAAGAACGAAGAGACCCGCAATCTCCTGATCTTCATCACCGCCAAGACCGTCGCCGCCGACGGTGCGCCGCTCGAGGAGATCTTCGATTCCCGCGCGGTCCGGAAGATGAAGCTCCGGCGCGACGAACTCCCCGGTTACCGGGACGGCTCCGACCCCTTCCTCCCCTCGCTCGACCTCGACGAGACCAAGGACGACTGACCCGCCGCAACCGACGACCACACCACGACCATGAAAACGCTTTCCACCACGATGCGCCGCATCGGTTTGGTCGTTGGACTGTGCCTGGTCGGCATGGCCCAACTTCACGCTCAAACAATAAGAGTTACCGGAGCGACCGTTACTCCGGCCACTGCGAAACCTGGGGATTCGATCACAGTCACATTGACGCTGTCTAATGTGGCGGGTGTTGGTTCACCTGAGGGTGCGAACGATCAAGCGCCTGGATTGGACGTCGATGCCGATATTACTTTTACGCATATTAACGGTGGCCAGCCATTCGCTGTTTCGGGCGCCGGAGTTACCGGAGACGCGATTGCTGAGAACGGAGGAACGGGCACTGTCGACATCGTCGTTTTAGTTCCAACTCAATTCACTGATGCGGGCGCGTACCGAGTATCGGTGGATGTTGGTATCGGAGGGAGCAGTCCTGATGGAGCAAGGGTTTTCTCCGGAACAGAAACTGCTCTCACAGTGATCGGAAAGCCGGACTTGGTGATTACAGGTCTCTCTTACCAAGCAGGCATCAGTTACGAAGGTGGCGACGTCATCGCAATGACGCTCGACTACACGAACTCACCGTCGAGCGACGGTACGCCCAACGTTCCGTTTAATTCGAATATTCAATCCGAATATTTCCGCATCGAAGTGATCCTTTCGTCCAATCCTGCGTTCGGTGATGCGGACGACTTCCGGCTGACCTTCTTCGATATCTCCAGTCGCATCGACGCCGACGGTATCGCTCGCACCTTGAATTGGGACCAGCTTCTTCCCGGCAACTTCGCAGGTTCCTACTACGTACTCGCCAAAATAGACGTATTGGAACAGGTCGACGAAACCATCGAGGACAACACCCGCGACGATGGCAACAACGTGTGGTTCGATCCCGAAGGCACCCGCATTGCGCTCGATCCGACGAACTTCCCCACCATCTACTGGGGCAGCAGCAGCGGAGACAACTGGAGCGACCAGCCCGTCACCAGCGAAGACGGCCGCTACACCGTCTTTGCCTCCGACTCCACCAATCTCGTTTCCGGCGACGCCAACAACGCTCGCGACATCTTTGTCTACGATCAGCAGACCACCACCCTCCGCCGCCTCAATCTCTCCGAGCAGGGCGCCGCCGGCAACGGCACGTCGCAGTTCCCGTACATCTCCTCCGATGCCACCCGCGTCGCCTTTTCCTCCGAGGCCACCAACCTCGTCCTCGGCGACACCAATGGCTTCTCCGACATCTTCGTCGTCACCACCTTCACCGGCGCGATCTCCCGGGTGAATCTCGCCAACACGGGCACCCAGGCCAACGGCTCCAGCTTCCGCCCCGCGCTGAGCAGCACCGGTCGCTATGTCGTCTTCGAGTCCTCGGCCACCAACCTCGTTTCCCCGGCCACCGCCAGCGGCATCACCCACATCTACCTGCGCGACACCCAGACCGGCACGACCTCCCTCGTCTCGGTCGACAGCGCCGGCACCGCCGGCGACGGCAACAGCACCCAGGCGCGCGTGAGTGCCGACGGCCGTTACGTCGTCTTCGCCTCCAACGCCACCAACCTCGTGGCCGGCGACACCAACGGCGTGCGCGACATCTTCCTGCGCGACACGGTCGCCGGTACGACCACGCGCGTGTCCGTCGCCACCGACGGCACCCAGGGCAACGGCCTCAGCCGTTCGCCCTCGATCACCGCCGACGGCAGCCAGATCGCCTTCAGCTCGGCGTCGAGCAACCTCGTGGCCGGCGACACCAACGGCGTGCCCGACATCTTCGTCCACACCGTTGCCACCGGCACCACCGTGCGCGTGAGCGTCACCTCCGGCGGAGCCGAAGCGGTCGATCCTTCCGCGGTGGGATTCCAACTCGGCTCCATCAACCCGAGCATCAGCGCCACCGGCCGCTACGTGGCCTTTGCTTCCCTGGCCAACAACCTGACCGACGGTGACGCGGTCGGCCGCTACCAGGCCGCCGACAGCAACAACGCGCTCGATATCTTCGTCCATGATCGCGACGTCGCCAACAGCGGCACCTTCGACACTCCCGGCAACCTGGCCACCTCGATGGTAAGCCGGAACCGCTTCGGCTATCAGACCCTGCGCGTGCTCGGCGAGCCGAGCACGGCGGCGGCCGACATCTTCCCGGCCATCAGCGCCGACGGGCGTTGGGTTGCCTTCCCTTCGGACGCCGAAGGTGCCTCCGGACTCGTTCACGGGGCGACAAACAAGACCTCGCCCGATGGCAACGACTACCGTGACGTCTTCGTGCACGATCGCCGCATCAATGCACTGCCCAATCCCGGCAACGACCCGACCGTCAGCATCACCGCCCCGCTCAACGGCGACTCGGTCGCGATCGGTTCAACCGTGTCGGTGGTGGCCTCGGCCTCCGCACCCGCCGGCACCGTCCAGTCCGTCGAGTTCTTCGTCAACGGCGCCAGCCTCGGTGTCGTCACCAGTGCGCCCTATTCGGTGCAGTGGACGCCCACCGTCGCCGCGTCCTACACGCTCAGCGCGCTCGTGATCGACAGCTTCGGCAACCGCGGCGTCTCGAGCACCATTTCGGTCTCGGTTTCCACCGCGAGCCCGAACACCCCCACGGTCTCCATTTCCTCGCCCTCCGCCGGCTCCGTGCTGCCCGTCAACACCGCCATGACTCTCGCCGCGGTCGCCAGCGACAGCGACGGCACGATCGCCTCGGTCGATTTCCTCGCCAACGGCCAGGTCATCGGCACCGACGCGACCTTCCCCTACAGCGTCGCCTGGACGCCCTCGGCAACCGGTTCGTTCTCGCTCACGGCCGAGGCCACCGATGATGGCGGCAACTCCAGCCTCTCCGCCGCCGTGGTCGTCACCGTCACCGGCGGCGGTGCGCCCAATGTTTCGCTCACCGCGCCCTCCAGCGGGGCAAGTTACGTCGTCGGCACCACCATCCCGCTGGCCGCCACCGCCGCTGCGGTCTCGCCCGCCAGCATCACCTCGGTGCGCTTCCTGTCCAACGGCATGCCCATCGGCTCCGATTCGGTCGAACCCTACACCGGCTCGTGGACCCCGGTTGCTTCCGGCACCTACGCTCTCACCGCGGAGGCGACCGACTCGCTGGGCAACATTTCCACGAGTGCCGCCACCACGGTCGTGATTGCCGCCAACGGCGCGCCCACGGTTGCACTCACCGCCCCGTCGAGCGGTGCCAGCCTCCAGCAAGGCACGCCCGTCACCCTCACCGCCAGCGCCCTCGACTCCGATGGTTTGGTTTCGTCGGTCGTCTTCCTCGTCAACGGCGTCCAAGTCGGCAGCGTCGGCGCTCTGCCCTACGTGGCGCAGTGGACCCCGCCCGGTCCGGGCACCTACAGCATCGTGGCCCGCGCGATCGACAATTCCGGCAATGTCACCGATTCCGCGGCCCGCTCCGTCTCCGTGGCGGCCAACGGCGCGCCCACCGTCTCGCTCACCTTCCCGGCCAACGGCGCCACTGTCCTGCTGGGCAATGCCGTGCAGCTCACCGCCAACGCCAGCGACTCCAACGGCTCGATTGCCCGCGTGGAATTTTTCGCCAACGGCGTCGCGGTGGGCAACGACACCACCGGCCCCTTCGCCGCATCCTGGACCCCCAACTCCACCGGACTCTTCCGCCTGCAGGCGACCGCGACCGACAACGGCGGGCTGCTGGCCTCATCCGCTGAGGTCACCGTCGCCGTGCTCGACGCCAGCGAGGCCGATTCACTCTACTCCGGCATCTACATTGCCGGCTTCGAGTCGGGGCACTTCACGCTCGCCCGCCTGGGTGATCGCGGGGTGATCTTCATCGGCTACACCGACGCGGTGTCCGCGGCCAACCTCGGCATCTCGCCGCGCATCTACTACTTCGAAAGTCCGGCCATCTCCTCGGGCGGCGATTTCAGCCTGGTGCAGGGCGGTGCGACCGTGCTCTCCGGCACCGCCGAGGGCGCGGGCGCATATGGCAACTTCGCCACGGGTGTGAGCACCGCCACCTTCAGCGGTGCGCTCAAGGTCGGCTCCTCCGATGGTTACTCCGGTCCGACCGGCGTCATTTACGGCAGCCTCACCGGCACCGCCGACAGCGAGTTGCTGGCCCTCGTCGCTTCCGATGCCACCGTCACCTTCTACATCCGCAATGGCGCCAACGAAGACGTGAGTCTGCCCGGCAGCCTCACCAGCGAAGGCGACTTCACCCTCGGCACCGTGCGCGGCGGCACGCTCACCGGCACCATCGATCCGGCCACCGGCTTCCTCTCCGGCACGCTCACCGGTTCGCCCGCCGCCGGTCAGCTCAACGGCGCCGCCAGCACGCCCACGCCGGCGGCCGACGGTTTCCTGCGCAACCTCTCCACCCGCGGAACGGTGGGCACCGGCGAAGCGGTACTTGTGGCCGGCTTCGTGGTCAATGGTTCCACGCCCAAACAGCTCCTGGTTCGCGCCATCGGCCCGGCCCTCACGGAGCATGGCGTGAGCGGGGTCGTGGCCGATCCGATGCTGCAGCTGTATCAGGGCACCACCGTCATCGCCTCCAACGACAACTGGGGTACCGCCAGCGGAGTCGCCGGCGCCTCCTCGATCGTCGGCGCCTTCACGCTGCCGTCCGGCAGCAAGGACGCGGCGCTCGTGGCCACGCTGTCGCCGGGCATCTACACCGCCCAGGTCTCCGGGGTCGGTGGCACCAAGGGCGTGGGCCTGGTTGAGATCTACGACGTCGACTCCCAGACGCCGTACTCGGCCGACAAGGTTCTCAACGTCTCCACCCGCGGCGAGGTCGGCGCGGGCGACAAGACCCTCATCGCCGGTGTCACGATCAACGGCACGTCGGCCAAACGCGTCCTCATCCGCGCCATCGGACCGACCCTCGGTCTCCCGGATTTCGGGATCACCAACGCGCTCAGCGACCCCCTGCTCAAGATCGTGCGGGTGTCGGACGGTGCGACGGTGCGCGAGAACGACGACTGGGAGCGGGGGAACGACGCGGCCAAGATTGGTGAAGCCGCCGCCCAGGTCGGCGCGTTCTCGCTGCCGTCCGGCAGCCAGGATGCGGTGCTGCTCATCACCCTGCCTCCGGGTGCCTACACGGCCCTGGTCAGCAGTGCCGACGGCAGCACCGGCGTCGCCATCGTCGAAGTCTACGAAGTGCCCTGACGCCGCAGCCTGAGCGGACTGAGTTTCACAGAAGCGAACGAAGGAAACGAAGCACGCCGCCAGCTGCTTGGTTTCCTTTGTTGCCTTCTGTTACAGGATCGAACCCCAGGCGACGGGCACATCACCACCAGCCGACGACGAAGCCCTGCGCGGCCTTGATGCCGATCACGGCCAGGTTCTTGGCGCCGTGGGCGGCGAAGCAGGGCCAAAGGGAGCGGGTCGGATTGGCCGGCATGAAGCGCACGAAATAGAACCACAACGAGCTGACGAAGACCGCGGCGGTACTGAAGAACGCCTTGGTGTCGAAGTGGAGGACCAGCCCGGCCTCATCCCAAGTCCACAGAAACGGGTGGGCGAGGGCGAAGAGCACGGATGCGCCGATTGTTCCCGCGATCAACACGGCGCGACCGCGCGTTTCCGCCGGCACGATGAAGCCGCGGAAAATGATCTCTTCGATCACGGCGGCGAGCAGCGTGTAGAGGCAGAACAGGACGGTGACCTGCGACTGCTCGTCGACGATCGCGAGCCGGATTTCTCCCCAGGTCTCCGCGGCCACGATGGCGAGGGCTCCGGCGATGGCGATCGTGAGCGCCATCGGGTTGGTGGCCGTGGCTCCCGGCAAGGCCGCGGGCGAGGGCGCCCCCTGCCGGGCGGCCTGGTAGTCCTTCCACCACAGTTGCGCGACGTAGGCGCTGGCGACGATGAGCGCCAGAATGAGCCAGGGGGAGTCGGACATGGGGCGGGCGGAGGCGCGGTTAAGCACGAAGCGCGAGCCCGAGAATGCGAACTTATTCCGTGACTATTGGTTAGCCAAAACCGGGGAAGGCCTTTTGGGTGGCGGCCTGAATGAGCTCTCCGCCCTCACCGATTTCCGCCGCTCCCGCCGCGCTGGATTTTGCGTCGGTCTTCCGGCGACTCGGCCCGCACGTGCAGGCGCTGGATGTCTGTCTGCGGGAGCAGATCGAGGCGTTTGAGCCGGAGATCCGCGACCTGGCGGATTACTGCATCGATACCTCCGGCAAGCGCATCCGCCCCTCGCTGGTATTCCTGAGCGGCTGGCGCGACGACACCGTCTCGCCCGATCTGGTACGGGTGGCGGCGGTGGTGGAGCTGGTGCATCTCGCGACCCTGGTGCACGACGACATCATGGATGCGGCCGACCTGCGGCGCGGGCGCGATACGGCGACCCGGAGTTTTGGTCCGGAAGCGGCGGTGCTGCTGGGCGATGCGCTGTTTGCGCATGCGCTGCATCTGGCGGCCCAGTTTCCCACGACGGAGGTGTGCTCGGCCGTGGGCGAGTCGACGCGGCGGGTCTGTGCCGGGGAGATCATCCAGACGATGCGGCGGGGCACGACCGAGATTTCCCGCGATGATTACTACCGGGTGATCGACCTGAAAACGGCCGAACTCTTTCGGGTGTCGTGCCGGCTGGGGGCGCGGTTGGGCGGCTTCGCGGACGCCTTCGTCGAGGCGGCAGCTGTCTTCGGACGGCAGCTAGGCATTGCCTATCAGATCTACGACGACCTGGCTGATTTCTTCGGCGAGGAGGGCCGGATCGGCAAGACCCTCGGCACCGACCTGGTGAGCGGGAAACTCACCCTGCCGCTGATGGAACTCGGTGAAGCGCTGCCGGCCGCGGAGCGGGAAGCGCTGACTCGCGAACTCACCGGGCGGGCGGCATCCGACATGCCGCGTCGACTGGCCCAGATGCGGGAGTTTGGGGTGTTCGAGCGAGTGGCCGACGAGATTGAGCAGCAACTGCGACTGGGGGAGGCGGCGCTCGATCCGCACCGCAGCCTCGCGCCCGTGCCCCGGCTGTTGTCGCTCGGCGCCACGCTGCGCGCCCAGGTCGAGGTGTTGCGCCGCAACAGCTGAGCCGCGCAGCAGCCGATCGGCGGAGGTTCCCCTGCCTGCCGAAAACGTCACCCGTCGCGTATCGGGGCGGACCCCGATTCAAACGGTCAGAGCGGCATCCAATCTTTCCGGTTGCGCGGCCCACCACCCGAATCCATTCTGTCGGGCGTATGTCCGTCGCCGCAAAAGTCTTGGGCAAGTCCTTGGTGAGCTCGGAAGAGCGTCGCCAGGAGGCCGACAGTGACTGGGCGATCGTGCGGGAGGTGCAGCTGGGCAAAGTCGCGGCCTTCGACCAGCTTGTGCTGCGTTACCGGGAGCGGGTTTACGGGGTGGTCTACAACATGACCTCCAACCGGGAGGATGCCGCCGACCTCACGCAGGACGCGTTCATCAAGGCGTTTCAATCCATCAACCGCTTCCAAGGCCAGTCGTCCTTCTTCACCTGGCTCTACCGCATCGCGGTCAATTCCACCCTAAGCCATTTGCGTAAGAACAAGTTACGCACCTTCTTCAGCTTTGAGAAGATCACCGAGGACGACAAGACCACCGAAGTGCTCGCCCAGCTTACCGATAAAGAGGGGGCGGATCGGGAGGTCTACGTCCGGGAACTCCAGGAAAAATTGAACGAGGCGATGCAGAAATTGTCTATCAAGCATCGCACTGTGGTGACTTTGTTCGAAATAGACGGGTTGAGCCACGAGCAGATTGCCGAAGTCGTCGGCTGCTCGGTTGGCACCGTGCGTTCACGTCTGCACTACGCCAAACAGATCCTTCAAGCTGAACTACAGTCCTACCTGCGCACATGAAGCTGCCCTCCGACCAACGCCCCACCACCTTGGACGACCTCTTTGCGCTGAAGCGGGCGGAACGTCCATCGCCGGAGTTTTGGGACGACTTCCAGAAGGAGTTTCACGTCCGTCAACGCGCGGCGGCCGTTGAACCGAAACGGTGGTGGTTTGTCCTGCCCCGGTTTGCCGCTCGTCTCCACCGCTACCAGATGCCTATGGGCGCCGCGGCCGTGCTGGCGGTGACGTTTCTGTCGTTCCGCGAGTACCGCGAACCCGGGTTGGAGGTGGCTTTTGCCCCCGCTACCCCGATGGTGCCGCAGGTTGCGGAGCGCGAACCGGCTGCGCCACGGACGGCGGAACCAAGCCTGGATCTGGAGACGCCCGCGCCGACGTCCGACCTGGCGGCGGTTGATTCATTCCACCGCGACACCCCCTCCACTTCGCTGCCCAGCATGGAGCCCCTGCCGCTGTCGCCGATGGTGGTTTGGGCCGGGGTCGACGCCAACAACGACGAACCCGTGGCCGAACCCGCTTCGCCCTCTGCTCGCTCCATCGCGGCCAACCTCGCCGCCGTGCGCGCCGAGCAGCCGGAAATCGCCCGCCTGCCGGGCGAGCCCCGCATCAATCTTACCACCACTTCGCAGTCCGCCGAACCGCTGGCTGCGATCGCCGTGCCCAACGGCTCCGCCCGTGAGCCCCTGTTCGCCTACCAGCCCGCCGGGTCCCGTCAGCATCAAGGCAGTGATCTCGCCGAGGCGCCCGATGTGCCCTCCCGCATCGCGAGCCGTCTGAGCGACGAACTGTTATACGACACCGTGCGCCGCCTCATCGCCGGAGGCGACCGGCTCACGCTGAAGTTCTGAGCACGGATTCGATCTTCCGCTTCCCAGCTGATTCCACCCCTCCCTCGCGGAGGGGTTTTTTTGCGGGTGGCCGCCGGGACGAAGCAGAGTTGTGCCGGAGCGGCCGAGCTGTTGCTTTGCCGCCATGGCCATCGTGCAGGAGCACCTCAACATCAGCACCCGAGGAATGGGCACCACCGAAGTGACGCGGGAGGTGGCGCGGATCGTCGAACACAGCGGCTTGGTGACCGGTACGGTCACGGTCTTCTGCCAGCACACGAGTTGCAGCCTCGTGATCATGGAGAATGCCGATCCCTCGGCGCGGCGCGACCTGGAGCGCTGGCTCGATCGGCTCGTGCCGTCGGACGATCCCGACTTTACCCACACGCTCGAGGGGCCGGACGACATGCCGAGTCACATCAAGATGGCGCTGACCCGCACGAGTGAAGTCGTCCCGTTTGCCGCGGGCCGCCTGCTTCTTGGTACCTGGCAGGGGATCTTCCTGTGGGAGCATCGCGCCTCGCCGCATCGGCGGCGTCTGGTCGTGACCGTGATGGGGGAATAGGGCGAAGCGAGCTGCTACATTCACTGGACTTGGCGCTGCACAGGGGCGCCTTCATCGTGGTGGCATGACACTCTTTTCGGCCGCAGCCACCCTGCTGCTCATTCTCGATCCATTCGGGAATATCGTGATCTTCAACGCCATCCTTTCACGGGTCCCCGCCGAGCGACGACGGCGGGTGCTCATTCGCGAAGTCACGATCGCCTACGGCATCCTGATGACGTTCCTGCTCGTCGGAGCAAAGTTGCTGGCCTTCCTCGGGCTGCAGCAATCGTCGCTCAGCCTGGCCGGGGGCATCCTGCTCTTTCTCATCGCGATCGGCATGGTGTTTCCCAATCGCGCCGTACAATTCGGCACTGATGCGGATGACGAACCGTTCATCGTGCCGCTGGCCACGCCGATGATTGCGGGGCCCAGCGGCATCGCCTTCCTGCTGCTGCTGGCCAGCAAGGAACCCGGTCGACTGCCCGAGTGGATTCTGGCGGTGACCGCGGCCTCGGCGGTGAGCGCGGCCATCCTGGTCACGGGCGAGCGCATTGCGCGCTTGCTCGGCTCCCGCGGCATGCGCGCGGCGGAACGACTGATGGGCATGCTGCTCATCCTCGTCGCCGTCCAGATGATCACCGACGGCGTCAGCCTGTATTGGCGCAGCCTGCAGGCGGCGACAGGGAGCTGAACAAGAACAATAACCTCGAGCACCTGCCCCGCTGAATTCTACAGAAGGCAACAAAGGAAACAATGAGACGTGCGAAGTCTGATTTCCACCCGGCTTCGTTATCTTTGTTACCTTCTGTGAAGTTTCAAACTACCCCGGGTTTGACCTACTTGCCCGGCACGCAGGCACTGCAGCCGTTGACGAAGAAGTCGTTGCCCTTGTCGTCGACGAGGATGAAGGCGGGGAAGTTCTCCACTTCGATTTTCCACACCGCTTCCATGCCGAGTTCGGGATACTCGAGCAGCTCCACTTTGCGGATACTTTCCTTGGCGAGGATGGCCGCCGGGCCACCGATGGAACCGAGGTAGAAGCCGCCGTGTTTCTTGCAGGCATCGGTCACGGCCTGCGAGCGGTTGCCCTTGGCCAGCATGATCATGGAGCCGCCGTTGGCCTGGAAGAGATCGACGTAGCTGTCCATGCGGCCGGCGGTGGTGGGGCCGAAGCTGCCCGAAGCATAGCCCACCGGCGTCTTGGCGGGGCCGGCGTAGTAGACCGGATGGTTCTTGAGGTAGTCGGGCAGGCCTTCGCCGGCGTCGAGCCGTTCCTTGAGCTTCGCGTGGGCGATGTCGCGGGCGACGATCATCGGGCCATTGAGCAGCACGCGGGTGGTGACGGGGTGCTGGCTCAGCTCGGCGAGGATGTCGGCCATGGGTTGATTGAGGTCGATGGTGACCGCGCCTTCCTGCTTGAGGGTGCGCATCGCCTCGGGAATGAGGCGGCCGGGGTTGGTCTCCATTTTCTCCAGCCAGATGCCGTCGCGGTTGATCTTGGCCTTGATGTTGCGATCGGCACTGCAGGACACGCCCATGCCGACGGGGCAGGAGGCGCCGTGGCGCGGCAGGCGCACGATGCGCACGTCGAGGGCGAAGTACTTGCCGCCGAACTGAGCGCCGATGCCGGTGCTCTGGGCGAGTTTGAGCACCTTTTCCTCGAGCGCGATGTCGCGGAAAGCCTGCCCACGGTCGTTGCCGGACGTGGGCAGTGCGTCGAGGTACTTGGTCGAGGCGAGCTTGACGGTCTTGAGGCAGGCCTCGGCGCTGGTGCCGCCGATCACGAAGGTGAGGTGATAGGGCGGACAGGCGGCGGTGCCGAGCGTCTTCATCTTCTCGACCAGGAAGGCCTCCAGGCTTTTGGGATTGAGCAGGGCGCGGGTCTGCTGGAAGAGGAAAGTCTTGTTGGCCGAGCCCCCGCCCTTGGCCACGAAGAGGAATTTGTACTCCTCGCCGTCGGTGGCGTAGAGATCGATCTGCGCAGGCAGGTTGGTGCCGGTGTTCTTCTCCTCGAACATGTCGAGCGGTGCGGTCTGTGAGTAGCGCAGGTTCTCCTTGGTGTAGCATTCGTAGACGCCCTGGGAGAGCCATTCGGCATCGTCGGCGCCGGTCCAGACGCGCTGGCCCTTTTTGCCCATGATGGTGGCCGTGCCGGTGTCCTGGCAAAACGGCAGGATGCCCTGGGCCGCGATCTCGGCGTTTTTGAGCAGGGTGGTGGCCACGTAGCGATCGTTGTCGGAGGCCTCGGGATCGTCGAGGATGGCGGCAACCTGCTCGAGATGCTTGGGCCGGAGCATGAAGGAGCAGTCGTGAAAGGCCTGGTTGGCGAGGAAGGCGAGGGCCTCGGGGGCGACTTTGAGGATCGTCTGTCCCTCGAATTCAGCGGTGCTGATCCCCTCCCGGGAGAGCAGGCGGTATTCGGTTTCATCCTTCCCCAGCGGAAAGGGGTCCTGGTAGGCAAACGGCGGCGTAGGCATGGCGGAAAACGAAGGGGCAGAGTATGGGAATCGTGCAGCAACGGGGATCAGAAAATCCCGCGTGCGCAAGGATTCACAATTCCTGCGAAGTCCCGCCGGTGGCCAGCCTTTGTGCGGCCGGCCTTGCCCGCGGCGTGCTTCCGCGCTCGTTGTGGCATGGAGACGCGCATCGAAAAAGACACCATGGGCGAGATCGCGGTCCCGGCCGATCGCTATTGGGGCGCCCAGACGCAACGCTCGATCGAAAACTTTCCGATCGGCCCCGCCGGCTCGATGCCGTTCGAGATCATTCGAGCCTTCGGCCACCTCAAGCGCGGTGCCGCGCTGGCCAACCGCGATCTCGGCGTTTTGCCCGCTGAAAAAGCTGATCTCATCGCCACGGTCTGCGAGGAGATCGTGGCGGGAAAACTCGACGCGCACTTCCCGCTCGTGGTCTGGCAAACCGGCTCGGGCACCCAGACCAACATGAATTGCAACGAGGTCATCGCCAACCGCGCCCACGTCCTGCGGGGCGGGCGGCTGGGCGAGGGCAGCCGGTTCATTCACCCCAACGACGACGTGAACAAATCGCAGTCGTCGAACGATACGTTTCCGACGGCCATGCACCTCGCCGCCTACGAGGTCCTGGTGGCGCGCACGATTCCCGCGGTGGCGCGACTGACACAGTCGTTCAGCGTCAAGGCCCTGGCGATGGCGGGCGTGGTCAAGATCGGCCGTACCCATTGGATGGACGCGACCCCGCTCTCCTTCGGGCAGGAGTTTTCCGGCTACGTCGCGCAGCTCGAAACCGGTCTCGACGGCCTGCGGCGGAGCTTGCCTGAACTGGCCCAACTCGCGCTCGGCGGCACCGCCGTGGGCACCGGGCTCAACGCCCCCGCCGACTTCGACATCACGGTTGCCCGGCGCCTGGCCGAGCTGACCGGCCACCCCTTCGTCACCGCTCCCAACAAGTTCGCTGCCCTTGCCGCGCACGATGCGCTGGTGGCCGCTCACGGCGCGCTGAAGCGTCTCGCCGTCGCCCTCACGAAGATCGCGAATGATCTGCGCCGGCTCGCCTCCGGCCCGCGTTGCGGCCTGGGCGAACTCATCCTGCCGGCCAACGAACCGGGCTCCTCGATCATGCCGGGCAAGGTCAACCCCACGCAGATCGAAGCGCTCACGATGGTTTGCGCCCGGGTGATGGGCAACGACACGACGCTCACCTTTGCCGGCGCCAGCGGCCAGTTTGAACTCAATGTCTACAAACCGGTCATCATCGATGCCTTCCTGCAGTCGGCCAACCTCTTGGCCGATGCCTGCCGCGCATTCGAGGAGCGTTGCGTCGCCGGCCTGGAGCCCGACCTGCCGCGCATTGCCGAGCACCTGCGCAACTCGCTGATGTTGGTCACGGCGCTCAACCCTCACCTCGGCTACGAAAAGGCCGCGCAGGTTGCCAAGAAAGCCCACGCCGACGGCAGTACCCTCAAGGAGGCGGCGGTGGCCCTCGGCCTCGTCAGCGCGGAGGACTTCGATGCCTGGGTCGATCCGGCGCGGATGACCGGCCCCCTGACGCGACCGGGCCCGCATTGAGGGAGCAGGAAGAAGGGAGCAGGGATTAAGAAAATCAATCCCGTCGAAAAGATATCCCCTGCTCCTTGCTCCCTGCTCCTTCCCCCGCGCGCGGGCTCCCCTATACGATCTTGAGCTTCGGCAGATCCTGGCCGTCGACGAGACCCACCGGCCGCCCGGCGCGATCGACCACGATGAGATCGTCGATTTTGTGCTGCTCGAACAGCCGCAGCGCATCCACACCGAGGGCGTCGTCCCGGATGGTTTTCGGGCCGCGCGTCATGAAGTTGCTCACGGGTTTCTGCAGAAAGTCGGGTCCGGTGAGTGCGCTGCGGCGGAAGTCGCCGTCGGTGAGAATGCCGGTGAGTTTGCCGGAGCGCGGGTTGACGAGAGCGATGCTGCCGCTCTTGGCCTTGGTCATGCGCAGGATGGCGTCCTGGGTCGTGACGGTTTCGGGCGCGATGGGCAGGCGATCGTCCTTGCGCATGATGTCGGCCACGCGCAGCAGCAGGATGCGGCCGAGGTTGCCGGCGGGATGATATTTGGCAAAGTCGTCGCGGGTGAGCCCGCGCGCCTCGAGCAAGACCATGGCGAGCGCATCACCGAGCGCCAGCGCGGCGGTGGTGCTGGCGGTCGGCGCGAGATCGAGCGGGCAGGCCTCGCGCGGCACGACGTAGTGCAGGGCGTGGTCGGATTCGCGGACGAGGTCGGAGGCGGGCGTCGAGGTGCAGGCGATCGTGATGACGCCGAATCGTTTCAACAGCGGCAGGAGCCGCAGCACTTCCTCGGACTGCCCGCTGTTGCTGAAGAGGATGGCGATGTCACCCGACGCGCACAGCCCGAGGTCGCCGTGGAGGGCCTGGGTGGCGTCGAGGAAGCAGGTGGGCAGGCCGGTGCTGTTGAAGGTGCCGACCAGTTTCTGCGCGATGTGGGCGGACTTGCCGACACCCGTGCAGATCAGTTTTCCGCCGGCGGCGGTGGCTTCGGCGATGGCGCGGGCGGTGGCCACGAATTTCTTGTCGAGCGCGGCGGCGGTGGCGGCGAGGGCGTCCTGTTCGATCGCCAGGCAGGCGCGGGCGCGTTCGAGGGCGGATTTGGGGGCGATGGCCATTTAGGGTTTGAGTCGGAAGTGGGCTTGCCAGACTTAGATTGGCCTCCGACGCGATCAATTCCTTTTCCCTCATGCCGTCCGCGCGCTTTTCGATTCTGGCCCTGTTGCTCGCCGCGATTTTCGCGGGAGCCGGTTGCGATCGGCTGCCCAAGGGCGAGCCGGTCGCGGAGATCAATGAACCCGACTATGTGGAGGGACAGCGCCTGTTGCGGCAGGGCAACGAACAGGCGGCGCTCGCGGCCTTCACGCGGGTGATTCACGCTCGGCCGCAGGATGCGCCGGAGTCGCACTTGCAGGTCGGCCTGCTCTATCTGCAGGAGGTCAAGGATCCCATCACGGCGATCTATCACTTCCGGCGTTACCTGGAGTTGAAGCCGAATTCCCCCAACCGCGATCTCGTCGAGCAGCGCATCGAGGTGGCCACCCGTGACTTTGCCCGCACGCTGCCGGCCCAGCCACTGGAAAACCAAATTATGCGCAATGACCTGCTCGATGTGGTCGAGAAGCTGCAGGTCGAAAACACGCGGCTCAAGGACGAGGTCGCCGTGCTTCGCGCCGCCACGTCGGCCGGCGGGCCCAGCGCGCTGCGGCAATCCGCCAACCTCTCGGCGACCGCCGCGCAATACCCGGCGGTGACGGAATCATCGACGCTCGGCGCGCGGCCCTCGCGCATCAGCGTTGAACCGCTGGAGTCGCCGGATGAACGGACCGTCGCCCCGCCGACCCGCCCCTCTGAAGTGCCGTCCTCCGCATCGCCCGCCGCCGGCGGCCGGGTGCATACGGTCGTGCGCGGAGACACCCTCTACAATCTCGCCCGCCATTACTACAACAACCCAGCCCGGGCCAAGGACATCTACGCCGCCAACAGCGGGGTGATGCGATCGGCCAATGACCTGCAGATCGGCATGCGGCTGGTCATCCCCGACTAGGCGGCCACGCCGGTCGGGCGATGCCGGACCGACCGGCGCCCAGCGCAAGATCTGCGCAATTTGTGCATACCGTGCGCCAAGCCCTGCGGAGCGAAAACGGAGTGGTTGGCGGCATGATCGGGATCACGATGATCAACCCGCACGACGACTTTGCTGCTTCGGGATCCGCTGCCGCGGCCTCCGCTCTGGATCTTGACATGATCCGCAAGTATGCCGTGCCGGGTCCCCGCTACACCTCCTATCCTCCGGCCAACAAATTTCACGACAAGCTGGAGACGGTCGATCTGGGCGGAGGCCTGCGGGCCGACAACGCCGACGCCTCCCGTCCGCTTTCCCTGTATTTCCACCTGCCGTTCTGCGAGTCGCGCTGCTGGTATTGTGGATGCACCACCATCATCACGCGGCACAAGGAATGGGCGCTCAGTTACGAGATGGACCTGGAGCGCGAGATGGATCTGGTGGGACGCGAGCTTAACCCCGGCCGCCTCGTCGACCAGCTGCACTTCGGCGGAGGCACCCCCACGTTTTTTGACCCCGTGGTACTGGAGCGCTTGGGTGCGGCGATCCACCGCCGCTTCCGTTTTGCGCCCGATGCGGAACTCAGCGTCGAGATCGACCCGCGTTGCGCGACTCCCGATCACCTGCGCGTGCTGCGGGACTTCGGCATCAACCGCGCATCGCTCGGCATCCAGGACACCAATCCGGCCGTGCAGGAAGCCGTCCACCGTATCCAACCTCATGAGACAAATCACCGGGTGGTCGACGGCCTGCGCGCGGCGGGCATTCGCGCCATCAACCTCGATCTCATCTATGGCCTGCCCCTGCAGACGCCGGACTCGGTCGAACGCACGGTCGACGATGCGCTCGAACTCGCACCCGATCGCCTGTCGGTCTTTTCCTACGCGCACGTGCCCTGGATCAAGCCCGCCCAGCGCATCTTCGACAAACGCGGCCAGATGCCCGGTCCGGCCGAGAAGCTCGAAATGTTTTCGCGCATTCGCGCCCGCCTGCATGCGGCCGGCTATGTCGACATCGGACTCGACCACTTTGCCCGCCCCGGCGACGAACTCGCCGTCGCGCTCCGTGAAGGCAAGCTGCACCGCAACTTCCAGGGGTACAGCACCCGCTCGGGCGCCTCGCTTTACGGGTTCGGGATCTCGTCGATTTCCCAGTCGCCCGACCTCTATTGGCAGAATCACAAGTCGCTCATCGAGTATCGCCGCGCGTTGGGGGAGGGGAGACTGCCGGTGGAACGCGGTTACCGGCTGAGCGACGAGGACAAACGCCGCCGACGCCTGGTGATGGCCGTGATGTGCGAGCGAGGGCTCGACTTTGGTCGTTTGAGCGCCGAATTCGGCCTCGATGTCCGCCGGCGCTACGGCGACGAACTGGCGTCCCTGCAGCCCTTGGTGGCTGACGGTATTGTCGAAGTCGATGCCGACGGTTTGCGCGTAATGCCGAAAGGCGAACCCCTGCTCCGAGTCGTGGCGATGGCCTTCGACCAGACGCTGGCCAAGGGGGTGCGGGCTCATGCCATGACCGTCTGAGTCGGTCGCAACACGGTTGGGGAGTTGCCAAACGATCAGACTGCGCGATCTTGGCGGCTTCTATGTCCGACCTTACCGACCTCTACCAAGCGGTCATCCTCGACCACAACAAACGTCCCCGCAACCGCGGTCGCTTGCCCACCGCCACGCGCGTGGCCAAGGGCGACAATCCGACCTGCGGTGACAATTGCGTCGTCTACCTGCGCATGGACGGCGACCGCGTGGCGGAGATCACCTTCGAAGGATCGGGCTGCGCCATTTCGCAGGCCAGCGCCTCGCTCATGACCACCGAGCTGGTGGGCAAGACCAAGGCGGAAATCGAGGCCGCCTTTGCCGATTTCAAGGACATCGTGACCACCGGTCGCGAGCCGGAGGAATTTTCCGAGGTGGCCGCCTTCGCGGGCGTACATGCCTTTCCGGCGCGCATCAAGTGCGCCACCCTGGCGTGGCACGCCGCCATCGACGCGCTCAACCAGCCGGACCGTTCCCTCGACGATTGATCCGTACCGCCCTGTCACCATGACCCACGACTTTTCCAACCTGCGGGTGGATTTTCCCGTACTCGACCAACATGTCGGCGGGCATCCCCTCGTCTATCTCGACAACGCGGCGACCACGCACAAGCCGCGCGCCGTCATCGATGCCCTGGCGCGGTTCTACGAACGCGACAACAGCAACGTGCATCGCGGGCTGCATGCCCTCTCGATGCGCGCGACCGACGGCTACGAGGCCGCGCGCGCCCGCGCTGCCCGTTACGTTAATGCCGCCGAGTCCGCCGAGATCGTTTTCACGCGTGGCACCACCGAGTCGATCAATCTCGTCGCCCAGAGCTGGGGACGCGCCAACCTGCGGGCAGGCGACATCATCCTGTGCACCGAGATGGAGCACCACTCCAACTTGGTGCCGTGGCAACTTGTCGCCCAGCAGACCGGTGCGAAGGTGCGCTACGTTCCGATCGTCGGGGATGACGCCGAGGGCGGCCTGGATATGGAGGCTTTCGGGCGCCTGCTGACGCCCGAGGTCAAACTGGTCGCCTTCACCCACATCTCCAATACGCTCGGAATCGAGAACCCGGCGAAGGAGATTTGCACCCGCGCCCGGGAAGTCGGCGCGGTGAGCGTCGTCGACGGTGCGCAATCGGCCGGCCACGAGCAGGTCGACGTGCGCGACATGGGTTGCGATTTTTTTGCCTTCTCCGGCCACAAAATGGCGGCACCGACCGGCATCGGCGTGCTTTACGGCCGTCGGACCTTGCTGGATGCCATGCCGCCCTGGCAGGGCGGCGGCGGGATGATCAGCACCGTGTCCTACGAACAGAGCGAATGGAAACCATCGCCCGAGCGCTTTGAGGCCGGCACCCCCAACGTGGCCGACGCGATCGGACTGCACGCCGCGATGGACTACCTCGACGGGCTGGGCCGGGCCGCCATCGGCCGCCATGAAGTCGAGTTGGCGATGCTGGCGTGCGAGGCGCTCAGCGAGTTGCCCGGCATCCGCATCCTCGGCCCGCGCCCCGGCCAGCATCGGGCCGGCATGGTGAGCTTTGCCTTCGCCGACGTGCATGCCCACGACGTGGTCACGTTTGCCGATCAGGATGGCGTCGCGTTGCGCGGCGGCCATCACTGCAACCAGCCGCTCATGCGCAAGCTCGGTCTCCCCAGCACGACCCGCGCGAGCTTTTATGTCTACAACACGCCGGAAGACGTGGAGGCGCTGGTGAAGTCGATGCGCAAGATCCTCAAGTTTTTCGGGGCCTGAGCCGGGGTCGCCGCGGCCGCGCAACCCCGAAAAAGCCAAGTTCTCGCAAAAACTGCACCTCCCCTGCCAACCGCTGCGGAGAGAGCGGCGGCGCAGCGGGGCATGATGCCGGGTGTTCGCTCGCACTCTCGCCCGGCGCCATGAACCTCAAGACGACTTACCTCGGCCTTACCCTGCGCAATCCGATCGTCGTGGGGGCTTCGCCATTTTGCGACAACCTCACCGCCTGCCGTGAACTGGTCGATGCCGGGGCTGCCGCCATCGTCATGCACTCGTTTTTCGAGGAGCAGATCGGTGCCACCCCGCGTCGCCTGGCGACGGCCAACGGGCTGGTGGCCGGGGGCGATGACGACGACAGCAGTCCCTTTCCCCACTACGAAGACTACCGGCTGGATGCCGAACAATACCTCCGCCAGCTCACCCGGCTGCGCAAGCTCGTCGACGTGCCCATCATCGGCTCGCTCAACGGCAGCCATATCGGCAACTGGGTGGGGCAGGTGCAGCGGATGGAGGACGCCGGGGCCACCGCGATCGAGTTGAACCCCTACCAGCTGCCCACCGACCCCTCGGTCCCGGCGGATGAAGTCGAAGCCGGCGTGGTCGAACTGATACGTACGGTCGCTTCGGCGGTGAAGATTCCCGTGGCGGTGAAGCTCTCGCCCTACCACACCTCGCTGGCCAATTTCGCCACCGTGCTGTCGCACAACGGCGCCGCGGGGATCGTGTTGTTCAACCAGTTCTACCAGCCCGACATCGATGTCGATCACGTGCGGGTGGTCAACCAGCTGCGACTCTCGCGCTCGAGCGACCTGCTGCTCCGGCTCCGCTGGTTGTCGGTCCTCTCGCCGCACTTTCCGGGCAGCCTGGCTTGTAGTGGGGGAGTGCATACAACCGAGGATGCGGTGAAGGCCCTGCTCGCGGGCGCCGACGTGGTGCAAGTGGTGTCGGCCTTGCTCAAGTGCGGCACCGGGCACGTGAAGACGCTGCTCAGCGGCCTCACCATGTGGATGCGCGAACACGAGTTCACCTCGGTCGATCGCCTCCGTGGCTCGCTCAACCTGCGCCAATGCCCCGATCCGGCCGCGCACGAGCGGGCGCACTACCTGAAGGTGCTGCAATCCTGGCAGGTCTGAGGGTCGGGTGCCGCGGCAACAGCGACGGCGGCTCGCTTTATTCCCGCAAGCGGACGAGAGTGGCCGCATGATTTCCGACTCCGAATTGCGTTCGCTGCTCGCTTCGGCCCGCACCATCGTGGTGGTCGGCCTCTCCACGGACCCCGCCAAGGCCAGTGCCCGGGTGGCGTCGTATTTGCAGGCTCAGGGCTACCGGATCATCCCGGTGCATCCGCAGGCCGATCGGCTCCTGGGTGAGCCGGTGGTGCGAAGCCTGGAGGAGTTGTCAGAACCGGTGGACATCGTGGATGTATTCCGTCCGGCGGCCGAAGCCGAGGGATGGGCACGGCAAGCGGTGAGCAACGGCGCGGGACTCCTGTGGCTGCAGCAAGGCATCGTCTCCGCGGCGGCAGCGACTGTCGCGGGGGCGGCGGGTTTGCGGGTGGTCATGGACGCCTGTCTCGCCGTGGAGCATCGCCGACTGTTGGGGCAGGCGTGAAATTCCGTTTGACCGCCTGCGCGACATCCGCCTTATGTCACCCTCTTTCGTCCAACATCAGGGGGTTTCGGCCGTCGGATGCACAACACCAGGAGAGGTGGCAGAGTGGTCGAATGCGCTCGCTTGGAAAGCGGGTATAGGCTTAAACCTATCGGGGGTTCGAATCCCCCCCTCTCCGCCACTTAAGGAGCTTGAAACAAGCGACTTAAGTTGGGCCTAAATCGAAGGATGGGGAGGGAGGGAAGAGAACCAGAATGAGGGTGGGAAGGGAAGGCGCTTTGGGCGGAGAGGAACCTTTCCGAATCGTCGGTGACTTCGTGCCACGCTTGCAGGAACAGCTTTTTGGCGGCTTCCGGCTGGCCTGACTCCTCCAAGCCCACGGCTTGAAGGCAGGGTCTGACGACGGGATTGTTGGAGTTGAATTCCATACCGGGCTCGATGCGGTGAGGAGGGCGTTTGAGGCGAATCCTCAAGTCGTCTGCTGTAAACCAGCGGAAGGATGGCGCCCGACCTGTCCGGCGTTTACGTCGGGCATCGTCCGATGAGCAGCGACAGAGAGTCGCTGCGGAAGGGCCGGATGCGGGGCTGAGC
This sequence comes from uncultured Opitutus sp., assembly GCA_965652375.1. GTDB lineage: Bacteria > Verrucomicrobiota > Verrucomicrobiia > Opitutales > Opitutaceae > Actomonas. Next base: position 144,732 of record CBFGUO010000004.1, read on the forward strand.
CCGGTCGATCCCCAAGGTAGGGGGCCACCCAACTAGTTCCCCGATTTTCATAAACAAACCCAGTCGTCGTGCCGATGGGGAACTCCCCAACACATGCCGATTTCGCTTATCTCCCGCCAGTATCGCGTTCTTCTCACCCTTGGCTGGCTGGGCTGCGGCATCGCAGCGGCTTCGCTCCGCGGTCAAACGACTATCTACGATAATCTCGCCGACGCCGCGTCCACCACCGTTCAGAATTGGTCCGGTCGGACGAAAGTCGCGCAGAGTTTCACGTCGTCGGTTTCCGGCGATTTCGCCAGCATCACGCTCAACCTCGGTACGACCAACAACAGTGGGACACCGGTCCTTAGCGTCCAATTATGGAGCGACAACAACGAAGTCTCTCCCCTTCCGTTTACCCTGCTCGCCACGTTTGTCAGCGGTTACAACTGGAACAATCTCTACGCCGCGACGATTGATCCCGATCAAACCGTCACGTTCACGACGGATGATTTTGTCGAGAACTACACCGTCGCTGCAGGCACCACGTACTGGCTGGTTGTCGCCAGCACGTCCGGATCCGCCAAATACTGGGGCTTGAGTTCCGTCGGCAACACCGCCAGCGCCAGCTACTCCTCAGACTGGACCACCTTGTCATCGAGCGGAGGCTTGGGCGCCCGGCTGGCGCTGACTGCCGTGCCCGAGCCCGCTACCAACGGGGTCATCGCCGGGGTGTGCCTGCTGGGCTTCGCGGGCTATCGCCGTCGTCGATAATCCGGCTGAAGGTTCAGTGCCCGATGGCGCCAAGAGGCTGATGGTCGATGGGTGAACAGGAGCGCCGAAATCGCCGATCCTGTTTTCGCCGCATCTGTCACGGCTGATGCGCCCGCGGCAGCCGGCAGCGGTCGACGAACCGGATCCGTCGGATAGGACCATTGAACGTCCACCCCCCCCGCGGGGGAAGTGCTCCGGCTAATGACCGTGTTCGTGGCCGGGGCTGCCGTGTTCGGGCGAGGCGGCCGGTTGGGTTGACCAGATGAAGCGGGCGGGATCGGGCCTTTCCTTGGCTTCCTCGCCTTCGACGATCGTGTAGGTTCGGTGGGGCGCCAGCGGGGGTAGCTGCTGGACTCGATTGCTGCCGGCCCAGCGGATGGTGATGCCCTCGATCGCGGTCGCGTCGCCGAGGCCGATGGCCGAGACCGTGAGCGGACTGCTGCCGAAACTGCCGCCGCTGGTCACGACGCGGTGGATCGAGCGTGGGCCCGCGGGGGTCTGCACTTTGACTTCGATCCGGGAACCGACGCCGAGCCGGTTGGATTCTTTGCCCTCCAGGCGCAGCTTCAGCCAGGCGTTGGCGTTGCCGGGATTGGCGAAGAGCTGGTTGGGGTAGTGGTCGCCGGCAAAGGCGCCGCCGACGACGGAATAGATGTCCTGGGCACCGTCGTGGTTGAGGTCGCCGAAGGCGATGGCGTGGCCCTTCTGCAGCTGCCCGAAGCCGCCGGCGGTGGTCACGTCCTGAAACCGCTGGCCGGCGTCGTTGCGGAACATGAGGTTGGGAATGATGGTGCCGAGGTTGGGGTCGCCGGTGCCGACGTAGAAGTCGAGCCAGCCGTCGTTGTCGAGGTCGCCGAAGTTGCAGCCCATGGTGTGCAGGATGCGGTCGAGGCCGGCGGCGGCGGTGACGTTTTCGAAGGTGCCGTCGCCACGATTTCGATACAGGCGGGCTTTCTCGCCGCCGTGCCGGGCGCCCAGCATGTCGGCCAGGATGTCGCCGGCGTTGCGTATCGAATATCCGGTGACGAAGAGGTCGAGCCAGCCGTCGTTGTCGTAGTCGAAGAACCAGCAGGGGAAGCTTTTGATCGGATCGCTCACGCCGGCCGCGGCGGCGACGTCGGTGAAGCGGTGGCCGCGCGCCGGGTCGGCCGGATCGACGGGACCGTCGTTGCGCAGGAGGCGGTTGGGGCCGGTGAGGGAGGAGACGTAGAGATCGGGCCGGCCGTCGTTGTTGAAGTCGCCGGCGGTGACGGCCTTGACCCAGTCGACGATGGCGATACCGCTGGCGGCGGCGAGGTCGGTGAAGGTGCCGTCACCATTGTTTCGATACAGTTCGCAGGGATCCTCGGAGCCGCTGCCGGGCACGGATTCGTTGCCGATAAAGACGTCGAGCCAGCCGTCGCCATCGTAGTCGAACCAGGTGGCGGTCTGGGTGGGGTGGGCGGCGAGGAGACCGGCCTCCTCGGTGACGTCGGTGAAGGTGTTGTCGCCGTTGTTGCGCAGGAGGGAATTGGGGATGCGGCCCTCGCCGCCGCGCCAGGCGCCGCGCAGGACCAGCACGTCGACGAGGCCGTCATTGTTGTAGTCGGCGTGGGTGAGATTGAGACCGCCGGTGAGGCCCATCAGGCCGGCCGAGGCGGTGCGCTCGGTGAAGGTGCCGTGGCCGTCGTTGGTGAAATAACGCAGCTGGCCGTACGAACCCCAGGCGGAGGGCATGAGGTCGAGATCGCCGTCGCGGTCGAAGTCGTCCATCACGATGCCGCCGGAGAGATCGTCGACGGCGAGCCCGTGGGCCATGGCGACGTCGGGGAATCGGGGCAGGGGATAGTCGGAGGCGAAGGCCTTGGCCGGGATCGCCCACTGTGGCGGGACGGAATCGGGGTATTCGCCGACGGTCATGTAGGCGACGTTGAGCATCCACGCGGCGTAGGGGGAGGGGGCGGTATTGAGCACCTGTTTGAGCGTGGCGATGGCGGCGCGGGAGCCGGTTTGGTCGAGATGGATGGCGCCGCCGGCGAGGGGAAAGAGGCAGGAGTCGGCGTTGTGGTTGGCGAGGCAGTTGGCCTGTTCGCCGAGGCGGAACTCGCACAGCGCCTTGAATTCGAGCAGGTCGGCGATCTGTTTGCGATCCATCGAGGCCCCGGAACCGGCGAACTCGCGGCCGAAGACTTCGATCTGCTCGATCGCCCGTTCCGAGAAACCGTCGTTGAGCAGTGCGCGTGCGTAGGGAATGCGCAGCGGCAGGCGTTCCTTGACGGAAGTGGCGGCGGCGAGTTTGGCCTCGAAATCGGCGATCGCGCGGCCGGGGAAAAACATATCGGTGTCACCGCTGCGGACGGCGGCCAACTGCTCGAGGCGGGCCACCATCCGCTGGTTGCTGGCGGGGGCGGGGTTCGGCGCCGGTTCAGCTGCGGTGGCCGCGCTGAGGGCGAGGCAGGCGAAAATGGGGCCAAGGGGGCGCCGGTGGGTGGAAAAGGACCGACGGGAAGGATGGCGGCGGAAGTGGGGCATGTTGCGACAAGCAACCATCGGGCAGGTTGGCCGGTCAAGGACCGGCCTTCGGCAAGGGTGCTTACGGTTTTGCGGGTTTGAGCAGGGGACCGCTGAAGGGACCTTCGAGGTGAGTCACCTGTCCGTCGGGCCAGGTAAGCGTGAGGCGGCGGGGCGGGTTCTGCCGCGGCCAGCCGAAAAAGGCACCGGGGGCATTCTGGCTGTAGTAACCGCTGCCGGCGGAGATCTCGGCGGTCTGACTGGTCCCGTCTGCGAGTTCCAGCCGCAGACGGGTGCCGATGACCGTCCCGGCGTCGGAGCCGGGCTGGGGCAGGACCTGCATGCTGTGGCGCCCGACCGGTGGTTGTTGTTGGAAAGCCAGGGTCGTGTCGCTGTTGCGGCTGACGAGAAAATCGGGCCAGCCATCCTGGTCGAGATCAAGCACGACGAGGGCCTTGGCGTCACCGGGAACGAGCAGGCCGCTCTCCATCGGCGGGACCGGAGTGAAGCCGCCTTGCCCGTCGCCGTGCAGGAGTTGGCTCAGGCCGCCGTCGAAGCGCCCGAGCCCGGGGTTGGGGGCGAAGGAGTTTTGCAGGGCGTAGATGTCCGCGTACCCGTCGCCGTCGAAATCTCCCGTCGCCAGGCCCTGCACCGGTGCGATTTGGGCGATGCGGGGCAGGGCGCGGAAGGCAAAGGTGCCGTCGGGCCGGCTCAGGAAAACGCCGCTCTGAAACTCGGTGGCAGTGAGGTGGGTGGCAGCGGCGAGGGCTTCGGCACCGAGCAGGTCCGGCAGGGCGGCACGGGCGTAGTCGTTGTTGCGGCGGAAGCGGCGCAGGACCGAGGCGACCTGCGCGCCGAGTTCGCGGCGGGTGCGGCGCGGGTACAGCGTGTCGCCTTCGTAGTAGGCCTCGATAACCAGCGGCAGTCGACCGCGGCCGAACTGGCCGGAGTAGATCTCGACCGGTGGCTGGTAGAACGTATTCAGACCTTGATTACCGGCGACGTAGTCGAGTCGTCCGTCGCCGTTGAAGTCGGCGCTGGCGAGCGAGGTCCACCAGCCGGTTCCGGCGGCGGCGAACCCGGCGGCGGCGGAGTGGTCGGTGAAGCCGGCGCCGCGGTCGTTGTGCAGGTAGACGACGCCGCCCCATTCCAAGGCGAGCAGGAGGTCGGGCCAGCCGTCGGCATCGACGTCGGTGGCGAGGGCGGAGCGCACGAGTCCGATCTCGGCCAGGGCAGGGGCGAGGGTCGTGGTCACGTCGGCGAAGGCGCCGCCGGTGTTGCGCAGCAGGGCGCTGCGCGGCGGCAGCGGGTAGTTGCCGGGCAGGACGCGGGCGCCGAGAAAGACGTCGAGCCGGCCGTCGCGGTCGAAATCGGCTGCGACCGCGGCGCCGACGCTCAGGGGGAGGTCGGGCAGGACGTCGGCCAGCGGGCTGAGGCCGGAGCCGGTGTTGCGGTAGAGGGTGGGCTGAAAGCGCGAGGAATGGGCGGGGAGGTTGGCGCCGGCGCGGGTCTGGAGGAGATCGGTGAGACCGTCGCCGTCGTAGTCGAAAAACAGGAGGGGGCCGTCATCGGCCGCGGCGTCTTCGAGACGGCCGGCGGCGCTGTAGCGGGAGGCGCCGAAGAAGAGTTGGGCGGGAATCCGGGTGGTGCCGCCGAGAACGACCTCCGGGCGGTTGTCGGGATCGAGAAAGCCGAGGGCGAGGGCCGGGCCGAGGTAGCCGAACGTGACCGGCACCAGCGGCTGATTTTCCGGTTCGTTGCGTTCTTCGCTGGCGAGTCTGAGGCCGTAGTCGGCGCCGACTTCCTTGAACCGGGGCGGGGCCGGCGGGGCGTCGGTGAACGGGGGCGGGGCCTCGGAGGGTTCGGTGAGGAGGTAACGTTGATCGACCGCCAGATCGGTGAAGGTCTGGCGGTGGCCGCTGGGCCAATCGACGGTGACGCGGCGGAGGCGATCGGCGGTGCCGAGACCGAAGTGCAGGACGGGTTCGCTGCAGGACAGGAGGCCGCGGGAGGGCACGAGGCGGCGGGATTGCCGGCCGGTGTCGGTCTCGACGGTGACGAGGGCGCCGAGGCCGAAGCGGTTGGAGTGCGTGCCGGTGAAGGCGAAAACGACGCGGTGACCGGTGCGGCTGTCGTTGCGCAGCACGGTGGGTTCGGCTTCGTAGTTCGAGACGATGAGGTCGAGGTCGCCGTCGCCGTCCAGATCCCCAAAGGCGGCGCCGAAGCTGACGCCGGACTGGTCGAGGCCCCAGGCGGCGCCGACCGGTTCGAAGCGGAGTTCACCGGTATTGCGGTAGGCCAGGTTGGGTTCGGCCAGGACGGGGCTGTCACGCATGATTTGGATGCGCTCCGCGGGGCTGCGCGCGAGGATCATGCGGTCGACGAGATCGGCGTTCTGATATTCGCGGATCATGCCGTTGGTCACGTGCAGGTCGAGGAGCCCGTCGTTGTCGAGATCCTCGAAGCGGACCGACCAGGTCCAGTCGGTGGCGTCGACGCCGAGAAGCACGGCGGCCTCGAGGCAACGGCCGAGACCGGTATTGAGGAAGAGGGCGTTGCGGGAGACCTGCGGGGTGGATTCGGCGGCCGGATCGAGCACGTCGTCCTTGAGCATGCGGGAATAGGCCATGCCGCGATGATCCTTTTCGTGGGTAGTGGCGGCCATGTCGGTGACGAGAAGATCGGGCCAGCCATTGCCATCGATGTCGCCAAAGTCCGTGCCCATGGACGAATAGGGCAGGTGGGGTACCACGCGGGTGATGACGTCGGTGAAGGTGCCGTCGCGATTGTTGTGGTAAAGCTGGTCGGCAGCGGCGAAGTCGTTGGCGACATAGATGTCGGGCCAATGGTCGTTGTCGTAATCCCAGATGCTGACGGCGTGGGCGAAACTGCGGCCCTGGATGCCGGCGCGGTCGGTGACGTCCTCGAATCGGCCGTCGCCGGTGTTGCGAAAGAGATAATCGCGCTGGCCGTCGGGGCTCTTGGCGGAGTCGAGGACGTTGGTATGGATGTAAAGGTCGAGCCACCCGTCGCGGTCGTAGTCGAGAAACAGGCCGCTGGCGCAGGCGTCGGACACCGCGAGGCCGCGGGCGGCGCCCTCTTCGGCAAAGGTGCCGTTGCCGCGGTTGATGAAAAGGCGGTTGGGGGCGTTCCAGCGGCAGACGAGGAGGTCGAGCCAGCCGTCGTTGTTCACGTCGGCCCAGGTGCCGCTCTGGGTCCAGTCGGGGCGGTCGATGCGCTTTTCGTCGCCGGCGGGGGCGAGTCCGGCGGCGACGGTGACGTCGGCGAAGGACCAGTTGCCGAGGTTGCGAAACAGGCGGCTGGAGCCGGATTTGTTGGCGACGAAGACATCGGGGCGGCCGTCATTGTCGAAATCGGCGATGGCGATGCCGGTGCCCATGGCGCCGTTCATGACTTCGGTGTGGAGAGCGCCCCACATGCGGGGATCGGCGAAGTGGTTGAAGCTGCGAATGCCGGTGCGATCGGGCGGCAGCAGGCTGAAAAGGGTGGTCCCGGCGGGGTGCGAGCGCTCCGCGAATGGCGTCGCGGTGATTTCGGCCGCGGCGAGGCGAACGGTAAAAGCCAGCAGGGCGGCGCAACCGACCACGGTGAGCAGGCGGGGCGGGACGCTCGCGAGAGGGAGGGGCGCGGGGCGACGCATGGTTGGCTCAGCGATTGAGCATCTGGTTGACTCGGGCAAGGTTTTCGCGCGCGGCGGAAAAGCCAGGGGCGAGTTCCAATACCTTTTGCCACGCGTCGCGGGCCTCGACGAGCGCACCGCGCTGGGCGTGAACGAGGGCGAGGGTGTTGTAGGCCTCGGCGCTCCGGGGGGCGAGGCGGACGGCTTCGCGGGCATGGTGCAGGGCTTCGGTCTGGAAAGCGGGCTGCGGGGCGAGGGCGAGAGCGAGGTTTTGATGGATCCAGGCGAGATTGGGATCGAGGGCGAGGGCCTGCTGGTAATGGGCGATGGCGTCGGTGGGGCGACCGAGTTGGGCGAGGGCATTGCCCAGGTTGCCGTGGATCTCGGCGGACTTGGGTTCAAGGGTCAGGGCGGTCTGGTAGTGGGAAAGAGCGTCGCCGGTGCGGCCGGCAACACGGGCGAGCAGGTTGGCGAGGTTGAAGTGCGCGGCGGCGGAGTCAGGCTGGAGGCGCAGCGACTGCTCGTAGTGCGCGACGGCGGCGTCCTCGGCGTCGGGGCGGGAGGCCAGGAGGTTGCCGAGTTCGAAGTGGGCGGCGGCGAGGTCGGGATCCAAGGCGAGGGCGCGGCGAAAGCGGGATTCCGCCTCGGCACTGCGCCCGGGGAGCGAGATCAAGAGGCGGCCGAGGCCGAGATGGGCCGCGGCGAGAGAGGGATCGAAGTGCAGGGCCTCATTGAAATGCAGTGCGGCTTCAGCGTGGCGCTCGGGAATACGGGCGAGCGTTTCGGCGAGCAATAGACGCGCAGCGGCGAAACGGGGCTTGGTGTCGAGGGCGATCTCGAGGTGACGGATCATTTCGTCTGCGCGGTCGGGCTGGTCACGCAGGAGGGTGGCGAGGCTGTAGTGGGGTTCGGCGAAGTGCGGGCGCAGCTCAATCGCACGCTGGAGGAGGGTGAGGGCTTCGGCGCGGGTTTCAGGGGAGCGCAGAAGCAGCACGGCGAGGCCATTGCACGAATCGGGCGAATCGGGCTTGAGGCGCAGGGATTCCCGATAGTGGCGAATGGCCTCCGCGTCGCGGCCGTCGATTTTGGACAAGGCCCAGCCGAGGCAGCGTTGCGCCATCCAGTTTTCCGGCACCACCGCCACAGAGGCGGAGAACAGGGCGACATTGCTGCGGTAGTGGCGGCTTTCGGACCGAGTCAGGAGCAGGAATGTGAGACCGATCGCCGCAACGCCTCCCCAGGCAAGTTGGCGAAGTGGCCGGGGGGTCCGGGCGAGCGCCTTCGTGGCCCCGATGGCACCTGCGCCGATCAGGCTGAAGGTGGCCAGGTACTGGAAATGGTCGGCCACGTAGGAAAACGCGAAGGGGAAGACGTTGAAGAACCCGAGGGCAGGGAACAGCGTGCCGACCCAAAGCAACCAGGCCGCGAGGGGGCCGCGGAACCCCCACCGCAGCGCTACGCAGACCGCGATCGCGGTCACGACCAGACTGGCCGCCAGGAAGGGCCACCACGAAGGGGCCAGGGCTGGTACGTCCCAGCGCTCGTAGAAGAACGCCAAATCCGCCGGCCACGCTGCCGAGCCGAGGTAGAACCACACGATGCGGCCGGCGAGCAGTACGCGTTCCAGAATGGTCAGGGCATAATCGGCGCCGTCGGCCCCGATCAGGTTGCGCTCCACCCAGGCGGTGCCGAGCCCGGCGGCGATTGCGACGACGAACCAGGGCAGCAGCGGGGCGACATCGCGGCGAAGCTCGAGGCGGCCGTGTCTCCACCAAAGGACTACAAGCAGTGCGGCCGGGAGCGTGCACGTGACCGTTTTGCTTCCCACCGCGAGCAGAAAGCACAGGGTTGCACCGGCATATCGTCGAGCGGTGCGCCTTTCGGTGAATCCCAGATAAGCCAGCGCGGCCGAAAAATAGAAGAGCGTCGATAACGTGTTCTTCTGCTCGGAGATCCACGCGACCGATTCCACCGCCACCGGGTGAAGGGCCATGAGCAGCGCGCCACCCCAGGCGCACAGCGTCCCGGTGAGGGGCGTCGAGGGAGCGGGCTCGGGGGGGGAGGAGGCACCGGCCGGCGAGACGGTCGGGTGGTGCTGAAGTCGTAGCACCACGAAGGCCAGCAGGCAGCAGGCGAGGGCATGTTGCAGGATGTTGGCTAGGTGATATCCCCAGGTCGCGTCCCCCCACATCTTGTGCTCCAGCCAGAACGCCGAATGCAGCACCGGGTAGTATTGCTGGGTGGCCCGGGCATCGGTCCAGATTCGTTGCAGACCGTCGAGGGACTGCAGTTCCGGGTCCGTCAGGTGGCCGGGGTCGTCCCAGAGCACATCCCCCTCCAGCGCAGGCCAATAGGCCATGAGGCACGCGACGAGGATCGTGGCGGGGCCAAGCCAACGATTCACGTGCCGGCAGGGACGGGGAAGGGGCATGGAAGGCACATTGGAAAAGTCCCGGAGCGCGGCGCAATGCTGATCATTTTTCGAGCGAGATGGGCCATCGCTATCATCGGCCGCCGGTGGCTACGAGCGTGAGCGAGTGGGGGGCCGGTACGAGCATCCACTCGCTCACGCTCGTAGCCAGAACGGGCTGTTATGACGGTCTGCGGATGGCTCCTTTTCGTTCCTCCTCGACCCCGGGTTACGCAGAGGCCGGGCAACCGGAGTCAATAGTTTGACTATAAATGTAACGGCCTTTCAGTTCTGTCTCGCAAAGCTCCGGCTCGCTTATCCAGTCTACTCCTACCCCTAATACCACCTATTACCCCTGTCTGTTCCCAACCTTTTGCGTAGCGGCACAATCGTGTCTTACCCAACCCATTGCCACGCTTCGAGTCCCTCGGGCGTTTCCCCAAGCAACCCCTTTCGTCCGTCGTTCACCCACCGGTGAGCTGTCGGGCGATTGTTCGATTCACTAACCCGAGCGGTTTTGCGGCTGCCGGGCTTAGAGAGACCAACCAATACCATGCATACCAACAAAGACAAAACCCTGACTAGGTTCACACTAGCCGCGGTTTCTGCGCTCATGGCGACAGGAACCGCGTGGGCGCAGTCCACGGCTGCTTCGTCTGAAGTCGACGACGAGGATGTTATCGTCCTCTCCCCGTTCGAAGTCTCGGCCGAAGAAGACAACCAAGGCTACACTGCCGCCACTACCCTCGCCGGTAATCGTCTCAACACTGAACTGCGCGATATCGGTAACGCCGTTACCGTCATCACCAGCCAGTTCCTCGACGACATTGCCGCCACCGATAATGCCTCCCTGCTCCAGTACACCACGGGCACGGAAGTCGGTAACGTCCAAGGTAACTTCGCCGGTGTCGGCGACGGTACCCGCCTCAACGAAGAAGGCAACTTCACCAACCCCAACCAGAACACCCGCGTGCGCGGTCTGGCCGCCGCCGACTCGACCCGTAACTTCTTCCTCACGAGCATCCCGTGGGACGGTTACTCGGTCGACCGCGTCGACCTCCAGCGCGGCCCGAACTCCATTCTGTTCGGTCAGGGCTCCCCGGCCGGTATCATCAATGCCGGTCTGAAGCAGGCCTCCTTCAAGAACTCCAACGAAGTCTCCTTCCGCGTCGGCAGCTACGGCTCCGCCCGCGCCGAGGTCGACTTCAACCGCGTGCTGATCGAGGATCAACTCGCCGTCCGCGTTACGGCCGTCAAGGACGACACGAAGTACCAGCAGGATCCGGCCTTCCAGGATTCCGAGCGTATCTTCGCTGCCATTCGTTTCGAGCCTGAGTTCCTCAAGCGCGGTTCCGCTCGCACCATCATCAAGGCCAACTTCGAGGATGGTTCGATCACCTCCAACCAGCCCCGCTCGCTGCCGCCCTTGGACTACATCACTCCGTGGTTTTACACCGGCACCTATCAGGGCACCTGGGATCGTACCACCAACATCACCTATGAGGATGGCACGGTTCTCAACGTGACCGAAGGCTCCCCGCGCACCTTCAGCTACCTGAACAAGGGTACGTGGAACCCCTTCCAGATCCAGGAAGACAACACCGGTCGTCCCAACCACGGCTTCACCCGTCCCGCCATCAACGGCGGCGCGGATGCCGGCAAACCCAACCGCTGGTTCATGCCCTGGATGGGCAGCTTCGGCTTCGGTGCGTCCCATTACCACTTCAATGGTGATCAGGTCGACCCGATCGACGCCTGGCAGGCCGAACTCGATGCCGGTTCCGGCAGCGGCGGTCTTTCCCCGACCAACACCGTCGATAACACCGTGGCCATGGGCTTCCACCGCATGGGCGGCGTCGAGTCCTACTCCCAGTTCGCGGTCAAGTCGCGTCTGCCCTACTCGCAGTTCGGTGTCTACAAGGACAACAACATCACCGACCCGACCATCTTTGATTTCTACAATCAATTGCTGGACGGCCCGACCAAGAACGAGTGGCAGGACTTCAACGCCTTCAACGCCTCGATCGCCCAGACCTTCCTGAACGACAAGTTCGGTGTCGAGGTGGTGTTCAACCAGGAGGACTACTCCAACGGTCGCAACGCCTTCCTCACCGGCAGCGCCCAGGGTCTCTACATCGACTTCAACAGCGTCTACGCCGACGGCACCACCGACGGTATTCCGAACGCCCAGCAGATCACCTACAATCCGGCCATTCCGGATGATGAGCTGGTGGTTCCGCGCGGTACCTACAGCCTGAATCTGCCGAACGCCGACGGTACGCCGAACCCCAACCTCGGCCGCGCGTTCGTGGTCGGCACCGGTGGCGCCAACAACCGCTACGACAGCGAGCGTGAAGGCTTCCGGGCCACGGCCTTCTTCACGCACGACTTCGCGCGTGACGGGGATGCCAACTTCCTCCGCCGCCTGCTCGGCAAGCACACCCTCACGGGCCTGCTCGCCGAAGAGTCCAATGATGAAGACCGCCGGAGCTGGAAGCGTTACGTGGTCGATGCCGACTACGCCAGCTTCCTGACGACCAACGGGGACTTCGACTCCGCCGAGCGCACCCCCCAGTCGATGATCTATCTCGGGCCCTCCCTCCTGAGTGCGAGCTCCGCCTCGGGCGCCAACCTGCCCCGTATCACGGCGAACTTCGACATGCCCTACAACTATCAGGTCATGCTGTTCGACACGACGTGGAACCGGACCGGCATCAACCCCGGCGATCCCTGGATCAACCGCTACCAGCTCCCCTGGCAGACCAACAACTATAACAGCACCCAGTCCGAAAATCGTGAGAACTACGTCGGCTGGCGTTACCACCCGGTCACCATCTACGACTCCGAGGACAACAACGGCGCCCTGCGTGACGCTCACACCACCAGTGCCCGCCTCACCCGGGCCGAAGTGGACTCCGAGGCCTTCGTCTGGCAGGCCCACCTGTTGGACAATGCCATCGTCGGCACCTGGGGCTGGCGCGAGGACACCGCTCGTTCCTGGGCCTACTCGACGGATACCAATGATGTCGCTGGCGACGAACGCCTCGACCTCTCGCCGAGCACCTACAAGTTGGCCGAGGACTTCGACAACGAACTCGTCGTCGAGTCCACCAGCTACTCCATCGTGGCTCACTTGGACGAGATCCCCGGTCTGAAGAACCTGACCGAGCGTCTGCCCTTCCTCACGACCCTGTTCTACAACGAGTCCGAGAACTTCCAGCCCGCTGCCGAGCGCGTGGACGTGTACGGCGAGCCGATCGCGGCTCCCGCCGGTACCACCACCGACGTGGGCATCCTGCTCGAGTCGAAGGATGGCCGCTACTCGCTCAAGGTGAACAAGTATGAGACCGAGGTGCTGCGCAACTCCAGCTCCAGTCTGGCGAACCCCTGGTTCATCGGCGCGTCGCAGACGTGGTCGGGCAACTGGGTCAACCGTTACGAGTACAACCTTGGCCCCGACGGCTTCCGTCCGCAGGACGCCCTGGCGAATCCCGATCCCGAAAACACGCTGTACAACTACGGCGGTGGCCAGGCTGGGGAGACCATGGCGGAGGCTGCGGCCCGCGAGGCGCGTCACATCCAACTGTGGCGTGAATGGCAGGCCAGCGTTGACCCGCGCTTCTACGAAGCCTGGGGCTTCAATCCCCTGACCTGGGCCAGCGGCACCACGCAGCTGTCCGAGTCGGTTCCGGCCGGTTTCACCATTCCTGAGGACGCCATCTCCAAGGGTTACGAAATCGAGTTCAATGCCCAGCCGACCCGCAACTGGCGCCTGACCCTCAACGCCTCCAAGACCGAGGCCACCCGCAAGAACATCGGTGGTGAAAACCTCACCGAGTTCATCACGGCCTATGAGACCTTCCTCAATGCCGATGGTGGTCTCGGTGGCGGTGACCTCCGCATCTGGTGGGGTGGTTCCGGCAACGAGCGCGCGCTGTTCCAGTGGAACAACAACGTCGGCTCCGAGTGGGCCGCCCGCAAGCTGCAGGAAGGCACCACGGTGCCGGAGCTCCGTGAGTGGCGCGTCAATGCCATCAGCAACTACGACTTCGACGAGGGCATCCTCAAGGGTGTCAACGTCGGTGCCGCTATTCGCTGGCAGGACGACGTCGTGATCGGCTTCGCGCCGATCCCGAACCCGAACGATCCGGGTCGCGTCAACTTCGACCTCGCCAACCCCTACCGGGGCCCGGCCGAGACGAACATCGACTTGTGGATCGGTTACAGTCGACGCCTCAGCGACAAGATCGACTGGCGCGTCCAGCTCAACGTGAGAAACGTGGGAGACGGCAACAACCTGATCCCGATCACGGTGCAGCCGGACGGAACACCCGCAACCTACCGTATCGGACCGCACCAGACCTGGTCGCTCACCAATACGTTCAGGTTCTAAGCTGACATCCGCTTAAAAACTTCAACGCCCCCCGGATTATCCGGGGGGCGTTTTTTTTGGGAGACAACGAAGACGGACAATGCGCAAGGGTCTGGGATTGAAATTACGACCCGTTGCGCGAAGCTTCGAGGCCTTCGCTCTTCAAGCGTACCGCCAGCCAATGCGACTGTATCTACCCCCTGTCCGACCGCGCTTCCTGGCGCAGCCCCTTCTGGGCATACTGTTTGCCGTGGTGGTCACAGCGTCGCCACTTGGCGACCTGAGCGGTGAGCGCCAGCCAGCGTCGACCCGCTCGATGAATGCGCAAGTCGACCGGCTGTGGCGTGGGTCCGATCCGATCGATAACTTCTACCTCAGCGAACGTGCAATCGGGCAGGCCCGGGCCAAGGCCGCCGCCGTTTCCGGCGACCTGTTGGCCCGCCTTCAACTGCTTGAGAGCCCGGAGCGCTACCTGCTGTTCGCGGGCCGAACCGAAGAGGCGCTGATGGAGTTCGCGACCCTGAAAGCGCAGCTTCCCGCCTCCGGTCAGGAGCCGCCGCCGGCGTTGCGCCGCGACCTGCGCATGTTCGAGGCCATCTGCCATCTTCGGCTCGGGGAGCAGCAGAACTGCCTCCACAACCACAATGCGGATTCCTGCCTCTTCCCCATCGCGGGCGGTGGCGTGCACGTGCAGCCGGAGGGCTCGCGCAACGCGATCCGTCTCCTCACCGAAGTGCTCGAACAGAACGGCAACGACCTCGAAGCCCGATGGCTGCTCAACATCGCCTTCATGACGCTCGGCGAGTATCCGCAGGCGGTGCCGGAAGCCTGGCGCATTGATCCCGCAACCTTTGCCTCCGACTACCCGCTGCCCCGCTTTCCCGATGTGGCCGGTGCGCTCGGCCTGGCGGTGGACGACCTGGCGGGCGGCGTGGTCATGGACGATTTCGACCACGACGGCTTTCTCGATCTCATGGTCTCCGGTTCCGGTCCGCAGAGCCAGCTGCGCGTCTTTCGCAATCAGGGCGATGGCACCTTCTCGGACCGCACGACGCCCGCCGGGCTGGACGGCGTGACGGGAGGGCTGAACATGGTTCACGCGGACTACGACAACGACGGCTTTGTCGATGTGCTGGTCCTGCGCACCGGCTGGCTGCGGGGCGAGGGCCTGCATCCCAATTCCCTCCTGCGCAACAACGGCGACTTCACCTTCACCGACGTCACCGAAGCCGCGGGCCTGCTCAGCTTTCATCCCACCCAGACCGCCGCCTGGTTCGACTACAACGGCGATGGCTGGCTCGATCTGTTCATCGGCAACGAGACCTGGGCGACCGGCCAACCCCAGCCCTGTGAGCTGTATCGAAACAATGGCGACGGCACCTTCACCGAGGTCGCGCGCGAGTTTCGCCTCAACATCGAGCAATACGTCAAGGCCGTCGTGGCCGGCGATTACGACAATGACGGCCGGCCCGATCTTTACCTCTCGCTTATGGGCGGCCGCAACATCCTGCTGCACAACGAAGGACCGGCCCGCGGCGAGGAGGGGCCGACCGCCCGCTGGCGTTTCCGCAACACCGCCAGCCGCGCTGGCGTCGTGGGGCCCACCCTCAGCTTCCCCGGCTGGTGGTTCGATTACGACAACGACGGGTGGCTCGACCTCTTCGTCTCCGGCTACAACATCGACAGCGTGGGGGACGTGGCGGCCGATTATCTCGGGCTGCCGCACCAGGCGGAGTTGCCCCGTCTGTATCGAAATCGTGGAGACGAGACTTTCGAGGACGTCACTGCCCCGGCCGGCGTGGACACGGTGCTGCTCACCATGGGCTGCAACTTCGGCGACCTCGACAACGACGGCTGGCTCGACTTCTACGCCGGCACTGGCGATCCCGAGTACGAAACCCTCACGCCGTCGCGCATGTTCCGCAACGACGGCCGCGGGCGCTTCCAGGACGTGACCACCGCCGGTGGATTCGGTCAGTTGCAGAAGGGGCACGGCGTCGCCTTTGGTGACATCGACAACGATGGCGATCAGGACGTTTACTCGGTGGTCGGTGGCGTGCTCGCGGGTGACCACTATCCCAACCAGCTGTTCGCCAATCCGGGCAACGCGAATCACTGGGTCACGCTCAAACTGGAGGGGGAGAAGTCCAACCGCTCCGCGCTCGGCGCCCGGATCAAGCTCGTGGTCGTCGATACCGCGGGTACTGAGCGTACGATTCATCGGATGGTTGGCAGCGGCGGCAGCTTCGGGGGCTCGCCGTTACGGCAGGAGATCGGCTTGGGAGAAGCGACGGAGATCCGCACGGTGGATGTATTCTGGCCCGCGACCGGCGAGACCCAGCAGGTAAGCGGAGTGGTTGCCGACGGCTTCTATCGTATCCGGGAAGGTGTTACGCAGGCCGAATTGCTCAAGCTGGGCTCGTTCACCTTGCCGACCTCCGGGTCGGGTGGAACGCATCATCACCACTAGGTCGCATATTTCACCCTGTAGGGCCGCCGCTTGTCGGCGTGCCGCAGGCTTGCCTGCCGATGGCACGGCTGACGGAGGGCTGAGAGGCAGGTGCGGGCGTCGGCGAGCGACGCCCCTGCACCTTGTAGGGGTCTCGCTCGCCGAGACCCGCGAGCGGAGCAGCGTGCCCACCGCGGCCTCGGACGGACTCGAACCTTCGGGCTCCCGTCGATCAACGGCCGGGCAGTTGCCCGAGAATCTCCCGGCAAAAGTCGGCGAGTTGCGGATTGCCCTGCGCGGTGGCCAGTTCGGCCGCTTCCTCAAGCAGCGCTCTCGCATCGCGGAAGCGGCGTTCGCGCGCGTAGACCTGGGCGAGCAGCATGGCGGCCTGGGGGTCCTGCGGGGATTGGCGATGGAACTCCTCCAGTGGCGCGGCCGCTTTCGCAAACTCGCCGCGATCCAGATAGGCATTGCCGAGTTCCCGGCCGAGTCCCGGCACCTCCGGGTCCAGCTCGAAGGCCGTCTCGAATGCGAGCAGCGCGCCCGCCGGGTCGCCCTTTTGCCGCAGGGCCAGGCCCCGTTGCCAGTGCCAGGTGGCGACGATGCGACGGGCTTCGGGCACCATGGCATAAGCGTCGTGCAGGCGTTCGACATAGGGCTGCGCTTCCTCGAGTTGCCCGGCTGCGATGGCGTGCTGCGCCAGGAACGTGAGCGATGGGGCAAAGGTTGGCTTCAGTTTCAAAGCTTGGCGGTGGTGCAGCAGCGCTTCCTCGCGCGCCCCCCGGTTGAACAACAGCAGGGCGAGATTGAAGTTCGTATCCGCATCGAACGGATTGATGGTCAGCGCGGCGCGGAACGACGCGATGGAGTCGGCGACGCGGTCGGCCTGCCGCAGGGCGATCCCCAGCGAGTTGTGCAGCTCGAAGGCCTGCGGATGTAGTGCGAGCCCCGCTTGGAGCAATTCGACGGCCTCGGTCGGCCGGTCGGTCGCCATCAGGACTTCGCCCAGGTGGATGAACACGCTGAGGGGCACCGTCAGGTTCGCCTGTTCGAACCGGGACTTCGCCTGGCGGAGGGTCTGTTCCGCCAGCGCATATTCCTTCATTTGCAGGTAATGGAAGCCCAGCGGTTCGTAACCACCGGGATCGTCGGGATCCACCTCCACCGCACGTTCCAGATACAGTCGGGCCCGGTCGTTTCGTCCGTTTTGATAGTCGCGCACGCCGAGGATCCGCAGCCGGCCCGGATCGTAACAGCTGGCCTCGACTTCGTTCATCCAGGGATCGTCCGCGGGAGCGAATCGTCCGGCCTGATGGCCGAGCCAGCGGTGGCGTCGGGCCAGGTCCGCCTGGCCGTCCTCCTCCGCCAATTGCGCCAACAGGTTGTGTGCGGCCGAGAATTTCGGGTGGTCGGCAACGATGCCCAGGAGCTGTTGTTTTGCCGCCGTGCGGTCCAGGTCGGTCAAGGCGAGTCGAGCCAGTCCCAACCGGGCATAGGGATCGCCGGGCAACAACTGCAGACGTTGTTCATAGGCGCGGCGGGCCCGTTCGTGGCGCCCCTGTTTGAACGCCAGATCTCCGTGCTGCAGCCAGGCCGGGGCGTAGGTCGGATCCCGGGCGACCGCGAGTGCAAGTTCCTGCGCCAGCACGGCCTGGTCGCTGCGGATGCGGGCGAGTTGCGCGAGGTAGTGCGGCCAGCGTCCTTCGGCGGCGTCCTCCGCCGCCAGCAGCCGCCAGCAGACCGCGGCGGCTTCGTTCAACCCATTGGCATGATACAGGCGTCCCAGGGTCGCCACCCGCTCCACGGTCGGAGCCGCCTGTGCCGCCTGCTCGGCTTCGGTGATCAGGCGGCGGAGCGGGGAATTCGCTCCGGCCGGATCGACGGGGGGAGGCAGTCCGCGCTCCAGTCGCTCCGCCTGCCCGGGCAACATCAGCGCGAGGACGGCCGCGGCGCCGGCCAGCGCCGCGAGCACATGACCCAGCACGCCGCCCGCCCGGCGGCCGCGAAATGGACCCAGTGAACCGGAACTTACTGCTGGCGTCGCCACAGGGTGATGTTGCTCATGTTTTCGTAGGGCGGAAAGGCATGGAATCCGCCGGTCACGATCTCCGGCACGCCGTCACCATCGAGGTCGCCGGTGTCGACCGTGATGAGCTGGATGGGCGTGCGGGCCAGCACAACCGGCGTGAAGGTCTCCGCGCCGTCGTTGAGAAAGGCCATCAACGACGGGGTCTCCGGATTGGACCAGTCCCCGAAGCCGCTCACGGCCACCAGATCGGTATCGCCATCACCGTCGAGGTCGGCCGGGGAGGGCGCGTAGGCGCCACCCATGTAACCAATGCGCGAATACGTGAAGGCGCCTCCGCCGTCGTTGCGCAGCCACTGCAGGCCGTGCCAGGGGCGCGGGCCGCGCACGGCATAGTCGAAGCCGTCCCCGTTGCTGAACAGCAGGTCCGGGCGGCCGTCGCGGTTGAGATCGTGCACGCGCATGCCGCTGCCGCCGAAATCCTCGTTGGTCGACCCCCACAGGATTGTCTCATCGAAGCGGCCGCCACCCTGGTTGAGGAAGAGATGCACTTCCTCCCATTCCTGCGTGATCAGCGCGGCAAAGTCGGCTCGCCCGTCGCCGTCGAAGTCGGCCACCGGTGTGTGCACGCAGCCGGACTGGGCGTTGACCCGGTGCGGCGTGAATCGCCAGTTGCCGTCGTTTTCCAGCCACTGGGTCTCGCCCTGATCGTAGCCGAACTGCCCAACCACCAGATCGAGGCGGCCATCACGGTGGCCCGCCAGATTGGCGGCGCGCACGTCCGTGACGCGGGCAACGTTTTCCAACAGGAGGCGCGGCTGAAAGCGGCGGTTGTCGAGGTTTTCCAGCACAAACACCGCGCCGATCCGGTCGTTGGTGGGAAGCACCTGCCCCATGCTCGCCACCAGCACGTCGAGCCTGCCCGTCCCCTGAACGTCGGCGACCGCCACGTGGGCGGGGCCGGAAATCTCTCCAATAATCTCTTCGAAGAAGCCCCCGGTTTCCGTCTGCCGAAGCCAGCGCACGGTGTTGGTGGAGCTTTCGCAATACAACACGTCCGGGCGCCGATCCTGATCGAGATCGGCGATCGTCACATGGGTCACGAAAGGCCGGCCGAACTCGTCGACGGGGGCTCCAATGGCCTGAGGCAGGAAGCGCAGCGGATCGGCGTCCGTCGAGCGCGGGGGCGGCGGGGACGACGACGTTTCGCCTGTCCCGCCCGCACCGGACCGCAGCAGGAGTCCCAGCACTCCGCCGACGGCTGCGCCCAGGGTGAGGCTCAGGCCGTAGCGCAACCAGGGGGAGCGGCGGGCGGACTTCACGAGTGGGGCTGGGCCGGGGCCGCGAGCGCCTGCCGTTGCTCTGCCGTCAGCTGTTGTAGCGCGGCTTCCCGGAGGTAATCCTCCGGAAACGGTTCATCGAGTGTTTCGCACAACAGCATGAAGCGATACAGGGTCGGCGGCGTCACCGTGCGCAGTAGGTATTCGTCGACCTCGTCCATGCAGAACTGCACCTGCTCGATCGCATAGTCCCGTTCCTGCGCCAGCATGAGCAGGGTGGCGAGATTGACCCGTCGATCCCACATCAGATCGCCGTCCCGGGCGTCTTCCAGGTACGGAATGATCTGCTTCATTACCTTTTCGAACGCGACGCGATCGCTCAATGCCACCGCGATCTGCGCCCGGGCCACGAGACCGCCCAGGTCGGAGGGGAACGAGTCCTCCAGGGTTTTGCTGATCCCCAGGGCAAAGCGCATGCGGCCCGTTTCGACGAAATACTCGCCGAGCCGGCTGAGCGCGGTGGCATTGTCCTGCACATCGACGACCTCGAAGATGACCGCGCCGTTATCCTCGAAGCCATCGATTTTCGGTAGCTCGTGATGCACTGCGCGCAACCACCGCGGCGGCAGCCAATTGTGCAGCAGGGCGACGAGGGTGTTCTGGGGTTGGGCGGCGCCGAGCCGGGCGTATTCGTCGAGGAAGGCATCCCAATTGGGCAGGACAATGTGGGAAAGTTCGCGCTGGGTCGCGAGGGCTTCGGCTTCATCGGGCGAGGTCGCGGCGGAGATACGGACCGCGGCGCCGAATCCTTCATCGTTCCCCTGATAGGGAGAGCCGAGTCCGCGCACCCCGCCGTAGTAGTGGAGTGCCGGAACCATTTCGGGCGGCGCCAGCACGACCGAGCGATAGTCGTCCGTCCGCTTGGCCAGCCAATAGGCCAGATCGCGTTCCGCGAGAGTCCGTTGCTCCATGAACGTGAGCCGCTCCCGGGCCGTGGGCATGACCTGGGGCAATACCCGGATCAGGCTCGGCAGCAGGGCCGCGCCGACGGCCAACGCGAGCCGGACCTGCGACCGGCCCTCGGTCTGTTGCGATGCGAGCACGCAGAGCAGCAGTGCGGCCAGGCTGCCGGTCGTCATCCACCAGGAGACCTGTTGCCAGGAGACCACGAGGCCCACGAGGACCGGTCCTGTCAGCAGGAGCGTCAACCGACTCTGTTCCGGGTCCAGTTTCCGACGCAGGGCGCCCCAAAGTGCGATGATCACGCTTCCCACAATGGGCAGCGCCAGGGCCCAGAAAGACAGGCGTACGCCTTCGCGCGCCAGCCAGTCGGGAAAGTCGACGCCGCGTTCCGAGCCCGGAATCGGCGAAAGCTGTGCGCTCATGGCGTCACCGGCGAGGAAGCCGGACTGACCGGTCCATCCCATCGCGACCGGCAGCGCGGCCACCGCCAACAACCCCGACAGAAGTTCCAGTACCCCGACCCAGCGCAGGGCCGCACGCCCCTGCGTCAGCGCGGCCGATGCTCGCGCGAGCACCAGGCCGAGGCCGAGCCAGGCAAGGGCGTACAAGGGGTGTATCTCCCGCAGCAGCAGCGTGCGCGGATCCCAACGGTCCGGCACGTTCTCGGCCGCCCAGGCCGCCAGCGTGGCCAGCGCTCCGGCCAGCGCCCACCCGCGCCACGGCAGACGGGCGAGCGTGACCGTGGGAGCGGATCCGGTGGCGGCTTTCCGACCGGCTCGGGCCAGCCACCAGGCGGCGAACAGGCCGCCCAGGCCGATGCCGCCCAGGACCGGGGTCATGCGGTTCGGGTCCACCCACAGGCCGAAGGCCCCGATCACGCCGGAAAGTACAAACATCAGGCGCGGACGCCAGCCGCTCGCCCCCACCAGCAAGGCCAGGAGGCTGACGATCACGCCCAGCGTTGCCAGTCCCCGGTCATTGGGCGAACCCGGGTAAAAGGCGCTCAGGGTCGAAAAACTCAGGCCGAACAACAACGCGGCCACCGCGGCGGTGAAGAGGCCGAAGCGCCAGCCGAGGACCCCGACCACCAGGATCATGAGCAAGCCGTGCAGCACCGGATCGGCCCAGAGCATGCCCTGTTCGATGGCGAGGCCGAGCGGTCGCTCGGCGTCGGCCCGGAGCTGGCCGAGCCCGAGCAGCCACCAACGGTACGGAGATGGCGAATACACCGGTCGCGTGCGGGGAGCATTGTCGTAGCCGACCTCCCGCAGCCGCAGTGAATCGGCTTCCGCCAACTGCTGGGCCTGCACGATCCACTGCAGGCTTTCGGTGTTGTGGTCCAAGGGGATGAGGAAGCGTTTTCCGCCGGTGTAACCGGTCGGTGAATCGGCCGCCGGGGCCGGGCGTTCAGTGTAGCGATCGGCCACCGATTTCAGGCGTTGCACGGCGGCCAGATCGATCCACCAGAGCAGTGCCACGGCGGCCCCGCACAGGGCGAGCCAGAGAAAAGTGCGTTGCCGGAGAGGCTGGGACATAGCGAAAGGTAAAGGGGCAGGGGAACGAAACGCCCACTCAAGGTGCGGCGGGAAGGTGACGCAAGCGCAGTCCCTCCAGCGTTTTTAGGACCTCCCTATTGTCCCGCTTTAGCCTTCCCTTGACTCAACATCGTCTGCGACTCTCCCTAGCACGGTTTCATGCCGACTGTTGATACCCCAAGTCGCACGATCTGGAGGGCCCGTCCCCGCCTGCTTTGGGCTGCCCGCACGCGAAGGGCCCTGGTCCTTTCGATCGCACTGACTGCGGCGGATGCGGTGGCGCAGGCGCCCGAATCCACGGCCTTGGCGGTCCGCGGTACCCCCGCGGGCGCGACGCTCTTCACGCGCCTGCCGGCGACGGAGACCGGCATCACGGCCGCGAATTCCTACGACGATCCGTCGATGTGGGGCGCGCGTAATGCGGAGTTCAAGTTCGGCGCCATCGGCACCGGGATCGCGGTGGGAGATTATGACAATGACGGTCGTCCGGATTTGTTGGTGGTGAACAAGACCGAACCGCTGCGCCTGTATCGCAACCTCGGTGACTGGCGATTTTCCGATGTGACCGCCGCGGCCGGACTGGTGCGCGCGGAAGGCGCACTCGATCGCGGGCTGGCTTGGTTCCGTGGCGCCGACGACGAGGAGGAGGCGGCCGCCGACCTGCCCGAACGCTGGAAGCAGGGCGCCGCCTTCGCCGACGTGAACAACGACGGTTGGCTCGACCTCCACGTCTGCCGTTTTGGCGCGACCAACTGGCTGTTCATCAACCAAGGCGACGGCACCTTCACGGAAGAAGCCGCCGCCCGCGGGCTGGCGGTGAGCGATGCCAGCAGCATGGGTGCCTTCTGCGACTACGATCGCGACGGCTGGCTCGACCTTTACCTGCAGACCAACCTGCTCGACGCCGCCGCGGCGCCGGCCGGCCAGCCCGACCGCCTTTTCCGCAACAACGGTGACGGCACGTTTACCGATGTCACCGCCACCGCCGGCATCATCGCCGGGGCCAGCCAGGGACACGCCGCGATCTGGTGGGACTACGATGCCGACGGCTGGCCAGACCTCTATATCGCCAACGACTTCGCGCCGCCGGATCACTTGTATCGAAATCTTGGTGACGGAACCTTCGCCGACGTGCTGGACCGCACGGTGCCACATACGCCGCATTCCTCGATGGGGGCCGATCTCGGCGATCTCGATGGCGACGGACGGATCGACCTGCTCGTGGCCGACATGGCGGCGACCACCGCGGAAAAGGATCAACGCGGCATGGCCAAGATCCGGTCCCTGCTCGACACCGCGCCGGAGGAGGCAGGTGTGGCACCGCAGATCATGCGCAACGCCCTCTACCTTGCCACCGGCACTGGTCGCCTGCGGGAGGCCGCCCAGCTCGCCGGTCTCGCTGCCACCGACTGGACCTGGTCGGTGCGCCTGGAGGATCTCGACTGCGACGGACGGCTCGATGTGCACGTGACCAACGGCATGGTGCGCGAACTGCACAACGCCGACATGGTGCGCCGTCTCTCCGCCAGCGAAAGCGTTGCCGCGCGCAACCGGCTGGAGCGCGACTCGCCGCGCCTGGACGAGGCCAACCTCGCCTTCCGCAACCTCGGCGATCTGCGCTTCGAGGAAATCGGCGCCGCCTGGGGGCTCGATGAAGTGGGCGTATCCTTCGGCGCCGCCTGCGGCGATTTCGACGGAGATGGCGACCTCGACCTGGTGCACGCCAACTACGAAGGAGGCGTCAGCGTGCTGCGCAACGATGCAACCGACGGCCACCGCGTGGTGATTGCCTTGCGCGGCAGCCGCTCCAACCGCCTCGGCCTGGGTGCCATCGTGCGGCTGCGCACGGCGGGCGGCGAACAGGTGCGGCCCCTGGTTTCGGCACGCGGCTACCTGTCGACCAGCGAGCCGGTGGCGCACTTCGGCCTCGGCTCGCATGACCGGATCGAGCGGCTCAGCATCGAGTGGCCCAGCGGTCACGTGCAGACCTTTGAGGATCTTCCGGCCGACCGGCGGTTCGTGATCACCGAACCGTCGTCCGCAGTCACCCCGCCGCCGCCGCGCCGGTCGTATCCCGCCGGCCTGTACGCGGAGCAGGCGACGGAGCTGGGGTTGGCCGTCACGAGCGATGAGCGGCCGGGCCCGCCGCCCGACCCCCAGCCCCTCCTGCCCCGGCGTTTCGACCGGAGCGGTCCTGATCTGGGGGTGGGCGACCTGGACGGGGATGGGTATGCCGACGTGTTGCTCGGCGGCACCACTACCGAGCCGCCGCGCTGGTTGCGCTCCGGCGGTGCCAACCGGCCTTTCGCCGCGCCGCAGGCGTTGCGCGCGGGGGCGGGTTGGAATGGCCCGCTGGCACTTTTCGATGCGGATGGGGATGGCGATTTGGATGTGTTGCTGACCCGCGCCGGTGGCGAGCGCAGCCGTCCCGCGGAAGGCTGGTTGCCCGAACTGTGGCTCAACGACGGCCGGGGCGGATTTACGGCCGCGGCACCCGGTGCCCTGCCGGAGAGGCCGCTGAGCGTCGGAGCGGTATCGGTGCTGGACTACAACCGCGACGGACGACCCGATCTGTTCATTGGAGCCCGCCTTCAGCTGGGGGCGTATCCGGAATCGCCGTCGAGTGTGCTCTGGCGAAACGATGGCGGCCGCTTCACCGACGTCACGGCGGACGTCGCGCCGGCCCTGGAGCGCGCCGGCCTGGTGACGGCGGCGACGGTGGCCGATCTGGACGGCGACGGCTGGTCCGATCTGCTCCTGGCTCGCGAGTGGGGTTCGATCGGCTACCTGCGCAACGAGAAAGGGCAGCGTTTCACCGACGAATCGGAATCGGCGGGCTTTGCGGCGGCGGGGTCCGGCTGGTGGAGTGCGGTCGCGGCGGGCGATTTCAACGGCGACGGCGTCCCCGATATTGCAGCGGGTAATGCCGGACTCAACACGCCCTACGACGCGTCTCCCGAACGTCCGGTGCTGCTGTATCACGGCGATTTCAGCCGGCGCGGCCGATCGTCGGATCGTACCTTGATCGAGGCTTTTCACGACGAGCGCGGGCGGCTCGTGCCGCGCCGGCCGCGGCTGGTGTTGGCGGGCGAGCTGCGGATGCTGGAGCGTCGCTTTCGTCGTGACGATGACTTCGCGGCGGCGACGCTGCCGGAGATCGTCGGCGAGGAGGCGCTGGCCGGAGCGGATCGCTACGCGGTCACCGAATTGCGCAGCGGCGTTTTCCTCAGCCAGCCCGGGGGCGGCTGGCGCTTCGCGGCGTGGCCGCGCATCGTGCAGATCGCGCCGATCGTGGGATTTGCGACCGGGGATTTCGACGCCGACGGCCACCCCGATCTTTTCGCGATTCAAAACGACTTTTCGCCCATCGGTTCAGTGGGGCGCTTCGATGGCGGACTGGGTCAGCTTTTGCGGGGCGGGAGTGACGCGGCGACCGGTTTGGTGCCCATGCCACCGGCCGCCAGCGGCCTGGTGGTGCCGGGCGCGGCGCGAGCCGTAGCCTGGCTGCCTCGCGACGAGGCGGGCGAACCCGTGTTGCTGGTCTCCCGCAACCGGGAGCCATTGCTGGCGTTCGGGAGGCGCGCCTCGCCATGAATGCTCACGTCGGCTGCGGCGGCTGGATTATCCCGATGGTGATCATCGTAAGCGTGCATGCCGATGAAATCACCTCGGAGGTTTTTGGTCCGCGCAGCAGCCCGGCCGGCGCCACGCTGTTCACCGAGCTGAGTGGAGAGGCGACCGGTATCATCGCGGAAAACAACTACGCCGACCCGCGCATGTGGGGCGACCGCAACGCCGAGTTTGCGCTCGGTGGCATGGGGACCGGCGTGGCCATCGGCGACTATGACAACGACGGGCGGCCGGACCTGTTTGTCATGAGCAAGACCGAGGAGTGCCGTCTGTTTCGCAATCTCGGCAACTGGAAATTCGTCGATGTGACGGACGCGGCGGGACTGTTGCCGGCCGACGAGCAGGGGACGGGCGACTCCGTCTTGGGCGGCCTGTTCGGACGCGAGGCGAGCTCCGGCGCCTATGCGGGCGTCGAAGCCTGGAAGCAAGGGGCAACCTTTGCCGACGTGAACAACGACGGCTGGCTCGATCTGTACGTCTGCCGCTGGGGCGTACCCAACTGGCTGTTCATCAACCGCGGCGACGGCACGTTCTCGGAGGAAGCCGCCGCCCGGGGGCTGGCGGTGGTCGACGCTTCGGGCATTGGCGCCTTCTGCGACTACGATCGCGACGGCTGGCTCGATGTCTACGTGCAGACCAACATGCTCAACGCGCTCACCAGTGGCGACGGGCAGCGCGATTACCTGTTTCGCAATCGCGGCGACGGCACCTTTGTCGATGTGACGGAAGCCGCCGGCATCAGCGGCAAGAACCTGGCGCATTCCTCGACCTGGTGGGATTTCAACCAGGACGGCTGGCCCGACCTCTACGTGGCCAACGATTTCGCCACGCCGGACCGTCTGTATCGAAACAATGGAGACGGCACCTTCACCGACGTCATTCACCGGGTGCTGCCCACGATGCCCTATTCCGCGATGGGCTCCGACCTGGGCGACGTGAACAACGACGGGCTCATCGATCTGTTCGTGGCCGACATGGCGGCGACGTCCCACGAGACGGACCAACGCGGCGCCGCCACCTCGCGCGAGATGTCCCGGGTCGATGCCGACAGCGACGTGCAGTCGCCGCAGCGCCTGCGCAACACCCTCTTTCTCAACACGGGCCTGGCGCGTTTTCAGGAGGCGGCCGTACTGGCCGGCATCGCCGCAACCGATTGGACCTGGTCGGTGCGCTTCGAGGACCTCGACAATGACGGGTGGCTCGACCTGCACGTCACCAACGGCATGGCGCGGGAGTTCCAGAACGCCGATCTGCGCGACCAGGTCATCCGCGCCGGCAGTCCGGCGGCCAGCGTGCGCATCATGCGGGACAGCCGGCGGCTCGACGAGGCCAACTTCGCCTTCCGCAACCGCGGCGATCCCGCGGCGCCGAGCTTTGCCGACGTGAGCGCCGAGTGGGGTCTGAACCAGCAGGGCGTGAGTTTCGGGGCGGCGTTCGGCGACCTCGACGGGGATGGCGACCTCGATCTGGTCATTGGCAACTTCGAGCAATCGGTCACGATCCTGCGCAACGATTGTACGACCGGCCACCGCGCGGTCGTGGCCCTCCGGGGAACCACGTCCAACCGTTTCGGCCTCGGCGCCAAGGTGACGATCGAGACTGCCGCCGGCCGCCAGGTGCGCCTGCTCACGGCGGTGCGCGGTTATTTTTCCGCCAGCGAGCCGGTGGCCCACTTCGGTCTGGGCACCGCTGAGCGAATCGACCGCCTCACCGTGGAATGGCCCAGCGGCGTGGTGCAGCATTTCGACAACCTGCCCGCGGATCATCGGTACACGATCCAGGAGACGGTGACGGCATCGTCCGGAGGGGACCTTCCGTCCGACCGCGGCTCCGCCCCGGCCTTGTTCGATGCCTCCGCGGCCAGTGTGCCGTCCGGGCTCATCCTCGACTGCCGGGAGGACGCCCTGCGCGAAAACCCCGGGCAGCCGCTGCTGCCGCTGCGCTTCGGTCGATTGGGCCCGGCGCTGGCGGTGGGCGACCTCAACGGAGACGGGCGGGACGACGTGGTGCTGGGCGGAACCACGAGAACGCCGGCACGCATGCTGGGTGCGACCGGCGACGGCGCCTTTGCCTCGGCATCGCTGGCCGCGCTCACGGCCCATCCGACGCTCAATGACGGTCCGTTGCTGTTGTTCGATGCCGACGGGGATGGCGACACGGATTTGCTGCTGACCCGTACGACCGATGGTCTGCCGGCGGGGGACCGGGCCTTTCAACCGGTGCTGCTGTGGAACGGCGGCGGCGGCGGTTTCAGCCCGGCCGCGGCGGGCGTGTTGCCGGAACTGCCGGTCAGCATCGGCGCGGTGGCGGCGGTCGACTTCGACCGGGACGGTCGGCTGGACGTGTTCCTGGGCGGACGCATCGAGCCCGGCGAATATCCGTCGTCCCCGCGCAGCGTGTTGCTGCACAACGAAGGCGGACGGTTCACCGATGCGACCGCGACCGAGGCGCCGGACCTCGCCCGCGCCGGTCTGGTGACCTCCGCCCTGTGGAGCGACGTGGATGATGATGGCTGGCCCGATCTGCTGGTGGCCACGGAGTGGGGCCCGGTGCGCGCCTGGCGCAATGCGGAAGGGCGGGCCCTGGTGGAGCAGACCGAGGCGTGGGGCTTCGCCGCCGCCGGAGCAGGGTGGTGGACCTCGCTGGCGGCCGGTGACTTCAACGGCGACGGTCGCATGGATTACGTCGCCGGTAATGCCGGACTGAATACACCCTATCGGGCATCGGCGGCCGAACCGGCGGTGCTGTACCGCGGCGACTTCCGCGGGCGCGGGCGCGGGGCGAAGCGGATCATCGAGGCCTACTACGAGAACGGCCGGCTGTTGCCGCGTCGCACGAGCAAGGTGCTTTCCGGGGTGATTCCGGCGATCGCGCGGCAGTTTCGGCGCAATGATGATTTTGCGGCGGCCGACCTTTACGAGATCGTGGGCGAGGAGAAACTCGCCGCCGCCGAGCGTTATGCCGTTTCCCAGCTGTGCTCGGGCGTGTTTCTGAGCCGGACCGGCGGCGGCCATGTTTTCGCACCGCTGCCGTCGATGGCGCAGATCGCGCCGCTGCAAGGGATGGTCACCGGTGACTTCGACGGGGACGGTTACTGCGATGTTGTGGCGGTGCAGAACTCCTTTGCCCCGATTTCCTGCTATGGACGATTCGACGGTGGGGTGGGGCAGTTCCTCCGGGGGCGGGGGGACGGCAGCTTCGAGGCCCTCTCCCCCTGGGCGAGCGGATTCCTGATCGAAGGTGACGCCAAGGCGCTGGTGCGGCTGGATCTGAACGGCGATTCCCTGCCGGACCTGCTCGCTTCGCGTAACAACGGTCCCACTCGCGCCTGGCTCACTCGCGCCGATCGCAGCCAGCCGGATCTGACGCGCGTGCAGGTGCGGCTCAGCGGGGCGGCGGCCGCCGGGGCTCGCGTTGCGCTCGTCGAGCGAAGCGGTCGGCGGCGGATTGAAGAGCTGCACCTGGGGGCCGGTTACTTCAGCCAGTCGACCCCGGCTGCCTTCTTCGCTGGATTCGACGCCACCGACGCGGTCGTCGAAGTGCGGTGGGGCGATGCGGCGGTGACGAAACACCCGTTGCCCTCCGCCGGACACGTACTCACGCTCGCCCGATGAGTTTTCCGTCCCGCCAGTCCCGTGGTGCGGCTTTCCTGTGGGTGGCGCTGGCTGCAATGGCGGCAGGGCAGATCGAGTCGCGCCCTTTTGCTCCACGCTCGCAGCCCGATGGCGCGACGCTCTTTTCCGCCCTGGACGGCAAGCGCACCGGCATCGTCACGACCAATCGCTACGATGACCCGCGCATGTGGGGTGAGTATTATCGTGAACTGACCTTCGGCACCATGGGCACGGGGATCGCGATCGGCGACGTCGACGGGGACGGTCGACCCGATGTGTTCGTGGTCAGCAAGACGGAAACCTCCCGACTGTTCCGCAACCTCGGCGACTGGCGCTTCGAGGACATCACCCGCCGGGCGGGGCTGCCCTTCAACGAGGGGGAGCCCGGGGGAAAGGATTGGGAGCAGGGCGCGTCGTTCGCCGACATCGACAACGACGGTGATCTCGATCTTTACGTCTGCCGTTTCAGCGCCCCCAACCTGCTCTACCTCAACCGGGGGGACGGCACCTTCACGGAGGAGGCGGGCAAACGCGGTCTTGCCGTGGTGGACGGCTCGGGCATCGGCGCCTTCTGCGACTACGACCGCGACGGCTGGATCGATGTGTACGTACAGACCAACATGATGGACTACGTCAACAATCCCGATGGCCGCCGCGACTACCTCTTCCGCAACGACGGTGACGGCACCTTCACGGACGTCACGGTGGCGGCCGGCATTGGGGGCGCGACGGCCGGGCACTCGGCGACCTGGTGTGACTTCGATGACGACGGCTGGCCCGACCTGTGGGTGGCCAACGATTTCGCCACGCCCGACAGCTACTACCACAACAACGGTGACGGCACCTTCACCAACGCGATCAACGCCGCCTCCGTGTTGTCCTTCTACTCAATGGGCAGCGACTTCGCCGACGTGGACGGCAACGGCACCTTCGACCTGCTGGTGGCCGACATGGCGGCCACCTCGCACCAGAAGGATCAACGCAGCATGGCCGGCTCGCGGGTGCGCGGACAGAAGATCGATCCCGCGTCGCCGGTGCCGCCTCAGCTCATGCGGAACGCCCTGCATCTCAACACCGGGGCCGGCCGTTTCCGGGAGGCGGCCGTGCTCAGCGGCCTGCAGGCGACCGACTGGACCTGGTCGCTGCGTTTCGAGGACTTCGACAACGATGGCCGGGTCGACCTGCACGTGACCAACGGCATGAACCGCGAATACCACAGCGCCGACATGCTGGAGCGCATCATGATCTCGGAGAATCCGGCGGAGCCGATCCGCATCATGCGCGACAGCCCGGTGCTGGCGGAGCAGAACCTCGCCTTTCGCAACGACGGCGGTCTGCGCTTCGCCGACGTATCCAAGGAATGGGGACTCGATCAGGTTGGCGTGAGTTTCGGTGCGGCCACGGGCGATCTCGACGGCGACGGCGACCTCGATCTCGTCCACGGGAACTACGAAGGACCACCCACGGTGTTGCGCAACGACAGCGCGGGCGGCCGGCGCGTCACGCTGAGCCTGCGCGGGAGCCGGTCCAACCGCTTCGGCGTGGGCACCGTCGTGTCGCTGCGCACGACCGCCGGCGAGCAGAAGCGACAACTCGTGCCCAACCGCGGCTATCTCTCCTCCAGCGAACCGCTGCTGCACTTCGGCTTGGGCGAAGCGGAGCGGATTCAGTCGCTCACCCTGCGCTGGCCCAGCGGCGCGGTGCAGCATTTCGAGGACCTGGCGGTCGACCGGCACTACACCATCACCGAGGTAATGGCCGAGGAGTCGGAGCGGGCCGCGCCGGTTTCACCGCTGTTCCGTGAAGTGGGTCGTGAACGCGGTCTGGCCCTGCCCGGCGGCGAGCGACTCGTGGACGAGCCCAACGGCCAGCCCTTGCTGCCCTTTCGCTTCAACCGTCCCGGGCCGCGGGTCGCCACGGGCCATCTCAACGGCGACGACCGGCTCGACCTGGTGGTGAGCGGAACCAGCGCGGAACCGCCGCGCATCCTGACCGGCACCTCCACCGGCCGCTTCGAGGTGACGGAGGCGTTGGGCCTGGCGGAAGGGAACTCTCTGCCGATGGGACCCTTGCTCCTCTTCGATGCCGATGGTGATGGCCGCGACGACCTGCTGGTCAGCCGGACCGGTGCCAACGTGCGGCTGCGCGGCAGCGCCTATCAGCCCGTCCTCTTCCTCAACCGCGGCGGCTTCACCGCGGCGCCGGCGGGGACCCTGCCGGAGCTGCCGATCAGCGCGGGAGCGGTGGTCGCGGCCGATTTCGACCGTGACGGGGATACCGATGTTTTTGTCGGCGGCCGGATCCAGCCGGGTGACTACCCGGAGTCGCCCCGGTCCGCACTGTTGCGCAATGACGGGGGCGCCTTCTCCGACATCACCCCGGAGGCGCTGCGGGAACCGGGTATGATCACGGCGGCGGCGGCGGTCGATCTCGATGGGGACGGCTGGACCGACCTCGTGCTCGCGACCGACTGGGGCCCGGTGCAGTGGTGGCGCGGCGACGGAAGGGGTGGATTCGAGAACCGCACGGAGGCGGCCGGTTTTGCCGCCGCCGGTGCGGGTTGGTGGCGTTCGCTGGCGGTGGCCGATTTCAACGGCGACGGACGCCCCGACGTGGCAGCCGGTAATGCAGGACTGAATACACCTTATCGCGCGGGACCCGCGGTGGTCATCCTCGGCAACTTCAACGGTCGGCGACGGGGAGCGTCCACGCTCGTCGAGGCCTATTACGAGGAGGGGGTGCTTTACCCGCGGCGAGAGCGCAAGGACCTCTCGGCGGAAGTGCGCAGCCTGCAGCGCAGGTTCCGCTTCACGCTCGATTACGCGGACAAGTCGATCGAGGAACTCTTCGATGCCGAGGATCTCGCGGCGGCGCAGCGCTGGGAGGCGACGGAGTTTCGCAGCGGAGTGTTCTCGAGTCGGCCTGACGGAACGTGGCGTTTCACCCCCTGGCCGCGCCTCGCGCAAATTTCGCCGATGATGGCGCTGGCGGTCGACGACGTGAACGACGACGGACACGCCGACGTGATCGGCGGCCAGAACGACCACAGTCCGATCGACCTGGTCGGACCCCTGGCGGGTGGGCTCGGCCAGATCCTGCTCGGCGATGGCCAGGGCGGTTTCACCGCGATGGAGCCGGCGGCGAGTGGTTTCGTGGTCCCGGGGGCCGCCAAATCGGTCACGGTCCTGGACCTGAACGGCGACGGTCGGAGCGAGATCCTGGTAACGCGCAACAACGCTCCGTCGCTGTTGTTCACCCGGTAGCGCCACGGTAATTTCGTGTTGCGTACAGTTTCGGGCCTCCGTGGAAGGCAAGTTGGGCGACTACCACTTTGAGCCGGGTATCGTTGTAGGCGAACCCGGTGCGCACCCGCATTGTGTGGCTCGAGGACCTGCGCTGAAGGCCTCAGATCCGTGGCAGTTCGCCGAACTTTTTGCGGTAGGCTTCGGTGAGCTGGTTGGTCTGGTTGCGGTCGACGCGCGGCTGGGCGCGGACCTTGTCCAACCAGGCGTCGGCCTGCTGGCGGTCGCCGGTTTCGATGGCGTGAAAGGCGAGGGTGGTGAGCACGGTCGGATGGGCCGGTTCGTAGACCAGCGCCGTTTCGAGCAGACGGACGGCTTCGTCGCTGCGTCCCTGGGTGAGCAGGATGAAGGCGAGTTCGATGTAGGCGTCGGGTTCGTTGGGCCGCAGGCGAATGGAGGCGCGATAATCGCTGATGGCGGCGCCGCTGTTGTTGCCGGCGCGATGGCGCCGGGCCCGCATGAGGTGCAGGCCGGGTGAGTCGGGTACGGCTTCGAGGCCGGCGTTGAGGATGCGGTCCCCTTCGGTGACATTGCCGGACTGGGCGAGGGCGGCGCTCAGCTGCGCCCAGCCGTCGGCGAATCCGGGATCGAGGATCGTGCAGCGGCGGAACTCGGCGATGGCGGCATCGAGCTGGAGTTGCGCTTTGTAGAGGTTGCCGAGCTGGAAGTGGGCGGAGACGTCGGACGGATCCAATTCCACGGCGCGTTGCAGCAGGCTGATGGCGCGCTCGGGTTCGCCGGTCCGGGCCTTGGTGCCGGCTTCGAGCGCAAGCCGGAAGGGGTCATAGCAATGCTCGATCAGACTATCGAGCCACGGATCGGGCGGGTCGCGATAGGCGCCGGAGGCTTCGGCCTGGCCGCGGATGAATTCGGCCTTCGATGCCTCGCCAGCATTTTCGTAGAGCGTGACGATGAGGTCGTAGCCGAGCGTGAAATTGGAGCGGCGGACAACGGTCTCGAGCTTGCGCAGGGCGGCGGCCTCGGCGCCGGCTTCGAGATCGATCCGGGCGAGGCCGAGCAGGGCATAGGGGTTGCCCTCGTCGATGCGGCGGGCGGCTTCGTAGGCCGCGGTGGCGCGGGTGATGGCGTTGGACTTGAGAGCGATGTCGCCGATGCGCAGGCGGGCGGGCAGATAGTCGGGCGCGAGTTCGGTGACCCGGTCCCAGAGGGCCAGGGCTTCATCGGACAAGCCGAAGCCGGCCAGGATGGTCGCGTGCAGGTGCGGCCAGCGGGCTTCGGCGGGTTCGAGGGCGGCGAGTCCAGTGTAGCAGATGATCGCCTGATCGAAGAAACCGTTGGCGTGGTAGAGGGCGCTCAGTTCTTCGAGACCGGCGAGGGCGTCGGTGCGCGAGCGGGCCCGGGCGTCGGTGACCGCGAGGGCGTCATCGAAGGCAGCGGGCAGGGCAGAGGTATCGGGGATGGCGGGGACGTGAGATGCGACGGCGGTCTGTTGCTGACCGGCGCGGACGAACCAGTATCCGGCGACGGCGCCCGCGCCGAGGAGGGCGAGCAGGCCGAGAAGCGAATAGGTCTTCTTCATGGCCGGGCGGCGGCGGGCTCGGCATGGGTCCAGAGCATGATGCGTCCCATGTTGTCGAAGGGCGGGTAGATGTAGAAGCCGCCGGTCACGAGCGCAGGGCGGCCATCAGCGGTGAAGCGACCGGCGGTCAGGGTGATGAGGTCCTTGGGCTTGCGGCTGAGGATGTGCGGCGTGAAGTGCTGCCGGCCGTCGTTGCGCAGCCAGAGCAGGGAGATCACGTTGCGGTTCTGGTTGTTCCAGTCGGAGTAGGCCGCCGTGGCCACGATGTCCATGGCGCCGTCCTGGTCGAGGTCGACGCCGACCGGGGCGTAGGCGCCGGGGAGATGGGCGACGCGGTGGTAGCGGAAGTTGCCGCCGCCGGTGTTTTCGAACCACTGGATGCCGTGCCACGGGCGCGGGCCGGGGGTGGCGGCGGGGCCGAAGCCGTCGCCGTTGGAGTAGAGCAGGTCGGGGCGGCCATCGCCGTTGAGGTCGGCGGAACTCAGCCCGCTGCTGCCGTAGTCCTCGTTGGTGGAGCCCCAGATGCGCTGCACCTTGAAGTTGCCGCGACCGTCGTTGGGGAAGATGTAGACCTCCTCCCACTGTTGGGACATGAGCGCGGCGAGGTCGGGGGTGCGGTCGCCGTTGAAGTCGTCGATGAGGACGTTGATGGCGCCGGAGAGGGGCAGGATGACGTGGTGCTCGAAGTTCTCCGGCGTGAAGGCGGCGCCCTTGCGCTCGAGCCAGCTCACCACGCCCTGGTCGTAGCCGAACTGGGCGAGCGCGAGATCGAGCTGGCCGTCGCCGTTGAGGTCGGCCGCGCGCATATCGACGATGCGGTCGGTGTTGGCGAGAATGATGTGCGGGGTGAAGCGCTGCCGACCGTCGTTCTCCAGGATGAAGGCGGTGCCGATGCGATCGTTGTTGGGGAAGACGACGGCCATGCTCGAAACCAGCAGATCGGTGTCGCCGTCACCGTCCATGTCGGCGGGCTCGACGTGGACCGGACCGCTCATGTCGGTCGCGAGCACGGCCTCGGGCGCAAAGACGCCGGGTGCGGTTTGGCGGACCCAAAGGATTTGGTTGTTCTGCGCCTCGCAGTAAACGATGTCGTCGAGCCCGTCACGATCGAGGTCGATCGTGTTCACATGCGCGATCCAGGGCGGGAGCTCGCCGGGCGGAGCCAGCTCGCGGGCGGTGAGGGTGCCGGTGGCATCGCGGGGTGCCGTTGCGCCGGCGGACGCGGAGGGGGGCGTCTGGCTCCGCTTGGGCGGCGGTTTGCTGCAGCCGGAGCAGAGGAGAAGCGCCGGCAGGCCGGCGGTCGCCAAGAGAAGAGTCAATGCGCTGGAACGGGTCGCCATGGGGGAGGGGTGGGCGGATGAAGTCCCACAAGGGCACACAAGTCAAAAACCCTTAAGGGTCCGGCGCTTGGCGGCAACGCAAAGGGGAGAATGATTAGCGGCGCCTCTGAGGCTTAGGACCGGAAGTTATGACCAATCGGGGCGTGACTAACTGTCTCATGGGACTTTCTCCAAAAGCGTCTTGCGCGGCTTCGGGGGGATACTGATGCTGAGGCCCATTTTTTGCTCACCAGCAGCCTTTCCGAGCCATGGTATCGCCCAACACAGACGTCGCTTATGACAGCAAGATCGAGGGAGACATTGTCGTCTCACGCCTCGATGCGGTCGTTAACTGGATCCGCACCAACTCGATGTGGCCGATGCCGATGGGCCTGGCCTGCTGTGCGATCGAGCTGATGGGCGTCGCCTCGTCCCGCTTCGACATCGCCCGCTTCGGCGCCGAGGTGATGCGGTTCTCTCCGCGGCAGGCCGACTGCATGATCGTGGCGGGCACCGTGACCTACAAAATGGCTCCGCACCTGCGCCGCATCTACGACCAGATGGCCGACCCGAAGTGGGTGATCGCCATGGGCGCCTGCGCGTCCACCGGTGGCATGTATCGCAGCTACGCCACCTTGCAGGGCGTCGATCGGATCGTACCGGTCGATGTTTATGTGAGTGGATGCCCGCCGCGCCCCGAGGCCCTGCTCGACGCGCTGATCAAGCTCCAGGGCAAGGTCCGCAAGACCCCGTCGTTCAAGAAACTCCTCGCCTGAGCCGAGCCGCCGTCATCAACCGCCACCCACCTGCCTTACCATGACCGCGCCCGCCGCCGCCGACGTCACCGCCGCCATCCAAGCTCAGTTCTCCGCCGCGACGCTTCGTCCTTCCTCCGACCATCCGGCCGTCAACATTCCGATGGCCGAAGCCAAGGCCCTGCTGCAATGGCTGCGCGACGCGCAGGGCTACGACTTTCTGGTCGACGTGACTGGAATCGACTGGGCCGAGGGCGCCTCGCCCCGCTTCACGACGGTTTGGCACCTGTATTCAACCACCGGGCACGGTTACGTTCGCATCGCCGCCGACAACACGGACGATGAAAATCCCTCCGCTCCCTCAGTGGCCGATCTTTGGCCCGCCGCCAATTGGCACGAACGCGAATGCTGGGACCTGCTCGGCATCACCTTCGAGGGGCATCCCGACCTGCGTCGCATTCTGATGTGGGACGGCTACCCGCACCACCCGCTGCGCAAGGAGTTTCCGCTCGCCGGCATCGAGAGCGACTTGCCCGATGCCGAGGTCGCCGCCGAGACCAATGCCAAGGCGATCGCCGCCCCGATGATGGGCGGCCCCTTCGTCGCCTCCAACAAGGGTGAGATGAACCTCACCGACGCCGAGCCTCGGGCCAAGGACGAGAGCTGGAACGAGAAGAAGCCCAAGCCGGAATAAACCGCTGACCCGATTTCACTGATGGCCACCCAATTCACCGTTCCCGACGCCGGCGCCAAGACCGCCGCGGCCGCCGCCAGCCAGGAGTTCGAGACCGAAAAGATGTCCCTCGCCATGGGGCCGTCGCATCCCTCCACCCACGGGGTGCTGCGTCTCCAACTCGAACTCGACGGCGAGAATGTCACGCATTGCGATCCGATCGTCGGCTACCTGCACCGCGGCGACGAGAAGATCGCGGAGAACATGACCTACAACCAGTTTGTGCCCTACACGGACCGGTTGGACTACCTCGCCCCGCTGGCCAACAACCACGCCTACGCCTACGCCGTCGAGCAGCTCGCCGGCCTCGAGGTGCCGGATCGCGTGCGAGCCATCCGCGTCATCACCTCCGAGATGGCGCGCATCTCCTCCCACCTCATGGGTCTCGGCGCCTACGGCATCGATGTGGGTGCCTGGACCGTGTTCCTCTACTCGTTCACCGAGCGCGAGAAACTCTACACCCTCTTCGAGGAACTCACCGGCGCCCGCTTCACCACCAGCTACAGCCGCATCGGCGGCGTCTCGCGCGACGTGCCGGCCGGGTGGACCGACAAAGTGCTGGCCTTCTGCGACCAGTTCCTGCCCATCCTCGACGAGATCCTGAAGCTGCTGACCCGTAACAAGATCTTCATGGATCGCACCGTCGACGTGGGCATCATCAGCCACGACGACGCCATCGCCTACGGCCTCTCCGGCCCAAACCTCCGCGGCTCCGGCGTGAAGAGCGACCTGCGCAAGGATCGGCCCTACTGGGGCTACGACCAATACGAGTTCGATGTGCCGGTTGGCTCCAAGGGCGACTGTTACGACCGCTACCTCTGCCGCGGCGAGGAGATGAAACAATCGGTGCGCATCATCCGCCAGGCCATTGCCGCCTTCCCCACCGGCGACCACTACGCCAAGGAGGCTGTGCGCATCTTCGCTCCGCCCAAGGCCAAGGTCATGTCCTCGATGGAGGAGCTCATCAACAACTTCATGATCGTGACCGAGGGCCCGCAGATGCCGGCCGGCGAGGTCTACTTCGAGGCCGAGAACCCGAAGGGCACCCTGGGCTTCTTCATCGTCAGCAAGGGCGGCGGCGTGCCGTGGCGCCTCAAGATCCGCGGCCCCTCCTTCTGCAACCTCTCCATCCTGCCCAAGCTCTGCCAGGGCGAACTCGTCTCCGACGTCGTCTCCATCCTCGGCTCCCTCGACTTCGTCATGGGCGAATGCGACCGCTAGACTGAACCGAATTTATTGCCCACGAAAAACACGAAATGACACGAAAACTGTTCCACCGCCCTCCCGTCCGTTTTCGTGTCTTTTCGTGTCTTTCGTGGGCTCTCCAAGTTTCCTGATTCGATGAATTTGAAGCCTGAAACCCTGGCCCGTATCGACGAGGTCATTACGCACTACCCGGAGAAGCGTTCCGGCACCCTGCCGCTGCTGCACCTCATCCAGGAGGACGTCGGCCATATCTCCGACGAGGCCATCGAGTGGATCGCCGCCAAGCTCGAGCTGCAGCCCATCAACGTCTACGAGGTCGTCACCTTCTACCCGATGTTCCGCCGCAAGCCCATCGGCCGGCGCCACATCAAGGTCTGCCGCACGCTGTCCTGCGCGCTCATGGGCGGCTACAAGACCTGCGCCACGTTCGAGAAGGAATTCGACACCCACCGCGGCGAGGTCTCGCCCGACGGCGAGGTCACCATCGAGTTCGTCGAGTGCCTCGCCAGCTGCGGCACCGCTCCCGTCGTCATGGTCGACGATGACCTCCACGAAAACGTCGACGAGGCCAAGGCCAAGCAGATCGCCGACCAGATCAAGGCCCAGGCCGCCCAACGAGGATAAGCACCATGAGCGCACCCGCCGAAACCCGCATCATTTTTAAACACATCGACGAGGCCGGATACTCGAACGACATCGCGTGCTACCAGCAGCATGGCGGCTACGAGATCCTCAAGAAGTGCGTTACGCTCAAGCCCGAGGACATCCGTGAGGAGGTCAAAAAATCCGGTCTGCGTGGCCGGGGCGGCGCCGGCTTCTCCTGCGGCCTCAAGTGGTCCTTCGTCGACCGCAAGAGCGGCAAGCCCATCTACCTCATCGTCAACGCCGACGAGTCCGAGCCGGGCACCTTCAAGGATCGATACATCATCCACCAGGACCCGCACCAGCTCATCGAGGGCACCATGATCTCCTGCTTCGCCAACGACGTGAAGCAGGCCTACATCTACATCCGCGGCGAGTTTCCGGAGGGCGCCCGCATCCTGGAGCGCGCGATCCAGGAGGCGCGCGACGCCGGTTTCGTGGGCAACAACATCCTCGGCACCGGCTACTCCTGCGAGATCTTCGTCCACCGCGGCGCCGGCGCCTACATCTGCGGCGAGGAAACCGGCCTCATCGAGTCGCTCGAAGGCAAGCGCGCCAACCCGCGCATCAAGCCGCCCTACTTCCCGGCCGTGCTCGGCCTCTACCAGTGCCCGACCATCGTCAACAACGTGGAGACCCTCTGCCACGTGAAGCACATCATGGACATGGGCGCCGACGAATACCTCAAGATCGGCACGCCCAACAACACCGGCACCCGCATCTTCTGTGTCTCCGGCCACGTCAAGAAGCCCGGTTATTACGAGTTCCCCTGCGGCGCCA
Organism: uncultured Opitutus sp.; assembly: GCA_965652375.1. Lineage (GTDB taxonomy): Bacteria > Verrucomicrobiota > Verrucomicrobiia > Opitutales > Opitutaceae > Actomonas. The sequence continues at coordinate 184,171 of CBFGUO010000004.1, forward strand.
TCACCATGGGCCAGCTGCTCAACGAGGTCTGCGGTGGCCCGCGCGACGGCCGCACCTTCAAGGCCGTCATTCCCGGCGGCTCCTCGGCCAAGATCCTGCGCTTCGGCGAGACCTTTAAACTCAAGCAAAAGGACGGTTCTATGAAGGAGATCGGCGTCGAGGACATCCCGCTCGATTTCGACACCCTCGCCGCCTGCGGCACCATGGGCGGCTCCGGCGGCGTCATCGTGATGGACGACTCGGTCAACATGGTCGAGGCCCTGGCCAACATCAACGCCTTCTACTCCCACGAGAGCTGTGGCCAGTGCACGCCCTGCCGCGAGGGCTCGCTGTGGATGAAGAAGATCTCCTCCCGCATGGTACACGGCGATGCCCGGCCCGAGGACGGCGAACTCATCAAGAGCGTCGCCGACCAGATCGCCGGCCGCACCATCTGCGCCTTCGGCGAGGCCTGCTCCTGGCCCACCCAAAGCTTCGTCCTCAAGTTCGGCGACGAATTCAAAGCCTATCCCGAGGCCAAGAAGTCGAAGCCCGCCGAAGCCCTCGAACTCATCTGATTTTAGTAGAAACCACGAAATACACGAAACACACGAAAATGGATTTTCGCCTTTCAACTACACCACGGCTCGACGGTGGCATGTCCTCCGCCGTTCTGGGCGTCCACCGGGTGCCAGCCTTTCGTGTAGTTCGTGTGTTTCGTGGTTAATCACTCCGCCTTTCCGCAATGATCCAGCCTGCCCAACCCGAACTCGTTACCGTCGTAGTCGACGGCAAGGAGGTGTCCGTGCCCAAGGGCACGAACGTCATTGAGGCCGCGCGCCTGGTCGGCACCGACGTGCCGCACTACTGCTACCACCCGAAGCTGTCCGTCGCGGGCAACTGCCGCATGTGCCTCATCGAAATGGGCATGCCCATGACCGATCGCGCCACCCGCGAGCCGATCATGGACCCCGACACCGGCAAGCAGAAGATCGGCTGGATTCCGCGCCCGCAGATCGGCTGCGCCACCAACGTCGCGCCCGGCATGCACATCAAGACCCAGTCGCCCCTCATCAAGGAGTGCCGCGAGGGCGTGATGGAGTTCCTCCTCATCAATCACCCGCTCGACTGCCCGATCTGCGACCAGGCCGGCGAGTGCAAGCTCCAGGAGCAGGCCACCGGCTACGGCCGCGGCTACTCGCGCTTCATCGAGCAGAAAAACGTGAAGCCCAAGCGCACCCAGCTCGGCCCGCGTGTCGTGCTCGACGACGAGCGCTGCATCCTTTGCTCGCGCTGCATTCGCTTCTGCCAGGAGGTCGCGCAGGACGACGTACTCGGCTTCATCGACCGCGGTTCCTACTCCACGCTCACCTGCTATCCGGGCAAGGAGCTGGCCAACAACTACTCGCTCAACACCGTCGACATCTGCCCGGTCGGCGCGCTCACTTCGACCGATTTCCGCTTCAAGATGCGCGTCTGGTTCCTCAAGCAGACCAACAGCATCGATACCGAAAGTAGTGTCGGCGCGAATACGGTCGTCTGGTCCCGCGAGGGCGTGATCTACCGCATCACCCCGCGCCGCAACGACGAGGTCAACGATACCTGGATGGCCGACAGCGGCCGCCTGCTCTACAAGCAGGTTTCGGCGTCCAACCGGCTCCAACAGGCGACTGCGAACGGCGCGCCCGCTACCCGCGCCGGCGCCATCGCCGCCGCCGCCGAGCTCGCCAAGGCCGGCAATGTCGCGGTAGTCGGCTCCGGTCGCAGCTCCGTCGAGGAGCAGTTCCTTGCCCGCAAGCTCGCCGCCGCGCTCGAGGCACAAACCTTCCTGGTCGGCCGCGTCCGCGAAGGCGACGGCATCCTCATTTCCGCCGACCGCAATCCCAACACCCGCGGCGCCCTGGTCGCCGGCCTCATCGACAAACTGCCCGCCACCGACCTCAGCGCCCTCGGCGCCGAAATCGACGCCGGTCGGGTGAAAACCGTCATCAGTGTGGGCGAGGATCTTGCCGCCGCCGGCCTCTCCGCCGGCCAGCTCGCCAAGGTCGCGATCGTTTTCGTAGGCACCCACGCCTCCGCCACCACCGAGGCCGCCCGTGTCGTCCTCCCGACGCTCACCGTTTTTGAGAAGAACGGCACCTTCATCAACCAGCAGTTCCGCCTGCAAAAGTTTGCGAAGGCCATTCCCGGTCCGGCCGGTGCGACCGACGACCTGGTGGTGCTCGACGAGCTCATCGGCGCAGTCGGCGGCGAAGCGACCGGAGCCGATCTGAAGGCCATTTGGGCGCGCCTCAATGCCGAGGTCCCGCAACTCGCCACCGTCACCTACGCCAACCTGCCCGCCACGGGCCTGTTGCTCGACAGCTCCGCCTGGGCCGGCCTCGTCTTCCCGGAAGGCGAGACGCTGCATTTCAAGCCCGCGACCGCTTCAGCCACCGCCTGATCACTCCGCCCGAGCCATGATCGACTTCTACTTCAATCTTCCCCTGGTGGTCCGCGTGATCCTGCAAGGTCTCGCGGTGATCGCGGTGCTCTTCCCGCTGGCCGGCGCCTGCTCGATGGCCGAGCGCAAGGTCTCGGCCTGGATCCAGGGCCGCCCCGGCCCCAATCGCGCCATCGTGCCGTGGCTGGCCTGGGTGCCCGGCATCCGGTTCCTGCAGCGGCTGGGCGTGTTCCACTTCACGGCCGACGGCGGCAAGATGTTCCTCAAGGAGGACGTGCTGCCGGGCCACGTGAACAAGTTCTATTATTACCTCGCGCCGCTCGTGGCCGTGGTGCCCGCGCTGTGCACCGTCGTCTTCGTGCCCTTTGGCGCCTACTGGGATGCGGCGACCGAAGCGATGCGACCCATCATCCTGGCTCACGTTGATGTCGGCATCCTCGCCGTCTTCGCCATCGGCTCGCTCGGCGTCTACGCCCTCATTCTCGCGGGCTGGGCGTCCAACTCCAAGTATCCCTTCCTCGGCGGCGTGCGCGCCTCGGCCCAGCTCATTTCCTACGAGCTTTCCATGACGCTGTCGGTCCTGCCGGTTTTCCTGTGGATCAATGCGCCGGGCGGGCAGGGGACCCTGAGCCTCTTCGCCGTGGTCGAGTCGCAAAGTCAGGCCGGCTTCCTCGGCGGCATGTGGAACGTGTTCCTCATGCCCCTCAGCGCCTTCATCTTTCTGGTGGCGCTCTACGCCGAGACCAACCGCCAGCCCTTCGACATGCCGGAGTCCGAGGCCGACCTCGTGGGCGGCTTCCACACCGAATACGGCGAGTTGAAATGGGGTCTCTTCTTCGTCGCCGAATACGCCCACATGTTCGTCGGCTCCGCCGTCTTCATGATCCTGTTCTGCGGCGGCTGGAATCCGCTGCCCTGGCTTTCGCTCGCCGACCTGCTCGGCTGGTTGGGCGGCTTCGCGCCGATCTTCCTCAATCCGCTCGTCAGCGGCATCATCGCCATCGGCATCTTCCTCGCGAAGCTGATCTTCTCGATCTTCGTCTTCATGTGGGTGCGCTGGACGCTGCCGCGCTTCCGCTACGACCAGGTCATGAAGCTGGGCTGGCAGAAACTCCTGCCGCTCTCCATCGGCAACCTCATCTTCTACGCGATCGCCATCGCGATCATCGAACGCAGCTAAACCCGGAGTTTTTCAACCACGAATGGACACGAATGAACACGAATCCAACCACGGCCTCCCGTCCCTCGTCATTCGTAAATCGTAATTCGTAAATCCGACCGCCATGTCTTTCAAAACCGTCGAACGCAAGCCGCTCACCTTTGCCGAGCGCACCTATATTCCGCAGATCCTCGGCGGGATGAAAACCACGTTCAAGCACCTCGTCCGACCCAAGGAGACGATGGAGTATCCGGAGCAGCGTCCGCCCATCCCGGTTGGCTACCGTGGCGTGCCCACGCTGGTGATGGATCCCAACGGCCGCGAGAAGTGCGTATCGTGCCAGCTGTGCGAGTTCGTCTGCCCGCCGAAGGCCATCCGCATCTGGCCGGGCGAGATCCCCGAAGACGCCCCGACCGCCCACGTCGAGAAGGCGCCCGAGGAGTTCAAGATCGACATGCTGCGCTGCATTTACTGCGGCCTCTGCCAGGAAGTCTGTCCCGAGGAGGCGATCTGGCTGCAGAACGTGTATTCAGTGACCGGTTACTCGCGCGAGGAGATGGTCAACGACAAGAAGCGGCTCTACGAACTCGGCGGCACGCTGCCCGACCAGCACTTCAAGTGGGACAAGAAGAAGGCCGCCGAGGAGGCCGGCAACGCCGCCCACTAAAACGCTGAATAGCTGAAACCAAAAAGCTAAAAGCCTTTCGCGCCCAAACCTTCCATTCTCCGCCCCGCCCTCTGTTTCAGCACTTCAGATTTCCGCGTTTCAGCTTTTTCCGTCCATGGCCGACATCCTGTTCCATATCTTCGCCGTCCTGATCATCGGCAGTGCCTTTGCCGTGGTCTACAACCACAACGCGGTGAACTCCGCGCTGGCCTTCCTCATCACCCTGGTGGGCGTCTCGGGGCTGTTCGTGCTGCTCGACTCCTTCCTTTTGGCGGTGCTCATGATCCTGGTGTACGCGGGCGCGGTCGTGGCCCTGTTCCTGTTCATCATCATGCTGCTCGACATGCAGGGTGGGGAACGGCTGCCGTTTACGAAGCCGACCGCCGTCGCGGCCCTCGTCGGCTCGGCGCTGCTCGTCGTCTGCGTGATGACCTTCGTCCGCGGGACCGGCGCGCTGCAGCAGCCGGATGCAGCCTCGGTCGTGCCGGTGGGCGCCACGCTCAAGAACTACGCCGACCAACTGTTCACCACCTACCTCCTGCCGGTGCAGGTCGTGGGTTTCCTGCTCCTCATCGCCATGCTCGGCGTGATCGTGCTCAGCAAAAAATTCGAAGGCTTGGAGGACGTGAAATGACTGTCGGACTCAACTCATACCTCATCCTCGCGGCCGTCGTGTTCGCCATCGGCTTCGCCGGTGTGCTCATCCGCCGCAACACCCTGGTGATCTACATGTGCCTCGAGCTCATGCTGGTCGCGTCGACCATCGCGCTCGTCGCCTTCTCGCGCTTCAACGGCACGATGGATGGCAATGTCTTTGTGTTCTTCATCCTCACCGTCGCCGCCGCCGAAGTGGCCGTCGGCCTCGCCATCATCGTCGCCCTCTTCCGCCGCCGCCAGACCGTGCAGGTGGAGAAGCTCACCGCGTTAAAGAACTGACCTTTTTCGTCCGTGTCCTCCGCTTCGCTTATCCCACTCGAAGGCATCCAGAGCCGCATCGTCGTGCTCCGGGGGCAGCGCGTGCTGTTGGACAGCGATTTGGCGGAGCTTTACGGCGTGCCGACCAAACGGCTCAACGAGCAGGTCAAGCGCAACGCCGCGAGATTCCCCGAGGACTTTGTGTTTCGACTGACGAAGGAGGAAGTCCGATCCATCGATCAGGTGCGGTCACAAACTGTGACCGGTTCGGCTAAGCATCGTAATCCCAACCACAAGGCCATCTACACCGAGCTGGCCGAACTCGATGCCCGCGTGTTTCACAATGTAGGGCTGCCGCTTGCCGGCACGCCGCTGGCTGACGGAGAACTGAGAGGCAGGTGCGGCATGCCGCAAGCGGCAGCCCTACAACGGCGAGGAGTAAGCTGCCTCCCTACGGAGTGTGAAACATCCGCTCTTTCCGCCATCATCGAGGCCATTCGCCAGTTGCGCTCGGCCTCGCCCACCTTTCGGCGGGCACCCAGACCTCGCGCCCCTTCGCTTCTCTCCGGGGCCGCGCGACGAGCGCGCGACCATCTACGCGCTACGCGCTTCGTCACCGAACCCGTCCTGCCCGAAAACCGCCGTCGCATCGGCTTCAAGACCGCCTGACCGCTTCCCCTTTTCCGATGGATTCCAGCCAACTCGCACTTCTTTCCCTGCTGACGCCGCTCGTCTCGGCGACCGTCATCGCGCTGTTCCTGCGGCGCGCGGGCGCCCTGGCCTCGTACCTCTCCACGGCGGCCGCGGGCGTGACCATGGTCACCTCCCTCATGCTCGCCTACGGTGGCCACCGCTTCGACGCCTCCGCCGAGTGGTTCCGCTTCGGCGACTTCATCCTTAAGCTGGGCATCAAGTTCGACGACCTCGCCGCCCTCATGCTCTCCATCGTCGGTGTCGTCGGCTTCTGCGTGCACCTCTTCTCGCTCGGCTACATGCACGACGACGAGGCCAAGGCGCGCTTCTTCGGCGGCCTCTCCATCTTCATGTTCTCGATGATCGGCATCGTTTACGCCGACAACCTGTTCATGATGTTCATCTTTTGGGAGTTGGTCGGCTTCAGTTCCTACCTGCTCATCAACCACTACTGCCTCAAACAGTCGGCGGCCGACGCCTCGAAGAAGGCCTTCATCGTCAACCGCGTGGGCGATTTCGGATTCCTGATCGGCATCCTGCTCTGCTATTGGCACTACGGCACGGTCGATCTCAATGCGCTGCCCTACGTCGTCCAGGGAGGCACGGCGCTCATCACGGCCGTGCCCCTGCTGCTCTTCTGCGGCGCCGTCGGTAAATCCGCCCAGATGCCCCTGCACGTGTGGCTGCCCGATGCCATGGAAGGTCCGACTCCGGTCTCGGCCCTCATCCATGCCGCCACCATGGTCGCCGCCGGCATCTACATGTTGTGCCGCATCGAGGTGCTGATGGTGGCCCAGGCGCTCAACGTCATCATGTGGGTGGGCACCGTCACTGCCGTTTACGCCGCCCTCTGCGCCATCGTGCAGAGCGACATCAAGAAGATCCTGGCCTACTCCACGCTCTCCCAACTCGGCTACATGGTCGCCGCCTTCGGCCTGGGGTCGCTCACCACCGAACACGATGGCCACGAGGTCGTGCTCGCCGCCGGCGTGGGCGCCGCGATGTTCCACCTCACCACCCACGCCTTCTTCAAGGCGCTCATGTTCCTCGGCTCCGGCTCGGTCATCCACGGCTGCCACCACGAGCAGAACATCTTTAAGATGGGCGGGCTGGCCGGAAAGATGAAGATGACGTTCGTAACCTTCACGGCGGGCGTCTTCGCCATCGCGGGACTGCCGTTCATCACTGCGGGCTTCTTCTCCAAGGACGCGATCCTGCATCTGGCCCAGGCCAAGAATCCGGCCGTGTTCGGTCTGCTCGTTTTCACGGCGGTGCTCACCACCTTCTACATGTTCCGCCTGTGGCGCGTTACCTTCTTCGGTCAACCCCGCAGTGAATTTGCCAAGAACGCCCATGAAAGCGGCATCACCATGACCCTGCCGCTCGTCGTGCTGGCCATCCTGTCACTGATCGGCGGATACACCCACAGCTTTCTCTACGGCCACGCCTTCGACGGCGTCTGGTCGCAGATCCCGCACGCTGAAAACATGCTGATGATGTCGATCATGTCGCTCGCGATCATCGCCGTGGGCGCCGGGCTGGCCTTCGCGCTGTACAAGCCGTCCGCCACCGACGGCCTCGCCGCCAAGGCGCCGGGCGCCTTCACCGGACTCACCGCGCTGAAGGAGTCCTTCGACACGGCTTACGACTATTACGTCGCCAAGGTGCAGGACCGCTTTGCCATGCTGCTCAACTTCCTCGAGCAGATCTTCCTCGCCGGCCTCATCATCCGCGGCCTCGCCGGGGTGGTCGGCCTCTTCGGCATCGGCGCCCGGGCGCTGCACACCGGCAACCTCAACGCCTACATCTACTGGTTCCTGCTCGGAGCGGTCATGCTGTGGGGCTTCGCGGGAGGGCTTTTCTGATGCAAAGTTTCGACATCCTGTTGTTCGCGATCGTTTCGCCGCTGGCTCTGGCGCTGGCGATGGCGCTGGGTCTGCCGCAAGGGCTGGCCCGCAAGCTCGCCTACGTGGCCTTCGCCCTGCCGGCCCTCGCCGGCCTGTGCGCCTGGTATCGCTTCGGCAGCGCACCACTGGAAAGCGGCTACGCCTTTCTCACGACCTACGATACCGGCCTCTCTCTCCTGGGCATCCAGCTCAAGCTCGGGCTCAACGGCATCGCGCTGCCGCTCTTCGTGATGGCCGGCATCGTCGGCCTCGCCGCCGGGCTCTACGCGCTGCAATCGTCCGCCGAGCGCCTCAACACCTACGTCATGCTGCTGCTCATCATGCAGGGCGGACTGATGGGCGTGTTCGCCAGCGTGGATGTGTTCTTCTTCTACTTTTTCCACGAACTCGCGCTCATCCCGACCTTCATCATGGTCGGCATCTGGGGCGGCCGCGACCGCAACTACGCGGCCATGAAGCTCACGATCTACCTCACCGTCGGCGCCATGTTGTCGCTCATCGGGCTGATCGCCATTTACTACAAGAGTGGCGCGCAGACCTTTGACATGATCGCGCTGCGCGCGGCGATCGCCGAGCAGGGGCTCTCCACCGTGGCCCAGCAGAACATCTTCGGGCTGCTGATGTTCGGTTTCGGCATTCTCGTTTCGCTCTGGCCGCTGCACACCTGGGCGCCTCTCGGTTACGGTGCGGCGCCGAGCTCGGTGGCCATGCTGCATGCCGGCGTGCTCAAGAAGTTCGGTCTCTACGGCCTCATCCAGGTTGCCCTGCCGCTGTTGCCGCAGGGCGCGAGCCATTGGGCGGCCATCCTCGCCACCCTCGCCGTTGTCGGCAACGTGCTCATCGTCGGCATCATCACGATCGCCCAAAAGGACCTCAAGCAGCTCGTCGGTTACAGCTCGGTCATGCACATGGGTTACGCCTTCCTCGGCGTGGCCTGCTTCTCGACCATCGGCATCGGCGGCGTGGTCTTCATGATGGTGGCGCACGGGTTCTCCGCGGCGCTGCTCTTCCTGCTCTCGACCAGCATCCATCACCGCACCCAGACCTTCGATCTCGATGAGATGGGCGGCCTGGTGAAGCACGCGCCGGTGCTCTCGGCCTTCTTTGTCGCCGCCACCCTGGCCAGCATCGGCCTGCCCGGCTTCGCCAATTTCTGGGGTGAACTCACCATCTTCGTCGCCGCCTGGAAGAGTTTCCCGACCCTCACGGTCATCTCGATTGCCGGCGTCGTCATCTCCGCCATCTACGGCCTGCGCGCCGCGGCCCGCGTGTTCTTCGGACCGCAGACGGAGGCTCTCGACAAGGTGCTCGCCGAGAAACCGGCCACCGATCTGCGCTGGTCGGAAAAGACCCCGGCGCTCCTCCTCCTTGCCGGCCTGTTCGTCCTCGGCTTCTGGCCCAAGGCGTTCTCTGATTCGATCAACGCGTCGGTCAACGAGGTCTACGCCGCCGCGGCCGAAGTCGTGCCGGTCGATGTCGCCCAAAACTGATTCCTCCCGCTTCCCGCCTGATTCGCCCCCGCGATGAACCTCACTGATCTTCAACAAGCCGCCGCCTCCAACCAATGGCTCGCGATCGCGCCCGAGCTGATGGTCGGCTGCCTCGCGCTGCTGCTCCTCATCTTCGAGATCGTGCTGCCCAAAAAGCACCACGACATCATTCCGTCGCTCTCCATCGTCGGCCTGCTCGCGATCGTGGTCGGGCTGGTGCTCAACTACCACTCGGTCTTCCTCGGGCGCGAGACCTTCAACGGACTCCTGCTGCACACCGGCACGGGCCAGTTCCTGCGGCTCTTCTTCCTGCTCGCCGCCGTGGGCGTGAGTGTGCTTGGCACCGTCGCGCTCAAGCGGCAGGTCATGCCCAAGGTCGAGTTTTTTGCCATCACGCTGGTCGTCACCGCGGCCATGATGCTGCTGGCCCAGGCCAACCACTTCGTGATGCTCTTCGTCGCCCTCGAGACCATCACCGTGGGCTTCTACATTCTGGTGAGCTACACGCGCACCAACCCGCTCTCGCTCGAGGCCGGCCTCAAGTACCTCATCATGGGCGCCCTCAGCTCGGCCATTCTGCTTTTCGGCATCGTGCTGCTCTACGGTGTCGCCGGCAATCCCGGCTTCGCCCAGCACACCGAGCAGGCGATGCACTTCGACCACTTGCGGATCTTCCTGCAGGCCAATCCTGACAACACGCTCGCCTCCATCGGCATCGTCCTCGTGCTTGCCGGCGTGGCCTTCAAGATCGGCGCGGTTCCGTTCCAGATCTGGATCCCCGATGTCTACCAGGGCGCGCCGACTCCCGTCACCGCCTTCCTCGCCATCGCGTCCAAGGCGGCGGGCTTCGCCATCCTGCTCACGCTGGTGAGCGTGTTCAGTCCCTACGGCGGGCTCGTTACCACGGTCCTCACGGTGGCCGCCATCGCCACCATCCTGTTCGGCAACATCGCGGCGCTCACCCAGCACAACGTGAAGCGCCTCATCGGTCTCTCGGGCGTTTCCCACGCCGGCTATCTGCTCATCGGCGTGATCGCCGCCATGCACGTGCCGCTGGCCGTCGGCGCGGTCTGTTTCTACCTCTTTGTCTACCTCCTCGCCTCGCTCGCGGTCTTTGGCGTCATGACCCACGTCTCGGGCGACGACGATGCCGACCAGGATCTCGACCACTATGCCGATCTGGCCAAGGAGCATCCCTTCCTCGGGGCCGTGCTGGGCGTCGGCCTCGGTTCGCTGGCGGGCATTCCGCCCCTGGCTGGTTTCATGGGCAAACTGCTGGTCTTCCTCGCTGCCTTCGAGGCGGGGCTCTACGCGCTGCTGGCCGTGGCGATCGTGGGCGTCGTGCTGTCGATCTATTACTACTTCGGCTGGATCAAGGCCGCCTTCTTCCCGCAATGGCGTCCGCCGGTGTTCGAAGGCGACGATCCCGTCCCCGAGCCGCCCCGCCAGCCCGTCGGCGCGCCCGCCCGCATCCTGCTCGCCACCGCCGCGCTCGCTTCGGTCTTCCTCGGCTTCTACCAGGGCCCGATCGGCCAATGGCTCGGCCTGGGCTGAGGACCCAGGCGAAGCGTAGAGCCCGCCGTGGTCGCTGCTGCCCAAGCGATTGATCGGCTCAGCCGCGACCCGATGTCCAAGCACGTACATTGGAGGTGGGTTGGGCTTTTCGCATTTGGCGCCGCCTTGGTCTGGGCGGGCTACACGGATCACGTTTGGGAAGATTACTTCATCACCTACCGGTCCTCGAAGAATTTGGCCGAGGGACAGGGTCTGGTTTTCCAGCCGGGCGAGCGCCTGCACACGTTCACTTCGCCCCTCGGCGTCCTGCTGCCTGCTTTGGCGTGCGGGCTGGCCGGAGATGCCGGCGACCGGGCGGCGCTGTGGATTTTTCGACTGATGGGAGCTGCCGCCTTTGCCGGGGCGGTTGCACTCGTTGCGGTGATGACCAGAAGGGAGTTCGGGGTCGGCGGCAGGAAATGGGCACCTTGGTTTATGGCGGGGCTGGTTCTGGTGGACCCCAAGTCGATCGACTTCGCGACCAACGGCATGGAGACGCCGTTTCTGTTGCTCGGCTTTGCCTGGTGCCTCTGGATCGCGGTGACGCAGCCGTCTCGCGAATGGCTTCATTGGGGTGGGGCGTGGGCGCTGTTGATGTGGGGACGGCCCGATTCGTTCGTCTACATCGCCGGTTTGGGGTTGGGCACGCTGCTTTTCCGCACGCCGAGGGCCGGGAATACGCGTGCAGGGACCTTCGTTCAATTCCTCCGGGCAGGTTTGCTGACCACGTTTTTGTATGGGCCGTGGCTGATGTGGTCGAAGTGGTATTACGGAACCCCGGTTCCTCACACGGTGAAGGCCAAGGGGCTGTTCGGTCACGAGGAGAGTTTTCTGGCGCGGGTGGTCGATTTTCCCGAGCGGCTGTTCGGCAACACGCAGCTCATCGCGGCAACGTTTCTGCCGCCGTATGCTCCCTACGTGGATTGGCCGGCATGGGCGGTTTGGCTGGCGCTGCCCTTCGCATATGTCGGTTTGTTTCTGTGGGTTTGGCCGCGCTTCGGGCTGTTGACGCGTTTGGCGTCGTTTGTCGCCTTTGGCGGGCAGTTCTACCTGTGTTCGTTCGTCAACTGGGGGGTGCCGTGGTATCTCCCGTCGGTCGCCTTTTTTTCTTTGGTCGCGTTGGGGGCCGCGGCGGTTCGGCTGCTTGATTTGCCGGGCAGTGGCCGGGGGCGAAACTTGGTCCGCAGAGGGACCGCAGGACTGGCGCTGCTCGGGACTGCCGCGCTGACGGTGAACATGGTGATGGCTGCGTATCAGCTGCATTGGCAGCAGAAGCTGGTCGAGTGGGGGAATCGGCAACGGATCGGTGAATGGTTGCGGGAGCAGGCGAGCACCAAACACGATACCGTCCTGCTCGAGCCTCTGGGCTATATCGGTTTCTTTTCCCAGTTGAAGATGATCGACTACCCCGGTTTGTCCTCTCCGGAGATGGTCGCCGCGCGACAGATCGTGGACGACCACGTGTATCCCGATTGCTGGTCGAAACTCATTCCCATGCTGCAACCAGACTGGGTCGTCATCCGCTCCTACGAGCTGGCGAAGCTCGAGCGGATTGCGCCCTTCCTTTTCGCCGACAATTACGAATTGGCGAAGGAGTTCGACGTGCGGGAGTCCGTCAACGCCGTCGCTTGGTTGCCGGGCCGGAACTACCTGCTCAATGACGCGCATTTTCTGGTCTATCGCCGTGTCGCCCCGAAGCTCGAAGGCCTGCCTGTCCCCGGACACCAGGCCGCGTTGATCGCTGCGTCAGCCACGGAAAAACATGCGTTTGGGGAGGTCCCCTACGACAGCGAAGGCCGCATCATCGCGGGTGCTCCTTCGGTGGTGCGTTTCGATTTCGAGCGCCCTCAGGCGTTTTACGTCAGGGGCGGATTCGGCATTTTCGACGGCGCCTACCTCGACCACGATCCAGGCACCGATGGCGCCGGATTCACCGTGACGGTGGAATTGGAGAACGGGAGCGAACAGACGCTATTCCACCGGGCCCTCAATCCGCGGCAGCGGATGGAGGATCGAGGTCGGCAGTTGTTTGAAGTACTTTGCAGCCAACCGGTTCGCGCGGTCGTCTTCCGCACCGACCCGGGAGCCGATGGCTCGAACGCCTTCGATTGGACCTATTGGGAAAATCTGCGCATGATGCAGCCCCTGTTTCCGGATGGCTACCCTGGGACCTGGCGTCCGGCCTACTAGTACCGCCCCTCGGAGAGGATCACCGCCAGCGTTCAACTGTTCTAGCGATAAACCCGTCTGGGTCCGGCGGGTTTTTTCGTGCGCGGGTGTCTCAAGCAGGGAACGTTTCTCCTCATGCTCCTCTACCCCTCGATGCGACGGCTCCGGCCGGTGATCACGGTCCTGTTCCTGTTCTTGATTGGGTCGGCTTCCGCCCAGACCATTCCGGCCGGCGGCCAGGCCATGCTGACGCAGACCGACATCGGCAACGCCGGCTTTTACGCCAACAACACGGCCGGCGGTCCGGTCGCGACCCGCGAGATCGTGAGCGTGACCGGCCAGGACTTCACCCAGGCCGCGCGGGTGGCGACCCTGAATCCGACCGGCGACTTCTGGAGCAGCGTCCTGTCCTTCACCAGCAATCGGGCCACCGCCGACGGCGACGTGATCCTCCTGCACTTCTGGATGCGATCGATCGAGACCACCGACGAGACCGGCACCGTCACCATGGAGGTCTTCGTCGAGGGACCGGCGCCCGACTACACCAAATCCGTCTCCCTCACGGTCAATGCCAACTCCGCCTGGCAGCACTTCTTCATCCCCTTCGCCGTCGACGGCAACTACTCCGCCGGCAACCTCGGTTTCAAGTTCGGCTTCGGCGCGACGGTCCGTCCCCAGATTCTGGAAATGGGCGGGGTGGAGGCGCTTTGGTATGGCACCAGCCTCACGGTGCAGGATCTGCCGCGGACGAGTTTCCAATACAACGGTCGCGACGCCGATGCCTCCTGGCGCCTCGAGGCCGCCGACCGCATTGATGAGTATCGAAAGAGCCGATACGTTGTGCGGGCGGTCGACCCCGCCGGCCAGCCGGTCGCCGGAACGAAGCTGCGGGTGCGCCTGCAGCGCCACGCCTTCGAATTCGGCACCGCCATGGTCGCCTCCCGCATCATGGATTCGGCCGGCACCGCCAATGCCACCTATCGCGAGAAGATTCTGGAACTCTTCAACAGCGGCACCCTCGAAAACGACACGAAGTGGCCGCCCTGGGACGGCGAGTGGGGCGACTCCTTCAACCAGACGCAGACGATCGCCGCCCTGCAGTGGACCCAGGCCAACGACCTCACGATGCGCGGCCACGTGCTCGTGTGGCCCTCCATTCGCAATCTGCCCAACTGGATCGCCCCGCTGGTGCAGAGCGCGGACCCCTCCGTGCCCGGCCGGGTGCTCACCCACTTCGAGGACGTCATGTCCAAGACCGACGGCTACTTCACCGATTGGGACGTCATGAACGAGCCCTACGACAACTTCGATCTCATGGAGACCTACGGCTACGATCTCATGGCCGAGTGGTTCAAGAAGGCCCGCGAACTCGATGCGACCGCCGGTCTCTTCGTCAACGACTATGGCATCCTCTCCGGCGGCGGTCTCAACACCACCAAACAGGATGCCTACGAGGCGACCATCCAACGCATCATCGACGACGGCGGCCCGATCACCGGCATCGGTTTCCAGGGCCATTTCTCGGGCAGCCCGACGGGAATCCCGCGCGTCTGGGAAATCCTCGACCGCTACGCCACCGCCTTTCCCGATCTCGATTTCCGCATCACCGAATTCGACATCGGCGGCGACGACACCGCGTTGCAGGCCGACTACCTGCGCGACTTTTACACCATCGCCTTCAGTCACCCCAAGATGCTGGGCATCCAGGCCTGGGGCTTCTGGGAAGAGGCGCACTGGCGCCCGGAGTCGGCGTTCTACGCGACCGACTGGACGGAGCGCCCCCTCGGCACCGCCTACCGTGAACTCGTGCTCGGTGAATGGCGCACGAATGACCTGCGCACCACCGCACCGGACGGTCGCTTTGCCGGCCGCGGCTTCCTGGGCAGTTACGTGGTCGAGGACGAGGAGGGCAACGTCCTCGGCACGTTCGATCTCTCCGCCGACGAGACCGCGACCGTCGAGGTGACCGTGGGCGCCGCGCAGAACCGCGAGCTGCAGTTTGTGAGTCAACCGTTCGGCGCCACCGTGGCGCCCGGCGCCGACGTTACACTCCGGGCCGAGGCGACCGCGATTCCGGCGCCGACGATCACCTGGTTCAAGGAAGGCGCAGGGCAGGTGGGGACTGGCACCACCCTCGTGCTCCCGGGCGTCGGTTCCGCCCAGGCCGGCCGCTACTACGCGGTCGCGACCAGCGGCGACGCCACGGTCGAGTCCCGCCGGGCCCGAGTGGGCGTGCGCGCGCCGGGGGCGGCGAGCACCGAAATCCTGGCCAACATTTCCACCCGGGGTCGCGTGCAACCGGGCTTGGGGGCGCTGGTCGCGGGCTTCGTGCTTGAAGGCTCTGTCGGCAAGGACGTGATCATCCGCGCCATCGGACCGCGGCTGGGGGAATTCGGCGTGCCCGGCACCCTGGCCGATCCGCGCATCCGTCTGTTCAGCGGCGATACCGTCATCGCCGAGAACGACAGCTGGGATCCGGCGCTGGCCGACGACTTTGATGCGGTCGGCGCCTTCGACCTTGGCGGCGACACGGCTTCGGCGGCGCTGCGAACCACTTTGCAGCCCGGGCTCTACACGGTCGAGGTGACGGGAGTGGGCGGCGGCGCCGGGGTGGCGATTGTGGAGGTTTACGATGCCGCGACGGGCGCACCGGTGCAGATGTCGAACATTTCCACCCGTGGCCAGGTCAGTACGGGCACCGACATCATGGTCGCCGGCTTCGTCATCACGGGCGAGGTCCCGCAGCGCGTCCTGGTGCGCGGCATCGGCCCCGCGCTCCAGCGCTTCGGGATCACGACGGCCCTGGCCGATCCCGTGCTCCGCCTCTACGAACGCGATGGCAACATCACCCGCCGGCTTTACACCAACTACGACTGGAGCGCCGCGGAAAATGCGACGGTCCTGCGGCAGGCCTCTTCGACAGTCGGCGCGTTTCCGCTCGTGCCCGGCGAAGGCGATGCGGCACTCCTGTTGGAGCTGGAGCCGGGCGCCTACACCGTCGAACTCGCCGGCGCCAACGACGAAACCGGCGTCGGCCTCATCGAAGTGTACCGCGTTCCCTGATACAGATCCGACGTCACGCAATGTGAGGGGTTTACGATTCGAGCGTGAAAGCTGCGGGGTTGGCGGGCGTAAGGAGTGCCGGCTGAAGTCCGGCACTACGTTGATCACTCGACTTCGTAGACCTCCACGAGCGCGATGCCGGTGGTGTCGTTTACACCGCTTACGGTCGCCGTGTAGCTGCCCGGGGGGAGCGTGACCAGCAGCGCTGCGTCGAGATCCGAGGAAAGGTCAAAGGCACCGACGGTCCGGGCGGCGGCGAGGACCGCCGCGTCGCTGTTCCAGTTGTCATTGCTGGCGATGATATCGCCGGTGTTCTGGGAGCGGATCACCAGCTGCGGATTCGCCAATGCGCCGTCGAGGAAAGGCGCGAGACTGGCGCCGACGCCGCGGATGAGCAGGGCTTTTTGGCCCCAGCCCTGGATGACGAAGCCGGCGATGAGTACGTCCGAACCGGTGCCGACTTGGTTGCGGGCGGAAATGTTGATGAGCCGGGCGGTGCCGGAGTGGATATCTTCCTCGTCATAGGCCTCAACCAGGACCACGCCGTTATTGCCTTGGGTGTCGACGAGCACCGAATGCGGGGTGGGTTGCAGGTTCACGTCGATGGCGGCGTCGCGGGAGTTGTCGGTGAGCGGAAACGCTCCCAGCGTCGTAAAAGTGGAGCGAAGGCTGGAGTTCCAGTTGTCATTGGAGTGAATCACGGTGCCGTCGCGAACGATTTCCAGGGCTGGGTCTGGCGCGGCGCCCTCGACAAACGGATCGATGGCCGGACCGAGCACGCGAACCACGACAGGCTTGGCGCCGCTGCCCCCCACGACCATGCCGACATTGAGCGTGTCCAAGCCGGTGGAGGCCTTGGCCCGGACGGAGAGGTTCATGATGCGGTTGGTGCCGGTTGAACCGGTGGTCGTGGTCTCAGCGAGCACCGTTTTGATGGGGCCCCAGTCCATGCCGTAGTTACCGAAGAACATGGCGCGGGCCTGCAGGATTTTGCCGCCTTCGGTGGTCGGCCGATAGGTGAAGCTGGAGCCGGTGAGGTGTCCGCTGGTGGTGACGACTTCGACGCTCATGATCCCACCGGTCAGCCGGACGTCGTCGATGAGCCAACCGACGCTGGGGTCGGTTTGGGGAAAATAGCTGCCGCCCTCGTGGGTGTAGCTGAAGCGCACCCGAATGGTTTGCCCATGGAGGGCCGCCAAGTCGATCGAGCGATTTTGGTAGGTGGCGTCCGCGGGGCTGCTGTTGCTGCCGGTGCCGCGTTGTTCGTAGACCGTCATCCAGCCCTCGCCGCCGTTGAGCGAAACCTCGGCGCGCGCGACTTGGGTCGTGCTGGCAAAACCGAGTTTGGAGGCGAAGTCGAGCGACACGGTGCCCGAAGGGGGCACGACGTACATGCCGGGCAGGGTGAAGGACTGCGGTTCGGGTTCGGGATGGGCGAGGTGGAAGGCGCCGTTGCCGGTGGCGGCGACGCCCTGGACCCACAACGAGTAGCTGGAGCTGGTGCCGTCGATTTCGGGGTGGGAGTTGGTTTCCTCGGCGAAAAAGGCCGTGCTGTGGGACCCCGTGCTCAACTCACGCCACTGGATTCCGCTGGCGAAGCTCGGCGCGCTGACGGTGTAAACGTTGTCCTGATTGGTCTTCGGGTTGTTCGGGCCGGAGATCGTGCTGGCGACGAAATCGCTGCCAGCGACATCAGGATCGATGACCGTAACCGTGTAGTTGAAGGTGCGGGAGCTGCCGCCGACGTTCACGCCACTGACCGTGACCTCGTAGTCGACGTCCGCGTCGGGGCGCTCGTGCGCAGCGGTTTCACTGCCGGACTTGCCATCGTAGAGCCAGACGAGGGTGATCTCGTTGCCCAGCGCTTGGTTGCCGGCCTCGATGACAGTCGAAATGGGGACGCCATCGCGGGTCATGGACACCGTCGCGCCGCTGAAATCGGCGCCGGGCAGGGTGATCGACCACCGTGGCCAGACCAGTTGGTAGGGCACGTGGCCCTTGGGCGGCCAAGCCACGAATTCCTCGCGGGTGGTGGGCCGAGTGTCGCCGATTCGGCCATCATTGACCCAAAGTGTGTTGGCGGAACGAAAGCTTCCCTGCGTCTCGACGTCGCCGGTGCCCATTTCCTGGGTCTGGGGCAGGAAGATCCAGCGGCGATGACCCACCACCGCATTGCTCGGACCGTGGTCGCGAATGTAGCCATCGATTGAGTCGGCGCCGAAGGAACCGATGGCGAGGTTGGACTTGCCGGCCGCCTCGGCGCCCTCGGCCGTGTAGTGCGTCCACGAGCTGGGCGGTTCGTGATCGATGTCGTCGTTGGCGCTGGCCATGAGCGCCGCCTCCTGGGCTTTGGCGGAATAGGTGCTGTTGAGCGTGATGTCCGCGGGTACGCCCACGTAGGCGCGGTAGAAGTTTACCCGACCGATCACCGATGCTTTGAAGGCCGCCGAGGTCGTGCCGGCGGCGCCCGTCGTGGTGTTGCCGTTCCATTCGCTCGGCACACCCTCCGTCGCGCCGTAGACGGATCGATAAAACTGCCGTGCCTCCTCGCGCGAAGTGGGATCAACGGTCCACGGCTCGCCATCGCGCTGAACCTTGGGGTCGATTTCCGACATCGTTTTGAGCCGGACGGCCTCGGCGGGCGTCGGTTCGGTGGGTTGCGCGATCGCTCCGGCCGCGAGGAGGCTGAAGCACAGTAGGTGAGGGAATGGGAAGCGGGACATGGGCATCAAGGGGTGGGGTTCTGCGAACTGAATCCGCTGGGGCCAAAGGCGCGAGCAAAAGTGCAAACAAATTGAAACATGCGCCGGACGGTCGTCGCCTCGCATTTGGCCCGGTTTTGCCTTTGCGCTCGCTGCGGATTTTTGCGCCGATGGCCGCCGATGCGCATTACCGGTCTCGCCCTCGTTCCGCCTCCGACCGCCGCCGATCTTCCCCGAGTCACGCCCGAGTTGCTCGCCTCCGTGCTGGCCCGCTACTCGCGCAGCAACGAGGGCATTCACGCCATCCTCGAAAAGGTCGATCTGGCCAATCCCGACGCCTCAATCGACCGCATCCTCAAGTTCGTCGATTACGGTCACGCCTCGATCGGCGGGCTCACCGGCGGCCTCGCCGTCGCGCTTGACGATGTTTCGATGTGGCTGGCGCTCAAGGTCTTCGAAATCGCACAGATGGCCGACGGTCAGGAGTCGAGCACGCGTTACATCACCATGGATGCCAACAACCTGCCCGATCCGGCGGCGATCGGCATCCCGGACGACCTCGCCGGCCGCTGGCGCGAACTCATGGCGCGCTCGTTTGCCGCCTATCATGCCGAATACGCGCGACTCGACGCGCTCGGTGAGGCCGAACCCGAGCGCATCCGACTGCCGGAGGGCGCGAAGCCCGCGGTCGTCAATCGCCTGCGCAAAAACTTCGCCCTCGATCGCGCGCGTTACTTCATCCCCCTCGCCACCCGCACCAACCTGGCCCTCGTGCAAACCTCGCGCATGTGGGCCACGACGGTGAAGCACCTCGATTCCCTGCCGCATCCCGAGGCCCGGGCCGCCGCGCGCCTCATCCGCCACGAACTCATGAAGCAATCGCCGCGGCTCATGCGGCACAGTTTTGCCGAAAAATCCTACCAGGCCCAGGCGACCCAGGAACTCGACGCCAGCCTTTCCCTCGGACTCGAGCGTCTGAGCACCGACCCACTTGCCGACGAGGTGTGGGTGCACGTCGATCGCGCCGCCCCGCCGTGGCTGCCCGAAACACAGCCCCTCGCCGAAGCTCTGCGCCACCGGGCCAACCGTTACGGCTACCAGGGTACCGCCACCCGCCGCATGCGGGTGAGTTTTGCCTGGAACAACCTGGCGCTCGCCGAACTGCGCGATCTCAACCGTCACCGCACCGGTCACCGCTGGACGCCGCTCATCCAGGCCGGCTTCTACCTGCCGCCCGAAATCAACCGTGCCGATCACGCCGACCTGCTCGCCGAGCAGGCCGCGCTCACCCGCGAACTGATGGAGCGGGGCAGCGCCGCCTACGCTTATTCCCTGCTGCTCGGCGCGCAGACGCCCTTCGAGCACAGCACCCAGGCCGACAAGTTTATTTACGAAGTGGAACTGCGCACCGGCATGGGCGCCCATTTTCGTTACGCCGAACATTGCAGTGCGGCGCTGCGCGGTTTTCTGGAACAGGTGCCGGAAGCGCGCGATTGGGTCGTCGAAGGCACGGCCGAACCCGAATAGCGCTCGCTCATCCCGCCGGAGATTTGGCTTGCCGCAGTTCGTTGGCAAACAAGCCTGCATGGCAGGATGCGGCTCGACTCCAGAATCCCGATCGTGCTGATGGCAACGATGTTGCCGCTCATTGCCGCGGACCGGAGCGCGGCCGTCGATCGGCCCCCGGTGATGGGGCGACCGCAAGCGAAAGGGCGCCTGCCGTGAGCGGGTTCCGCTTTCTTCAGTTCAACATGCAGTTTGGCCAAGTATGGGATGCGGCCGATCCCGACAACGCTCCCATCGATCTCGACGCGACCATCGCCGAAATCCAGCGACACGACGCCGACATCATCACCCTGCAGGAAGTGGAGCGCGCCCAGCCCGGCGGCGTGCAAACCGAGCCTCCGCCCAACTTCACCCGCCTTCGCGCCGCCCTGCCGGGCTACCACAGCCATTTCAGCTATCCCCGGGCCGATCCGCGCGAGCTGCCCTTCGGCATCGGTCTCGCCATTTTTTCCAAAACGCCGCTCACCGATCCCATGCGGCGCGAGCTGCCCTCGCCGGCGGTGGAATTCGACTTCTTCGGCGAAATCAAAACGCCCACCGACCGCCTGCTGATCGGCGCGCGCACCCGGATCGGAGATCGCGAAGTCACAATCTACAACACCCACCTGCTCGCCTTCTTCATGCTCAAGACCAGCAGCGAGGTACACGGCGATCAACGCCGCCTGGTGGCCGACCTGCTGCGTCAGGCGAGCGGTCCGACGCTCCTCGCCGGCGACTTCAACGTCAGCCGCACCGGACCGCTCCTCGATCAGTTCGCCGAGGTGGGCTTTCGCACCGCGCAGGAGCAGACGATCACCTGGCACCGCATGCCCTACGTGCTCGACCACGTGTTCTACAACGCGCCGCTGCACTGCGTGCGGCACGAGGTCGTGGCCACCAACGCGTCGGACCACCTCCCGCTGGTGGCCGACTTCGAGTTCGCCGACTGAGCGCGGCGACTGGCTCTGGACCGCCAGGTAGGGCTGCCGCTTGCGGCACGCCGCTGGCTGATGGAGGACTGAGAGGCAGGTGCGGCATGCCGCAAGCGGCAGCCCTACAGTGTGAACTGTCCGGTTTGACGTTCGGCCCTTTTCCCCGCTCAGGTGGCGACCGGCTACGTTTTCCCTTGCGCATCTAGGGAAGTCGTGTTCTTCCCTTGTGCATCTAGGGAAAGCCATGAGCAAAATCGAACTTCTTCAAGGCACGCTCGACCTCCTCGTCCTCCGCGTGCTCCGCGCCGGTCCCATGCACGGGTTCGGCATCGCCCAAAAAATCCACCTCCTCTCCGCGGACGCGTTGCGCATTGAGGAAGGATCCCTCTACCCGGCGCTCTATCGCATGGAGCGCAAGGGCTGGATCGAAGCCGAATGGGGCGTTTCCGACAACAACCGACGCGCCAAGTATTACTCGCTCACCCGCGCCGGTCGCAAGCAGCTCACTGCCGAGCAGGAGACTTGGGAGCGTCTCACCAACGCTGTCAGTCAGGTGCTCGCCCGCGCCGACGAGACCTGAACCCGGCCACCGCCGTCCGCCCCCTGATAAAAGGAACTCCGTCATGAATGTATTCAAAAAACTGACACAATCCCTGCGCGCGCTCTTTCGCCGCGACCGGCTCGACGCCGAGATGGCCGAGGAGATGCGCTTTCATCGCGAAAGCCAGATCGACGCCAATCTGGCCGCCGGCATGTCGCGTCGGGAGGCGGAGCGCGCGGCCAACCTGCGCTTCGGCCCGGCCGACGCCATCGCGGAGGCAGGCCGCGACGCCCGCGGTTTCGCCTGGATCACCCACCTGCGTCAGGACCTGCGCTACGGGCTGAAGATGCTGCTCAAGCACAAGGGCTTTTCCTTCATTGCCGTGATGACCCTGGGCCTCGGCCTCGGCGCCAACATCACGATCTTTTCGATGATCGACATCTTTTTCTTCCAGCCGCTCAAGGTCGCCGAGCCCAACCGGCTGGTGCTGATGAACCGGCAGGACCCGCGCAATCAGTTCGCCTCCATGTTCTCCTGGGCCGACTACGAGGCCTACCGCGATCAGGTGCCCGGGCTGGAGGATGCGATGGCGGTGATACTGCGGCCGGTCCATCTCAGCCGGGCCGGTCAGGCTCCCCACCGCACGTGGATCGAAAACGTCAGCCCCAACTACCTCGACGCGCTGGGCGCTCGTGTCCACCTCGGGAGACTGTTCCTGCCAGGCGAGGGCGAGCAGCCCGGGGCCGATCCCATCATCGTGCTCAACCACAGCTACTGGGTCGACCAGTTCGGCAGCGATCCCAGCGTCGTCGGCCGCGCCGTCTCCATCAACGGCAAGCCCTTCGAAGTCGTTGGCGTGGCGGCCGACGGCTTCAACGGCGGCCAATGGGGCATCGGGCCGGCCGGCTGGGTGCCGGCTTCGATGATGCCGA
Source organism: uncultured Opitutus sp. (assembly GCA_965652375.1). Taxonomy (GTDB): domain Bacteria; phylum Verrucomicrobiota; class Verrucomicrobiia; order Opitutales; family Opitutaceae; genus Actomonas. The sequence continues at coordinate 206,862 of CBFGUO010000004.1, forward strand.
CGCTGTTCGGCTGGGATCAATCCATGTTCACCAACCACGAATGGGGCGGCTTTCGCGTCATCGCCCGCCTCGCCCCGGGTTATGACGAGCAACGGGTCCGCGCCGAGCTCGCCGTGGTCGACGAGCGGCTGCGGCCGCTCCATCCGTCGGGCACGCTCGATGGTGTCACCACCGGAGTGATACGCGAGCAGCACAGCCGGCCCGATCCCAACGTGAGCGGTTTCCTGCCGCTCGCCGCCACCGTTTTCTTCGCGCTCGTCGTCATGATTCTGCTCATCGCCTGCGCCAATGTCTCCAACCTGCTCTTTGCCCGCGCCGCCGCCCGGCAGCGGGAGCTCGGCATCCGTGCCGCCGTGGGCGCCTCGCGCGGACGGCTCACCCGGCAGTTGCTGACCGAAAGCGTCTTGCTCGCGCTCATCGCCGGTGCCGTGGGCTGGGCCCTCAGTTATGCCGCCGGGGTGGGACTCGAACGTCTTTCGCCTTCGGGCGACGTGCCCCTGGCCGCCGACGCCGTGCGCGGCACGTGGTGGATTCCAGTATTTGCAGTGCTGGTTTCACTGTTCGCAGGCGTTGCAACCGGACTGTTGCCCGCCCTGCGCGCCACTCGGATCGATGTGCAGGACGTGATCAAATCCGGTGGTGCCGGGGGCGGGGTGCGCCGGCACTGGCTGCGCAATGTGCTGGTGGTTTCCCAGGTCGCGTTCTGCGCCATCGTGCTGGTGGCCGGCGGCCTGTTCGTGCGCAGCCTGCGCCTCGCATCGCAGATCCCGCTCGGATTCGATCCCGCCAACCTGGCCTTGGCGTCGGTCGACCTGGACCTGCAGGGCTACGAACGCGAGCGCGGCAAAACCTTCCTCAAGCAGCTGCGCACCGACCTCGCTGCCATTCCAGGCGTCGAGTCCGTTGCCTTCTCCAACGTGCTGCCGCTGAGCAACGCACCGGGCCTGCGCGACGTAGCCGATGCCAACGCCCCGGTGGCCACCGACACCGGGCAGCGGGAGGGGCAGATCAATGCCGCGAGCAACATTGTTGACGAGCACTTCTTCGCCACCCTGCGCATGCCCTTGCTGCGCGGCCGCGGTATCAATGAACAGGATACCGCCGACGCGCCCGCCGTCGTGGTGGTCAACGAGGAACTCGCGCGCCGGCTGTGGCCCGATCGCGAGGCCATCGGCCAGCGGCTCACCAGCTACGATTTCACGGCCGAGGTGGTTGGCGTGGTGGCCACGGGCAAGTATGTGATGATCAGCGAGGCGGATCGTCCGGCCTATTACCTGCCGCATGCCCAGTCCTACAACCAGCCGGTCACCCTCTACCTGCGCACCCGCGGCGATCCGGCGATGGTGTTGAACGTGATGCGACGCGTGCTGCAGCGGCTCGATCCGGAACTGCCGATCTACAACGCACAGACGATGGAGGAACATCTGCGCACCACGGCGTTCGGTTTCATGCCGCTGCGCATGGCGGCATTCCTATCGGGGGCGCAGGGTTTGGTGGGCCTCTTGCTGGCGGTGATGGGCGTTTACGGTGTCGTGGCCTACTCGGTCAGCCAGCGCACGCGGGAGATCGGCATCCGTCTCGCGCTCGGGGCCGAGCGGGGTGACGTCTTCCGGCTCGTCGTGCGCGGCGGGCTCACGCTTATCGCGGTCGGCCTCGGCCTGGGGCTGCTGGTGGCGCTGGGACTGTCGCACGTCCTCGCGGGTCTGCTGGTGGGTCTCAATCCGCTGGACCTGCCGGTCTTCGGCGGGGTCACGCTGCTGCTGGTCGGCGTCTCCTTCCTCGCCTGCTATCTGCCCGCCCGGCGTGCCATGGCCATCGACCCGGCGATCACCCTCAAGTGCGAGTAAACCACCGGGCCGAAAACGCCCGGAACGCGGAGCCGCATGGAGGCGCAATTCCGAAGCTGTCTCGCAACTCCGCCGCAACCGGGCGCCGGCAAGCAGCGCCCCTACAGTTGCACCTTGTAGGGGTCGCGCTCGCCGCGACCCGTCCCGCGGCTGCGGGATCAGAATGATGTCGGCCACGAACGAGCGCGCGGATCGGAACAAATTAGTTAAGAACGCCCGCACCCCGACCATCCGACCTTCCGACTTTTAGATCCTGCGTTCGCGGGACTGGGCTTCGCCCAGCCGACCTTCAGACCAACAAAACCTCAGCCTTTGCGCACGCGTTCCTTTTCGTCTTCGCGTTCTTCTTCGAGGCGGCTGCGTTCGCTGCGCAGTTGTTCGCCCACTTGATTGATGGCTTCGAGGTCGTGGCTGGCGCGCGCCTCCTCGAGTTTCTGCTTCAGGAAGATTTCCCGCTCCGCAATCTTGCCCTGGTAAAGCGTGTCGATCTCGGCGAGGCGGGCCTTTTGTTCCGCGGTGAGGGGTTTGGCCGCGTCGGGATCCGATTTGGCGAGGCGTTCCATGGCGAGTTCGTAGGCGCTTTTCATGGCCAGCACGTTCAATGCAAACGCAGGCCGCTGACAAGCACGACCACCGTCACCGCGGCGGGCAGCCAGGGCGGGGTCCAGCGGCCCTGCCAGGACCGTCCGTAGCCCCAGGCCATGACGCCGAGCAGGAGACAGATCGCGCAGGGGCCCCAAAGCGGGTGGGCAAACCCGGCCGGCCACGCCGAGCCGGGCAGACGCATGGTGACCGTCAGCAGGGACTGCATGACGAGCAGCACGAAGGCGGCGGCGTGATTGAACAGCAGCACGAGGGGCGCGAGTCCGGCGATGGCGGCGAGCAGCGCGAGAAACCCGCACTTGATCGTGATGCAGGCCAGCGGGATCAGGGCGAGGTTGGCCAGCATGGCCAGCGGACTGAACCAGCCGAAGAACGCGATGCCGCCCACCGTTCCCACCAGCGTGGCGGCCCAGGCCATGGCGACCGCAGTGAGCACCTTTTCCCAGCCTTTGCGCCAGATGCGGTGTCGGGCGGTGAGGTCGGCTTCCGGCCGGTCGCGCCAGAGGCGGAAGCGTCGCTTCCAGCGCTCGGCCAGCGGCAGACCATGGAGCAAGAGGGCCATCACGATGCCGTAGCTCATCTGAAAGCCGGCGGAAAACAGCTGCATGGGGTCGATGAGCAGCACCAGCAGGGCGGAGCCCGCGATGGCCGAGACGGGATTGTTGCGCGCCCGGCTCAGGCGCGCCAGTTGCAGGCAAGTCACCATCAACCAGGCGCGCACGGCCGAAGGCGGCAGCCCGATCAGATCGACATAGAGGGCCAGCAGGCAGCAGCCGGCGACCACCGTGGCACCGCGGCCGAGTCGGAGGAGGCGCAGCGCGGAGTGGAGGCCGAAGGCGATCACTCCGATGTGCAGGCCGCTGATGGCAAACAGGTGCATCGTGCCGCTGCGCAGGAACAGTTCACGTTCCTCCTCCCCAAGTCCGTCGCGCTGCCCCAGCACCATGGCGATCAGGGCGCCCGCCAGGGCCGGATGGTCTTCGAGGCCGACGCCCAGACGCTCGGCGAGCTGCCGGGCCCAGTGTGCCCGCCAGCGGGCGTAGGCGGAGGCCGGAGGTTCGGCTTCGAGAAGGCGGCCGCGGGCGAGCCGGAAATTGATGCCGTTGTCGATGAGATAGGCCAGAAACCCGTCGGCCTCGTCCGGCGGCGGGTGGCGGGGCAGCGGCTCGAGTTGGCCGCGCACGGTGACGACGCCCGCGCGCTCGACCGGAGCCGGGTTGCCGAAGCGTCGCGCCTGCAGGTGCAGGGCCTGGCCGGTGAGGTCGGCCAGATGCGGGGGTGTTGCGATCACGGTGCCGATCGCGCTCACGCGTCCGTTGCGGTCCCCGGCGCGCAGGGGGCGATCGATGCGCACCCGCAGTTCGGCTTCGCGTTGCGGCAACTCGGCCCAGGCCGGGAGGCGTTGGCGGTGTCGTTCGTGGTGCAGGGCGCCGACGGCGGCGAGGGCGACGATGGCGGCGACCAAAGCGCTACGCGGCCGGCGGTGGAAGGTGAGGGCGAGGGCGACCGCGGCAAGGGCGCCGGCCGCGAGCCAGGAGGGCGGCAGTGGCTGGGGCGAGGCATGCGCGGCGCCGATGCCGGCGGCGAAGGGCAGGGCGAGCCACAGCAGCGGCGCGCGATGTCCCTGGGTGCGATCGACGTGCATCGTTCCCTGTAACGCGTTGGCGAAAGCGGATCTTTCATTGTAGCGGTGCTTTGGTTCATTTTTCCCCGTCACCGATGGTACCACCCGATCAGTCCGACCTTTTTGCCGACCCCACCGCCGGTTCGACCGTGGGGGACGGCACCGGCGGCGGCGGGGCGCACCAGCCGCTCGCCGCCCGCATGCGGCCGCGGGTACTGGCCGACATCGTGGGGCAGGAGCACCTGACGCGCGCCGGCAGCCTGTTGCCGCGACTGATCGCGACGGATCGCTTCGGCAGCCTGTTGTTCTACGGGCCGCCGGGCTGCGGGAAGACGAGTTTCGCCGAAGTCATCGCTCGGGAAACCCAGAGTCGTTTCGTGCGGATCAATGCGGTGATGTCGAACGTCGCGGAGCTGCGCGAGATCCTGGCGATTGCGCGGCGGATGCCGGAGGCGCGCACGCTGTTGTTCATCGACGAGCTGCACCGCTTCAACAAATCGCAGCAGGACCTGCTCCTGCCCGATGTGGAGGAGGGCAACGTGCGGCTCATCGGCGCGACGACGCACAACCCCGGATTCTACGTGAATCCGCCGCTGCTCTCGCGCAGCCACCTCTTTCGGCTGGAGCCCCTGAGCACCGAGGCGGTGGCGTCGGTTTTGCGGCGGGCGCTGGACGACACCGAACGCGGGCTCGGTGAGCGGGGGATCGCGGCGGCCGACGAAGTGTTGGCCGATCTGGCGGTGCTGTGCGACGGCGACCTGCGGCGCGCCCTGAATGCGCTGGAGGTGATCGTGCTCTCGCTGGAGGACGGCAAGACGGTGATCGAGCCGGCCGAGTTGGAGGCCTTCGCGCGCGAGCGCCGCATCCGCTACGACGCCAACGAGGACGAGCACTACGACACTATCTCGGCCTTCATCAAGAGTTGCCGCGGCGGGGATCCGGATGCGGCGATGTATTGGCTGGCCAAGATGCTGGAAGGCGGCGAGGACCCGCGCTTCATTGCCCGGCGGCTGGTCATCCTGGCCAGCGAGGACATCGGCCTGGCCGATCCGTTCGCACTGCCGCTGGCGGTGGCGGCGCATCACGCCTGCGACTTCGTTGGACTGCCCGAAGCCGAACTCACGCTGGCGCATGCCACGCTGCACATCGCCTGCGCGCCCAAGAGCAATTCCGCCACGATGGCGCTGGCGGCCGCGAAGCAGGCGCTCAAGTCCGCGCCCGTGCAGAGCGTGCCGATCCACCTGCGGGACAAAGGCGGCAAGGCCAGCAAACGCGTGGGTCACGGCGAAGGATACCAGTATTCCCATGATTTTCCCGAAGGCATCTCCGGGCAGGCCTATCTGGAAAAGCCGCTCAAACTTTACGAACCGTCCGCCAACGGCCTCGAACCCCGCATCGCCGACCGCCTCGTCCGCTGGGAAACGCTGCGCGCGGAACGGCGCGGCGAGCACGGGGCCTGACCAGGTCCGGTCCCGGTTCTGCTCCGCCGCCCATGCTCACTGCCACCCAGGATCTGCTCTCGCGCCTCGCCGCACCCGACTTTTCACCCTACGCGGATGAGGTTACGGCGGCGGTTGACGCCATCGTCCGCAGGGGCGGCCCGGCCGATCTCGCGGCCCTGCAACCCGGTTTGGCGCGTGAAGGGGAAGTGGTGGAAATGTTGCTGCCGGTGGTCATGGCGCACGGGGGCCGCGATCACGCGCAGGCGTTGGCGGCCCGCTGGCTGCAGGCCGACGGCCTCGGGCCCGGAGCGCCGGAGGGCGTCCTGCACGCGCTGGGTTACCTGCACTACACGGAGGCCGAGCCGCTGCTCCGCCGACTCGCGCGGGCGCCGGATTATTATGTGTCGGTCTCGGCCTGCCGCGGGTTGCTGAGTTTCGACTGCTCGGCCCACGCGACGGAAATCCGGTCGGAGATCCTCAGCTACGCAGGCCGCAACCTGTTCCCCGAGCTTTATCCCGCGCTGGCATCGCAGACCGGCGATCGCGACCTCGTCGAATTCCTATTTGAGCTCGGCGAAACCACGGCGTCCTCCGACTGCAACGGCGGACTGTTGCTGGGCCTCGCGCTTTTCGGCGCGGCGGGCGCGCACCGTTTTGCCGACGCCTTGTTCAGTCCGACCTGGGAAGCCGGGGAGTCGGCCACGGGCTCGCGCTACTGGGCGTATTGGGGAATGCGCTACCAAGGCTGGTCGGCCGCCGACCTGTTGCGCCGCCTGGACCACGCCCTCGCTCAGCCGTCGGCGGAACCGCGGACGCTGGGAGCAGCGTTTGACGTGGTGCTGACCCTGGTGGAGCTGGCGGTGGAAAGTCCGCGTTGTTTTATCCGCGGGATTCCGGACACGCCGCTTTCCTGGGCCTGGCCTGAGTTGGGTGAGGCGTTGCGGCGCCGCTGTCGGCAACACGTCCCGGACTCGCCCTGGCACGAAGCCGCCGAAGCACTGGTGGCGCGACCAGAGTTCCGCACCTGACCCATCCTTTTGGGAAATCACGTGCCCTTGCTGTTTTTTCTCCGACTGCGAGAGGTTTGCCTGGTCCAACTGCGATTTCCACTGCGGGAATTGAATCATTTCATCATTCACGGTTCTGCTGCTCCTTGTTACGTGTGTCGCTCAATAACATTATTAGGCTGCATCGTGCGTCATGGCATATTTCGCTGACATAGGAGTGCTGGTCGTTGCCGCTATCATCAGTGCGGCGCTTGCGCTTCGTTTCGGCATCATCGGTTTTATCTGCGGCGTTGTTTGCGTTTGGGGATTGGGTATCGTTCGCATTGAGTTGCTCTACCGACTCGATCCACAGCGAGACGCTGCCATGCTCGATGCAGCTTGGGTGGCGGTTGTCGGCTGGATCGTCGGCGCGATTTGGTGCGCACCGTTTATCGTCACTCGTTGGTTGTATCGGTGGAGACGCAGTCAGAGAGTGAGACATGAAATTGCAGCCTAACAAGGACGCTGCAGCGAACCGCCGACCGACTCTGCGTTTGGCGATGACGGACAACTTGAACATTTTCACCGCGTTCCACGCTCGTGGCCCGGCGGTCGCTGAACTTGGTCGTTGGGCATAGCAGCATGACTCACGACGAAGCGCTGTATTACATTCACTCGGATATCACCAATCGCATCGCGTATCTGTGCATTAGCACACCGGATTTGCCCAGTGAGGATCGAACCTCATTCGCGAAAGAAGAATCCGCGATTCGAGCATCTGTCGCGAAATATCAGAGAGAGTTCCCAGAGGAGGCAGACCACCCTGCATTTCGGTTGTTCGTTCTCGAGCTCGATGAAGCGATTGACGCGGCTCGGCGAGGTGAAAGCAGAGTTTCATTGAAGTTCCAGACTGCGTCAGAAAGGTTTGAGGAGTCCTTTTCTCCTCCGAAGGGTCCAGACTTCATCGCTGGTCCATCCGGTCTCACGAAACCATGAAAATCAGAGAGCCCAACCCTGAGCGTCATGATGGTGCAACCCTGAGCGTTATGATGGTGCGCAGCCACCATCATAACGCTGGTTGAACAAG
>CBFGUO010000005.1:0-189685 GCA_965652375.1 uncultured Opitutus sp.
GGGGGGGGGGGGGGGGGGGGGGGGGGGGGGGGGCGGGGGGGGGGGGGGGGGGGGCGGGGGGGGGGGGGGGGGGCCAAAACGGACGGGGACGTCCGTTCTCCAAAGGAGGGGCGCGGTGGGTTCGGCCAGAGTTATCGGCACGCGAACAGGGACGAGGGCGGCGGTGGCGGCGGAATAGCTGCTGTTCGTGAGGCGTTCGTGGCGCAGGTGGTCCAGGTCGAGATCGGCGCAGATGAGCTGCGACTCGAATCGGAAGCGTTCGCCTTCGGCCAGGACGGTGCCGTTCTCGGCGATAAGGCAATGGCCGGAAAAAACGATGTCGGTGCTCGATTCGCCGGGGCCCGAGCTGGCGTAGGCGTAGGCGGCCAGGCAGCGGGCGGATTGCTGAGCGACGAGGTTACGGCGGTAGGGGGCCTTGCCGAGCACTTCGTCGCTGGCGGAGGGATTGAGGATGAGGTTGGCCCCGGCGAGGCAGAGCTCGCCGCTCGGCGGGTTGACTGTCCACAGGTCTTCGCAGATCTCAACCCCCAGGGTGAGGCCGGCGGTCTCGTCGTCGAAGAGCAGGTGCGGAGAAACCGGCACGACCTGGTCGCCGAGACGGACGGTTTCCGTCTGGAGGCGATCGGCGCTGGTGAACCATCGCTCTTCGTAATACTCCCGGGTGGTGGGGAGAAACGTCTTCGGCACGACGCCCAGAACGCGTCCTTCGCCGATGAAGGCGGCACAGTTGAAGAGGCGGTCGTGAATGCGCAGCGGCAGCCCAACCAAGGCGTGCACGGGAATCTCCGCGGTGGCGGCGGCGAGATCGAGGAGGGCGGCGACGGCCGCGGACTGCAGGAGTTCCTGCGCAAACAGGTCGCCGCAGGTGTAGCCGGTGAGGCTCAGCTCAGGGAAGAGCGCGATGCGGGCGCCGGACGCGGCCGCCTGTCGGAGGCAGCGGCGATGTTCGGCGGTGTTGAAGGCGACGTCGGCCAAACGCAATTCCGGAGACACGGTCGCGACGCGCAGAAAGCCATATTCGGCCGGGGAGAACGAGGGCGTGGAGGGATCGGACATGATCTACGAATAAGACGAACGGTTCAGGAGTGGGGTTATGCCTCTCCGGAAACGGGGAATTGTCCGGAGCGATCGGGCGTGGTCGAGTGGATAGTGGCGGAAGAAAGCCGGCTCGGCGGACGATTCCGGGCGCGGCGCGTTGACCGCTGCCGAAACACCCGATGGCGGATAGGGGCGCTCAGTCTGTCATCGACGGAGAATGAGCTTGCATGGACTCTTGCTGCTGTGGCGTTGTGCCAAGCTCGGATACGTCACGCGTTTCAGCCCTCGTTCCATCAATTAACTCCCTCAATGACGATCTTCGCCCGCCGGCCCTCTTATCGCCAAGTTATACTTTCCCTTCTGGGCAGTATGGTCGCCCTCTCCGGTATCACGGCCCAGCCTGATCTGAATGTGCCGGAGGATTCTCTTCCGCAACTGCAGCGTTTGATCGAGCACGCCGTCACCCAATCGCCGCAAATGATCCTGCGGGGCTTCGATGAAGCGGCAGCTGATGGTGCGCTGACGATGGCAAAGGCGGCCCGTTTGCCCAGCCTCGGAGGATCGGTCAGCGTGCTGCGGGCGCGGGAAGACCGCGGCGATTTCCTCGAGCCCCAGCCCGCGGATAAGACGTATTACAGCGTGAGCGCCACGCAACCCCTCTTCCACTGGGGTATGATCTCGCGCAACATCGAGAATGCCAAGCTCCGGCGGGAAATGGAATCGGGCCGTACGAAGCAGGCCTACATGACCATGATTTCGGGAATTCGGGGCAAGTACCTCGAGTTGATGATCCAGAAAAAGATTGTCGAACGCTACCGGTTCTGGATGGAGCTGCTTGATCAGGAACTGGAAGAGGCGATTGAAAAGCGGGCGCTTAACACCTTGTCCGAAGCGCAGCTGCAGCAGGTGCAACTGAAACACAAACGCGGGCTGGCCAGTGTCGCCTATAATGAGGAGCAGTACCTGTCCACCAAGCGCATACTTTCCCGGATGGTCGGAGTCGAATCCATTTCGGACGAGGAGATCGCGGACGAGTTCCCCGTAATCACGCCGGACGAGGATGCGGCAAAGCTCTCGTCGTTGCTTGCCCGGTTTTCGGAAGACTCGGAGTCATTGAACACCGAGCTGCAGATCATGGCGAAGACCGTTACAACGTTGGAAAACGATCTGAAGAATTCCCGGGTCAACTTGCGGCCGAGGATCAACCTCACAGCCGGCATGACTCAGGATGAACAGAGTTACACGGCCAACATCGCTCAACGCTACGAATACCAATCCCTTTTTGCCGGGGTGAGTGTGTATTGGACGGTTTTTGACGGCTTCGCCACACGCGGCTCCATCAAGGCTGCATTGAACCGACTGCGTTCGGCGGAGACCAATTTGGAAATGACAGAAGAGCGTCTGGTTGAAGACGCTGAGAGTTACGCGCGCCAGCTGAAATATCGGGCCATCGAAGTGGAGGTGGCGAACCAGGAATTGGTGAACGCCGAGAATCATCTCAAATTCATCCAACAGCAATTTGAACGCGGTGAGGTTTCGGAAAACGACGTCGCGCAGGCTCGGATCAATCTCCTCGATAATTGGCGTGGAACAATGTCGACCCGTCTGGGGTATTGGCAGGTTGTGTTCGCCTTCCTCGGAATCATTGAAGCCGATCCGGCGATCGATCTGCTACCAGCCCATCGTCTATGAAAAAGCTTATCGCGTTCTTGGTGATCGTCGTCGCAGGAGTGGCGGCGTTCGTGTTCCTCAATCGCCCTACGGCCATTGTGCGCGCGGCCTGGAACGGCCGTGCGGTGCAGTCGGTGCCGGGCAGTGTCACCGTCCTCGCGGAATTCGACATGGCCCTGAAGTCGGAAGTGGGCGGACGCATCCTTGAGTCCGACCTCGATCCCGGGCGTGCTTTCGAAAAGGGCGAGTTTCTGGTGCAAATCGACCCCAGCGATCTCGAGCTCGAAATCGAGCGCATTCAGGGCGAATACGACTCCGCCAAAGCGAAAATCGAGGTGGGATCGACCGTGGCCCTCGAGCTGGCGACGGCGCAGGAAAACCTGGCCCAGTGGGAGCGGCAGATGAAAAGCGGCAACATGTCCGAAGCCGACTACCGCAAGCAGGAGCGTGGCGTGTTGCAGATCGAAAGAAAACTGCAACTCGAAGACGTGACGAACGAACTGCTCCTCTCGAACTACCGCAACACCCTCGCGCAAAAGCGTCGCGAACTGGCGAAGATGCGCATCTCGGCCCCCTTCAACTGCGTCGTGTCCGAAGTTTACGCGCGGCCCGGTGACCTGATCGGCGGCGGCGCGCCGATTGCCCTGCTCATCTCCACCAGCCGCACGGTGGAGGCCCGCATCAGCGAGGAGAATTTTTCCAACATTCGCCTGGGCCAACCTGCTTCCGTGCGACTGTTGGGATACGGCAACGCGCAGTTCGATGCCACGGTTTCCAAGGTCCTGCCGGCCGCCGATGCCGAGACACAGCGCTACATCGTCCACCTCGATATGGACATTGCCCTCGACAAGCTGGTCCCGGGGCTCACTGGGGAAGTCAGCATCCTCACGGCCGAACGCGACAATACCACGCTCATCCCGCGGCGCGCGCTCATCGGTGACAAGGTCATGGTGGTGACCGATGGCGTGATCGAAGTGCGGCAGGTCGAAGCTGGCTACGAGAGCCTCAACGAGGTCGAAATCGTCTCCGGTCTCGAGCCGGGCGAACTGGTCATCACCGAGGAACTGGACCTGTTCCGCGACGGTGATCGCGTCCAGGTCGAGGAGCGCGGCTGATCGCGATCATGTCGCCGACCTTTCGTATCGCTCTGCGGTTTCTCACCGCCAAGAAGCGGGCCATGCTCATGAGCCTCGCCTGCATCGTGCTGGGCGTCGGCTTGTTCATCGTCACTCAAGCGACGACGAGCGGCTTTGAGCGCTTCTTCATTCGCACCATCCTCGGCACCAACGGGGCGATCCGCATCGCCGACAAGATGCAGGACACGATCGGTGCCATGTTTGCGGAGGGCACCGATAGCGGCAAATCGAGCATGGTGATATCGAACGAGAAGAACCGGAAGTACATCGAGGGCATCGATGAGCCGGACCTGCTCATCAAGGCCCTGCGCCCGTTCGCCAATGTTGCCGCGATTTCCCAGGTCGTCACCGGCTCAGTAACCGCCGAAAGTTCGTTCAAGGAGGAGGACGCCAAGGTTTACGGGATCGAACTTGATCACCACACGGCGGTATCTGATCTCGAGCATCAGATCGTGGGAGGGAATCTCGATGTTTATCGGGCATCCGCACTCGGTGTCCTGATTGGCCGTCGCAAGGCCACGCGCCTCCGGCTCGAGGTCGGTGACTCGTTGTTGCTGAAAACCCGCGAGCAGAACCGCCGCTACACCGTCTGCGCCATCTACGAAACCGGCGTGGCCGACATCGACGAGGAGCGCGTCTACATGCACCTCGGCGAAGCGCGCTCGCTGTTGAAGAAGACGACGGGCGCCTCGTTTCTGCAGGTGGGCCTGATCGAACCGGGCCGCGCGCCGGCGGACGCCATGCTGATGCAGGAAACACTCAAGCATAGCGCGGTCAGCTGGCAGGAGCGTGAGAAAACCTGGCTCGAAGTCTTTCGTGCCCTGCGTATTTCCTCGGGCATTACGGTATCGGTCTTCACCCTCATCGCGGGCCTGGCGATGTTCAACACGCTGGCGATGATCGTCATGGAAAAAACCAAGGACATCGCGATCCTCCGCTCCATGGGCTACCCCCGGGAGGATGTGCTGCAGATCTTTCTTTGGCAGGCGGTGATCGTCCTCTTCATTGGCACGATTCTCGGTTGCGCGCTGGGTGCGGGTGGCACTTATGCCATCTCCAACGTGCCCGTGCGCATCACCGGTATTTTTGCCACGGATACCTTCATCGTGGCGTGGTCGCCTTGGCACTACGTGTCTGCGGTCTGCACGGCGATCATCATGGTCATGGTCGCCAGCCTGGTGCCGGCCCGCCGCGCGGCTCGCCTCGAGCCGGGCGACGTCATTCGGGGGACGGCGCAATGAGCAACGCATCGAAGACGGGTGAGGTCGTGCTCAAGTGCGAGGGATTGCACCGCTACCTCGGTGAGGGCGAGGGACGCGTGCACGTGCTGCGAGGTGTGTCGTTCGAGGCGCGCCGCGGTCACGTTTACGCCATCGTGGGTCCCTCCGGCTGCGGAAAATCCACCCTGCTTTATCAGCTCGGGCTGCTCGATCAACCCGACGGCGGCCAGATCTGGCTGGCGGGCGAACTCATGTCCAACAGCAGCGACGAGGCCCGCACGGCCGCCCGCAACCGGCATCTGGGTTTCGTGTTCCAGTTCCATTTTCTCATGCTGGAGTTTTCGGCGCTTGAAAACGTGATGATGCCGATGCGCAAGCAGGGGCGACTCACCCCGGCGGAGATGGAGGCACGAGCTAAGTCTCTGCTCGAGTCGGTGGGACTGGGCGACAAGACGCATCGCCTGGGCACCCAACTATCAGGCGGCGAACAGCAACGCGTGGCAGTCGCCCGGGCCCTGGCCAATGAACCCTCGGTGATTCTGGCCGATGAACCCACCGGCAATCTCGATCAGAAAAACTCCGGCATCGTTTTCGACCTCCTCACCCGGCTGGCCAAGGAAAACGGCCAGGCCATCGTGCTGGTGACGCACAACCCGGAAATCGCGCAGCGCTGTGACTTCATCCGGCCGATGCGCGACGGCGAATTCCTCGAGGAGTAGTAGCGACGGTCTGGGCTGGGCGACCCTTGTGGCACAGGCATTCCTGCCTGTGTGGGGTGGACTTCACATCACAGGGAGCCTATACGACGCGCAGAGACAGGAATGTCTGTGCCACCCGGTACGACGTTTGATTACCAGTGCAGGTAATCGCCGGGCTTGAGCGCCTTGGCGAAGGTAACGAGGAGCTTCACGCAGGCTTCCACGTCGGCGAGGTCGACCATCTCGCTCGGCGTGTGCATGTAGCGCAAAGGGATCGAGACGAGGCCGGTGGCAACGCCTCCACGCGCCATTTGGATGGCGCGGGCGTCGGTACCGGTGGGCCGCGGGTCGGCTTCGAGTTGGTAGTCGATTTTCGCCTTCTTGGCGGCGTCGAGGAGGCGTTGGTAGACGAGCGGGTTGATGTTGGGGCCGCGACAGATGATCGGTCCGCCACCGAGCTTGGTTTCGCCGAACTTGCGGTTGTCGCAATCGGGATGATCCGTGGCGTGGCCTACATCGACGGCGATCGCGATATGGGGATCGACAGCGTAGCTGGAGGTCGTCGCCCCGCGCACGCCGATTTCCTCCTGGGAGGTACCGACGGCGACCACGCGGGCGGCCGGCTTTTTCGGTGCCTTCGCCAGGCGGATCAGCGTTTCACCCACCACGTAGGCGCCGACCTTGTTGTCGAAGGCGCGGGCGGTGCCGATGCTGCCGTGCAGCAGTTCGAACTCGTGGTCGTAGGTGGCGGTGTCGCCGATGCTCACGCGCTTGAGGGCGTCTTTTTTGCTCTTGGCGCCGATGTCGATCCACATCTCGTGGATCTCCGGAACCTTTTTCCGATCGTCCGGATTCATGAGGTGCACGGCCCGTTTGCCCGTCACGCCCCGCACCGGACCGTTCGCCGTGCGAAGGATGACGCGACGGCCGGGAATCATGATGCGGTCGTGCCCGCCTATCGTGTTGAAGTAGAGAAAGCCGTCGTTGTTGACGTAGGTGACGATGAGTCCGAGTTCGTCGAGGTGACCGGCCAACATGAGGACGGGATCGCCGGCCGGATTGAGGGTGGCGACGCGGTTGCCGAGGGCGTCCTTCTGGTAGGTGTCGGCGACCGGTTGCACGTGCCGATCAAAGACGGCTTGGGTTTCGAACTCGTCGCCCGACGGCGCGCGAGCCGCGAGGAGTTCGGTGAGGAAGGCGGGAGGAGAGTATGCTTTGGGCATGGCGGAAGGGAGCAGGAAGGAGGGAGTAGGGAGCAAGAAGATCTCAGAGGCTGCTCAGGTGTTGCGTTTGGTCGTAGTCAAAATCGAAACTCGAAAATCCAAACTCAAAAATCCAGATGATCATCTATCCAGCCATCGACATCAAAGGCGGTCGCGCGGTGCGGCTGCTGCAAGGACGCGCGGACCAGGAAACGGTTTACGCCACCAATCCGGCGGAGGTCGCGGCGACCTTCAAAGACGCTGGCAGCCCTTGGGTGCATGTGGTGGATCTCGACGGCGCTTTCGCCGGTTCGCCACAGAATCTTGAGCGTGTGCAGGCCATCGCGGCCACCGGCTTGAAGGTGCAGCTCGGCGGTGGCATGCGCGACCGCGAGACCATCGAGCGGGCCCTGTCACTGGGCGTGAGTCGCGTGGTGATCGGCACCCGGGCGGCGGAAAGCGCCGACTTCGTGGCCGAGATGGTGCAGGCCTTCGGCGAGAAAATCGCGGTGGGTATCGACGCCAAGGACGGCCGGGTGGCGGTCAAGGGCTGGGTCGATACGACCGGCACCGGTGCGGTCGAACTCGCGCAGCGCATGGATGCAATCGGCGTGCGCACGATCATCTACACGGACATTGGTACCGACGGCATGCTCACCGGCCCCAATTTCGCGGCGCAAGAGGAAATGGCTGGCGCGGTGTCGGCCACGATCATCGCCAGCGGCGGCGTGAGCCGGCGTGAGGATGTGATCGGTCTGGCCGAAATCGAAAAACGCCGCCCGAACTTGGGCGGCGTCATCGTGGGAAAAGCGCTGTATGAAAAGCGGGTAGAGTTGGGTGACCTGCTGGCGATTGTCGAGGGGGCAGGAATGTAGGGGCGCCGCTCGCCGGCGCCCGGTGCGGTGGATGGGGGGCGCGGTGATCCCGCGCTCGCGGGACGGGTCGCGGCGAGCGCGACCCCTACAAAATGCAGCTGTAAGGGCGCTGCTTGACGGCGCCCAGTTACTACGGAGTACGGGTCAGCGTTTCTGCTGAATAGCCTCCGCCAGTTCTTCCAGAGGGTAGGTGATGATCTCGGCCAGCGTGGGGTGATACCACGGAGCCTTGAGCAGATCGAAGACCGTCGCCTTCATGGCCAGCGGAGCGCTGAAGCAGTGAATGAGTTCACCGGCCTGCGGACCCACGATTTCAGCGCCGAGGATGCGACCACGCTTGGGTTCGGCGATGACCTTCACGTAGCCGTGTTTGGCCTCCATGAGGATGGATTTGCCGTGGTCGTCGAACGGGTATTCGGCGGCCAAATACGGCGTTCCCTTCTCCTCGAGTTCGCTTTCCTGCAGGCCGATCGAGGCCAGGGCGGGATCGGTGAAGACGACGTTGAGCAACAGGCGTGGATCGATGGGCTTAAGACCTTTCACCCCAAAGGCGTGACGCGCAGCGAGTTCGCCCTGGGCCACGGCGAGGTGAACGATATCGTGCGGACCGCAGACGTCGCCGCCGGCGTAGATGTGCGGTTGCGTGGTCTGCTGCCAGCGGTTGGTCTTGATGCGGCCGGAGTCGGTGAGGCGCACTCCGGCCTTCTCGAGTTCCAGACCGTCGGTGAGCGGACTGCGACCCAGGGCGTTGAACAGGTGTTTGGCGCGGCGGGTGAGGCGCTTTCCGCTGCTGACAAAGGTGACCGTGATGCCGTCCTTGGACTGCCGGATTGACTCGATCGAAGTCTCCGTGTGCAGGTCGATCCCTTCGTCGCGGAGAGCATCCTGCAGGACTTTGGCGGCGGCGGCGGAGTGGTCGCTCAGGATGTGCGGACTGCGCTGGATCAGGACGACGCGCGAGCCGATGCGGCGCAGGAACTGGCTCAGTTCGCAGGCCACGATGCCGCCGCCGAGCACGATGACGCTCGGAGGCACGTGATCGAGCTCCAGCACGTCGTCACTGGTCCAGAAGGGTGTTTCGGCGAGACCGCGAATGGAAGGAATTGAAACGCGGGAGCCCGTGCTGATGATGAAGCGTTCAGCCGTCAAGCGGCTGCCGTCCTCGAGCGCAATCGTGTGCGGATCGGCGAATTTGGCCCGGGAGCGAAAGACCTTGTACCGAGGCTTGCTCATGGCCTTTTGCCGGTAGGCGGCGAATTCGCCGATGATGGCGCGCTTGCGGGCATGGAGGCGCTTCATGTCCGCCTCGGCGGAGGGGATGCTGAGTCCAAACGTGCGGCCTTGGCGGGCGAGATGCAGGACCTCGGTCGAGTAAAGCAGGGTCTTGGAGGGCATGCACCCGCGCAGGATGCAGAGGCCGCCCAGTTCCGGTGCGCCGTCGACGATGGCGACGGATTTGCCGAGATCGGCGGCAACGCGGGCGGCATTGAAGCCGGCGGAACCGCCCCCGATGGCGATGAAATCAAAGTGACGAGTCTTCACTGAGCTGATGAGGATTGGTGTCGGTTGCGCGTAGTTTGGGGCGGATGAATCCGCTGAATCCGCTAGGATAATCGAATCGGGCAAATTCTTCCAACGTCGCACCGTCGAAGTGAGACGGTGCTGGCGGGCGGAGGTAGAGAGCCGCCAGTTCGCCCCGGCCGATCATGCCGCCGAGACCTCCGGCTTCAAACTCGACCCCGGCCTTGCGCAGCGCAGCGTAGTCGTAGGCCAGAACGAAGGCGGGTGAAGCCGGATTGAGCCAGGGTAGATTCAGGCGCAGGTCATCGCTGAAACGGGGCTCGGGCAGCGCGGAGAACTCGTTCCAGCGTTGTGCCAATTCCTCGGCGGCAGCTTCACGGGAGACGCTTCCCCATGCGCCGGTCAGCAAGCCGGCCTGGAGAATGAGGGTCATGCAGGCTGCAACCGCGGTGGCCAAGGAGGCGACTTGTCGGCATGCGCTCCAAGCGACCACAAGCAGGCTGGCTGCTGGCAGAACGGGGAGGTAGTAGTAGCTCCAAGCGCCGACCTTGAAAGCGGCGAGGACGGAGAGCGGGAGAGTAGTGGCGAGACAACAGAGGGCAAGATTCGCCGCGATGTTGGAAGGGGCGCAGACAGTCTCATCGCTGCGATCGGAACGGTTGCGCCACCCGAGCAAGAGAACAACAATGGCAGTCCAGAGGGGGGAAGTGGCCATCAGGGCGTGCCAACCGGCTGCCAGGCCGGTGGCGAGGTCGAAGCGGCTAAGTTGGAAAATCGTCGCCACGATTACTTCGCGATACGTTTCACCCCCGAGAGCAAACGTCAGGGCGGTGCAGCCCCAAACGAGGGAACAGTAGACTGCCAGCGGCTGCCAGCGTCGTGCCAAGAGATAAAAAAGACCGATGCCGCTCATCACGCCGATGAAGGACGGTTTGAAAGCCCAGGCAGCGTAGACGCTGAGGCTGGCCAACGCGACGAAACCATGATGGGCCTCACCGGGGCGGCGGACGGATCGCCAGGCGAAAAGGAGTCCCAATATCTCAAAGGTGATGGCTGCTACGTCGGGTCGCACGGTGGTGATGAACCAGCCGGTGAGCGGCCCCGCTGTTGCGAGGGCGGACCAGAAAGCGGCCAACGGCCAGGAGAGAGTCGTTCCTCCGACGGTGTGCAGGAGATTTGCCAGCACGACCAATCCGGTCAGCGCCCAGAACGTCGAGAAGAGGCGGCCGAACCGAACCAGCCGAACAGGATCTTCCGCGCCCCCGAACCAGCTCACGACTCCGCTGTAGCTTTCATAAAAGGCCCAGTTGAAGTAGGCGTAGTTGAACGGCGCCGCCGTCACCGGCCGCAGAGCCGGTCGATCGTGCAGCCGGTTCCAAAGACTGAGCCAAGATTCCTCTTCGCAGCCGGAAGTCTCGGCAGTGCCGGGCGCGAGGCCGGCCGCGTGCCAGGAGGTGTGTATCCGCACAGTGGCGACGGCCAGGGAGCAGATAATCGCGAGCACGGCCGCGACCGCGAGTGGACTCGGCCGCCAGGTGGAGGAAGGGCTCGTGATCATCGACCCTTGCCGAACAACATCAGGTGCACGGTTCGCAGGATGATGGAGGCATCCATGACGAAGGAAAAATGGCGGATGTAGTAGAGGTCGTATTCCAGCTTTTGCAGGGTGTCCTGCACACTCGCCCCGTAGGGATAGTTGATCTGGGCCCAGCCGGTGATGCCCGGCTTCACGAGATGGCGGAAATGGTAGCAGGGGATCTGTTTTTCGTAGTCGTGCACGAGCACGTCCCATTCAGCGCGCGGCCCGATTATGCTCATCTCGCCCTTGAGCACGTTCCAGAGCTGGGGGATCTCGTCGATGCGGCTCTTGCGCAGGAATCGGCCGACGGCGGTGATGCGGGGATCGTTTTCCTGGGTGTAGCGAGGGTCCTCGGTGGGGACGGATGACGCGGTCGTTTCGGGCGATGCCGTTGCGCTGGCTGGGGCAACGGAGCCGGTATTCGTGGGCTGGAGGCGCATCGTGCGCAGCTTGAGAATCTGGAATGGATGGCGATTTCTCCCGATGCGGGACTGGCGGAAGAACACCGGCCCTCCGTCCTCGAGTTTCACCAGCAGCGTCGTGATTAGAAGGATCGGTGCGCTCAAAATGAGCCCTAATGCGGCGAGGGTGATGTCGGCGGCGCGTTTGGTGCGCTCGAAAACGGGATTCCGCGCGATCTCGAATCCTTCCTGAAAGAGCCAGACATAGTTGATCCGGTAGAGAGGAATCTTGCGCCAGTAGGTTTCGTAGAAGAGTTCCAGCGTGTAGGTGGGGACGCCGCGAAAATACAGCTCGGTGAGTTCTTCCGCCATACGGGGCGGCATTTGGTGGGACGTTTCGCGCAGAACCACGGCTTCCACCGGCAGTTCGCCACTGCGGATTTCGTCGATAACAGCCTCGTACATGCGCACCGCGCTGTCTGATTCGAACTGGAAGGGGGGAATGGTACTGTCACCGAGCACCGCGCAGACGACTCGCTCGGTTACCTCGTTCTTGCGGCACATTTCCCGGAATTCCTCGCAGGCGCGATGATCGCCGATAAACAGCACGCAACGATCGAGACGATCCGAAGCCGCCCAGCGAAACATGGACCTGCGGTATGTCAGGGTAACCAGCGCAAGTACTCCGAACGCTCCCGCGATCACCGCGCGCGAACCCTGCAAAGGACTGGCTTCCGAGACGGCGACGTAAGTCAGCAGCAGCGTCGCGATCAAGGCCATCGCGTGGGCGAGCACGTGTTGGGAGGTGTAATCGGCGCTCATCATCTCGGTGCGCGAACGGTATCCATCGATCAAGTACGTCGCGATGAGAACAAAGACCCAGGGGCCCGCGAGGGAGGTGACGAGCCAGTGGCCCGGACCCGCGACCCCGCGCAACCAGGCAATCAAGTTGAAGACCACCAGCATCGCGACCGTGTCGAACAGGATCAGCAGCAGGGTATGGAGATGGCGGGAGTTCATGAACGCTCGGGGCCTGAAAAGGATGCTCCGGCCAGAAGGGTGTGCCAAGCGGCAATCGATTTCTCCACCGCGACAGTCGACTCCGCGAACTGCCTGACTTGGTCGCGGAGAGCGAGACGTCGGGCGGGATCGGCGGCAAGTTGCCGCACATAGCGTTCCGCGGCGTGAAGTTCACTTCGGGGGACCGCCAACCCGAGATTGTGGTGACGGATCAGGTGCGCGATTTCGGCTTGGGCGGGGCCGATGAACAGGAGTGGACGGCGGCACGCCACGATGCCGTAGAATTTGCTGGGCCAGACCAGGCCGAGGCAGTTTTCGCGCATGGTCACGAGGTGCATGTCGGCGGCCGACAAACTGGCGCCCAACTCCTGGCGGGACACCGGCGGAAAAAAACGCACATAGGTCAGCCCACGGATTTTCGCTTGGTGCTCGAGCGTCGCCTTCTGCGGTCCCTGTCCGATCACTACCAGCCGAACCGCGGGCATATCCCGCAGGCGCTCGGCCAGGTCAAGCAGGGGCGTGAGATCATGCGCGCGGCCCAGGTTGCCCGAGTAACACAACACCAGGTTGTCGTTGTTGACGCCCCAGGCGGTGCGAATGCGCCGGCCGTCGGTCTCGGCCAGGCCGCAGGGCGGCCAATTGGCAACGATCGCAAGCCGCTCAGGCGGAATGCCGCGATGCTGCACGAGTCCCGCCATATCGTCGCCGAGCGTCACGATGCGCTCCGATTCCTGCCATGCCGCGTCACGAGCAGGCTTCAGGACGTTGAGGAGTCGTGACAAAGGGCCGAAGGGGCGCAGTGCCACAGCGACCTCCGGATAAATATCCTGCGTCCAATGGAACACCCGCGCTCCGGCCCGGCGCAGCGGTTGAGCGAGGAAGTGCGCCAACAGCGGCGGGTCGGTCATGACGACAACGCAATCGCCGGTCCGAACCTCCTGCGCAATCGTTCGGCGGGCGGCGAAAAGATAGCGAAGATAGCCCCATCCTTTGGCGAACACGCCGGTGTTGCGCCGCCTATCGTTGCCGATGCGAGAGATTTGGATCGATCCGGCTTCGGCATCGGCTTCGGGAGGGCAGGATGTCGGTCCCGGCGTGGCGGTGACCACGGTTACCCGCCAGCCGCGGGTAGCGAGACCGGTGGCCAGGTCGTGGGCCAGCTGAGCGGTCGCGTCCTCAGCGGGCCAGAAGACCCGATTGAAAATGTGCACGCGGCGATTCAATCGCGGGAGGAGCGGCGTCGGAGTTCTGCCCCTTTTGCGACGCTCAGGAATTCGTAGAACCCCATGAGCCGGCAAAAGACGTATCCGCGGTAACCGTCGAGGAAGCCGCGGCGAATAACGTAGTGGTAAAAGAAGCGCATCGTGGGGCGAAAGGGCAGACGCCGGGCGAGATGCTTGATCCGCCGTTTGCGCGCCAGTTCAGGTG
This sequence comes from uncultured Opitutus sp., assembly GCA_965652375.1. Lineage (GTDB taxonomy): Bacteria > Verrucomicrobiota > Verrucomicrobiia > Opitutales > Opitutaceae > Actomonas. The sequence goes on from CBFGUO010000005.1 coordinate 13,790, forward strand.
AGATCGCGACGGTCGTCGCCGCATGGGTGGCGCGGGCGCTGGCATCAACCTTCGCCTCCCAGTTGCTGTAGCGGTTGTGCTTCTCGATCCAGATCGAGAGGGTCGGAAAGGCGTAGTGATCGAGTTCGCCGGCGAGGTACGCCGTCGGGGATTCCAGCTTGACGTGTTCGTGAACCTCGTTGTCTCCGGAGCCGGTGTCCTCGACCTGCGGGAGCATTTCGTAGCGGCCGAGGGCGTGCCGGAAGAAGCGCAGGTTCCAGCTGGGATAGTAGCCGCAATGTTTCAGCCAGCCATCGAGAAACCAAAAGCGACGGTTGACGTAATAGCCGTCGATGCCGGGGCGCGGCCGCTCGAGCAGCTCACGCAGTTCCTCGATCAGAGGTGGGGTAAACCGCTCGTCGGCATCGAGGATAAACACCCACTCGTGCCGCCAGTCGACGTGCTCGAGTGCCCAGTTTTTCTTCTTCGGCAGGCGTCCGTTCCAGTCGAAATGCACCACCCGCGCTCCCATTTCGCGGGCGATGTCGCAGGTGCCGTCGGTGCTGCCGCTGTCAACCAGCACGATTTCGGCCGCATCGCTCGCTGAAGCGATGCAGTCGCGGATATTCGCCGCCTCGTTGAGAGTCGGGATCAAAACGGAGAGGGGAAGTTTTGCGGCCATGAGGCGGTTCAGGTGCCCAGGTTCATTTCGGTGATCTGCGCCGTGCGGACGGCATAGAAGAATGTGCACCAAAAAGTCAGCACCACGGCCGGATTGGCGAAGGGAAACTCGATGGCCGCATATCCGGCGATCAGCGTCACTCCCAGCAGGGCGAAACCGCTTTCAGCGCGACGCATGATCATGCGTCGCGCCAGCCAGAGTGGACCGGCGGCGAGACCCAGCACGAGTCCCGTGCCGATCCAGCCGAGTTCGGCAAGCGATTCGAGCCAGTCCGAATGCGCATCGAGATAGGGAGAGCGTACGCGGTCGATCGTGGATGACTGGCTGTTGTAGCGCATGAACACTTTGCCGTAGCAGCCGAAGCCCCAGCCGAAGGCAGGTTTGTCTGCGATCATCCGCCAGGTGTCGCGATACAAGATCAGCCGGGCCTGGCCATAGAAGATTTGGTGGGATTTCAACAGGGCGTAGTGCTCCTTTTTATGCACCTGCCGCACGGTGTCTTGGAGTCGTTGCTGAATGATTGGCTTGGCCAGGAAGTAGCCGGCGCTGGCCACCAACGCCACCGTCAGGGTCACGCCGATGTTCAACTGGACGCGTCGCCACGGGGAGCCTCGGCTATGACGTCGAAGCAGGCGGAAGACGTATCCCAGGGTCATGCCTGCGAGCAGCAATCCGAGGAGGGTGCTGGACCGGGAGGTGCTCAGGGGAATGGAGAGCGCGAGTAACAGTACCGGCAACGTGAGCGAGATCGCCGGGCTGTGCATGAGGTCCTGCAGCGTTTGCCGGCGGATGAAGTGCGCCACCACTGCCAGACCCAGCGAGGCCGTGAGGATGGCAAAGGCACCCCAATGGTTGTGGTAAATGAACGATGCAAAGAAAGCGGGGTTCGGCGATTTTTGCAGTCCGAAGAAAATGTCGGCACCGACCAGTTTTTGCACCGTGCCGAAGACGGCGAGGATGCCGCCGTTGACGAGCGCGATGATGGCAAACACCCGCAGCGCCCGTCGGGTGCGCACACCGAGGAACAAATTGTAGGCGCTAAGATACAAGCCGGCATAGAGTCCGAGGTCGCTCAGGGTACTGGCCGGGTAAGCGCTGCTCGGTGCCCATGCGAGATGATCGATGGGTCTGAGCACCTGTTGATCATAAAACGCGAATTCGCCGAAACTCGGATTAGCCATCGACGCGAGCATTTGGCTGATCAGCAGCAGCAGAGGCAGCAGGCAAAGGGCATGCCGCAGCCGACGTTCCTTGGTGCGTATCCACAGGAAAACAGTCAAAGCCGCCCCGATGAGCCCCCACGTCAGCAGGGGGATGTAGGCCCAGTAGATGCGGCCGCCGAACATCCAGGTCGCCATGATCACGAAGATCGCGAGATGGGCCACCACGAGGCGTTCGAGGAAAACCGGCGTAGGCCGTCGGGAAGGAGAATCCATGCGTCGAATCGGGGGCCGGACCGGGTCAAACCCGCGGACGCACCGCTTGGTAAAACCCGAGAAGTCTGGCTGCAGAGTGCTGCCAAGCGAAGTCGCGTTCCATCCAGGCGCGGCCGTTTTTGCCGAGGCTCCGAAGCGTTTCCGGGTCCAGGTCGACCGCCCGCTTCAACGCTGTTTCGAAACGGGTCCACGGGACACACCAACCGGAAGCCTTTGAGTTGAGTTCGGCCCAGGGAGAACCGTCCGTCGAGAGCACCGGTACGCCGGCAGCCAGCGATTCGGCGACGGCCATGCCGAAGTTTTCGGAATGCGAGGGCAGCAGAAGCAAGTCGGCGGCGGCATAGGGTGGGGGCTGCGTCGTGCCGTCAAACACGCTGACGTGGCGGTCCGCCCCCGAGGAGGTGATGTATCGACGAAGCTGTGACACGGAGAACTGGTCGGGAATCCCCACGAGCAGCAGCCACCAGTCGCGTGGTGCGATTTCATGCCAGAGGTCGATACACTCCAGCAGCCGCTTCTTGGCATGAAAGCGCGAGTAAAAGAGAGCGACACGGTGGTTGGCCAGGCGTGGCTCGGCTTCCCACCAGGTGGCGCGGGCCGCATCGAGTTCATCCGGCGTGGGCATGGTCACGCCGTTGGGGGCGATGCAGACCGGTTGGTTGAAGCCGAGTTGACGGATCACCTGGGCTTCCTCTTCGCTGGTTGCGTGCCAACCGGCGACAGCCTTGAAGGCACCCGGGTGGAGCAGTGCGGCGGCCAGGGCTTTCTTGCGGCGGCGGTGCTTCCAGGCCCAGGGCATCATCATGCCGCGCGGGGAGAGAATGAGCGGCACATTGTCGGCCTGCGCCTTGCGGGCGGCGTAGTGCAGCGTTCGGTGCCACAGGCCGTGATGGTGCACCACTTCAACCGGAGAGCCTTGCAGGGCCCGCCACATCGCGGGGGAGCGTCCGGTGCTGGCCGGCCAGTGGCGGGCGAAGGGGTGAAACTCGAGGCCAGGCCGATTGGCTGCCGGGAGCGATTCGTCGGCATCGAGGGAAAAAACCTGCACCTGTGCGCCCAGTTCGTGCTGGGCGCGAGCGAGCCCCGGAACGGAGCGAAACGGGCCGCCGTCTCGCCGGCGTAGACCGGTGATGGTATGAGCGACGTTCACTTGAGGGGCGGCCGGGGGTGTTTGGGTTTGCAGGGATTACCGGCACAAAACATGCCGGCCGGCTGGTCACGTACCACCACGGAGCGGGCGCCGACGACGGCTTCCTCGCCGATGGAAACGCCGGGTCCGATGAAAACCTCGGTCGCGATCCAAGCGTTGCGACCGATCTTGACCGGGGCGGTGACCAGCGGCATGCGCCACTGGGTGAAGTCGTGGCTGCCGGCACAAACATGCACGTGCCGGCTGAGATTGGCGCCCGCGTTCACCTGAACGGTATCCAGATTATAGATGCGGCACCCCGGACCGATGAGCGAACCGGATTCCAGGTGCAGTTTCCAGGGAAAGTAGATGTCGACATCAGGCCAGACCCGTGCGGGGGCTGCCGGATGGTCATCGATCCGGGCGCCGAAAAGGCGAAGCAGAGCGTTGCGCCAGCGAAACCAGCCGGGAAGGGAGCAGCGAAAAAGCGTTCGCGATACCAGAATCCAAGCGAGGCGCCGTCGCTTTTCGCCCGAGCTCCACGAGGGCGGGCTATCGTGGCCGAGCAGCGGAAACGGAGGAGACGAGGGAGGGGAGGTCTTCACGGCGAGCGGTCGGCGGTCGGGCGAACTGCAACCGATTGCAGCAGGCGGCGCAAACCCTCGGTGGCGGCATCGTAGCTGTAGCGGGCCACGCGGTCGCGCGCCGCGGTCTCGAGACGCTGGGAATCCGAGCGGACTGTTTCCGCCGCGAGGGCAAGCACGCGAGCCAGCGCCGCTTGATCGCCGGCCGGAAACACCCAACCCGTCTCGCCGTCGGTGATGAGATCCTCGGCGCAGCCGACGTGATCACTCACGATGGCCGGGGTGCCGCAGGCCATGGCTTCGTTGACGATCAAGCCCCAGGTTTCTCCCGGGCCTTGACTCGGTAGAACCAGAAGATCGGCGGCGGAGAGCGCGATGGGCATTTCCGTCTGATTGATGAAACCAAGACGTTTGATCATGGTCGCGGAACCGACGGCCAAATCGATACTGGAAGCCAGAGCCCCGGTGCCAACGAGCGCGAGACTGGCGTTCGGCACCCTGGCCTCGAGGAAGGCGGATACCAGGAGGTCGGGTCGCTTTTTGGGCTCCAGCTTGCCGGCGAAAAGGAGGAGAAGTTGATCGGATGCGAAACCGTGCCGCGCGCGCCAGGCGCGCGCGTCTGCCTCGGTGGATTTCGCGAATCTCTGATTGTCGATGGCATGAGGCACGTGAAACAGGCGTTCGGCGCCGACACCTCGGTTTGAATAGAACCGTCGATTCGCCTTTCCCACGCAGGCAAATGCCTGGTAGCGGCGGAATAGGCGGCGCAAAAAGAGGTTTCGCAGCCAGGGCCGTACCCGATGGGTCGAAGGGGGGCACAGATCATGGTTGTCGCCGCGGAGGATGAGTGGGGCACCCCGCCACGTCCAGGCGAGCCGCAGCATGGTCTTCCAGCCGTAGCCGAAGACCAGTATGGCGTCCGGGCGCCAGGCGCGGAGCCGCGAGGGCAGCGTGGGGTTGTCCAAGCCGTGGAATCGATCCGTGCCCGGCGTCCGGGCCGCGTTAGGAACAAACTCGTGTGCATAACCGTCGAGCAGCGAGATGTCCCACTTGATCGGTCGTTGAAAGGTCGGATCGCTCTGCTCCGCCACGCCGAAATCCCAGAGATAGAATACGCGGATCTCCCCGCCGGAATACCGCGATAGATGGGCAAACCACGGTGCGTAGTATTGGATGGGATGCGAGACCACAATCGCCAGCCGGAACCTGCGATTTGTGGCGTCCGATTCCCGGGTGGCGCGGGCGGCAGTTGCCGCGGCAAGGTGGGCGTCGGTCACGATTCGACGGGTGGCTCGGGTGGCGTTTCAGGCTCGGGTTCAGTCGACGCCGACAGTGCGACAAGGCTTTTGCTCACAATGAAAGGATAGGATGCGAAGATGATGCCCACGACCAATTGAAATGTGGAGGTGATGAAGACACTGGCCACCATTTCGAATGACATGCCGATCTGAACCGCGAAGGCGAGCAGCAGAAAGATCTGCACCGAGCTGATCGGGAAGGGGCGGGCCCAGTTCTCGATGCGCCCCAGCGAGTATCCCAATGCCGCCCCGAGAATCAGGGCGCCCCAAACCGGACCAAAGTTTCCATAGGCCTCGGGCAATAGGCCCCAGGCGATTGAGGTGGAATAGGACTCCGCAAGCGTCTGGCGCCCGAAATTGATATTCAGCAGCACCTGTCCTTCGTGGGCGCGCGGTTTGTCGGGCCAGAATGCGCGTGGGATCAGCAGCGCGGGAATCGGGGCGTAGGTCTTCCCTTCCAGCAAGGGAAAGTTGCGGTTGGAAACCGCGTCCTGAACGTAGAGGAGATTCGTGAGGTTGTTGATTCGGTCGTTCAGCTTCTGGGTGCTCTCGTCTTCCACTTGCCCGGGGCGGGAGCCTGTCGTGAACAAGGCATCGAAACTGAGACCGATCCATTCTCCGAACTGCGGGCCGATGTCCGACAGGGTCTGCACCGCATATCCCCGTCCGCCCCAGTAGCGCGTGCGCATTTCGAATTTGGTGAGATTGAAGAAGCTGCATACCAATGCGAGCATCACCAGGAATGGGAAGGGAGGGAAACGGCGACCAATGAACAAGCCGAGGCTGGTGGCGCACATGATTCCGGTGGCAGAGGATAGCAGGTAACCGATGATGCTTGTGGCGTACAGCGCCCAGAATAGGAGCCAGAAGCCGAATCGTTGGCCGCCGCGGAACGTTTTTGCGCCGGCGCAAAAACCGCCCAGTAGGCAACCCCCAATGGAAGCGGCATTGAGCAGGGCCCGGACAATGGGAAACGCCTGGCCGGGAATGATTGCAAGGATGGTGGTGTACTGCGCCAGGTTGAACGCCAGACCGGCGGCCTGCAGCATGAGGGCCAGACGCGGCAGTTTGCGATTCGTGCGGTTCGCCACGAAGGCAAACATGTGGCAGCGTCGGGCCAGTCTCCCGCGGTGCCCGAAACCGGCGGTCCACGCGATCGCCAGTGCGATGCAGAACAACATCACTTCGGTGGCGCCGCGCGCGATCGCCGCCTCCGGGTAATCCTCCAGGGCCTCGTTGCGGGTGACGATCGGGAGACCGTAGACCACCGCCGTTTGCAGACCCACGATCAGCACGATTGGAATTGAGGCGTGACGGGCGCTGAGCCAAGCCGCCATGACACAGGCCAAACCGAAGAGAATTTGGATACTGCCCGCTGCCGATGCGGTCGGGAGAATAAGGAGGGCCGCCACAGAGGCGCCGGCCACCGTGAGCAGCATCCCCTGGTTGCGTTGAGCCAGGCTACGCAGTTGCACGCCCAGCGTGCCGCAGGGAATGTTGGTGAGATCGTTCTGCATCAAAACGGGTGGACGAAGGCTGTCAGGTCAGACCAGCGAAGAACGTGGTGAGGCGATGGGTCATCATACGGGCGGTGTAGGGGGTGAATGCCGCCCAGCGGGTAATCGGAGGCGATTCGAAGGCACGCGGCACAATCCACCGGCGATCCACCTCATCGGCGATCCCGTCGATCTCTGCGGTATCGGAGAAACGAATACCCACACCGGCACATGTTTCATCGAGAACGCGGTTAACCTGGCTGCGTTCGTGAAACAGGGTGAGGAGTGGTTTCGCGGCTGCGATGCAGGGATACAGCTTGGAAGCGGTGTAGGCGGCATCCGTCGATCCAGGGACAATGATGGCGTCCGCGTCGAGCAGGCAGCGCAGGGCGAGGGAGTACGGAATCCGGGCCGGATGCTCTTCGACGAATTCCGCGACGCTCTCCATCTCCGCCAGCGGCCGGATGGTCGGTTTGGCGCGATCCGGAGGCGCGTAGTCGGTACCAATGAAGTGAATTTTGATGGGGACTGCACCTTCACGATCACGCATGCGCCGCAGGGCGCGAAACAATCCCCGGCAGGCGAGGGCCATGTCCGGCCCGCCGCGACCCACGTAGACCCAGTGCGAACAACCGTCGCCCGGGGAAAAAAAGCGTTGGTCGACTGCAAAGCGATTCAGCGTCTCGAAGTCGCGTTCCGAAAAGGAAAAGGGTTCCACCAAACGAGGAGTGTTCGCCGATTGCGGATACAGGTGAAGCAGGCGGTCGAGGTAGCTGGCGGAAACGGAGGTGATACCAGAGACATGGCGCAGCACGTGCGGCTCGGCTAGACGGGCCAGCATCTGCACAACACCGTATTTCAACCGCCCGCCGGGCGGCGGAAGGTCCGGGTGATCACGGTGGAAGTCCGATGTCCAGGGATCCTGGTAGTCGACCACAAACCGGACCGAGGGGAAGTCGCGCTTGAGTTGCGGAATATCCTCCCAAACCGTGAATTGAGTCGTACTGAAATAGACCACTACATTGTCGTCCGATGGAATCTCCGTGAGTCTACGTCGCAGTCCCTGCCGGACCGCGCGTCGACAGCGCCACCCCAGGGTCCCGAACCCGGGTAGCCGCTTCCAGCCCAGTGACAAGGCCCGGACCCGGTCGATGGGCACATCGTCCGGGATGGTGGCTTCGAGAAAGGAATCAGTCGGCGCGGCGACCTGGTCGGGATGAACCGCAATCACCGAGGCCCGCCAACCCATTTCGCCGAGATGGGGCAGCATCTGCCGGACCCTTTGCATATCCGGTGCGTTCGTCGGTGGGAAATGCGGTGAAACGAGAATGAGGCGGTTCATCCGGCGTACTGGGGGTCGATCGGACGCGATCCCGAGGGAGAGTCGGTCCCGAGGTGTTGGCTGACCAGTTCCAGCAGGATCTGTTGCTCCTGGTCCCAGTTGTAGCGACAGTGGGAGGCCTCCCAGGCCTCGGACGAAGCGTTGCGTATTCGGTCGGGAGCCGCCAGCCAGCCGCCCAGTCGTTCGACGCTGTTTTGTCGATTGTCGAGGTCGAGCGGGAGCAGGGCGTTGGGGAGGCTCGGAAGCAAAGCCAACTGTGCGGACGTCTCACTGCACCAGACCGGCAAACCTGCCAGCAGGTAGGTAAAGATCTTGTTGGTCAGGCAGAGATCCCGATTTCCGGGTTCCCGCAGTTCGAGCGAAAGTCCGATGTGGTGTTCCGCCGCGAGACGGACCATTTCGTCGGCCGGGGCCGGCGGCAGCAGGTTGAGGGTCAGGTTCCGCGCGGGACCCGACACCAAGTCGAGCAGCCGGCGGCGGTAGTCGGGCGATACCGTTCCGCGCAGGGACAGGCATACGCGACGGGGCAGCTCCAGGAGAATTGCGATGATTTGTTCGAGTCCGCGGCCCGGGCCGACGGTTTGGGAAAACCAATACAACCGGAGGGGTTCAGATGGCGAGGGCGGTGGGGGCGGCCGCTCGGGAGCCAGATCCAGCGGGAAGACATTCAGGAGGGGGCGAGGCTTTCGCGGCAGTCGGTAACGTTGCTCATAGGCGGCGCCGATCAGTGGCGACGCCGCGGTGATCCAGGCAGCTGACGGCAGGGCCGTCCGTTCGATCATTTCCGTGGCGTGGCGCCAGGCGCGATCCGTTTGAACGCGGGTGGTTTCCGCCGAGTGGAAGTCCTCGGCGTCAAAGGCGAAACTCGTTCCGGTGCGCGATGCGGCATCACGAGCGGCCGCCAGACCGGCGAGTCCATGACCAATGAAGAGAGCGGCGTCGGTCCCGCAGGCGGTCACCACCAGTTTCCCATGTTCGGGATGAACCGCCCTTGCCGCCGACCACCAATTCCGGGGGAAGCCTCGGCGGAAAAGGGAGAGGAGCAGTTGTTGCCGGAGTCGTGCGCCCAGCGTGCGGACGGTCGGGCATCCGTCGACCGCGTCGGCCTGCCAGGTTCGGCGGGCGAGGATCGCCGCGTCCAACGGTCGCGCGGGGGGATAGTGATCTCCGTAGACCACGCGGACCTCCCAACCGGCCCGACTCAAAGCATCCGCCTCCTTCACGACGCGGGGATTGCTCGCGAGGTGAAACGCCGTGACCAGACAGATGCGATTGCGGTTCAATTCGCCGATGGGTTGGGTGGGGTCGCCCGAATGATCTCCGCCACGCGTTTACGGTAGTCGCTCCATTGCCATGCTGCTGCGGTCGCACGGGCCGCGGATCGCATCCCCCGAAGCGAAGCGCGATGGCTGACGCACCAGTTGAGGCTTTCTGCCAGGGCCTCGGCGTCGGCGGCCGGGACCAATAATCCGTTCTCGCGATGGCGCAGGCGGTCTGAAGCGCCCGCCCGATCCGTGGTGATCACGGGTGTCCCGCGAGACCATGCTTCCGTGGCCACCATGCCGAAGCCGTCACAGAGGGTCGGAAATACCAACGCGTCTGCGCGGGCGTAGGCGGTCAAGAGTTGGGAGTGGGGCACGCGGCCCAGAAACTCGATCCCGGTCGGCGCGGGTTTCCAGCGTGATGTCGGCAAGGTCACCGTGCCGGCGACCTCGAGCCGGGCCACCCGACCCAAACCGCCGCGTTCCCAGGCTTCGAGGAGGTAGTGGGCGCCTTTGCGCACATCGAAGGTTCCCGCCCACAGAAACGTGGGTTTTTCATTCACGGCGCTACCGCCTTGGTCGCACTCAGCTTCCGACAGCGGGGGGGGCGCCCCCAAGGGGACACAGTGCACGCGGGAAGAGTCCCGGCCCGATCGTTCAAATGAGCGTTTGGTGAAGGACGAGGCGACCATGATCACGTCGGCGAGATCCCACTCGCTTCGCCTCCTCGCCGCGCGGCGGGATTCGTGGCGTGCGGTCTGAGCGAAGAACGGAGTGTTCAGGTCGGGATGCTTCTCCGATTCGCCGAGAAGAATGTTGTGAACAAACCCCGGCTCCGGCGCGGGCAGAACGTAGGCCGTTCGCAGGTTGCGTCGCTTGGCCGCCTCGAAGGCGGACAGGCAGGCGTGCTCGTAGCCGAATACGGTCCGGACCGGCAGCGTTTCGACCAGGGACGCGGTGGCGCGATCAAACGATTTCTCGGCCCATTCCCAGACCACATCGCCCAGACGACGCGAACGATCAAGCCTCACCGCCGCCAAGCGGATCAGCTCCCGCCACGCACTGGTGCTCACAAACGGAATCAGACTGGGGTCCAGCGTGCGCTTCCGAAGCTCCCGTTCGAGGTCCGCACCGCAGATGCGTCCCGCCCGGACCAGGGTGCGCTGCCACGCCGCGTCCGGCTGATAGTGAAAGGCCGTATGAAACCGGTGCAGCAGGTTTGCCTCAGCCAGAGCCATCGCGTCCTGCTGCACGTGCGGTGCAACCATTGAATGAAATATCAAAGTCGACATTTCCTTTGGGCGGTGGGTGACGTGGGCGGCGAAGCCGATCCCTTCATGTCGCGGCTTCGACGATGCGGCAATATTCGCGCGCCTGTCCGGCCAGAGTCAGATGCTCGAGGACGTAATCGCGAGGGCGAAAGGCACCCGCCCGCACCGCCGCCCGGAACGACTCCACCCCCGCTTCAAATTCCGCGAGGTCGACGAATTTTCGGCCGCATCGGTCGTCGAAATACGGCACCGAAGAGACCGGACCGAAGCGGACCTTGTCGGGATACAGTTGTGGATCCTGCCAATCGCCCCCGCGGTCCCAGGCGAAGATCGGCACTCCCGCGGAGAGTGCCTGGAGGTAGGCGAATCCCTGCGTTTCATGCTCGCACAGAAACACCATGGTTTGGACCTGGCGCAGCAGCGACTCGTAGTCCTCCTCCCGGTAATAGCCGTAACGAAGGGTGTGCACCTCGCAGCCCAATTCGCGCAGTCTTCTGGCGATGGGTTCGATGAGTTCTGGCTCATACTGGTGCCGATTCCATCGCACCTTGTCATAGAGCAGGACGGCGGGCTGCCGCGGAGCGGTGGCGGGCGGTCGCCAACGCTCGGTATCTATCCCCGCCGGCCAGATCACGGTCGTGATGGGCCGGGGCAGGTCCCGTCGATACATGGCTTCGAACCACGCACACGGAACGATCACGCGACGCAACTCGGCGGAGTGCCAGAAGTTCTCCTTGCAGGGATGATCCGGAATTCCGGGTCCGAACAGGATGGGATGTCCGCGGGGAATCCGTTCGACCACATGAGGCTTGCCGATCACGAGGGCGGGCGCTCCGGGGTGGCGCACGAGCCCGCGGTAGTCATTCACCCGATACTCACGGCCGATCAGGTCGAGTCCGGCCCGGAGGTTCAGGAACCAGCGCATGACGCCGCCCGGGCGTGGCTTGCCTCGCACGAGGCGTCGGATCCATCGACGCGGGATGCGATCACCCGGAAGCCATCGATCCGGATCGGGTTCTTCGTAGAACAAAAACAGGGGGGGCGAGTGCAAGGGGGCGTCAGTTTATTGCGGCGTTCGATTCAGCCATCGCAGGATCCTCCGCTTGATGAGCTTCAGTGCTTGGAGCAGCAATGCTCGCTGGGTCGCCGGATCGGCGCGACTGAGGCGCCCATTGCGGTGCAGCTGGCGCCGGACTTCGGGAAACAGCCGGATTCCGTTGTAACTATCGTACGGATACGGTGCGGAAGGGGCACCGCCTGGCGGCACGGAGGTCGAGGTGAGGATACTCGCGTAGTCCTGCATCACCTGCCTGAACCAGGGAGCCTGCACGAGGATTGAGGCGTTGGCCTCGGCCGGCAGGTAGCTGCAGGCCCGGTCGGGAAAGCGTTCACGAAAACCGCTCATGTGGAAGAACACCACCGGCTGCCCGTCGAGCGACCAGCGGTCCTGTTGGTGGCAGACCGGTCGTTCGTGTACATTCCAAAAGGCGATGTTGAGCGTCGGACGATCGAGAACCTGAACGACCGAGGGAAAGTAGTGCGGAAGTAACGGCATCAATTTCTGGTCCACGAACATTCCCCCGCGCCGGTCGTTGAAACCATAGTGGGCGACCCTCGATTGGAACCAGTCCAGCACCGGTTCGCAGGCCGGACCGGAGCACCAGGCGGAGAAGCCGCCATTGTAGAGCCCTTGATCGATGATCTCGATCTCGCTGGTGTGCCGCAGCGTGAGTGGCGGGGGCCGCAGCTGATGGGGAGTGATGACAACCGGATGCTCGTCGAGCGCGGTCCAGATCGGGGCGAACGAACCGACCACGTAGATATCAGTGTCGAGGTAGACCACCTTTGCCGCGCCGCTTTGCAGCAGATGGTGGACCATGAATGGTTTGAGCGCGTTGACGAATTCAAAGGCGTCGAAGTAGTAGCGCATCAGCGGCGGAACCGGGACGCTGAGATCGTTGAGCGTCAGATAGTGCAGTCCCTCGCGAGCCGGCAGCTCCTCGGTCGTCTGCACGTCGGTGACCAGGACTTGAATCGGCTCCAGGTTCCCGGCTTCACGCAGGGTCCGGGCCAGTACCCAGGCGGCCTGCAGGTGCGAAGAAGTAACAACGGTGCAGAAGCAACTCATCGGGTAGTCACATCACGCATGCGGAAAGCGGTCCGCAATTGCCACCGCGCTCGTCGCCACCAAGGCATGGTTCGCAGGGTCCGGGCGGTGCGCTGAAGGGCTGCGGTCCGCCGTTCTTTCAATTGGGCGGAAAATGCCTCGTGGGGATAACGGCTGGTGCGCCGATTGGCCTCAATGAGTGTTTCGGTCCATGTCGCCAGCGCGGTCGCGAGCCCGGGCAAAGGACAGAAGGCCTGCCCAAGCGTCTGGTGAAGACGCAGTTCGTTCTCGGACGGCGACAAGCCGAGCGCGGAGAGTTGCCGGCGCATCAGACGATCGATCGAGTGGCACTGCTCCTCGCTGCGGCGCACGCTGATCTGCTGGTCGTGCGCACGGTATCGCAGCAAGGATTGGCGGTGATTCGCGAGATCGTGGTCCTCGGCGAGGAGCTGCCAAAGGGCATATTCCTCGGCGTGTGGATAGTCGTCCGGATATGAGGTCGCTCGCACCACCTCCCGTTTCATCACGACGGTCGGGTGGCACAGCGGATTCTCGAACAGCAGCGCGATGCGAATGTCCACCGGCGAATGATACTTGATCCAGCTCTGGTGCTGGCGACCCCCGAAGGGTTCGAAGTCACTGCCCAGCACTGCGAGGGACGGTGAACGATTCAGAGCCCCGCATTGGGTCGCCAAGCGGTCCGGCAAGGCGACGTCGTCGGCATCCATCCGCGCGATGAGGGGAGCCTTCGCTTCGGCGATACCCCGGTTGAGCGCCGCGACGATACCCAGGTTGCGAGTCTGGCGCAGCACCCGGATACGTTCATCCGGGTGAGACCGCACAATCGCCATGGAGTCATCGGTGGAGCCGTCATCGACGATGAGCAGTTCCAGATCGGTCAAGCTCTGTCCCAGGATGCTCGGAATCGACTCCGCGAGGAACTTCCCGGCGTTGTAGACAGGCATCAGAACGGTGACAGCGGGCGAGGAGATCATCACGGAAAGCGGCGAAGCGCCAATCCGGTCAGGCCCCGGAGCTGGCGCCAATCCGGGTTAAGGGCGAGGGAGCGCAACGCGCCGCGCAGGGGGAGCTGTCCCATGATTTCCATCGCGTCGAGCATCGCCTTGCCCATCACCGCGGCGGGGCGGGAGTTGCAGTGGCGTTCGAGCAGCGGAGTGAGATCACTCAACAGTTCTTCGAACGCGGCCAGCACCGTTCGATCGTTGCGGTGCATCTGCCGCAGCGCTCGGAACAGCAGACTGTCGGATACGACGGTTCGCTTGATCCAGGCCGCCTCCGCCGCGGAAGCCGGTAACCAATGATCGGATACAGTCGCAAAAAATCCGACGGCTGGCGCCGAACCGTCTGCCAGGGCAATCACGGATGCAGGGAACCGGGCGCCCCGGGACTGCGCGAATTGAGTCAGAATGGTCAGCTGTTCGCCGGCGAACACGTCGTCTTCCGAACAGGTTTTGGAGGCGGAATGGTAGCGGTAGACCGCGACGCGCTCTGGCAACGAGCGAAAGGAGCGCGTCCCGTGAACGATCCGGAGTCGCAGCCACAGTTCAAAGTCCATGACGTAGCGCAGGTCGGATCGCAAACCGCCGAGCGCGCGAACCGCATCCAGGCGGAGCAGCGATCCGGGTTGGTTGACCGATTGTCCGAAGACACCGTCCGCGGTATCATCGCCTGTTATTGTCCGGTAAGGGCCGAACAGTTCACCGTCCCGCAGGTTGATGGTTTCTCCGGAAACGCAGACCAGTTCGGGATCATCCAACGTCGCTGCGGCCAGGGCGTGCAGGGCTCCGGGCATCAGGTAGTCGTCGCTGTTGATCCAGTTGAACCATTGACCGTCGGCCAGGGTAAGACCCTTGTTGATGGCGTCCGACTGGCCCCGGTCGGGTTCGCTCACCCAGTGATCGATCCATTTTTCGTATTTCCGAATGATGGCCATCGACCCGTCGGTGCTGCCACCATCGATAACCGTGTACTGCAGGTTCGGGTAGTTCTGCAGCAGGATCGATCGGATCGTTTCCTCGATGAATTCACCCTGTTGGTATGACGGGGTTACGAGAGAAATCCGGGGCCATGCGGTCTGTCCGTCGTGGTTCGTCGGATGCGTCTCTTCGGTCCAAGGCCAGCCGACGCGACCCGGAGGTGGCGCAGGCAGTTGTTGCAGCAGATCCGTCATGTCGGCGATCGATCGCGGTTCAGTTCGAATAAAGGTCCAGGTGCGCGGCCGCGTTGATGGCGGGCGCGTGGCGTCGACGAACCCATTGTCGTCCATGGCGAGCTTTCTCTCGGGCGGGGGTGGGGTCCCGGAGTACGCGCGCCAGGGCTTCGGCGAGAGCCCCGGTGTCCGCCGCCGGCACGAGTTCACCCGCGGCACCGCCGAACAGAGCTTCACGGAGCCCTCCCACATCGGTTGCCACCACCGGCGTTTCGCAGGCGAGCGCCTCGATGGCGGTCTGGCCGAAGGCTTCCTCTTGGGAGGGAACGACCATTACATCCATGGCCTGGTAGGCCAGGCGTTGCCGGTTCGAGTCGGCTAGCGGGCCCAGATGAGTCCAGGGCAGATGGATTTCGTTCCGCATCGCCGGAGCGGGATTTCGTCCGAAACTAAGGAGGTGAACAGGGAGCTCGGTCGGCAGTCTGGCCAAGGCCGCCAGCAGTTGCCGGAGGCCCTTTCGGGGGGCGTCCAGCAGATCGCAGGCGAAACCGATCACGGGGGGATGATCGCCCAGCCCCAGTTGATGGCGGGCGGCGAGACGGTCGCCGGGCCGAAAGACGTCCGAATCGAGCGGATACGGAATCGTCGACCAGCGCGTGTTCGCGGGAAATATACCGCTCGCACGGGCCCGATTCGTGTTCCACTCGCTGTTACCGGCGACCAAGGGCTCCAGCCGGGCGTAGGTGCTGCGCTTTATGTTACGGCTCCGCTGATCGAGCGGGAACAATGATGGATTTCGCTCGCGGTCGCCCTCGTAGTGGAAGCAACCCAGATAGGGCTCCTGGTCGTGCAAGGTCAGGATTGCCCGCAGCCCGGGCCGCCAGCCCCTCGCCAGAGCCGGCCAGTCAATCAGTGCAGAGGTCCAATGGATGTGGATTACGTCTGCGCTCTGGAACCACGGGTGGCGCTCCGGGGCGAAATCGGCGTGAGGGGGAGAAAAGACTTCGATGGAATCTGCGGGCAGCCGCGCCACACGGTCCAACCAGCGTTGACGAGGAGACGACCAGAGGCCGAGTCGCCGCAGAGCCCGGGCCCAGAGCGGGACCTGTCTTCTGGCAGCGACAGCCACCCGGTCGGGATCAGCGGGTGTCGGCGCGACCGCAACCACCACGCGGGCGTCGATGCCCGCATCCCATTGTGCCGCCAGAATCCGACGGGTCGCGATACCGGCTCCGCCCTGCAGCGAGGTGGCCAGGTGAACGACCCGAAGACTTGATGCCGGCATGATGTCCCAGGCAGGGGTTCACTCGCGAGGAGCGTGTTGCCCGCGTTCGGCGATGCGACGGGCGGGGACTCCCGCCCAGACTTCTCCAGCGGGCACCGACTTTGTCACAACGGATCCAGCTCCGACCACCGCTCCCCGGCCGATCCTGACCCCTGGCAATACGGTGACGTGGCAGCCCAGCCAAACATCGTCCTCAATCACGATTGGCGAACCGGAAAACCCCTGGGCTTGGATCGAGATGTCGGTCAATTGGTAGTTGTGGTTGTTGGAGGCCAGATAACTGTTGGCGCCAATGGAGACCTCCTGGCCGATACGGATATCGGCAAACACGTTGATGCGGGTGTTGAAACCCACAAACAGATGATCGCCCGCGATCAAGCTGCCTTGGCCGCCCTGTTCCGCGCCGGAAATCCAGATGCTGCATCCGTGTTCCAGAATGCTCCTGGCGCCAAAGCGGATGCGTTGCTCACGACTGGAATCGCCATAAATCCTCAAATCTGGCGGACAGCGGCCGCCAGACCGCAGGATGGCCTGGCGCAGCCGTCGCGCCAATCGACGGCATCGTCGGTCGTCGAGTATCAAGCCGATGCGATGCCGCCAAGTCGCGAGGCCCAGTGCCAACTTGCGCTGCAGGTAGGCGAGGGCGGTCGCCTTGTCCCGCAGAGCGAGATTCAAGCGATCTGCGTGGGACAGACGGCGCCAGCCCGCCAGAGCCAGATCATCTCGGCGGCCGTCCGTATGCGCTGAACGACCGCGGGGAAAGCGCGCATCGAATTCGGCGAGCATGTGTGCCAGCCGCGCCGGGGTGACCGGCGTCGGGTCTGCATCCAGGGAGAGCAAGTCGAGCAGGAGGGAATGGCTGTCGGCGCTGAATTTAAGGCGATTCACCTGCGCTCGACGAACCCGCTCGATGTTGGCGATTTGAGCGGATTTTCGTGCCACGCCCACGGCATCACCGTGGCGGCGGTAGCGAACCAGTTCGCGAGGGATATTCGCCATGCGCGTCTGCTCATCCAGTCGGCACCACAGCTCGAAGTCCTGAGCCTGCTGGTACTCGGGATTGTACGGCCCCGGCAAGCGTCGCAGCACCTCGGCTCGGGCCATGATTGCCGGATGCGCCAGGGGATTGCTGAAAATCAGTTCCGTGCGTACTGCGTCCGGATCCGTTGGATAGTGATGGCATCCCACCCGATGACCCCGTCCGTCTATGATCTTCATCCAGCTGCCGACCAGACCGATGGCGGGATGTTTTTCAAGGAAGCGCACCTGCTGATGCAACCGGTCCGGCTCACAGATGTCGTCGGCATCAAAGCGCGCCACGTAGGTGGCATCCGAGGGCAGGCTGAGCAGCTTGTTCAGCGCTACGGTAACCCCCAGGCTGGTCGCCTCCTGGACCAAGAGCACCGGGAAACGGGATTCGGCGCGAAGAATCGCGGCCGTGCGATCGCTCGACCCGTCGTCGCAAACCACGAGACGGAAGTCCTGACATGTCTGCACCGCCAAGCTGTCGAGCGCCGCCGGCAGGAACGGCTCGCCGTTGCGGACCGGCATGATGATATCGATCAGGGGCATTCGGGGAATGGCTGCGGGGCTGCATTCCGATCAACCGTCAACCAGCCTGCGGGCAGTATGTCGCGGGGGGAGGCTGCGGATCGGACCAGCCACGGGGAGGGCGCGATCACCATTTTGTCGGCACCCGGATTGAGCCAACCGGCCCACCAGGAAAAGGAGCTGTTGGCAATCACCTGGTGCTGGCACAGGCTCATGAGTCGCAGGCTTTCATGATCGGGCAATGCGGATGGCAGCAGCACGAATTCATGAGGACCCTCGGGGCGAAATTCCTCCGCCACGGCGTCAATATCGTCGGAAAAGATGAACGCGACGGCCGTGGGATCCCGTCGCCAAACTTGGCGTAGGGCAGCTTGGTAGTAACCGACACCCAGCGCTCCGTGCGTTTTGGCATGAACCGGATTCTGCACGTAATCGCCTCGACGAAAATGTACGGCCACAGCGGTTTGACGACGGATCCGCTCCAGCCAAACGGCTGCTTCGTCGGACGGGGGGTAGCGAAAAGAGAAGTGCTGGCGCAGCAGCGTGGCCACCGGCTTGAAGAATCTCTCCGACTGGAAGTAGCCGTCCAGCGCCGTGTGGTCCGGCAGTGAGGCGAAGTCTTCATAGTAGCCCGACTCGGGCGGAATATGCCACGACGATTGCTGCGTTCGATGGCGCACATATTCCTGCAGATGCAGCCGGCGCGCCAAGGCCACGCTCCACCGCTCGCTCCGCGTAAGTTTGACCGGCGCATACGGCCGGCAATCGACGTCGCTGGCAAACAGCTCGGTGATGTTGAAGCACGACAGACCGTAACGGTTGTGAGGAGAGTGATCCTCTCGTCGCTGGAACCACGAGAGATCGAGTTTTTGCACCGTCTGCCGCTGTTCCGCCAAGGCCAGACCCGCGGCATACTGGAACATTTGATTGCCCAAACCTCCCTTTAAGCGGGTAAGAATCATCGGAGTGGGAGCAGCTTCCGAAGTGCGGCGCCAAGACGGCGGCGGATTTTCCTCAGTACCTGCTGTCTGCGGATTTGGCGCCATCGTTGCCGGGAGCGAGGGTAGCGCAGATTCACATACAGAACGTCATTTTCCAGGCCGTGTTGGTCGCGTCGTACGGCTTGAAACTGGTGTTCACCCAACCAAGCCTCGATTTCCTCCCGCGTGCGCTGGCCCTGGTATATCTCAGCGTCGGCGACTTCCATCCAGATGCACTTCGTGGCCGGCAGCATCCGCTGTGCTCCCTGCAGCACCAGCCACTCCGCGCCTTGTACGTCGATGTGCATCAAGTCGACTTCGGTAATCGCCCGGTCGGCGCAGAAGTCATCCAGCCGTTGAGTGGGAACTCTGATGCGCTCTTCAAACTTCAGCCACGGCACCCATTCGTGTCCGACTCGTTCGGGCGCCAGCAGGGAACTTGACTTGTTGCCGTAGTCCCAGTCATCGCCGTGTGGTTTGTCTTCCGGAGTGCCGGACGACACATGAAAAGTCGCCTCCCCATTTCGATCCGAAAGAGCCCAGGGGACGAGTTCGCACCGCTCGGCTCGCAGACGGGCAAAGTGATGACGTATCAATTTCTGATTGGCGGGCAACGGTTCGAAAGCGAAGACCTTCGCCTGCGGAAACAGGCGGGCGTAGCGCAGGGAGTCCTCTCCCTCGCAGGCACCGATGTCGAACACGGTGGTGACGTCCTCGGGCCGAAGCAACGCCTTCAAATCGGGAAACACCACAGCATCCTCGGCCACGTGAGCATCGTAGATTTCCGGAGTCATGTCATCGCCTCCGGGTCATACCGCCATTCTCCGTCGACGAGAAAAAGTCCGTGGGAGGCGGGGGTGGATTCTCCCGTGGCGTAGAACGGACCATCTTGAACTGAGATTTCCAATCGACCATTTACCTGGTCCGCAACCCGGTTACCGACCACCAAGGAGGCGGCCAATCGGTAGTTGCCGGCAGCGAGTGCCAGCCGCGGCAACCGAAACTCAAAACAGCCGGAGATCGGCAGGTCTGCGAAGGCCTGTTTGTTCAGCCTGGCATGGTGATGCAACAATGGCAGACCATCGGGCGTTGCCACGCTGATCGAGGGAGTCACCGGATCATCGAACTCGGGTCCGCGCCGGAAGCCGATGCGGATCGCGCACGAACGGCCATTTTGTACCGAGTCGGCAGGGTTCCCTTCCTCATCGCAGAGGACCAGCGAGCAAATGCGCAGATCGCGGGCGCCCAGTTCGGCTGGGACGGCATGCCAGCCGCCCCGTGTCGCAGACCCTTCGTGCAAGTAGTCGGCCATCACCTTGGCGGTGGGACCATCGGCGCGGATTCGCCCCGCCTGAAGCAGGATGGAGCGAGGACACAACGCCGCCACCGCCGCCAAATTGTGGCTGACGAACAGGACGGTTCGTCCTCCTTGAGCGACTTCACTCATCTTGCCCAGGCACTTTCGTTGAAAGTCCGCGTCCCCCACTGCCAGCACCTCATCCACGATGAGGATTTCCGGTTCGAGATGAGCGGCGACGGCGAAGGCGAGGCGGACGTACATGCCACTCGAGTAACGCTTCACTGGCGTGTCGAGGAAGCGCTCCACCTCCGCAAAGGCCACGATTTCATCGAACTTGCGGAGAATTTCCCGACGGCTCATCCCGAGGATGGCGCCGTTGAGGAAAATGTTTTCCCGGCCACTCAATTCCGGATGGAAGCCAGTGCCGACTTCCAACAGCGAGGCGACGCGCCCATTCAGCTGGATGCGACCCTTCGTGGGTTCGGTGATGCGGGACAGGATTTTCAATAGGGTGGACTTCCCGGCGCCGTTCCGGCCGATGATGCCAATCACCTCGCCGGGCTGCATACTAAAGCTTACTTCGCGCAAAGCCCAAAATTCTTCCCGCCGCATGCGACCCTGCAGCGAGCGTTTCCACAGTCTTCGCAGCCCGCCGGTGATAGCATCGCGGAGTGTATCCGCCTGCCCCTGGTGGCCGATGATATAGCGCTTGCTGAGTCCTTCGACTTGAATGGCGCTCATATGATGTCGGCGAATCCCCGCTCGGTTCGGCGGAAATACCAGAGCCCAAGGGCGTTCAGTGCCATGATGACGAGAAGGCCCCGCAGCAGGCCGCCGGCATCAATGGCTTGGTCTCCATTCAACAGGCACCACCGAAAGCCATTGATGATGCCGGTCATCGGATTCAGGCTGAGGAGCGGCTGCCAGGAGGGGAAAAAGTCCGTGCGAAAGCCAACGGGCGACACGAAAAGTCCGATCTGGATCAGGAACGGGGTGATGAAACGGAAGTCGCGAAACTTCACGGTGAGGGCGGTAAGCCACAGTCCTGCCCCCAGCGCGGTCGCTAGGGCCAAGAGGACGAAAACGGGGAGGAGCAGCCAATGCCACGACGGATAGCATCCGAACCAAAACGCCATGGCCGTGAAGAGCGCCAAAACGATCAAGAAGTCGACCAAAGCCACGCCCACGGCCGAAAGTGGGACGATCAACCGCGGAAAGTAGACCTTGGAGATAAGATTGGCGTTGGACACCAAACTGCCACTTGAGCCGCTGAGCGCAGTGGAAAAGAGCTGCCAGGCGAGCAGGCCGGACAACACCAGCAGCGGGTAGGGGACGCCACCGGCGGGCATGCCGGCGAGGCGGCCGAAGACCACCGTAAAGATAATGGTGGTGATGACCGGCTGGATCAATGCCCAGGTTGCGCCCAAAACGGCCTGCTTGTAGCGCACCTTGATGTCGCGCCAGGCCAGGAAACCAAGCAGTTCCCGAAAACGCCAAAGGTCCCGCCAGTAGTGACGTTCGGCTTGGCCGGCTTCAATGACGACAGGGTCCATCTTCGTGGTCTTATGAGGCGCGCCGCGTGACCGAGTCCAGGCAACGGGACAGTTGCGAGCGAAAGTTTCCGTAGGAGAACGTTTCTCCATGGGCTTCTACGTTTGCGCGGTCCCAGGATTCGCCCATGGCCTCGACGCAACACGACGCGATGTCGGCGACATCACCATAAACCGCGCAGCGTCCGGATTCCGGCGTGATCAGTTCCGGCGCTGCGCCTGCCGACGCCGCCACACAGGGCGTGCCTTGGCGGAAAGCCTCGAGGTAGACCAGACCGAAGCCTTCGTCTCGGCTGGGGAGGGCGAAGAGGGCGGCACGGGCGTATTCTCCCGGCATGGCGGCGTCCGGCACGTAGCCCGCAAATTCCACGGCGCCTGGCGCGTGCCGGGCCGCGAGCGCCTCCAGACGCGGGCGGTCGTTGCCTTTGCCGACGATGCGCAGACGGGCCTCGGGGTGTTCCCGGCGGATCAACGGCATCGCCTGGATCAGATGGTCAACACCTTTGTAAGTGTCGCTCGCACTGAGTCGCGTCACGGTCAGAATGAGGGCCGGGTCGCGCGTCACCGGTTGCGCCGGATCAGTAGCCAATGCGGGATCCAATGCGTTGGGCAGCACCATCACGTTGCGGTCCAACAAGCCGGGGCAGTGGCCCAATATCTGGCGTCTGGTGTAGTGGCTCACCGCGAGAAAGTGGATTCCTCCTTGCGCCATCCGTTGTTCCTCACGCGTCCAGGGGCGCCAGATTTCGGTGCCATGAGCGACGATAAACGCCTGCAGGGTCGGCCGCAGACGGCGCGCCCAGTGCACAATGCGCATGAGATGAAAATGGCCCGCGACGATCCGATCGCACGTGAGTGAATGCAGCAGGCAGCGGAGAGTGAACGGCAGGTGACGGCGATTCCCCGGGCGCTGCCAAACCAGTCGCTCATTGATATACGGTGCCATGCGGTCGGCGGGAAACTGCGCGTCATTCAGGGCCGCCAGCGACACTCGATCTCCGTCGCGGCCGGTTTCGCACAGCGCCTTGAGGTAGAGCCGCATCATGCGTTCGATACCGCCTTCCGATGAGAAAAGCGCCGGGGCAATGAACAGCGTCTTCAAGAGCGCGGCCTCCGTTGTAGCAAGGTGGTGAGGACCACCAGGCTCCACACGCGGCTCCATTGCTTGTTGTCGCCGCCGTCGCGGAACGCATGCCAGCGGCGTTCGACCTCGGCGGGGTCGAGCAATCCGGAGGCGCGCGTGCTGCCGGTGGCGAGCGTGTCCTCGATGAACGGCCGCAAGGGTCCGCGCATCCATTCCGGAAAAGGCAGCACGAATCCCTGCTTGCGGCGCGGTTGCAGCAGGGTCGGCGGGAGCAGATCCTGCGTGGCCGCCCGCAGCAGGGCCTTGCCGCCGGTCGCATCGATGGCGCGGGCGGCGGGTTGACGCCACAACCACTCCAGCAGCGGCCGATCGACGAAGGGCACCCGCAGCTCCAGCGAGGCGCGCATGCTGAAGACGTCGCTGTCGCGCAACAACACGTCGTTCATGTATCCACGAAGTTCCCACGCGCTGACGATGGCCAGGGGCTCTGCGCCCGCCAGGCTTTCGCGGAGGAACGCATTGGCGGGATGCCGGAAGGTTTCACCCTGCGTCGCGAGTCCGGGAAGGAGCGCGCGGCGGGCCTCGTGGGTAAAGACCTCACGGCGCAGATCAGCCACGTCGTGAATGTCCCGCGCGTGCTCCAGCATGCCCCCCAGCTTCGCCACGGCCGTGCCGCGAGTGGTCAGAAGGCGACCGGCTCCCGCGCGCACGGCGGCCGGCGCGATCGAACGCCACGCGCCGAGTCCGCGAGCCAACCGGGGCACTTCGCGGAAGGATTCGTAGCCGCCGAACAATTCATCGCCGCCGAGGCCCGACAAAGCCGCCGTTATCCCTCCTTCGCGGGCGGCGCAGGAGACGATGAAGGTGTTGAAACCGTCACCGGTCGGTTGGTCGAGCGCTGCGAGAAAATCGGGCAGCTTCGCCGCGGCGTCTCCGCCCGTGACCTGAATGTCATGGTGGTCCGTGCCGAAGTGACGGGCTGTCGCGGCCGCCTGATTCGATTCCGAATACCGGGTTTCGGGGAAACCGATCGAGAAGGTGCTCAGGCGTTCACCGGTGGCCTGGGCCATCAGGCCGGTGATCACGGCGGAGTCGATGCCGCCGGAGAGAAAGGCGCCGACCTTCACGTCGGCCAGACTGTGCGCGCGCACCGTATCCTCCAGTTGGAGACGCAGCGCCTGCGCGAATTCGGTATCGGACATCTCCCGTCCGGGTTCTGCATCCGAACGCTGCGGAAACCTCCAGTAAATCTGGCGCACGAGCTTCCCCTCCCGCCAGCGCGCCCATTCGCCGGGCTGCAGTGAACGCGCAGCGCGGTAGAAGGTCAGCGGGGCCGGGATGCCGAGGCGGGCGAGGAAGGCGTCAACCGCCTCCGGATCAACTGCATCGTCGAGGCAGCCGCTCGCGAGCATGGCATTGAGCTCTGAGGCGAACAACAGGCGCCCGCCTTGCTCGCTGTAGTAGAGCGGTTTGATGCCCAGCGGGTCGCGGGCCAAAAAGAGGCTGCGCTCGGCTGTGTCCCACACCGCGAAGGCAAACATTCCTCGCAAGCGCGCCAGGGATTTCTCGCCCCATTGGCGCCACGCTACCAGCAGCACTTCCGTGTCGCAATGCGTGGCAAATCCCTGACCGGCCGCCTCCAACTCGGCGCGCAACTCCCGGTGGTTGTAGATGGCGCCATTGAAAACCAGGTGGTGGCGTCCGTCGGCACTCACCATCGGCTGACGTCCGTTTGCGGGATCAAAGATGGCCAGCCGCCGCATGCCGATGGCCGCGCCGTCGCGAATCGAGACGCCTTCGTCGTCGGGTCCACGATGAACCATGGCGTCGAGCATGCGTTGCAGGGGCGGGGTCAATTCCGCCGCCGATGCCGACGCATCGATCAGGCCGGCGATACCGCACATAAAGCTTTGCCCGGTCGCGTCCGAACGGAAGCGACGAGGCGGGGTGGTTCTCGGTTCGTCCGCATGCGCGGCGGTCTCATGCCGGGGGAAGGTGTTTCCCCTAGATGACATCACGTTTCTGAGGATTTCGGCCTCTCGCCGCCAAGCTTAAGAACGGTCTTGGGCACAAATACTTACCCTGACCTTTTCCGCGGTTTCCGAATCGGTCAGCAGACGGAGGGTTTCCAAGGCAAAAGGCAGGGCGGTGCCGGCGCCCCGGGACGTCGTGATGGAGCCATCGGTTACGACGTTTTCCCCGGCAAGGACGGAGGTGAGCTCGGTCTCGGTACTGGGATGGGCGGTGTAGCGGCGGCCCGTCAGCAGCCCGCAGTCGTGCAGGACGAGCGGCGCCGCGCAGATGGCAGCGATCCGCCGGTTGGCGGCGAACTGGCGGCCGACGATTTCGCGCACCTCGGGCGAGGCTCGCAGGTGGTTCACTCCCGGGCCCCCCGGCAGGAAGAGCAGGTCGAAGGTGGTTTCCGGGGCGACGGCCCCGAGCAGTTGGTCGGCAATGACCGTGATGCCGTTGCGTCCGGTTACCTTGAGGCTGGAGCCCAGCGCGGCGACTTTGACTTTGAGTCCGCCCCGACGCCAAACGTCGATGGGCGTGACGGCCTCGATCTCCTCAAATCCCTCTGGCAATATCGTCAAAACAGTGGCCATGGTGCGGACTACTAAAGTCATGTCCGATTCGATTGCCGATGGTTTTTTCGCGGGTAAACGTTTCCTGGTCTGTGGGCCGGGCTACGTGGGCGGAGCTGTTGTGAGCGCCTTGATCGGGGAGGGGGCGACCGTGGCGGTGCTGACTCGATCGATGGAACGTCTGCAGCGCTTCGCCGCGCGGGGAGTATCCGGTTGGAGCGCCGATATTGCGGAAGACTCGTGGCACCAGGTCGTGGCCGGGCCTTACGATGGCGTGTTGTACGCCGTGAGTTCCGGTGGGGGCGGGGTGGAGGGCTACCGTCGCAGCTATGAAGCGGGCTTGCGTTCGTTGCTTGGCTGGGCCCGGGATCAAGGGAAGCCGCCGCACCTCATCTACACCGGCAGCACCTCGGTCTACAGCGCGGATGGTGGCGTGGAGGTCGACGAATCGGCCCCGGCGGACGCGCACGATGAACGGAGTTCCATCCTGCGCGTCACCGAGGATCTCGTGCGCCAATGGCCCTCGGCATGGACGATTCTGCGGCTCGCCGGCATCTACGGACCGCAGCGGCACTATTTGTTGGACCAGCTGCGGGCGGGAGCCCGTGAGGTCGCCGGACGGGGGGACTTTCATCTGAATCTGGTGCACCGGGACGATATTGTGCAGGCGGTGCTGCACGCGTGGGCGCAACCAAAGTCGGCTGCCGACGAGGTGTTCAACGCTGTCGATGACGGGCGGTTCACCAAAGCCGAGGTGGTCACTTACCTCGCCGACCGGCTGGGGATGGCTCCCCCCACCTTCACGGGCGTGAGCGCGCCGGGGCGTCGTGCCCGGTTGCCGGACCGCGTCGTCCTGAATCGAAAGCTCCGGACTGTGCTGGGCTGGTCGCCCCGTTTCCCGAGCTACCGTGAAGGGTATGCCGCTTTACTTGAGGCTTGAAGCTCGGCGCACCTTGCCGACGCATAGTCCCTCTTCACTTTAGTCTTTTAACTTCAACTCCCCTAAACCCATGGCCGGTGTCGGAAAACTTCTCAAACAAGCCCAGAAAATGCAGCGTCAGGTCGAGGCCACGCAGGCGGCCCTCGAAGCCAAGGAGCTGGACGTCACCAGCGGCGGTGGCGCTGTGAAGATCAAGATCAACGGCGCCGGCAAGTTCCTCGCGCTCGAGATCGATCCCGAACTGCTCAAGGAGGAAGCCTCGCTCGTGAACGAGACCGTGTTGGCGGCAGTGCAGGACGCCGCCGCCCAGGCCAAAACCTACAACGAGGAGCAGATGAAGGCGGCCACCGCCGGTTTCCAGATGCCGGGATTTTGAGCGGACGCTCAAAATCCCTTAATGTTTTGCGTGGCAAAACATCATGACTCCCGCGCTCGAGCACCTGCAGCAGCTGCTGAAGAAACTGCCCGGCCTCGGTTACCGTTCGGCCGAGCGGGTGGCGCTGCACCTGTTGCTGGAAAAGCCCGAGCGCCTGCCCGAGCTGGTGGATGCCCTCCAGTCGGCGGCGCGGGCGGTCCGACGCTGTGAACGTTGCGGGAACCTGGCGGAGAGCGACACCTGCGACATCTGCGCCGATGAGACGCGCGACCACGCCGTGGTATGCGTGGTCGAGCAAGTGCCCGACCTGGTGGCGCTCGAGCGCAGCGGGGCTTACCGGGGCGGCTACCACGTGTTGCACGGCAAGCTTTCGCCCATCCATGGCGTGGGTCCCGAGCATCTGAATTTCGCCAGCCTCGGCGCGCGACTGGCGACCGGCGAAATCCGGGAGTTGATCCTCGCGCTTTCCAACGACGTCGAAGGCGAGGCGACCTGCCATTACCTGACCGATGAACTCATCCCCGCGGACCAGCAGGTTGCCGTCAGCCGTATCGGTTTCGGACTGCCCAGCGGCGGCGGCGTGCTTTACGCGGACTCGGTGACGTTGAAGAGCGCGCTGGACGGCCGGCGCAGTTACACGTGACGCAGGATGGGGCGCAGTGTCGGCTTCAGCCGACCCGCCGCCATCTCGTGGTGCGCCGAGAGGGAATCGAACCCTCCTCTCAAGCTTGGGAAGCTCGCATTCTACCGATGAACTACCGGCGCGATCAGCACGAGGATTGGGCGGAGTTGTAGCGCCTCTGTCCTTCTCCGCAATCCCGAACTCAAAACAGCGGGTTGAAGAGGACAGTCAACCTGAGCCTGCTCGCGATGGACAAGCGACCCCCGACACGCTCAGGTTTTACCAACCCTTGTTTCCCCCATGAGCCAAAACCACCCCGCCCATCCCTCCGCGCCTGCTTCCACCCGCCGGCAGTTCGTGAAAACCGCCACCCTCGCCGGCATGGGCATCGCCCTCGCTCCGCGCCTCGCCGCCCAGGTCGCGGGACGTCCCCGCCGCTACGCCATTGTGGGCACCGGTTCCCGTTCGCGCTTTTATCAAAACGCCATTCAGGGCGCTTACGCCCCGCACGCCGAGCTGGTCGGTCTCTGCGATCTCAACGCCGGCCGCGTCGAACTCGCGCGCCAGCGTTCCGCCGACACTGGCGCCACCGTCCCGCCGGGCTATGCCCACACCGATTTCGAGCGCATGATCGCGGAGACGAAACCGGACATCGTCATCGTCACGACCAAGGACGCGACCCACGACGACTACATCGTGCGCGCCCTCGAGGCCGGCTGTGACGTGGTGACGGAAAAACCCATGACCACGACCGCCGAAAAGGTTCAGCGCGTGCAGGAAGCGGTTCAGCGCACCGGACGCCATGTGCGGGTGGCTTTCAACTACCGCTATTCGCCGGCCCGCAGCCAGGTGAAGCAACTGCTGCTGGACGGCACGATCGGCGACCTGATGTCGGTCGATTTCCACTGGTTGCTCAACACCCACCACGGCGCCGACTACTTCCGTCGCTGGCACGGCGAAAAGAAGAACTCCGGCGGACTCATGGTGCACAAGGCGACGCACCACTTCGACCTCGTCAACTGGTGGCTGGGCTCCAATCCCGTCGAGGTGAACGCCGTGGGCAAGCGGGAGTTCTACACCCCGGAGATGGCCAAACGTCTCGGATTGGAGAGCCACCACGAACGCTGTCACACCTGCCCGGAGGGCGACAAATGCACCTTCCGCCTCGATCTCGCCGGCAACCCCGGCCTCAAGGCGCTCTACCTCGACCAGGAAAAATACGACGGCTACTTCCGCGATCAGTGCGTGTTCAATCCGCGTATCGACATCGAGGATACGATGAACGTCATCGTCCGTTACGACAACAACGTGACGCTGTCCTACTCGCTCAACGCCTTCAACGCCTGGGAGGGCTACCAGATCGCGTTCAATGGCACTAAGGGCCGGATCGAGCACCAGATTGTCGAACAGATTTACGTCAATGGTACCGACGCCGTGCAGGGCGGCATCGCCCGCGGCGGCATCTCGACGCGCGTCATCCCGCTGCGCGGCGGCGCGCAGGACATCGAGCCGTGGGTGAGCACCGGCGGCCACGGCGGTGGCGACAAGGTCCTGCTTGACGACCTGTTCCTGCCGGACCCTCCCGCCGATCCCTTGGGCCGACCCTCCGACGAAAAGGGCGGCGCCGCGTCGGTGCTGGTGGGGGCGGCGGCCAACCGCTGCTTCGAGACGGGCCAGCCGGTGGTGCTGGATGAACTCGCGCCGGGTTGGCGCAAGCCGACCTACGTGGCGATGCCGGGCCGCGACTTCCCGCTCGAAATGCCGCCCGCCGGGCGCCGTGGATAGCTAACGCGATCCATTTGCTTAAAAAGCCGCAGGCCTCGGGTCTGCGGCTTTTTTGCGGCCAGGAGAGTGCCGTTTTCTTGACGGTCATGGAAAACCGAATACCTGCGGAGGCGCAATGGCGGTTTCGCTGCGTTGGTTTGTCAAACGCGGTGTTCGCCCACCCCCCCGACTGGCCCGGGGATCAATCAACTTCGTTTCGATTATCATGGATTGTTCCGTTTGGACCATTCACGAGGCCTGCCGTCGTCTCTTGGCGACGTGGCGTCTCCTTACCGCCCTAACGCTGCCCGGTGTTTTCGCCGGCAGCCTTGTTGCCGAACCCGTCATCACGGAGTTCATGGCCGACAACGAGGCAACGCTGGCCGACGAGGATGCTGATTTCGAGGATTGGGTCGAGATCCACAACCCGGACGCCGAGGCCGTCGCGTTGTCCGGCTGGTTCCTGACCGACAAGTCCGACAACCTGACCAAGTGGGAGTTTCCTGCCGTCACCATTCCGGCCCACGGCTATCTTGTGGTCTTTGCCTCGGGTAAGGATCGCAGCAACCCGGCGGCGAACCTCCACACCAATTTCAGTCTGAGCAAAAACGGCGATTACCTGGGGCTCGTGCGGCCCGACGGTCAGGCCGTGGTCTCACAGTTTCATCCCGAGTTTCCGCCGCAGGTCGCCGACGTGTCCTACGGCCTCGCTGCCGATGCGGACGGTGTCGCCGGTTACCTTGCCGAGCCCACGCCGGGGGCCGCCAACGGAGGTGTCCAGGATATAGTCCTCGGGCAGCATGTATCGTTTTCGACGGGCTCCACGACCTTTGTCGATTCGCTCGAACTGAGCATGACGGGAGCCGACGAAGGGCAGGTCATCCGTTACACGGTTTCCCCTCCGTCCGCGGATGGAGGCGAGGCGCCGGATCCGACGGCCGACTCATCGCTCTACACCGAACCGCTCACCGTCACGGAAAGCAGCGTCATCCGGGCAGCCGTCTTTTCGGCCGACGGCGGCAGCCGCGGCGTCGTCACGACGATCCAACTGTTGGAAATGGACGCCAATGGCGGAACCGGCGCCCGCTCCTTCGCGACCACCATGCCGATTGTGGTGATCGACAACCATGGCTTCGGTCCGATGAGCAATGATTCGGGCCGGCGACTCGGTTGGCTGTACACCTACGAGCCCGGCGAGGCCGGCCTCGTGACGCTCGCGGCCGGACCGTCGGCCGCCAGTTTGGTCGACTTCGCGGTTCGCGGACAGTCCTCCTCCTTGTATCCGAAGAAGGGGTTCAAATTCGACATGCTCAACGACTGGGGCGAGAAGAGGCCGTTCGATCTGCTGGGTTTGGGGGCTTTCGACGAATGGAACATTGTCGCTCCCTACCTGTGGGACACGGCCTATATCCGGAACGCCTACGCCTATGGGGTGAGCAACGCCATCGGCCGCTGGGCGGCGCGCACGCGTCTGGCCGAGGCGTTCGTCAATCACGGTCCGGATGGGCTGACGCTGGACGACTACCACGGCGTGGTGGTGGTGACGGACAAGACGGATGTGGAGAACGGTCGGATTGAGCTGGCGGACCTCGAGGCCGCGGACAACGAAGGGGAGGCTGTCACGGGCGGTTATCTGCTGCTGGTCGACCAGCCGGACCCCGATAAATATCATTGGACGACCGAGCATGGTTTTCCGGATACCTTCAATTCCGTGCTGCAGGTGGATACCCCCAAAATCGACGACATCACCGAGCCGCAGAAATCCTACATCGTGGACTTTGTCCAGCGCATGGAGGACGCATTGTATTCAGATGCTGATGACGGGTGGCATCATCGCACCCATCTCGAGTACATCGATCGTTCGTCGTGGGTCGACCATCACCTGCTCAACGTCCTGTTCAAGAATCCTGATGCCTTCTGGCGCAGCTCCTACTTTCAGAAGGACCGGGCCAAGCGCCTCGTCGCCGGTCCGATCTGGGACTTCGATCGCGCGTTCGATTCGGCCGACCCTCGCGTCGAGCAGTGGGACACCTGGAACCCGAAGCCCAACACCACTCAGGGCACTGCCATCGACTACTGGGGCATCGGCTGGTGGGGGGTTTTGGCCAGCGATCCGGACTTCATGCAGGCTTGGATCGACCGCTGGCAAAACCTGCGGGTCGGGGAGGCCCTCAGCAATGACGCGTTCGTGAAGCGGATGAATTACTATCGCCGGATGCTGCCGGCCGAGGCCGCGGCGCGTGATCTCGCCAAGTGGCCGGAGAACGCCTCCCGCTACGGTTCCTTCGCCGGCGAACTCGATCACATGCAATGGTGGCTCACCAATCGGGCGGATTGGATCGACCAGCAATTCCTAGCGCGTCCCTCGGTCACCGCCAACGACGACGGATCCATGACGGTGGCGCCGCCTGCGGGGGCTTCGCTGGTCTACACCCACGAGGGGGCCGATCCCCGTCTGCGAGGTGGCCTCATGGCTCCGGATGCGGTTGTCTCCACGGTCGCCGTCACTTTCCCGCCCGGGAGCCTGTATGCAGCGCGGGCCTACGACGCGAGTCGCGACACGTTCCCTGGTAGCAAATGGAGTGGTCTGGTGCCGGGGCCGCCCGGTGGGCCGTACGCGCCGCACCCGCGGCTGACGAATGTATCCAGTCGTACCGTACTGACAACCGGGGGCACGGTGGTGATTGGCGGCTTCGTGGTGGAGGACACCGGAGGCAAGACGCTGCTGGTGCGCGGGGTCGGACCGGCCCTGACCCGGCATGGGATCGAGAACGCACTGCCCGATCCTTCGATCGAAATATACGACGAAGGCGGAAATCTGATCGCCTCGAACCAGGGGTGGGAATCATCGCCGGTGGCTGATCGACTGCCGGACGTCGCCGCCAAATTGGGGGCGTTTCCCTTCGACGCCGGTTCGGCCGATGCCGCAACCTTGGTCACCTTGCCCGCGGGTCACTATACCGTGCACCTGCGAAGTGTCGGCGGGCAGGCGGGCACTGCGCTGCTCGAGGTTTATGAGGAAGACGACATCGGGTCCCTCCTGAACCTCTCGGTTCGCGGTGCTGCGGAAGGTAGCATCAACCCCTTGATCGCAGGCTTCGTTGTCGACCGTGCGGAATCCAAACGCCTACTCATCCGTGGCGTGGGACCGGGGCTGGCAAAGCACGATGTATCCGGTGTGCTCGAAAACCCGCGCCTGGTGCTTCGTCTCGGTGACGAGGTCATCGCCACGAGTGACGACTGGAGCGATGCGCCCAATCAGGCCGCGATCATCGAGGCCGCCGAACTCGTTGGCGCGTTCGCTCTCGAGGACGGTTCTCGAGATGCTGTGATTCTCGTCACGGTTTCAGAGCCCGGGGTTTATACCGCCTCCGTCACGGGTGAGGACGGTGGGTCCGGGGTCGCGCTGGTGGAGGTTTACGAAATCCGCTGACTCAGCCGTCGGAGCCATGCCTGGGTTTGGCGTCGGCATCACACCGGCGTGCAAAAAACGAAGCGCGCGACGGCAGTCGCCGCTTCGGTCCTGGGCAAACAATCCGAGATTCAGGCGTCGGCTTCGACCGGGATTGATGAGTTTCGGCGCCAGCGGGCGATCACGCGGGCGTGGATGTCGTCCGGGGCGAGGCCATGTGCGGCGCGCAGCGTGTCCACATCGCTGCCGTGCTCGACGAAATTGTCCGGCCAGCCGATGCGTTCGACCGGCGTCCGCAGGTCGGCATCCTGCACCGTTTCCATCACGGCCGAGCCAAAGCCGCTGGTCACCACATGGTCCTCCATTGTGACCAGCATGGCGGCCCGGCCCGCGTGCTCGAGCAGCAGTGCCGTGTCGAGCGGTTTGGCAAAGCGGGCATTGACGACGCCGACGGACAATCCCTCCTCGGCGGCGAGGCGATCGGCCAGGACCAGGGCGTCGCCGACCATCGGTCCGAGCGCCCAGATCATGATGTCGGTGCCCTCGCGCAGCACCTCGGCTCGGCCGATCGGCAGCTGCGCCGGAGTCTCCTTGATCGCCACACCTTCAGCGGCACCGCGGGGATAGCGGATGAAGGCCGGTCCATCGAGTTCGAGGGCAGTGTGGAGCATGTCGACCAACTCGTCTTCATGGCGTGGCTGCATGACGGTGACGCCCGGCACGCAGCGCAGGTAGGCGATGTCGAAGAGCCCGTGATGCGTGGGGCCGTCATTGGCCGACAGGCCGGCGCGATCCATGCAGAACGTGACGGGCAGATTCTGCAGCGCGACGTCGTGAATGATCTGGTCGTAGGCGCGCTGCAGGAAGGTCGAGTAGATGGCGCACACCGGGCGGAGCCCCTTGGTGGCCAGGCCGGCGGCGAACAGCACGGCATGCTCTTCGGCGATGCCGACGTCGAAAAACTGTTGGGGACAGCCCTTGGCGAGGTGGGTCAGCCCCGTGCCGGCCGGCATGGCGCCGGTGATGCCGACCACGCGGGCATCGGCCCGGGCGAAGCGGGTGAGCGCCTTGCCGAAGACATCCTGGTAGTTGGGCGGACCGCCGGCGGGGCGGGCACTTTCACCGGTCTTCGGATCATAGGGACTGGCGCCGTGAAATTTCTCGGGGGAGCGGATGGCGGCGTCGAGGCCCTTGCCTTTCTTGGTGACGACGTGCAGCAGGATCGGCGTGTCGCAGTCGCGGGCGAACTCGAGGTTCTTGATCAACTCGTCGAGGTCGTGGCCGTCGATCGGGCCCACGTAACGCAGGCCGAACTTTTCGAAGAGCGAAGACTCCATGAAGAAGTCCTTCGTTTCGCGCTTCCACTTCATGTAGACGCGATGCATGTCGTGACCGCCCGGGAGGCTGGTGAAGAAGCGCTCCAGATCGTGGTGGATCTTGTTGTAGGTCGGGTTGGTGGACAGCCGGTTGAGGTAGTGGGCGATGGCACCGACGTTTTTGGCGATCGACCATTCGTTGTCGTTGAGGATGACGATGAGGCGTTTGGTCGAGGCGACGACATTGTTGAGCGCCTCGAGGGTGACACCGCAGGTGAAGGCGGCGTCACCGCAGACGGCGACCACGTGCTCGCTGCTGCCGCGCAGGTCGCGGGCGGTGGCCATGCCGAGGGCGGCGCTCAAGGCGGTGCCGGCATGCCCGGCGCCGAACGCATCGTGCTCACTTTCCGCCCGGCAAAGAAAGCCGCTGGCGCCGTCGGTTTGCCGGAGTCCGCGGAAGAAGTCGCCACCGCGGCCGGTGAGCAGCTTGTGCACGTAGCCCTGGTGGGCCACGTCGAAGACAAATTGATCGGTGGGGGTGGAAAACACCCGGTGCAGGCCGATACAGAGTTCCACGACGCCGAGGTTCGGGCCGACGTGGCCGCCGTTGACCGAAGTGACTCCGATGATCTCGTCGCGGATCTCCTGCGCCAGCTGCGGGAGGGCGGCCGGTGGCAGGGCCTTGACGTCATCGGGCCCCTTGATCGTGGGAAGCAGAGGCGTTGAAGAAAAGGAGGCCGCGTTTGGGGCGGTGGAGCTCATCAATGAAGGGTGGGAAGGCGGCGGCCGGGGTCAGTCCCCGGACTCCGTCAGGTCGAAGGCGGCGAAGTCGGTATCGCCGGACTTGGATTGTTTGAGTTGTTCGATCTTGAGTTCGGCTTGCTGAAGGCGGGCTTCGCACTGCTTGAGCAGTTTGGTGCCTTCCTCGAATTTCGCCAGCAGCTCGGCCAGCGGCACGTCGCCGCCCTCCATCGCTTCGACGATGGATTCGAGTTTTGCCAGAGCATCCTCGAAGGAGAGCTCTGCTGCTTTGGGTTTGGTCATAGGCGGCCAACATGC
This sequence comes from uncultured Opitutus sp., assembly GCA_965652375.1. Taxonomy (GTDB): domain Bacteria; phylum Verrucomicrobiota; class Verrucomicrobiia; order Opitutales; family Opitutaceae; genus Actomonas. The sequence continues at coordinate 48,370 of CBFGUO010000005.1, forward strand.
TCCCGGGGTGGGGGTTTTCAATGCAATCTTTCCCCGTCTTCGGCGGGTCGGGCCGGAGCCTGGCGGACGGGCGCAATTACGATTGCCGGAGGCCGGGGCCGGTGCTGTGTTGGGCGTTTTCCATGAAATTCTGGTCCCAGTTTTTTGTCCCCACGCTGAAGGAAAGCCCGGCCGATGCCGAAATCGCCTCGCACAAGCTGCTGGTGCGGGCGGGCTTGGTGCGAAAGCTGAGCGGCGGCCTCTACACCTACATGCCGCTGGGACTGCGCACCTTGCAGAAGATCACCCAAATTTGCCGCGAGGAGATGGACCGTTCCGGCGCGATCGAATTGTGGATGCCCCACGTGCATCCGGTGGAAAATTGGCAGGACGGGCCCCGCTGGAACGCCGCCCGCGAGATCATGTTTCGCGCCGATCATGCCGGAGCCGGCAAGAAGGCTTCGCCCGATCCCGAGTTTGTGCTTGGCCCGACCCACGAAGAGGTGATTACGCCGCTGGTGAAGGCGGAGATCAGCAGCTATCGCGACCTGCCGAAGAATTTTTATCAGATCGCCACGAAGTTCCGGAACGAGATCCGGCCCCGCTACGGCCTCATGCGAGCCCGCGAGTTCGTGATGATGGACGCCTATTCCTTCGATACCAACGAGGCCGGAGCCGAGGCCGCCTACGGCAAAATGAAGGCGGCCTACGAAGCCTTTTTTAAACGCGTCGGCGTGCTCGCGATCGCGGTCGAGGCCGACACCGGCGTCATGGGCGGGAGCTTTTCGCACGAGTTCATGGTTCCGGCGGAAGTGGGCGATGACGACGTCATCTACTGCGAGACCAGCGGATACGCCGCCAATCGTGAAAAGGCCACCAGCGGTCTCGTGCCCAGGGGATTCGAGGTCGCCGCTCCGGCCGGTGAGGTGGAAAAGTTCGCCACCCCGGGCGTCGTGACCATCGCGGCGCTGGCCAAGGAACCCTTCAACGTCGCGCCCGAACAACAGTTCAAGACGCTCGTGTACATCGGCGACGACAAGCCGTTCGTCGTCATCCTGCGGGGCTGCGACGAACTGGAGGAGGCCAAGCTCGGCGCGCTTGGCTATTCGCTGGTGCGTCCGGCGACGCCGGAGGAGATCGCGCCGATCATGGGCGCCAAACCCGGCAGCCTCGGCGCCGTCAAGGGCACGATCGCCGCGCCTGATAAACTCGACGGCATCTACGCCGACCACGCGATCAAGCTGATCGGCAACGGGACGACCGGCGCCAACGAGGACGGCTTCCACCTGCGCAACGTGAACGTGGAGCGCGACCTCGCCCTCACGGGCTGGGGCGACTTCCGCACGGTCAAGGCCGGCGAACCCTGTCCGACCTGCGGCGAGCCGCTCAAGAGCCGCCGCGGCATCGAGGTGGGCCACATTTTTATTTTGGGAACGAAGTATTCCGAATGCTTCGAGGCGACCTACATGGACGACCAGAAGGGGACGCACCCGATGGTGATGGGCTGCTACGGCATCGGCATCAGCCGCACCCTGCAGGCGGTCATCGAGCAGGGTCACGATGGCGATGGCATCGTGTGGCCCTGGTCGGTCGCGCCGTTCCAGGTGCTCATCTGCAATCTCGATCCCCAGTTGGCGGAAGCCGCCGCACTCGCCAAGGCCATCGGGGTGGCGGCGGAACTCGCCGGCGCCGATGTGCTGGTCGATGATCGTGACGAGCGGCCGGGCGTAAAATTCAAGGATGCCGACCTCATCGGGATTCCGTTGCGGGTCACGATCGGCGGGCGCGGCCTTAAGAACGGCATCGTCGAAGTGAAATGGCGCCACGAGAAGGAGGTTGCCGCCGTTCCGGTGGCAGAGGCGGCGAGCCACGTGGCCGCGCTCGTGGAGCAGCAAGACCGCCGTTGAAAACGTCTTCCGCGGTCACCTCGGCGGATGGTTGACCGCATCGGGCGCACCGCTAACGTGCGCCCGTTCGCCTGCCCGCCGTTCCGCATCCGTCCGCGTTGCCCTGTTCATGACTGTCGACCAAGCCCAGACCGCACCCGTACCTTCGCTTGAAACGAAGGAGGCCACGCAGTTGGCCGGACCGTGGAAGGTGGTCGTGCTCAACGATCCGGTGAATCTCATGAGCTACGTCGTCCTGGTTTTCCGCAAGGTTTTCGGGTTCAACGAAGCGACCGCGCGCAGGCACATGCTGGAGGTGCACGAGAACGGGCGGTCGGTCGTCTGGTGTGGCCTGCGCGAACAGGCCGAACACTATGCCTTCGTGCTGCAGCAGTGGCACCTGACCGCGGTCCTGGAGCGCAATGAAACGGATTGAAGTCAAACTCAGCCTCGGCGTCGTCGCCCCGCTGCTCGACGTGATCAAGGCCGTCGCCGACTCGCTCGACAACGACCTCGCCGCCCCGCAGGCGCTCGAGCAGGTGGAGGAGGAACTGCGCGGAACCTGGCGGTCCGAACTCATCGCGGCCCAGAATGGCGATGTGGCGATGCTGCTGGCCTTGTTCGACTCCGAGTTCTTTGCCAACGGCGTCGTCAACTTCGATGAGAGCAACGCCGACGCCATCCTGCGCGCCTGCGCGGCAGTGCGCCTGCGTCTGCGCGACCGGTTTCTGGAGGAGATTCCCGATGAACTGCTCGAGTGCGGCGAGGTGGATCTCGACGAATTGGACGAAGGCCCGCGCAAGGCCTTCATGTGTTACCTGTTCCTGGCCACGGTGCAGGAGCTCATCATCGAGCACCTCTCGCCCGAAAAAGGCGAGAGCGACGATTGAGCGGCGCCATGCATCGGGTCGACTGCGACTACTGCGGGTTGCCCGTCAAGGTGCGCCGCGTGACGCCCGGGACGAAAACGTATTGCTGTGCCGGATGCGCGCTGGCCGATCGGGTGAAGACGACCGACGGCTCGTTCCCGGTCACACCGGAACTGGTGTTGGCACTCCTGGCCGGCTTTGCGGCTTTCAACCAGCTGCTCGGCGTGCTGATGAGCTGGCTCATGGCCGGCGAGGGGCGGGAAATCCTGGCGACCCGGTTTTGGTGGGGCTCCCTGGCGGCCGGTGGATTTGCCTGGCTGTTGGCGATGATCGCGCAGCTGCGTTCCGGCGCGGTGGGTTGGGGTAACCCGGCGGTGGCCGTCGCGGCCCTGGCGCTGCTGGGTCTGGGCGCACTCAACGGTTCGCGGACCTGCGCACTGGCAGGAACCGCGGTGATGCTGGCGTGGAGCGTGCGCGGCTGGGGGCGGAAGCGGCCGGCGCTGAAGGACGCCAACCGCTTGCAGGAAAGACCTCGGGATAGCATTTGACGCGGCGGGGTCGGCTCCTACGTTCGTCCGACACCCTGTCGTGTTCGAGGTGCTTTAATACTGCTCTTCGCCTTTGAAATCCTTCGGGAACCGTAACGTGATGATGGATGCCGGGCCGTAAATCGGAAGGCAGAAGCCATCGCGGAAGGTGCCCACCTTAACCTAAAAAGGTCCTGAGCCTTTTGGCGCACGGCACAGTGCGGGGTGTATCCACTTTTTACCCATGTCGCCGCAGTTCTATCAAATCCTCCACCTTCTCTCCATCATCGTCCTCACCGGCGGCACCTTCTACGGCTTCGCCGGTGCGCCCGAATCGCGCAAGAAGGTCATGATCTTCACGGGCATCGCGGCGCTGCTCACCATCATCACGGGATTTGGTCTCATCGCGAAGCTGGGCCACGATTACCTGCAGGGCTGGCTGATTGTGAAGCTGGTCTGCTGGCTCGGTCTCTCGGGACTGGCGGGCATCGGCTACCGCAAACGCGGTCAGGCCGGCCTGTTCATGACCATCATTCTGGCGCTGGTGCTTACCGCGCTGGTGATGGTTTACCAGCGTCCGTTCTGATCCCGCTCGACGATGAGCGCGTCGACCGCGGGTTCTCTCTGCGGCATCTGGGTCGATCGTGCCGGGGCCGTTCACCTGTCGCATACCGCGGCGGATAATCGCCGGATTGAATCAACCGTTCCGCTGCAGCCTTTTGCCTGGCTGGCGGAACGCACCGAAGCGCTCTCCACGGGAGGAATCTCCTTTGCCGCGCTCGAGGGCGAGGGCGTATTCAAATGGCTGGCACAGGCGGAATCGCTCGAGGCGTACGACGAGCTGTTGAAGTCGGCGCGCGGCGTCACCGGCATCGACGCGGTGCGCCCCCTGGAAAGCCAGCACCTGCTGCGGTCGCGGGCGCGGCTCTTTGCGGAGGTGAGTTTTGCGCAGTTGCGCCGCTGCCAGCTCGATATCGAGACGGCGTCCTCCGACGGCGATTTCAGCGACCCGGACAAGCCCGATGACCGCGTGCTGGCGATCGGCCTGCGCTTTGGCGAGCGGGAGCGCACGCTGGTACTCGCCGAAATGACCGACGCCGCGGAACAGGCGCTGCTGGAGGAACTCAACGCCGTGCTGGCCGACGAGGATCCGGATACGATCGAAGGCCACAACATCTTCAAGTTCGACCTCGATTTCCTGCGCCGCCGGGCCAAGCGCCACAAGGTGCCGTGCGCCTGGGGCCGCTTTGGCCAGCGGGCGACGTTTCGCAGCAGCCGGCTCAAGGTCGCGGAACGTTGGATCGACTTTCCGCGCTGCGATCTGCCGGGACGCACGGTCGTCGACACGCTGCTGTTGGTGCAGCTCTACGACATCACGACGCGAGAGTTGACGGCGTTCGGCCTCAAGGACGTGGCGGTGCACTTCGGCATCACCCCGGCCGACGGTGATGGCCGCACTTACCTGGCGGGAAATGCGATCCACGAGACCTACCTGCAGGATCGGGCGACGTTTCTGGCCTATCTCGCCGATGACCTGCGTGAGACCAAGGGCATCGCCGACCTGCTGCTGCCGACCTACTTCGAGCAGGTGAAAACCTTTCCGATTACGCTGCAGGAAGCCACCCTGCGCGGCACGACCGGCAAGATCGACCTGCTGTTTCTCGAGCAGTATTATCATGCCGGACGGGCGACGCCGCTGCCGCCCGAGGTGCAGGCCTTCGAGGGCGGTTACACCCGCAGTTTCCAGGAAGGCGTCTTCCGTCACGTGCTGCACTTCGACGTGGCGTCGCTGTACCCAAGCCTGCTGCTGCACATCGGGCGCAATCCCGCCAATGACTCGCTGGGCGTCTTCATCCCCATGCTCAAGCAGCTGCGGGAATACCGCCTGCGCTACAAAAAGCTGGCGCGGGAGGGGTCCGACGCGGACGAACGCGCCGAAGCCGCGGCGCGACAGGCGAGTTTCAAGATCCTCATCAACTCGTTCTACGGTTATCTCGGCTTTTCCGGCGCGCGCTTCGGCGATGGGGAACTCGCCGCCGAGGTGACGCGGCGCGGACGGGAGTTGTTGCAGGCGCTCATCGCTGAACTCCAACGACTCGGCGCGACCATTCTCGAGGCCGATACCGATGGCATCTACCTGTCCTCACCCGAGCACTACGCGGAGCCGGAACGCCTGCTGGCGCAGGTCTCCGCGATCCTGCCGCCCGGGATCGAACTGGAGTACGACGGTCGCTACGAGGCGATGTTCTGCTACAAGGCCAAGAACTATGCGCTCTACGACGGCGACCGCATCACGCTCAAGGGCAGCGCCCTGCGTTCCCGGGGGATCGAGCCCTACCTGAAGCGCCTGAGCGACAGCCTGATCTCGCACCTGCTCGGTGCCGGCGGCGAGTCTCCGGCCGACCTCGTGGTGCACTACCGCGAGGCGATTCCGGCCGGAAAGGTGGCGGTCGCCGAACTGGCGAAGACGGAGATCCTGAGCCAGAATCCCGACTCGTATGAGCGCTTCGTCTCGACCGGTGGCAAACCGCGCCGGGCCTCGGCGGAGGTGGCTTTGCGCATGAACCCGCGACCCCGCATGGGCGACCGGGTAAGCTACTACGTGTTGCCGCGCGAGAAGGGGCAGACCAGCGATTGGCAGCGGGCCAATCCCGTGGCGGAATTCGATCCGCTGCGCGCGCCCTACGACCCGAAGTTTTACCTCAAGAAGCTCGAAGACTGGGTGGAGCGTTACGCGGCCTTTCTCGACTCCGCGAAACTGCGCCCGCCCGAGGTGCAGGGCGAGTTACTGTAAACCCAAGTTTCTGCCGCTCGCGCAACTCCGGGATTGGAGTGGCGATGGGTTCCCGGCAGGAATGGCCGACGTGAAAACCCCTTCGCTCGCCTCTTCCTCCTCCCGTCGCTCCTTTCTCAAAGCCGGCGCCACCGTCACCGCCGCTTCGCTGCTGCCGCGCTTCGCGATCGGCCGCTCCGGTCCGGCGGCGTCGACCCGGCTCAACCTCGCCTTCATCGGCGCGGGCGGAGTCGTCAACCAGGCGCTCGACGGGTGCCGCGGCGAAAACTACGTGGCTTTCTGCGACGTGGACGACGACCGCGCGGCTCGCACCTACGCGGAGTATCCCGACGCGCGGACCTTTCACGACTACCGTGACATGTTGGAGCGCCTGGAGCACCAGATCGACGGCGTGGTCATCTCGACGCCCGATCATCATCACTTCGCCGCCGCCTACCTGGCCATGGCGCTGGGCAAGCCGGTGTTCGTGCAGAAACCGCTCACGCACGACATCTGGCAGGCGCGCACCCTGCAGAAGGCCTCGCATTACTTCGATGTCATCACCCAGATGGGCAACCAGGGACATACGACCGAAGGCATTCGCCTGGTGAAGGAATGGTATGAAGCCGACACGATCGGTCCCGTGCGCGAGGTCCATGCCTGGTTCGATGGGCCCAATTTCGACGGCCCTTATTTTCGCATGCCCGAAGCCTTCCCGCCGGCCACCGATCCGGTGCCGATGGCCCTGAAGTACGATCTTTTCCTGGGGCCGGTCCAGCCGCGGGCGTTTTCCCGACAATACCATCCGCTGACCTGGCGCGGCTGGTGGGACTTCGGCTGCGGCGAGCTCGGCGACTGGGCCTGTCACACGCTCGACGCGCCTTTCTGGTCACTGGATCTCGGCATGCCGGAAAAGGTCACCATCGAAAAGATCGACACCGTCCACGCGAGCTTCTGCCCGCGTTCCTCCCACCTCGTGTTTCACTTCCCGGCGCGGGGCGAAAAACCGCCGGTCAAGCTCCACTGGTATGACGGCGGTGAGAAACCGGATCCCGCGGCGATCCCCGAATGGCCGGCCGACAAGGAGCTGCCCAAGAGCGGCATGTTCATGATCGGCGACAAGCACACCCTCATGACCGGCGCCCGGCCCAACAGCCCGCGGCTCGTTGACGAGCAGGTGTGGAATGACTTTCGGCAAAACCCGCCGGCCAAGACGATCCCGCGCGTCGAGGGCGGTCCGTTCCAGGAGTGGATCCGGGCCATCAAGGGCGACGGACCGATGCCCGGTTCCAACTTCGACTACGCCGCCGCCCTCACCGAGATGGCGCACGTAGGAGTCATCGCGCAACGCACCGGTCGTGACATCGAATACGATGCCGCCACCATGGAGATCACCAACCACGACGACCTGGGTGAGATGGTCCGCGCGCCCGCTCGCGTGGGCTGGGACTTCGGCCGCGAGGTGTGGCGGGGCTGAACTGTAGGGGCGCTGCTTGCCGGCGCCCGGTTGCGGTTGGCGGCAGCGCTGGGACGGTCGCGGGTCGCGGCAAGCGCGACCCCTACGGGAGCGGTCGGGGGCAAAACTGTCACGTCTTACGCGCGCAGGCGTTTCACCACGCGCACCAATTCGAGTCCGTCGCCGATGCCGACCTTTGAGCCGGGCATCTCTCGCCAGGCGATGGGCAGGTTTTCGACCACGAGGCCGTCGTCGCGTGCGGCGATGAGTAACTCGAGATCGAAGTCGTAACCCTCGACCCGCCACGGTCCGCGGGCGCGCCACCAGGCGGCCGGTACGATCTTGAAACCGCATTGGCAATCGTCGGCGCCGATGCCCAGCTGGCGTTTGGTCCAGGCCGCGAACCAGCCGCCGGTGCGCTGGCGGAAAAATCCGCGCCGCACGGCGCGGTTCCGGTCGTGATGGTAGCGGCTGGCCGCGAAAAGCACGGGCCGGCTGGAGGCATCGGATGCGAGGGCGCGCTGCAGACCCTGCACGACCTCCGCGGGCGGGATCGCGCCATCGGCATCGACGAAGGCGAGCCAGCGCACCCCGGCGTCGGCCTGGCGCCAGCCCCAGTGAACCGCGCCGCCTTTGCCGCGGTGATGATCGATGTCGCTGAGCCGGCGCACCTGGGGAAAGCGCTCATGGACTCCGGCCACGGCTTCGCGCGTCGCCGCGGCGTCGTCGGGCGGCGAGCCGTCGTCGACCACGATGATTTCCACCGGCAAGGCCGCCTCCTCGATCGCGGCGGCGAGGGCAGCGAGGAAGGGTGGCAGTCGCTCCTGCTCCCGCCAGCAGGGAATCACGAGGGTGGCCGCGGGCGGCGGACGTCGCCAGGAATTAAATACACCCGTGCGCAGCGGGGCGGCGCCGGTGCGGGAGGCGAGCACGGCACAACCGGCCGGGGCCGAGGCGAAGACCTCGCCGAGGCTTTCATCGCTCATCAACAAGGCCGCGGTGGACAGCGCATCGGCCAGCGCGGCGTCAGGCGCGAGAACGACTGCCTGTTGCCGCCGCTGGAAACCGGGCGGTGCGACGACGTGTTCGGCCTGGAATCCCGTGCCCGAGGCGCCGAGGGCCAAGGGAGCGAAGAGAGGAAGTTCGGGTTGGCCCGGCAGTTGAGCCAGCCGCAGCGTCCACGTGTCGCGGCCCGCGGTCAGGGGCGGTCCGATCACCTTGATGCTCGAGCCTCCGGCGACGAGCACGGCGGTGGGCACGTCCCACTCCTCGAGCAGCGCGGCGAGAGCCTCCAAGGCCGCGCCCTTGCCCACCGCGCCGAGGTCGAGCCAGCGTTTGCCGGCGAGCTTCGTGACGAGCGGTTGGGCGGGGTCGAGCGCCAGCACCGGGGTGATTTCGCCCGGGGGCGGCGGGGACAGGTCGCGCAGGTGCGCCGGGAGGATTTGTCGTTTGGCGGCGAGGGCGGCCGCGCCGGCAAAGGGATCAAACGCCCCGTTGCTGGCGGTGGCGACTTCCATCGCGGTAAGCAGGCAGTGGTGAGTCAGTTCGTCGATGCGGATCACCTCGCCCGCGGCGGCGCGGTTGATGCGAGTGACGTCGCTGCCCTCGCGGTAGAAGCTCAGGCGCTCCTCGATGCGGTCGAGCCGGTTGAATGCCTCGGCGGCAACCTGCCGCGTCGTGCCGTGGCGCGGAGGCGCCAGGAACAATTCGAAACGCGTCGCCATCGCCTCGTGCTCGAAACGTTCCAGGCCGTCGAGCTCGACGAGTTGCACCAAGGGACGGGGACTCATGGCGTCGGCGGAAAGACGGCTTCCCATACGTCCTGCGCGATCGAAACGGTGAGGAGCACGCCGGGGCGCAGACCGACGTATTCGACGATGCGGTTTTCAAAGAGGCTCGCGGGGACTTCGGCGACCTGGCTGTCCCAGATCACGATGTCGCGGCTAGCCACGTCGGGGGGCGGGTCGCTGAAGTAGCCGACCTTGCGGTAGCCGCGCAAATACCAAGGGAGCGGCCAGGCATGTTCCGGGCTCACGACCGCGATCGTCGGCGGGCGGTCGGACGCAGCGGAGAGTTGGGCAATGCGAGCGGGGAGCCGATGAAAGGCCCGCGGGGCCTGTTCGTAAAAGTAGGGATTGCGGGAATCGCCGGGATAGCGGTCCAACGCGATCCGCCCGACCGCGGTCGATTGAAAAGTTGAGGCAAGGGCAAGCAGCAAGGCCGCCAATGTCGCCCGCGGGCCGATGTGGGACAGACGCGCCAGTGCGTGGCCGCCGACCAGAGCGAGGCCGATCACGGGCGTCAGCAAAAGCCAGGGCGTCTTGTAAGGCACGGCGCTGTGCAGGATGAGCAGGCTGCCGGTGAGCAGCGCGGCGGACCGGTGGCCGGGGCCGCGGTCGCGGCGGAGGGCCAGCAACAGGCCGGCGGCTCCCGCCAGCAGGAAACCGACCTGGGCCCACAGGACCGGTTTCGCGCCGGCCAGACCCAGGGTCTTGAAGTAGGTCCACCACGGGTAGTGGTGCGCCTCGCCCGACACGCGCTGCAGTTGCAGAGGATAGGTCCGCAGGGCGTCGATCACCCCCGCGGGATGTGCGCCGACACTCGAATAAAGGCACAGCACCGGCATGGCGAAGGCAAGGCTGGCCAACGCGAGGTGGCGTAGAGGAAAGGTCGGAGTGGAAGTCGGGCGGGGTTCGCCCCAGTTCACGGCGGCCCAGGTCAACAACAGGTAGACGGGAGCGATTTCTTTCGTCGTTTGGGCGAGTCCTGCCACCAGGCCCAGCAGAAGGCTGCGGCTGGGGCTGGGGTCGGCTCGGAGCAGAAAGTAAAAGCTCCATACGAGGGCGGCGAGCCAGGCCTCCTGCACAAAGTAGGTGTGGTAGAGCGTGCTCAGCGTTTCCCCGGCCAGCAGCGTGGCGGCAAAAGCGCCCACCGCAGGCGCGCCGTCGAGGAAGCGTGGCGCAAGGGCGAGAAGGGCGAGGGTGCCGAATCCCGCCAGGACCACAAAACTGCGGGCGCTGATGTCGTTGAAAGTGTCGGGCGATCGGCCCCGCAGCACATGAAAGGCGGCGGCCCCGTAGTAGAGCAGGGGGCCGTGACGGTCGAGCGGGTCGTAGCGGTAGCCCTCGCCGTGGAGGAGATTCCAGGTCAGCCAGGCCTGCACGGCCTCATCGGCGTGAAGCGGGCGGCTGTCGAGATGCGCAGAGCGCCAAAGGGTGCCCGCGAGGAGCGCGAGCACCGCGAGCAGGAGCCAGGCAAGATGGCGGGAACTACTGGGCGGGGCGGCCAAAGACTTCGACCTCGATATAGTGGTTGAGGCCGTCGCTGGTGTTGCCGTTGGAGTAGAGCCGCACGTAACGCGCCTTGGCCTGATTCCCGGGGATGAGCCGGCCGTGGTTCTTTTCCAAATACGCCGGATCCTTGCCGGCGCTCATGCCGGAGGAGTTGTCGTGGTCGTTGTTGAAGAGGGTGGTGACGCCGGTCTTGAACTCCGGATCGTTGGAGACCTGCACGATCACATCGAGGTAGGAGCGGGGCTGGGCATGGTAGTGCCAGACGGCGATGCCGTAGATCTCGGCCTGCTGTTCGAGGTCGATCTGCACCCACTGCTGCATTTCACCGAGCTCGACGTAGTAGCCGTCCTCGGACTCCTTGTCGCCGTCGGTCACCATGTCGAGTTCGCCGATGATGGGCCAGGAATCGGAGGAGGTGACGGGCTTGCCGGCAGCGAGGTTGGTGACGTCGTCGGGCACCATGATGTCGGGCGCCGGCGTGTTGGGCGCCTCGAGGTGCGGGAGCTTGATCGGCGCCGGAGTCGAGGTGACCTTGGGCGGCGGAAACTCCAGCTCGAGTTTGGTCTCGGCGCAGGACCACGAAGCGAGAGCGGTGAGGGAAAGAAGGAGGGCGGTAGGTTTTTTCATGAAAGGGATTCGTGTCTTAGGCGTGGAAGTCGGCTTCGGTGAAGTCGAGGGCGCGGCGGGCTTCGACGGCCGGGTTGACCTTGAAGATGGCCGCTTCGCTTTCGAAGGCATGGGCGGCATCGCAGGTGAGCTTGGCGTTGCCGCGCACGGCCGCGAAGAAGTTTTCGAGGTGCGGCTGGTGTAGTGGCTTGTCCAATACGATGGGCAGGTCGAAGGCGACCAGCGGCGCGGTTTCGCGCACGTCGACGGTGGTCTTCTCCTTCGGGTCGGGCGCGCCCACCGAGCGGCGCAGGTAGTTGAGCTCGATCCACTTGTCCCAGTCAGGCGCGCGGTCTTCGCGGTAGATCTTGGTGAGGGTCGGATTTTCGGAAACCTTGACCGAGCCTTCGTCACCCATGAACTGCTCGAAATACCCGCCGCCCGCGCTGGTGGTGGTGAGCACTTGATAGAAGGCGCGCACCGGGCCCTGGGCGGTGTCGTATTCGAAGATGGCCATGACGTTGTCGTACCACTCGTGGGTGGTGTAGTAGTCGACGCCACCGGAGGCGATGACGCTCTTGGGGCCGGTGCCGAGGAACCAGTTGAAGACGTCGATCTGGTGGGCGCCGAGGTCGGAGATGGGGCCGCCGGAGAGATCCTTGAACCAGCGCCAGTTGCGGAACTGGTGCATGTCCTTGTAGCCGTAGCGCTGGAGCGTTTCGGTGGGAATCGCGTAGCGTTCGGGCCAGCCCAGGTCATCGGACACGGCGCGGTTCCACTGGCCGTTGATGTTGGTGATGCGGCCGGGAATCTTCGCCTTTTCGATGATGTTGTGCAGGGCGTGCAGGTAGCGCGGATTGCTGCGGCGTTGGTGGCCGATCTGCAGCAGTTTGCCGGTCTTGCGCATGGTCTGCACCATGGAGCGGGCGGCCTCGACGGTGTGGGCCATCATCTTTTCGCAGTACACGTGCAGGCCGGCCTCGAGGCACAGGTTGGTGTGCGGGGCATGCCAGAAGTCGGGCGTGGCAATGACGACGGCATCCAGGTCCTTCTCCTGGGCGAGCATGTCCTCGATGTCGGCGTAGCCGTTGGGATTGAAGCCGGCTTTCTTGAGGCGATTGACGCCGTAGCGTTGGGAGAATTCCCAGATGTCGCACACGGCCTTGAACTGGAGGCCGGGTATGTTGAGCAGAGAATCGAGCAGCACGCGGCCCTGGGAGCCCATGCCGACGAGGGCGACATTGAGATCATTGGCCGAGGACTGGCCGCGCAGCACGGCGGGGGCGGCGAGTACCATGCCGCCGGCGGCGAGTCCGGTTTTGAGGAAGCCGCGGCGGGACCAGGGGGACGTGGAGGTGGGCAAGGGCGAGTCGGTCATGAGGACAGATGTCGGAGTGGCAAGGCAGTGGTTTTACAGAAGGGAACGAAGGAAAACGAAGCTGAGAGGCTGGGCGGTATCGGCCACAGGTATCACAGTTTGGCGCAGATGGCTGACGCACTGGAACGCGATGTCGGGGATGGCTGGGCCGGGCTTTGTTTCCCTTTGTTGCCTTCTGTAAACATCGCGTCGGAGTGGTTCCGTACCAGCTGTGTTACCTGTGGTTTACCACTTGGAAACGACGGCGAGGCGGTCGTGGTGCACGAAGCGCAGGGCGAGCGCGACCAGGGCCACGTGGATGCCGAGCCAGGCAATGCCGCCGTCCTGACCGATGAGGATCAGGCCGACCGTGAGGCTGGCATACACCAGTCCGTGCACCAGGAGCGAGATGCGCGGGGCGATGCCCAGGAGCAGGGTGATGCCCATGGCGATGAGGATGGGGCCGAGCACGGTGTCGTAGATGCCCAGAGCCCAGCCGGGCAGCAGGGGTTCGGCCGCAAACTTGTCGGCGAGCGCGGGCGGGATGCCGTGGTAGTGGTCGAGGCCATACACTTTGCGCGAGACCTCGACCATGGTCCCGTTGATGTCGGGCTCGCCGAACTCGTCGAGCAGGGGTTGTCGTTCGGTCACCGAGCCGGCGTATTTTTCGAGGCCGGTGAACAGGGCGCGCAGGCCCAGCCACAGGCGCAGTACCCAGAAGGCGAAGGTGGAGGCGAGATTTTGGTCGGAGTTCGACATGGGAGAAACGATTAAAAGAAGCCGGGGCGGTAGGATTTGGTGAGGTATTGGTTGGCCGGTTCGTAATTGGTGAAGCGAACCTTGGCGGCGTCGAATTCCAGGCGGCGATTGGCACGCACGGCGGCGTTGCCCAGCAATACGGTTTCGGTGAAGGGACCAGCGTAATCGAAGTTCGAGGAAGGCTGGCGACCCTCGCGGATCGCGTTGGCCCAGGCCAGGTGGTGATTGCTGGTCTCGACGCGCGGCAGGGTCTTGGGCGGCAGACTCGGGCCGAGGCGGCGCATCTCGGTTTCGGGGAAGATGCGGGGGCTGGCGCCGTAGGTGGAGTTCATCATGCTGGCCTCCGAGCCGATGATGATCGTGCCGCTGCCGTCGTTGTAGTACTGGCGGCCATCCTCCCAGTTGGCCGGGAAGGGCGGGGTGAGACCACCGTCGTACCATTTCCAGGTCAGGGCCGGCATCGAACCGCGGGCGGGGAATTCGTAGGTCACGACCGATGCGGTGGGACCGCTGTGTGGGGAGTTCTTGGCCGAAAACGCCTCGATGGCCGTGGGCGAACCGAGGTCGAGGCCCCAGTAGGCCGCGTCCATGATGTGGCAGGCCATGTCGCCGAACGCGCCGCAACCGAAATCCCACCAACCCCGCCAGGAGAAGGGCAGGTAGGCCGGGTCGTAGGGGCGCTCGTCGGCGATGCCGAGCCAGAGGTTCCAGTCCAGCGTGCTGGGGACGACCGGAATCATCTTGCTGTGGTCAGGCAGGGGCTGTCCCTGCGGCCAGACCGGCCGGTTGGTCCAGCTGTGAATCTCGCGCACCTCGCCCAGGACGCCGGCTTGGATCCATTCGCGGGTGAGACGCGTGCCTTCGTTGCTGTGGCCCTGGTTGCCCATCTGGGTGATCACACCCGCCTTGCGCGCGGCTTCGGTGAGCAGGCGCGCCTCTTCGACGGTATGGGTGAGCGGCTTTTCGACATACACGTGTTTGCCGAGGCGAATGGCCGTCATCGCGATTGGGAAGTGCATGTGATCGGGCGTCGTGATCACGACGGCATCGATCTTGTCGCCCATTTGGGCGAACATTTCCCGGTAGTCCCGGAAGCGCGGCACGTCGGGAAACTCGGTGTAGGTCTCGGCCGCACGATCATCATCGACATCGCAGAAGGCGACGTAGGTTTCGGTGGTAAGGTTGCGCAGGGGCGACCGACCCTGGCCACCCACACCGACCAGGGCGATGTTGACCTTGTTGTGCGGCGCAGGGCCGTTCCCCTGGCTGCGCATGATGGCAGGAAAAGCGACCGAGGCGGCGGTCGCGAACGTGGTCTTTTGCAGGAAACTGCGGCGAGTCAGAGCGGGGTCGGGATTCATGGTAAAGAAAGGGGCGGAGGGATTAATTGGAACCCGGGCGGGAAAAACAATCTCCCGAGTGGGTTGCATAAAATTGCATCATGATGGATCGGGGCGAAAATAAATCAACGTTGGCCTGCGCAGGGACCGATTATTTCCCACACAACGCGGTTTTGTCACAGCGCTTATTGCCATTCTAGTCTCGGATTCGGCGCAAAGGCGCCCGGCGGGGCGTGTTGATCGATCACGGGCGCGGGATCGCCTGCGGGGGCTTCGAGGTCGACTTGGCGGAAGGGCTGCGGCCTGTTCGTCCCATGCCCCAAAAAATCCTCATCATCACGGACGACGCCGGCGAGTCCTATGAAATCCTGTACGCCCGCCATCGCTTTCTGGAGGCCGGCTTCGAACCGGTGATCGCTGCCACGCAACGGAAGCAGCTCAATGGCGTGATCCATGATTTCTGTCCCGGTTGGAACACCTACGTGGAAAAGCCGGGTTACCTCATCGATAGCGACCTCAGCTTCGACGAAGTCGAGGTTGCCGACTACACCGCCGTGCTGCTGATCGGCGGGCGGGCACCGGAGTTTTTGCGGCACAACTCGAAGCTCATCGAGATCGTGCGGGGGTTCCATGCCGAAGGGAAATGGGTACTCTCGATTTGTCATGGCATCCAGATTCTGCTCGCCGCGGGGCTGGGGGGCGGACTGAGGCTGACCTGCTACGAGAATGTACGATTCGAACTCGAGGCCTGCGGCGGCACGTGGATCAATCAGGAGTGTGTGCGAGACGGTCGCATCATCACCGGCCAGACCTGGGGCAGTCATCCGGATTTCTATCGCGAGGTGTTTCAGCATTTGCGGGCGTAGATCCTCGAATCACTCGGGCAGGCCGCGCCGAGTTCCGGCCCGAGCGGAGATCACTCGATCTGCAAGCGGACAAACTGCTCGCGGCACCAGGTGACGACGGTGTCCACCATGGCCGGGGTGGCCCCGGGCTCGAAGACGTGATTGGCGCCCGAAAGTTCGACCAGGCGGGCGTTGTCACCGGCGCGCGCGAGTGCGTCGTAGGAGTGGTGGATCGGGACGAGGTCGTCGTTTGTGCCGTGCACGAGGAGCCAGGGAACCGTCACGCGGGCCGCGTCGTCGGCCACCGCGTCAATGTGCCGGAGATCGTCCATATACGTTTGGGAAAGGATCAGGCCGGGCTTGTCGAACATGAGTCCTTTGCCCGGGGTGAGGTGACCGAAGGCCGATTCCGCGAATTCCCGGGTGCGTACGATGCCGGCGAGTGAAATCAGGAGGCGAATGCGCGCGTCCCGGGCGGCGCGTCGCACGCCCACTGCGCCGCCCATGCTGTGTCCGGCGTAGGCAAGCACCCAGCCGGCGCGCTCCGCGGCATCGAGCACGCTGCCGAGGTCGTCGACCTCCTTGGTGATGTTGGACTCGCTGAAGGCTCCCTCGGAGGCGCCATTGCCCGACCAGGACAGCCGCAGCGCGGGAATGCCGGCCGCGGCGAGACCTTCCGCCAGCGCCACCAGGAACGGTCGATCCTTGTGTCCGGTCACGCCATGGCCGATGACGACGAGCCGCCGCGATCCGGGCGAGCCCGGATGAAAGGCGGTGTCGAGGCGCTCGCCGTGACGGTTGCTGATCGGAAAGTCCACGGGCGGGCAGGCGGCGACTGGCACGAATCAGCTCCAGCTGAGATCGGCCTTGTTGAAGGGCATGCTGCGAACCCGCTTGCCGGTGGCGGCAAAGATGGCGTTGGCCACGGCCGGGGCGAGCGGGGGCAGGGCGGGTTCGCCCAGACCGGTGGTGGGGAAGGGCGTCGGGATGAAGTGCACTTCCATTTCCGGCGGCGTGTCGGGCAGGCGCAGCAGCGGATAGTCGTGGAAGTTGGTCTGCTGCACGGCACCGTTGGCGATCGTGATTTCGAGGCCGAGCGCGGTGGAGAGCCCATCGACCATCGATCCCTCCACCTGGTTTTCGGCGCCGCTGAGATTCATGATGGTCTCGCCGCAGTCGACCGCGGCGACGAGTTTGTTGACGCGCAGCTCGCCCTGGCGGCTTACCGTCACCTTGGCCCCGATGGCAACGTAGCCGAGATGGCTGTAGTGGAAGGCCACGCCGAGACCCTCGCCACGCGGCAGTGAAGCGCCCCAGCCGATCTTGTCAGCGGCGGCTTTTACGACCCCGGACATGCGGCCACCGTGGTAACCGCGTTCGTCCTCGGGTTTGGCCTTGCGCTCTTCGCTGCCGAGAAGCCGGAGTTTGAATTCCACCGGATCGGCACCGGCGGCGTGGGCGAGTTCGTCCAGAAAGCCCTGGGTGGCGAACGCGATGGCGCAGGACCCCGGGGCGCGCCACCAGCCGAGCGGAACGCCCGAGTTGATGATTGAATGGCCGAGCTTGAAGTTGGGGACAAACAGACCGGGAAACTCGGTGGCGTTGATCCCGGCGCCGCGGCCGGGTTCTTCATCGCTGTTCACGCCGAGCGTCACGAAGTGGTCCTGCCAGGCGACGAGTTTGCCGTCGCCATCGACCCCGCCCTTGAACCGGTGCCAGCCGGCGGCGCGGTAGTGGTCGTGCTGCATGTCCTCCTCGCGCGTCCAGGTCATCTTGACGGGCACGCCGGCCTTCTGGGCGATGGCGGCGCACTGCAGCATGTAGTCGCTGATGAGACGGCGACCGAAACCGCCGCCGATGCGGGTCATGTGGATGACGATGTTGTCCTCCGGGATGCCGAGGTTGCCGGCGATGAGGCCGCGCCCCCAGCTCGGAAGCTGGGTCGGCGCCCAGATCTCCGCGCGATCGGTGGAGACGACGGCCGTGCAGTTCTGTGGTTCGAGGTTGGCGTGGGACGCGTAGGGATAAGTGTAATACGCCTCGACGATGGCGGCCGCGTTGAGCAGGGCCTCGTCGACGTCGCCGTCGGTGCGAAGATCCTTTTGCGGCGCACCGGCGGAGAGTTGTTCGGCCTGGGCGTAAAAGGCGTCGGTGCTTTGGGCGGCCAAGGGTTCGGGGATGTCCCATTCCACCATCAGCGCGCGGCTGGCGGCCTTGAACACCGACCAGGTGTCGACGCCGAGGATGGCCACACCGGCGGGCAGTTCGTCGATCTTGCCATTGCCCTCGATGATGAAGGCGTCGGTCACGCCGGGCTGGCGTTTGACGTAGTCGAGGTTCGCCGATTTCACGGTGCCGCCGAAGGACGGGCACTTGACGTAGGTGGCATGCACGAGGCCGGGCAGCGTATGGTCGATGCCGAACAACGGCTTGCCGGTGAGGAGGGCGGGGTTGTCGATGCCGGGCACGCGCGTGCCGAGGATTTTGAAATCCCGGGGCGATTTGAGCGGGGCGTTTTCGGCGGCAGGGACGTCCAGCTTGGACGCGGCCGCGACCAGCTCACCATAACCGAGGGAGCGACCGCTGGTGCCGTGATGGATGGCGTTGGCCGCCGCGTGGCATTCGGCGGCGGGCACGCCCCAGGCCTGCGCAGCGGCGCTGATGAGCATCGCGCGGGCGGTGGCGCCGAGTTGACGGAACTCCGTGAAATGCGCCGGGGTGGCGCCGGAACCGCCGGCGATCTGGCGCTGGTAACGGTTGTCGAGGCCGGCCTGCACGATGCGGACGGAGTTCCAGTCGACCTCGAGTTCCTCGGCGATGAGCATGGGCAGGGCGGTTTTGATGCCCTGGCCGCATTCGGGATTCTGCGAAACGATGGTAACGGTGCCGTCAGGCGCGATGCGGAGGTGGAAATTCGGGGCGAAATCGCCGTCGGCGGGAGTCGGGAAGGCGGGATTGCTTTCGGCGGCGGCGCGGGCGCGGCCGGGCAGCATGAGGCCCAGGCTGAGTCCGGCGTAGGCCGCGCCGGTGGTTTTGATGAAACCGCGACGACTGAACGAAGCGGAGGCGGCGGCGGGGAAGTCGGTTTTCATGGCGGGCGTCTCCGGGTCAGGCGTGGGCGCGGGTCTTGTCGGCCGCGAGATGAATGGCTTTGCGGATGCGGGCATAGGTGCCGCAGCGGCAGAGGTTGCCGGCCATGGCGGTGTCGATGTCCCCGTCGCTCGGGCTGGGGTTGGCGGCCAGGAGGGCGGCAGCGCTCATGATCTGCCCGGCCTGGCAATAACCGCACTGGGGCACATCGATCTCGTTCCAGGCCTGCTGCACGGCGGACACGCCGGCGGGATCGAGCCCTTCGATCGTGGTGACCGCGCGGGCGCCGAGGGTGGAGACAGGGGTTTGGCAGGAGCGGGTGGCGACGCCGTTGATATGCACGGTGCAGGCCCCGCATAGGCCCATGCCGCAGCCGAACTTCGTGCCGACGAGATTGAGGTGGTCCCGCAGCACCCACAGCAGCGGGGTGTCGGGGGCGGCGTCGACGGTGTGGCTTTCGCCGTTCACTTTGATGGAGTATTTGCTCATGGGGGGCGGAGGGGAGTCGGGAGGACGAAGCGGGAAGAGGCGGGGATCAGGCGGCGCGGGAGCGGGATTTGACCCAGGCGATGATGGCGTCGTCGTCGTCGATATGACGCCAGGCCAGATTAAGAAACTCGGCGGGAAGGATATCGTGGGTGCGGAAGAAGTTACGATCGCCGCCACAGCAATACATCATCGACGGCGGCAGCTCGCCGCGGAGCTTGGCGCGGACTTTGGGCAGAATGCGGGGCAGCCAAACGATGCCATCGATGGCTTCGCCTTTACCGGGCCAGGTGCCGGGATCGGCGACCACGGTCGAAGCCACCCCATGCTGGGCGTTCAGGAAATAGTCGCGGCGAATCGTTTCGATCGCCAGCGCATGGCCGAAGCCGGGCAGGCCGCCGTCGCAGTCGTCTTCGGCGTAGTCGAACATCGCCTGCGCACCAATGCCATTGGCATTCAACCAGGCCGTCTGTTCGGCATCGAAAAGCTCACGGGCGGAGGAAGCCCCGGCGCGGTAGTGGTTCACCGCCTGGTCGTAGAGTTTGCGGAAGGTGTCGGGGAAGGCAAAGTGAGTGATCGACATCGGGCGGGACGATAGAAGGCGCGGTCGGGAACGCAAAGGCCTGCCGACGTTTCTGTTGAGCGACAGGAAGGGAGACGGGCCCGGGATGGCGTCCGAAAGCCCCTTGAAGGGCCGTTCGCACTGGGCTGTCGCAAGCCCGTTTTGGCGGGCGGGCAAGGATGGGCCGGGCAAGACTAGGTAGTAAGTGGCCTAGGTTATATACCCTAATATCAAGTAATGCAGGTCATTGATGAAAAGAGTCAGAAAATAGGGTGAAAACCCTATATATATCCTCGCCAACGACGCCTGTAGGCATCTACCGAATCTCCACTCCGAACGCCTGTCGAATCATGCTGGTTTCCCCGATTTCTTCCCTCCGCGCTCTCCCTGCCTCGGCTGCCGTGGGCGTGGCAATCGTCGAACCGGTTACGATTGTGCGCGAGCTTCTGACCCGTCACGTGGCGGGTTTGCGCGATCATGCCGTGGTCGGCAGCTACGCAGCCGCGCACGATCTGTTGAAGGAGCAAGGTGGCGTCGAGCCGCAGGTGGTCGTCGTGGGCATGGCGGGAGACGCCGCGGAGGTGCTGCGCGAGATCGCCCAGCTGCGGACGGAGCTGCCGGAAATGCCGATTCTGTTGTTCGGCCGGGCGCTTGGCCGGGAGACGGTCGAGGGTGCCCTGGCCCGTGGGGTGAGCGGAATCATCGACGAACGATCCGGCCTCGAGAACCTGGAGGCGGCGATGCGGGCGTTGGTGAGGGGCAAGGAGTTTTTCGGCGGCCACGTGCCCGATCTGATCCGTCAGCTGATCCTGCGGCGCCGGTCAAATCGCGTCGGCGAGGCCGATCTCACCCTGCGCGAGCGCGAGGTCTTGCAGCAACTCGCCGGCGGGCGGATTTCGAAGGAAGTGGCCGCGAAGCTGGGGCTGTCGGTGTTCACGGTGGAAAACGTGCGGCGCCGTCTGATGCGCAAGACCGGTTGCGGATCCATCGCCGAACTCACGCTGCACGCGGTGCGCATCGGTCTGGTACCGATACCGCGCATGGAAACGGGAGTCGCCTCATGAATGCCTGCCGACCCCACCCCTGGTTCCGTCGCTGGTGGCAGCTCAGTTGCCTGGCGCTCGGCCTGGCGGCTCCATTGCAGGCCCAATCCTGGCTGCGGGAAAGCGTGCAGGATCCCACCGTCGTCACCGGAGGCGACGGTCGCACCACGTCCGGGAACCTGGACGGAAGCGGTATCAGCGGCACGGTGACCTTCCGGGGCGGCGTGGAGTATACCGACAACCTGCGCCTGGAGCGCTCGGGGCGCAGCGGACTGGCCCTGGTCATCGGCGCCAACGGCGGATTGAACATGCCGCTGACCGTGAACAACGAACTCTATCTGCAGGTCGCGGTGGAGCGAAAGGTCTACGTATCAGGTGATCACGGTGACGCGTCGTTCATGTCGGTCGCTCCGGGAACAAACTTGGGCATGGATGTGTTCGTGGGGCGGGCGAAACTGCGCGGCTTCATCAATTTGATGATGCAGGAGGATCCGGTGGAGTCGGTCGTCGTCAACGAAACCGATCGCTTCGGCCGCTTGAATGCCGACGCCGGAGTGCAGCTCGACTGGGACCTCAATCGCGTGATCCTGCAGGGCCTGGCGATGGCGGGCCGGCAGTGGCACACGCACGGCGACGGATCGCTCGATGCCTGGCGCTATGCCTATTCGTTGCGACCCTATTTCCCGCAGGGGGCGGGCGGCGGCTGGGGCCTCAACGCGGCTTGGTCCGAGGTCGATTACCTCCGCCAGATTCAGAACGACCTCGATGGTTTTTCCTTCGGCCTTTTCGCCCAACAGATGATCACCCGCAACATGCGGGTCCTCGGTGAGGTGGGCTGGCAGGAGTTCGACTTTGCCGAGACGGGTTCGATCCTGGACCAGGACGATTTTCACGGGATCTATGGCTCGCTGCGTCTCGATCATCAGCTGCGCCGGACCTTTCGTTATTCGGTTCTGGTCGGCGAGGACGTGAACGAAGGCATTGGCACCAATTATTACCGGGTCACCCGGGTGCTGTTTGCGCCGCAGTGGGCCTTCGCCAAGCAGACGCATCTCGACGTGACGCTGAGCCACGAATGGATCGATGAATCGAGCGCGATCGGCGAGTCCGCCACACGGCTCGGCGCCACCGCCCGACTGCAGCGCGTGTTGAGTTCCCGTATGAACGGTTCGCTGGAGTGGCGCTACGTGCGCAAGGACTCGTCGATTCAAACGCGTTCGTACGAGCGCAACCAGGTTTCTCTGATTTTGGAGTACGCCCCATGAATTGCCGATCAGCTGCCCGTCTGTTCATCCCGCTGTTTCTCGCCACCGTGCTCCCGGCCGCCGATCCGTTGCCGGAGCGATTGGAGGAGCGACCGCTGGCCATCGGCGACCGTGTGCACTACCGCGTCATGGAGGACGGCGAGCCGCGGGTGGAACTCACGGTGACCAACACCGGAGCATTGGAGCTTCCCTTCTACGGCCTCATCGCCGCGGTCGGCAAAACGCCGGCCGAATTGCGCCGCGAGATCAAGACCGCCCTCGAGGCGGAACTCTATCGGCAGGCGACCGTGCAGCTGAGCGTGGTGGAATACCGGATCGGGGCCCTCAATCGCGGCCGGGTGCACCTGTCCGGTGCCGTCAATCGAGTGGGCGCGGTGGAGATCGATCTCGATCAGGAGAATTCCCTGGGCCGGGTGTTGCTCACCGCGGGCGGCCTCTCGGACTTTGCCGACAAGCGCAACGTTCGTATCGTGCGGCGCAGCCCCGATGGCGAGACCCAGACCATCACCGTCGACCTGCGCGAGGTGCTGGACCATGGAAGGCTGGACAAGGATGTGGAGCTGGTGGACGGCGACTTCGTCATCGTCAACGAACGCCTGATCAACTGGTAGAGGCATCCGGTGGAACACAACCCCGAGCACAGCTCCCCGAATCTCGGTCTGGGCATTCGCCGGCACGGCTGGATTGTATTGGTCCTCGCGCTGCTCGGCGCGGGTTACCGCTACTACGAGGTCATGCGCGAACCGGTGACCTTCGAGTCGCAGGCCAAGATGTATGTGAGCGGCCGCGTTATCCTGGCGGAGACCCCGACGACCTACTCGGAGGAATTGGCCAACTACCTCGGAACGCAGATCGAGATCATGCGCAGCCAGGAGATCCGTCACCGGAGCCTGCAGCGTCTGGCCCTCGACGGCATCACCCAGAACCACGACGCCCAACTGCTGATCGAAGTTGCGACCGGCACCACGGTCCTGGAACTCCATTGCGAGAGTGGCGACGCGGAGTATGCGCGACGCTACCTCGATGCGCTGATGACCGAGTTCATTCGCTTCAAGCGCGACCGGCGGCTCGAGGTGTCGGAGAACACCGTGGAGCAAATCTCCGCCGAGATCGGTCGTCTCGAGTCCGACCTCAAGCAGCAGGAGGACGCGTTCTTTCGGTTTCGCGAACAGAACAACATCGGCTTCTGGGAACAACAGTCGGCCGCCAGCGCCGCCTTTCTCAACGAGCTGAAAAGCCGCGAGGCCGATCTGCGGTTGCAACTCTCGCTCATGGATAACTGGCGCCGCCTCACCGAGAATCACGACCTGAGCCCGCAGGCTCGGGCCCGCGTGCCGGGAATCAATCCCGAAGGAGAGAACCGCGCGGTGGCGACAGACCTGGCGCAGACCCGGAGCGAACTCAATCGCCTCCGCGTGGAGCGCGAGATGCGGTTGCGCGTGCTGCAGCCGGCGCACCCCATCGTGCAAAAGATCGACCGCGATATCGAGCGGCTCGAGTTGATCGAACAGGCGGCCAATACCGAGTTGCTGCGCGCCCAGGAGGAGCGCCGACTGGCCCTGTCATCCGAGATCGCCAGCGTGCAGGAGGCGATCGCGGAATGGGAGACACGGGCCCTCGAATCGTCCCGCATCGAGGCTGCGTATCAGAAATTGAGTGACAGCCGTGATCGCACCAAGGACCTCTACGACCGGATGCTGGGTTCCCTGCGCAGCATCGACGTGGGCAAAAGCGTGGACCAGGAGTTGATCCAGGTGCTGCAGCCGGCGTCCGAAGCCGCGCCGCGGCCGCCCGCGTATCGCACCGCCGTGACCCACGGTCTCTTCACTGGCGGACTCCTGGGGGCGATCCTGCTTTGGCTGATCATTCGCACCGACGACCGTACCTACACCCTGGAGACCGCGGTGGATGAGCTTTCCTGCAAGGCGCTTGGAGAGGTGCCGCTCCTGTCCCGACGCACGATCTCGGCCAAGCGGGCCCGCTATGAAAAGGGGGCCTTCGACGAATCGATCCGCAAGATCCGCTCCCTGCTCATGCTCAACGCGCCGGAGTCGCAGACCCTCCTGGTCACCAGTTCGCTCGCTTCGGAGGGCAAAACCGAGATCGCCGTTCAACTGGGGCGCGCTTTTGCCTCGGCGGGCAAGCGGGTCCTCCTCGTCGACGCCGACCTGCGCCGGGGCCGGATGGACCGTATCTTCGGAGTGGATACGAATGCCTCGCCGGGCTTCAGCGGCTATCTGCGGGAAGGGCGGTCTCCGCCGGAGGTGATCCTGGAAACCGACATGTCCAATCTCCTCCTGGTGCCCCGCGGCGATGAATCACGCGACGCCGGGGAATTGTTCAGCAAGAGCGGCGTGCAGCAGCGTCTGGCGGAACTCCAGGTTGGATTCGACGTACTCATCATCGATTCGGCGCCGATCGGCCCCGTGGACGACACCACCTGGCTGCTGCCGATCGCGGACCGCGTGATATTTGTGCTGCGAGCCCACAGCACGTCCCTGCGCGCGGCGCGGGAAAACATCGGCCGGCTGCGGGACAATGGCGTGCGCGAGATGCAACTGCTGCTCAACGGGGTAAGGCCCCGGATCACCTCCAAGTACTACAATTATTATCGCTGAGGGCCGGGTGGCTGCTCTTCCAGGATCGGCACGATCAAGCGACAGGCGGCGGCGAAATCTCCTTCCTGCGCCTCAACGTAGGCCAGACGCACGGCAAACCACTGCGGGGCGGCCGGCCGGGCGCTCGCGGCACGCAGTGCCGCCCGGTATTCGGTGCTGTCCGGCGGCAGCCGATCGATCCGCTGACTGAGAGCGACGAAGTCGTCGGGGTCGAGCAGCAGCCGTCGCTCCAGGCTCTCGACGGAATCGTTCTTGGCCAGCGGCGGGCTGGCCACCGGGGGCAGGAGGCGACGGGCCAGGACCCAGGCCAGGTCGGCTCGCCCCCGCGCCGCAAGCGTCTCCACGGTGGAGCGTCCACGACGGATTTCCGCTTCCGGCAGGCCTTCAAGCCACGCATCGAAGGTCCCGGTGGTTCCCCATTGGGCAAACGCAGCCGCGCCGATCGCGAGGGGGAGCCGGTGCTGCAGGTCGGGTCGCTCGAGCCAGGCGGCGAAGGCGCGCTGGGCGGCGGGCTCCGGACGGGCCGCCAGCACACCGAGCAACTCCGGGAGATCGGCGATCACGCGACGCCAGTAGCGAAGCGGCGGCGCGCCGGGGGTGGAGAGTTCTTCCCGCAACAGACCGGCGCGGATCTCGGGCGCACCGCGCAGGGTGAGGCTCCACAGCGGAACGGCGAGGGAGGGATCGCGCCGACCGAGTTCACGGGCGTTGGCTGCATTGACTTGGGCCATGGCCGGCCACAGCCGGGCCACCATGATCCAATGCCGCGCCGCCAGTTCCGCCCGGTGCAGGGCGAGGGCGGAACGACCCAGCTGTTGGTGCAGATACGGGCTCAATGGGTGTTCGTGCAGAGCGCGTGCGCCGGCATCGTTCAAGCGCGGCTCGCCGGCAGCGGTGAACTCGTAGGCAGCGCCGAGTGCCGGGGCTGGACGAGTCTGCAGGCTCCAGGCGATGCCCGCCAGCAGGGCCAGCAGCGTCAGCGAAAAGCGCTGACTTGCGCGCCCAACGGCGGCCAGCGCAGGCCCTTGTTCGTCGGCTTTGCCGCCGCACGCGAAGGCCGCCATCGGCAATGCCGCCGCCAGCAACCACTCCCGTTGAAAACTGATGTCGCCCACCGCGGCGACGCCCCAGGCCACGAGGCCGGCAATCCCGGTATGGCGCCACAAAGCCGCGCCTTCGACCGGGGGCGATGCCGATTTGGTTCGCATGCCGGCTCGCACGGTGGCGGCGATCATCGCGATCAGAATCCCGGTGCCGAGCAGACCGGCCTCGACGACGAGCAGCACCCATCCGGAGTCGGGATGCAAAAAGGTCGCTCCGAGGGGCGGGAGCAGATCGCCGTGCAGCGCGAAGCGAGCGGCGAATCCGCCGAACCCCAATCCAGCCAGGGGGGCAAGTTGACCAACCTCCCAGGCGGAATGCCACAGAAGGAGACGGTAATCGGTGTCCCCGGTGAGCTGCTCCGCCAAAAGTCCGGGCGCACTCAGGGCCAGCGCCAGCAGCGCCACCGCTCCCGCCATTACGAGCAGTCCCCATCGCTGGGGCCGACTGCGAGGGCGCCTGCCGTGCAAGCGTTCGAGCACGCCCCAAACGATCACACCCACCACCAAGGCTGCCCCGGCTCCGCGGGATGAAAGGCGCAGGGAGACTCCGGCACAAAGCAGGAAGCCCACGGTCGCGAAGACCAAGCCGGCGGCGCGGCGCCGGTGAAGAAAATCGGCGCACACCCCGAGTGTCAGTACCGCGGCGAGGGCCAAGCCGCCGGCGAGGGCGTTGCTGTTGGCGAGGACGCCAAGGGACCAGTCGGCCGTCGTACCGCCAGCCTCGGCGGGGCCGCCGATCAGCAGCAGCAGCGCGGCCAGCGCACCGGCCGAAGTCTGGGCCTGGGCCCAGGCCCGACGACTGGCGTCCGCTGCGAATACTTGAAGCCCGATCCGTAGCAGCACGATCAGTGCGCCCAGGGCCGCGACCTGCCCGAGCGCCGCGCGCCGGTCGACGCTGCGCCCGGTCGGCGTGTCGATGGCACCGGGAAGATCGCGTATCCAGTCCAGCGATACGCGCAGCATGCTGTCCCGCGGGGGCGGCAGCACCTGAAGGGCGGCAAGGGCGGCGAGCCCGGTGACCACAATCAACCGCCACTCCCGTTCGCGGGCGAACGTGCCGTTCGCCGTGTGCCCATGGCTCCGGGCGGCGTCGCGTGTTTCGGAAAGCAGGAGGAGTCCGAATACGCCGAGCGTGGCGGCGGGCAGGGCGTATTGTGGGTGAAAAAGCGCCAGCAGAGGGAGGGCGAAACCGGCGACCCGAAGCACCCACGGACGGATATTCCCGCGGAGGTCGAGCAGCACGGCTGGTTTGGGCGTCGCCACGTTCGACTGTTCGTCAGCCGGCGCCGAAGGGAAGAGGAGGGCGGGGCGCGCTCGGGCGCACTCAGCCGCTTACCGGACGGGGTTCGATCGGGACTACGGGCGCCGGGGGACTCGAGGATTCGGTGAACTCCTCGTTGATGCGCGGGGTCATGGCCGGCGTCGCGGTACCAGCGGCCAGATTGGAAAAGGTCGGGACGACGGTGACGACGACGGGACCGCTGCCCCCCGGCGGCACGGTGCGTTCGACACGCGCCAGCGCGAATACGCCGACTTCCTTCACCTGCAATGGGTCGCCGGGATTCTGCGGTTCCCAGACGAGTTGCACGAATTCGGCGCGCACGCCGTCGGTTTCGAACGAGAAGGCCTCGCGGGTGCCGTCGAGGGTGGTTGAGGCCAGCAAGCGGCCGGCGGCGCCGGACTCGTCGCTGGTGAAGATGGACAAGGTCCCCGTGGCAAAGCCGACCGCCAGGGTCACACGGTCGATGTCGACCGCGCTGGCGAGATGAATCGTCGTGCTCACTGAGGCGCGCTCGGCGGAAACCATTTCGGATGCGGTGCCGGTGTCGCCGTCGATCAAGGCCTCCACAAACTCGTCCACCTGCTCGCCCGCAACGGCTCCGCCGAGGGCCTTGAGCGCGAAATTAACTTCGGCCACTTCGCCCTGCTGGGCGGTTTCTTCGGACTCGGCGGTGTTGGCCGGTGAAACCACGGTGGTCGTCGTCGGATCGCCCACGGGTTTTCCGCCCACCTTGAGTCCGCGGAGTGGGGCAGACTGGGTCACGTTCAGTTCGATGGCCAGATAGGAGGAGCTGTCGGCGAGGAGCGGCGTCCGTTCGCCTTCGCGCAGATCGATATTGCGCGTGATCGGCGCGGTACGGTCGTTGGCAATATCATCGAGCGAAACTGCCGTGCTGACGGAATAGGTGCCGACCGCATCGGGGGCGTAGAGGGTGATGGCCTCGAGGTTGGCGGCCTGCGTCAACGTGATGAGCAGGCGGGAACGGCCGGTGGGGGGCGTCCAACCCGAAGCCACGTCGTCGTCGATGACGGAGTTGAGGCTGATGTCGGGCACATAGTTCCCGCTTCTGCGGTCCTGTACGAGGATACTGGCGCCGGAGAATCCGCGGGCAAAGTTGTCGATTTGAGGAGCCGGAGCCGACAGCGGAGCCGGATCCTGCGCGGAGGCGAGGGAGATCAGAATCCAGGACAGGGAGGCGAGCAGGATCAGACGCCGGGTCGCCGCACGACGGCAGGGCAAGGTCACGGATGAGTGCACGCCGGACGGTGGATGAGAGCCCCTGCTGCGGCGAGCGATGATCCTCAGGGGCTCCTGCTTTTTTCAGTCCATATAGACCCGAATGGCCTGACCAAGATTGGAGCAACGCCCGCATTGAGGCTCAGGAGTCTAGGCATAATACCCTATATCGCGCCGCGCTTTGAACCTTTCGCCCCAACCTATCGATGCCTATCTCTCCGCTTTTTCCGCCGCGCCGCCTGATCCTCTTCACTCTCGCGGGGCTAAGTTGGGCGGGCGCCGCTTCCACCGTCTTCGGTCAGGCGCTGCCGCCGGTCAATGTCTACGATGACACCGGCTGGAACGCCTGGGTGGCTTCCAGCAGCGGTAATACGATCATTGATCCGAATGCCGACAAGCAAACCGGCCACGCCGCCGACGATTTTGTGGGCGATGCGAGCCATCCCGGTTTCCAGCAGAAGGCGGGCAGCATCAACAACGTCGACTCGATCCTTTTTCGGGCCCGCATGGCGAGTTTCCAGGCGATCGACGATACGGACGGCAGCGGTTCGTCCTACACCATCGGCATGGATCTCAACAACAACGGCTCGTTGGACTTCCTGGCGGTCTTCGAACTCAAGAGCACGACGACGCGCAACATTTACTGGGGCGAGCCGGGCAGCAGCGCCAACACCAGTCCCAGCACCACGTCCTGGTCGATTCAATCGACCGCGGCCCTTACGCTGACTCCCTACGGATCCCCGGGATCACCCAACGTCAACGGCACCTATTCCGTGAAGGCGGTGAACGACGGTTTTGACGTGGGCGGCGGGGGCGACACCGACAGCTGGGTCACCTGGGCGATTCCGTTTACGGTACTCACGAGTGGCATCCAGGCCCTGGCCGATGACAACATCGATACGGGGGCCGATTTCTCCACCTACACCTTCGATGAGAATTCGATCGTGACCTACGTGGGTTACACCTCGACCCAGGAAAATTCGATCAACCAGGACCTCTTCGGAACCAGTGGAAACAACAGCTCCACGCTCACCTGGGGATCGCTCGGGGCGAGTACTCCGCCGGTTGCCCCCACCGGAGCGGTGCCGGAACCGGCCACCTATGCGCAGGTCGGCATCCTGTTGGGAGGCATGCTGGGCTGGCGTTGGTGGCGTCGTCGGGCCGAAGACGCGCCGGCGAGGGCGGACGGGTCGGCCGCATGACGTCGGCGCCTCCAGGGAGTCCCGCTCGCCCCCGCCCGGCGGCGCGGCAGGAACCGACGCCGCTCATCTGCCGCCCTTTCGGTTGGCAGCGACTCCCGCTTATCGGCTGCGGTTTGGTGATCGCTCTGGTCGTCGTCGGCTGGGGGGGGCGCTGGTCGGTCGAACGGCTCGCCGGTTGGCGGGCGCGAGGGTTTGCTCGCGCGGCCGCGACCGCCTGGCAAACGGGCGACTTGGCGGCGGCCGAGATCAACCTCCGTTCGGCGCTGAGGCTCCGGCCTACTTCGAGCGGAGTGCGCACGCATTTGGTGCAGCTCGCGGTGGCTCGGAACGACTATAACGGCGCCTTGGTCGAAGCAGAGCCGCTGGCGCGCAGGCTGGGGGTGGGGCCGGACCAGTATCTTTTCGACCTGCTCTTATTGCAGCGGGATTTTTCACGGCTGTCGCGGTTTGCCGCCCACCAAGCCTGCCGTGAACCGGAGCGGACCGAGTTTTGGCTGCGTTGTGCGATCGAAGCCGGCCGCGTGGCGGGGCGTACGGTGCCGGCGGATCTGCCCTTGCCGCCACCGGCGGCCGCCGTCGCCGCCGCTGCCGGTGCGGGATTGCGGGGCGAGCCGGCACGCGCGGCGGCCTTGCTTGAGGAAGTGGATCCCGGCGCGGTTTCGCCTTCGCTGGCGCTGCTGGTCGTGGAGGAATGGCTGCGGCTGGGTCGCAACGAAGAGGCCGCGCTCGCGTTCCTGCGTTGTCGCCATAAGTTGAATACGTTTGACGCCGCGCTGATCGAGTTCGTGCTGGCTCTCCGGCGGGAGCCCTGGCTGGCCTCCAGTCTGCTCGATCCTTTGCTGGAATTGGCGGTGACGCCGCATCGGCGAGGCAGCGTGGGGGCCGTGCTTCTCCGCGAAGGGGCAGGGGAGCAGGCCCGGCGGGTGTTGGCGGCCTGGGCGGCCAACAGCCGGGAGATACTCGATGTGGAGGAGCTGGGCATGGGCTGGGTCCTGGCGCATCGTTTTGCGCCCGCGCAGGTGGAAGCATGGGCGGAAGCCTACCGGCATCGCACCGGCGCGGTGCTGCCGGATTTATGGGGGCGGAAGCTTCGGGCCACCGAGGCCCGGCATCGTTCCCGCGCGGTCAACCTGCTGCTCGGTCATGTGCCCCTGTCACGCGAAATGCTCTTCGCCCTTTTTGGCATGGTGCAACAGCCGCCGGAGGGGACCGCGGAAGCAAAGCTTGCGCCGGAGCCTCCGGGTCGGACATGAGCCGGGGCGGTGGTCTGAAAGGGGACCCCCTGCGTCAGCGGAAGATGAATTCCTGTTGCACTTTTACGTAAGTACGGTGGCCGCGGCGGCGGGGCGGGGTGAAGCGCGACTTCAGCAGCAGCACGGCGGCGCTCATGGCGACTTCGTCGTTGTCGCGTTCGATCGCGCTGGGGAAACGGGCGCGGCCGTCGGAGTCGATGTAGAATTCGATCAGGCAGCGCCCGGCGGCCCCAAGCGCACTGACGGTCGAGCTCACGATGCGCTGCGGCGGCAGGTTCGCAATGGGCTCGTCCAGCTCGTCGAGCTCGCTCGGACCATAGGCGTAGGAATCGGGTGCCGTGGAATAGAAGCGACGCTGCGCCGCGTCGGAGGCGGATGAGCCAAAAGGGCGAACACTGAGGCCCATTTTCCAGGCGCGCTGTTCCGGATCGTAGAACTGTACCTGCACGACCGCCCGGCTGCGGACGGGCGCGCCATGGGTGCTGGCGGGCTTGAGCTTGGCGTCCAGCAGCGCCTTGGTCGCGGCCGGCACGAGGTCGCGATGATTGCTTCCGATCGCCATCACATCGAAGAGCGTGCCGTCTTCACCCACGTCGACCAGGAAATCGACGTGCGGCTTGTCGATGAGCAGTCCGCGCAGCTCCGCGGGGACCATCACATTGAGGGAGCCTTCCACCGAGATCGGTTGGTCCTGCGCCTGGCCCGGCGTGGTGCCCCACGGGAGAATCAACGCGGCGGCCAGAGTCGACAGGCGGCCGACTGCTCGGCGCACCCGGGAGGAAAGAAGCGCAACCATCATGTGACGCAACCAAGCAGACGCGGCCCCGCGTCGCGAGACCGAACGTCACGCGTGCTGCGCCGCCGGGGCCGCGAACCTGCCGGGCCGGGCGGAGGCCGGGTCAATGGTTGAGGACGACGACTGCGCGATCGTTTTGATTGGTATTCAGAATAACCAGACAGCGACTGACATGCGGCGTGCCGGTGACGTAGAGGTGCAGGATGTCGATGCTATCCATGGCGAGCTTCTCCGCGAGGGTGCGCAACATGCCGGGCTTGTGCGGCACATCGATCATGACGCAGTCGAATTCCGTGGGAGCGTAGTTGTTGGCGCGCAGGGCATCGCAGACGCGCAGGTTGTCGGTGGTGACCAACCGGATGATGCCAAGGTCGCCGGCGACCGTGCCTTGGACGGCAAGCAGATCGATGCCTTTTTCCGCGACCAGCTTGCAGATGTCATTGAGGATCCCGATGTCGTTGGTGATCCGCACGACGATTTCCTTTCCGATGCGAGCGTTCATGGTGACGCCTCCTTTCTGTCGGTTCGATTGTGGCTGGGAGACTCAGGGAAGCGAGGCGAATGGCGCGCGGAAACGATCGACCCAAATCTCGGCGCGTTCGTCCTATTCCCGGCGCGTTCGTCACTCCCGGTTTGCCTCCTGGGCTTTGGGTTGGGACGAGGTCCCAAGACATGAGGAGTAGACCCCAGGCTCGAATGCCCCACCGCTGCCAGCTTCCGCGGGGCGACCGGCGTCCCTTTCGTGCTGCTTTCGCTCTGATCGTCGCAGCGCTGGTCAGTGGGCAGGCTCATGCCGGTGGCGACCTGCCGGAAGGCGCGACCGTGGTGGAGGGCGACGTCACCTTGCGGAGCAACGAGACCGATCTGACCGTAACCCAGGGAACCGCCACCGGGATCATCGACTGGAATTCCTTTAACGTCGGCAATGGCTTTGGGGTGCATTTCGACAATGGCAGTGGCGCGACCCTCAATCGTGTCACTGGACTCGATGCCTCCTTCATTGATGGCGCGCTCACCGCCACCGGCAGCCTGTTCCTACTCAATCGCAATGGCATCATCATCGGCGAAAACGGCCGGGTGCTCGCTGGCGGCGACTTCGTGGCCTCGACGATGGACATCACCAACGAGGACTTCCTCGACGGCGGTGGCTTCACCCTTTTCGGCACCAGCAACGCCGACGTCATCAACCTCGGCCAGATCACTTCGATCGGCGGCGACGTGCTGATGGCTGGCTATACGGTTAAAAACTCCGGCGACATCATGGCGGCCGGCGGTCGCGTCGACCTCGCTGCTGGCACACGCGTCGATGTGCTGACCGATGTGAGTTGGATGGGCGGAGCCTACGCCGTGAGCCTGGGCGAGCGTGGCAACGACGTGACCAACGAGGGCCGCATCGCCACGATGATCGCGGAACTCCGCACCCACGCGGGTAACATTTATGCACTGGCCGGCAACAACGATGGCCTGATCCAAGCCACCGGGGTCAACGACGAGGGTGGTCGCGTGTTCCTCACCAGCGACGAGGGCATGGTGCACAGCAGGGGCACGATCAAAGCCGCGAACGGCACTGACGGCGGTGCGATCGAAATCGCGGCGATTGACGTGCAGAACTTCGGCGGCCTGCAGGACGTGAGCGGCGCCCAGGGCGGCTCGATCTCCATCGATGCCATCACCCTCACCAGCGACACCGAGATGCGCGCCGACGGCATCGCCGGCGCGGGTGGGGCGATCACGATCGAAACCAACGGACTCACTTTGCTGACCTCGGCCGGCCTCATGTCCGCTGACGGCTCAACCACCGGTGGCGAGGTCGTGTTCGACGTGGGCGAAGGATCGCTGATCCACTCGGCCTCGATCACGGTCGATGGCGGCGAAACCGGTGGCCATGTGGCGTTGTTGGGCAACGATCTCGCGCTGCTCGGCGGCAAGGTCAGCGCGAGCGGGTCGAGTGCCGGCGGCGCCATCCACATCGGCGGCGGTTTCCAGGGTGGGGCGATTTGGGGCGAAGCGACCGGTCCGGTCGACTACGCCAACGCGCAGTCCGTTTACGTCAGCGACTGCAGCACGCTCAACGCCGACGCGACCGCGCAGGGCGACGGCGGCAGCCTCGTGCTGTGGTCGGACGGCATCACCCAGTTTTACGGCGAGCTCACGGCTCGCGAAGGCGAGCAGGGCGGCTCCGGCGGGCGTATTGAAACCTCCGGCCTGGAGGGCCTCGGCGGCAACGGCGTGGTCGACGCCGGGCAGGGCGGCGAGTGGCTGCAGGATCCGCGCAACATCGTGATCGACGAGGAGGTCGATGCGATCACGACGTTCCAGCGCCTCGTCAATCCGAACCCGGGAGGAGCCGGTGGCTCAGTGTCGGATCGGGAGGGCGGCGACAGCAGCGGACTTCAGTTCGGGCTCCATCTGGACATCGACGATGGCACCTACGCCATTGGCGGATATTACTACGGCATCTACGGCTCCGGTTCGACCAGCTACGGGGCGGACGGTGCCGTCTATGTCTTCGAAGACGGTTTGATTGCCGCGCGCCTGATCACGCCGGCGGACAGTTTCTCCACCACCCGGCACTACTTGAAGGAGGTGGAGGTGCAGAACGATCTGGTGGCGTTCACCACGAACGAAGTGGACGCCTCCGACCATCGCGGCGCCTTGCGGATCTTTGCGAAGGGCGATCGGTGGCAAAACGGCGCGGCCAATCTGCTCACCACCCAATACAACCCCCTCCCGGGGGCCGATTGGCTCGGCTACCTGACATCCTACGTCTACCGCGAAGGCACGGCCGAGGAGAGCGTTCATTTTCTGGTGGCCGACCCCTACGCCAGCACCAACGGCCTCTCGGCCAACGGAGTGGTGAATTCCTATCAGGTGTTCAACGATCCCAACGGCACGCCGTCCTACTACGGTACCAACGGCTTCTCCGCGGGAACCCGGGATAACCATTATCATGGATTTTACCTTGCGGGCCTGGATGACAAGGTGGTCATCGGAGCTGGCGACCGATCGGGCGATCTCTGGGTCGGCGACAGCTCAAGTGGACTGACTCTTTTCTCCAACGTGACCAGCAGTGTCAGCTCGGTGGGTCAGCCTTTCGCGGTGACGGGTTCATCGAGCGAAGGGGGCAAGTTGGTCATGCTTTCCGGCAGTCAGTTCTACTTGTTCGATCTCTCCTTCAACGGCGACGGTTCGCCCAACACCGCGAGCCAGATTTCCACCTTTTCGGGCACCTTTTCCACCGCCACGGCCGCAGCCTTCGACGGAGACACCATTCTGATCGGAGACGCCAACGCCAACAACGAGGGCGGCGCGGCCTACTTTTATGTGGAGCCGGCGGGCGGCTGGTCCTCGGTCAACTTCACCTCTGGTCGTGCCCCCGACTTCACCCTCAATGGCAATGGCAATTCACAACCCAGCGGCTATTCATCCTACAACGGCCGGATGGGCCGGGCAGTGGCGGTGGATGGTGACATCGCGCTGATCGGGCTCCCCACTTGGTATGGCGGTGTCCTCAACTCCTCGGGCCCGGCTCCCTACGCCACGGCCAACGGCGAAGTGCGGACGCTGGTGCGGGGCAGTGACGGATCCTGGGCTGCGGGCGATCTGAGTTACTACCGCCCGGCGGAGGCGCGGGAACCGTCGGTGACCCATTCCACGTTCGGCTACGCCGTCGCGATCTCGGGCAATACCTACGCGGTCAGCGACTACAACGTGCGGGTGCCGGAGATTACCACCGGGGGGCTGTCCGGTTCCGGGAGCGTCTACATTTACGAAGACGGCGCTCTCGCCGCTCGCATCCTCACCACCGATCGCATTGCGGAATTCGGCGGACTGTTCGGCCTCGAATTGGACCTGAGCGGCGACACGCTCGCCACCCGCGGTACCAATGTTTTCACCCTCTACCAGCGCGGCGATGGGTGGCGCAATTACGGCGGCGGCGTCACTGATGCCTACCCGGACAATTTCATCGCTTCGATCTACAAGACGGGGGTCAGGGATTGGGATCTGGATGGCGACCTATTGGCGTTCGGCATCTATGACGGGCATGCGGAGATTTACAGCAATGCCGGCGGTTCCTGGAGCACGACGCTGGCCGGAACGCCGAGTTCGCTCACGCTCCCGTCCATGGCCACGGGCGAGATTATGCGAACGGCCGTCAGCGGTGACACGCTGGCCCTGACGACTGACGACGATGAGGTCTTTGTCTTCGAAAACCTGGCCAACGATTGGAGTACGGCCACGGCCACCCAGCTCTTTCGCTCGGCGTCCGACGCGGAGGACGGCATGGATGTGGCGGGGTTCCATTGGGGCTATTCCATCGATTTGGACGGCGATACGCTGGTGGTGGGCTACAATTTCGGCGCTCCGGCGGGAGGCTTCACCGTCGACCGGGGAGTCTATATTTACGAACGCACCACCAACTGGGCCGACGTCACCGCACCCACGGCGCGGCTCACCGCACCGGGAGCGGGCTTCGGTTATTTGGTGGCGATCGACGGTGACATGATCGCGGTGGGCGAAGGGTGGTATTCCCCGGGGACCGGCACGAATCAAGGCGGCGATTCCGTCTGGGTGTTCGAACGCAAATCCGGCTGGGTCGACGGGGCGATGAACCTCGTGGCCCGCCTCGGCACCGGGGATGGCGTCGGCCTGCAATACAGCCTCGACATCGACAACGGCAACATCATCGCCGGCGGCGAGGATCTGCTCGGGGCGTTCGTTGCGCAAAACGAGTCCGCCGCCGTGTTCAGTGGACCCTTCGCCGTCGACGCCCGCGCCACCTTCGGCACGGATCCCGGCAGCGACCTCAACCTCAACGCCCAGATGATTGCCGGCACGCTCTCGGCCGGTACCAACATCACCCTGCAGGCCAACAACGACATCTCCCTGCTGTCGCCCATCCTCGCCGCCAATCCCAACGGCAACGGCGGCAACCTCAGCTTCGAGGCCGGCCGCAGCATCCTCATCAATTCCGGCATCACCACCGACGGCGGCAATCTCACGCTGCTGGCCGACCATCCCGACGCCAACGCGACCTACCGGTCATCGGGCGAAGCCGTCGTGGTGCTCGGGGAAAACGTCGAGCTCAACCTCGGCACCGGTGACCTGCTCATCCACGCCGCCGATCGCTTCGAAAACCGCACCGGCGACACCTCGCCCTTCGTCTTCGATGCGGTCGATCCCGGCGACTTCCTCATCTTCGCCCAAACCCCCGACAACACCAGCGCGCCCGACCTCGCCAACCTCGGCAACGCGCTCGATATCGTTGGCCGCGATTTTCTCTACTACGGGCTCACCTTCGACTTCATTGATCCCACGCCGGCCTCGCTGCCGACCGGCAGCGGCTTCATCTACGCGGTGCAGCCCACCGTCAGTGTCGGGGTGGGGGACAGCACCATCACCTACGGCGAGACGCCGACGGCCGCCGTCACGCTCGAAGGCGCGACCCTCGACGGTTCGGCGGTCGACCCCGCGGTCTTCGGCATCACCGAGAGCGACATCGTCAACCTGGTCGATGCCGGCATTGCCGACACCGTGCCCACGTCCAGCGGCGGCTACGCCAACGCCGGGTTCTACGCCGGCGCCGTCACCGCCGAAGCCAAGGCCTCCGTCACCAGCGGTGGCCTCTATGGCGTTGCAGTCAGCACCGGCGCCGCCGGCGACCTGACCATCAACAAGGCCAGCATCGATGCCACGCCCGACGACGCGACCCGGCAGTATCGCCTCAACGATCCGACCTTCACCCTCAGCTACACGGGACTCCTCGCCGGCGATTCGGTGGACGACATCGACACCGCCCCGACGGTCTCCAGCGCAGCCGGTGCCTTGTCGGATGTGGGTGAATACGCGCTCACCGCCAGCGGCGGTTCGGACAACAATTACACCATCAATATCGTGGGCAATGGCACCCTCACCGTCACGCCGCAGGACGTGGTGATCAGCGGCCTGGTGGTGGACGACAAAGTCTACGACGGCACCACCGCCGCGACCTTCGGCGGCAACCTCTCCGTCTCCACCTTCGGCGGCGACAACGTCACCCTCGGCGGCACGCTTTCCGCCACCGCAACCTTTGCCTCCGCCAATGTCGGTCCCAGTGTGCCGGTTACCTTCTCCGGTTTCTTCCTCACCGGCAACGCGGCCAAGATTGGCAACTACAACCTGCTGTCGCCCACCGGCCATGCGGCGGCGATCACGCCTTTCGAACTCACCCTCTCGGGCCTCACCGCCAACGACCGGGTTTACGACGGCACGACCGACGCAACCCTCTCCGGTACCGCGCAGATCAATCCCTTTGGCAGCGACGACGTCTCGCTGAGCGGCACCGCCGCCGCCTCGTTTGCCGACCGCCACGTCGGCGTCGACAAGCCCGTTACCCTGAGCGGTCTCACCCTCGCCGGAGCTGCGGCCGGAAACTATACGCTCGGCACGGACCTTGGGCTCACCGCCGCCATCACGCCGCTCCTGGTCACGGTTACCGGCGTCTCCGCCGACAACCGCACCTACGATGCGACCACCGACGCCACGCTCTCCGGCTCCGCGGTGGTCGGCGCGATCGATGGCGACGAGGTGGCGGTCACCGGTTTGCCCACCGCCTCCTTCGCCGACAAGAACGCCGGCGCGGACAAAGCGGTCACGGTCGACGGCTACACCCTCACCGGCGCCGACGCCGGCAACTACACTCTCGAGCAACCGACCGGGCTCACCGCCGACATAGCGCCGGTCGACATCGTGGTGGGCGGCGTCGATGCCGTCGACCGCACCTACGACGCCACGCTCGACATCTTCCTCTCCGGCAATCCCTCCGTCACGCCGCTCGGCGCCGACGACCTCGCCGTCACCGGCACGCCGGTCGCCACCCTCGACGACAAGAATGTCGGCACCGACAAGGCGGTCACCGTCAGTGGCTACGCCCTCGCCGGCGCCGACGCCGCCAACTACAACATCGTGCAGCCGACCGATGTCACCGCCGACGTGAGCGCACGCCCCATCACGATCTCGGGCGTCACGGTCGACGACAAGGTCTACGACGGAACCACGTCCGCCACCAGCTCCGGCAGCGCTGTGCTCGGCGGCATCCTGGCCGGCGACGATGCCACCCTCGACGGCTCCGGCATCACCTTCGCCTTCCCCGATGCCGACGTGGGCGTCGACAAGGCGGTTTCCCTGTCCGGCATCCAAATCACCGGAGCCGACGCCGGCAACTACACCGCCGCGGTGGCCGCGGACTTCTTTGCCAGCATTTCCCCCGCTTTGCTGCAGCTCGTCGGCGTCACCGCGATTGATCGCGTCTACGACAGCTCCACCACGGTGTCCCTGGCCGGCGGCGCGCTCGCCGGCGTGATCGGCGACGACGAGGTTTCGCTGGTGAGCGACGGCGCCAGCGGCAGGATGGCACACAAGAACGCGGGCACCGGCAAGGCCGTCACCGTGACCGGCTTCACCCTGACCGGGGCCGCGGCCGGCAACTACACGCTCATGCAGCCGACCGGCCTGCTCGTCGACATCAGCGCCTACACCCTCACCATCCTCGGCCTCAGCGGCGACAAGACCTACGACGGCACCGCCGATGCGCCGCTGACCTTCACGGGACTCGATGCCGTGTTCGACGGCGACATCGTCACCCTCAACGACTCCGCCGTCACGGCGGCCTA
Source organism: uncultured Opitutus sp. (assembly GCA_965652375.1). Classification (GTDB taxonomy): domain Bacteria; phylum Verrucomicrobiota; class Verrucomicrobiia; order Opitutales; family Opitutaceae; genus Actomonas. The sequence goes on from CBFGUO010000005.1 coordinate 87,648, forward strand.
CGCCGACAAGAACGTCGGCACGGGTCGCACTATTACTCTCTCCGGCGACTTCTCCCTCGATGGCGACGACGCCGGCAACTACCTGCTCAACCAACCCGGTTCGCTCACCGGCGACATCGCCCGCCTCGGCATCACCGTCACCGGCCTCACCATCGCCGACAAGGTCTACGACGGCACCACTTTCGGCGAGATCTCCGGCACCGGCAGCTTCGGCGGCGCCATCGCCGGCGACGATCTCGGCATCGCGGTCGGCGAGATCACCATCACCTTTGCCGACAAAAACGTCGGCACGGACAAACCGGTCGCCTTGTCCGGCATCACCCTCAGCGGGGCCGACGCCGGCAACTATACCGCCGAATCCCCGCAGGGCATCACCGGCAACATCACGGCCAAGACGGTCACCGTCGGCGGACTCGGGGCCGACGACAAGGTTTACGACCGCGGCACCGACGCCACGCTCACCGGCACGGCCAGCGTCGATGGATTCGTCTCCGGCGATGACGTGGCGTTGAACGATTCGGCGCAGGCCGGCCATTTCGACGATAAGCACGTCGGTGCCGACAAGACGGTCACGGTCTCGGGGCTCACGCTCGATGGCGCCGACGCCGGCAACTACATCTTTGTCGATCCCGTCACCACCGCCTCCATCACGCCGGCCGAGATCACGCTCGTCGGTCTCACCGCCCTCAGCCGCGTCTACGACGCCACCACGGTCGCGACCTTTGGCGGCGAGGCGGCCCTCGATTTCGGCGTCCTCACCGGCGTCGCGGATGCGTTCGAGGACGTTGGGCTCGGCGGCACGCCCGCCGGCTCCTTCGCCGACAAGAACGTGGGCGAGGACAAGCCGGTGACGGTTTCCGCGGTGAGCCTGACCGGAGTCGACGCCGGCAACTACTCCCTGGTGCTGCCGACCCTCGTGGCCGACATCACGCCGGCGGACCTGCAGATCACGGGCACGACCGTGGCCGACAAGACTTACGACGCCACGACCGGGGCGACAGTGACCTCGCTCGGCAGCCTCGTTCCGCTCGGCGAGGACGCGGTTTCCCTCGACAGTGTCACGCTGGCCTTCGACGACAAGAACGCCGGTCAGACAAAAGCCGTGACCGCCACGACCGCCGTCATTTCGGGCGCCGATGCCGGAAACTACAATGTGCTGCTGCCCACCGGTATCACCGCCCGCATTACGCCGGCCGATCTTGCGCTCACCGGCATCGCGGCGGACAGCCGCATCTACGACGGCACGACCATCGCTCCCCTCAGCGGCTCGCTCCAGATCGCTCCGATCGCCGGCGACGCGGTGAGTGTGGCCGGCCGTCCCTCCGCCCACTTCACCGATGCGAACGCCGGCACGGGCAAGGGGGTGACTTTGGCCGGTCTGTCGCTGGCCGGAGCCGACGCCGCCAACTACCAACTGATCCTGCCGCAGCTGGTCGCCGACATCCTGGTGCGCGCCATCACGGTCTCCGGCCTGTTCGTGCCCGACAAGGTCTACGACGGCACCACCACCGCGACACTCGATGGCGAGCCGGTCTTCGCCAATACCGTGGCGGGCGACGACCTGGCCTTCGATTTCAGCGCCGTCACCGCCGCCTTCGTCGATGCCAACGCCGGGGCGAACAGGGCGGTGACCCTGACCAGTTCGCCGCTCACCGGCAGCGACGCGGCCAACTACATGCTGACCCTGCCCCAGGGATTGACCGCGACGATCCTGCGCAAAATGCTCGAAGTCGTCGCTGTCAACGCCGTCGACCGCGATTACGACGGCACCCTCGCGGTGGCGCTTTCGGGGGGCGAGCTTTCGGGCGTGATCGACGGCGATGCCGTCACCCTTCGCACCGAGAACGCCACCGGTGTTCTGGCCGACAAGAACGCCGCGCCGGCCAAGCCGGTCACGGTCGCAGGCTACGCGCTCGGCGGCGACGACGCCGGCAATTACACCGTCGCGCAACCCACCGATGTCACCGTCGACATCACCCCGCTCGAACTTGCGGTCACCGGCCTGGAAATCGCGGATAAGTTCTTCGACGGCACCACCACCGCCACGGCCTCGGGCGGCCAGTTGCAGGGCTTCATCTCCGGCGACGACGTGAGTCTGGACCGGACCAACGAGGCGGCGAACTTTGCCGATCCGGACGTGGGCGAGGACAAGCTCGTCGCGGTGACCGGCCTGACGGTTGGCGGGGCCGATGGCGGGAACTACACGCTGCCCGATTCGCTCGATGTCCGCGGCACGATCCTGGCGACGCTCGAAACCATCACCGACGTCGTTCCGGTCGAGGTCCTGCAGGCCACCGCCGACGCCGAACGCGAGGCCGCCCGCCAACAGTTGGAGGAAGTCGCGAACGCGACCGCGGACACGGTCGAGCTGATCGATTTCGAGGCAGCCAACTCCCAGCTGCTTTCCGGCGTGGCGGGCGCTCCGCTCGACCAGGACGTGTTCTCCATCCCGGCCGACCAGCGGGATCCGACGGTCGATGCCTACATCAACGCCGCCTACGCCGCCGACGCGGCCGCGACCGCCTACAATCAGCAGGCCGAGGCCATGCGGACCGCCAACCGCGAATTCAAGGCGCTGACCCAGGACTACAACGATGCCGTGCGCGACGCGATGGTGGCGGAAGGGCTGCAGGAGACGCTGCAGCAGGAACTGGCCACGATCGACAACGAGCTTGCCACGATCGACAACAACCTGAGCGCCATTGCCACGGCCAAGCAGAAGATCGGCGAATACCAACAGCGCATTCTCGAAGCCTCCCGCCTCGGCCGTGGCGACGAGGTGAAGGCCCTGCAGGACATGATCGCCGAAGCCGAGGCGGTCGTGGCCTCCGAGAATCAGGTGCGCGCGCAACGCGAGCAGCTCCTCGCCGCCCGCGCGGAAGGCGAGCAGCGCCTGCAGGATAACGCCGCCGTCATCGCCCGCCGCGACGAACTCGAGGCGCAATACGACGCAGCCAAGACCGCCCTCGACAACCAGAAGACGGTGGTCGCCGCGGCCAAGACCAAGGCCGAGGCAGCGGTCGCGGCGACGGAGGAAGCCCGCGCGGCCGGCGAGGCCAAGGCTCGCGAACTGCTCGCCCAGGCCCAGCGCAGCCGCGAGTTCTGGGAAGGGGAGGCCACCGCCTCGCTCGATGCCACGGTCGATCAGGTCCTGGCCGGATTCAATGCGGATGGCCTCGCTCCGGATGGCAGCAGCATCTCGGATCGCTTCCCCCTCTCCGCCGACCGCCAGGCGGAGCTTGCCGACCGGCAGGCGGCCCTCAACGCCCCCATCCAGCAATACGATGCGCTCCAGTCACAGGAGAGCGCTGCCCGCGACAAGTATGAGTCGATCGACAGCGACATCCGCTACGTGCTCGAAAGCGAAGTCGGACGCCGGGGACTCGGCAACGCCACGCCGGAGGAGCTTGCCCAACTCGATCCGCGCGACCTCGGCATCCCCGACGAGACGCTGCTGCCCTATGACTCCCCGGCGATCGATAATCTGGATACAGCCGCCGACAGCCTGGACGGTGCGCTCAAGTCGGTGGGCAACATCAAACTCATGGGAGGGCTGGCCGGCGAGGTGGCCCTGTCGGTGCCGGCCAATGTCGCGAGCAACAGCAACCGCGGTCTCAACGACCTCGACACGCCCACCACCTTCGATCCGGCGGTCGAGGCCGGCCTCAAGGCGGAGATGCAGACCTTCGGGCTGCTGCCCAAGTTCAACAACCCCGCGCTCGACCAACTGCCGGTGGCGACCCAACTGCAGTTGCAGGCAGGCATGAAGCAGGCGGCGGCGCGCCAGGAACAGTTGATCGCCGCGGGCATGGATCCCGACCAGGCCGCTCGCGAGGCGATCGACGAAAAGACAATGGAGCTGGTCACCATGGCCCTGTTCGAAAAGTTCGACACCTACGGCATCGGCGACGTCCCCGGCGTCCAGGCCTTTGTGGGCGAGGCGCTCGGCGAACTCTCGGCGCAATTCGGAGTGAGCCCGGGCGCCATGGCCACGAATCTGGTCAGAGGCGACTTTGGCGGTCTGATGGGTGACGCCAGCGATGCGATCATCCAGCTCGACATGAAGGCAGTCGAAGTCCTGACCGACCCGGCCGGCGCCGGTGTGCAGTTGGCCAAGGATCTCGGCAGTGCCGTGACTTCCGGCGCGTCCGCCGCCTTCAAGGCCTGGACCGGTGGCGGCGGCGGCAGCAACGCGGCCGACGAGGCTGCCCAGCGTCGCGCCTACGAGGCCTATGTCGCGGAACGCACCGAGGCGCTCTCCACTCTCGGCGGCGCGCTCGTGCAGGTGGAAAACGCCCGCGCTGAGGCGCTCGCCGCCCGCGAGGCCGCCTACGCCGAGGTGGGCGAAGCGATCGTGGCCCGGGCCGAGGCCGATCAGGCGCGGAACGCCCGCATCGCCCTGGGCAGTCGGAGCAGCCTGGTGGCGGAGCGGGATGAGGGCGTCGCCGCCGCGAGGACTAATTTGCAGCGCGAGGAGATCGCCGACGCCGTGCGCCCCACGGTGGAAGCCCAGCAGGCGCGCGAAGCACAAAACATCGCCCAGGCCGACGCCCTGGTGAAGCAGCAGCAGGCCCTGCTCAATGCCTTCACCGAGAACGGAGGTGAGGGATGATCGCCCGCCTCGTTTCGCTCTTCGCCCTTAGCGCACTCGGGTTGGCTGCGCAGGAGACCGGCACGCCGCCGCCGGCCCGGGCCCTCGGGCCGCAGTCGGGGCTCGAAACCTACGACGCGCCCACCACGCCCTTTGAGCAGCTTACCGGCGAGATTGATTTTCCCGCGCTCATTGCGGCCCCCGGCGCCAACGACGAGGCGGTGGTGGTGCCCGCGCTGCAGCGCCTGCGGATCGAGATTCTCGGCACCCAGGGCGGTGAAAACCTCGGCGGCTTCCTCACCATCGAGGGCGAGACCCGCGCCACCGCCGACCGCGTGCCGCTCTACACCGGTCTGCACGAGATCCTGAGTCCCTACCGCGACCTGCCGCTCACGCTCGGCGACCTGCGCTTCCTGCAGCGCGACATCACCGAGGTGTATCGAGAAACCGGTTACCCGCTCATGGCGGTGGTGGTGCCGCCGCAGGAGATCGTGGACGGCACGCTGCGGGTGCAGGTCGACGAGTTCAGCCTCCGCCGCTACCGCGTGCAGTTCGGGGACGGGCAGGGGAACTACGCCGAGGACGCCGACCACTGGACCAACCGTACGCGGCTGGGCAACCTCCTCGATCCCTTGCTGGCCGAGCCGATCCTGAGCAAGGACTCGCTCGATGCGAAGGTGAAGGCACTCAACCTCAATCCGGCCCGCTCCGCCCGGGTGATCTTCGAGCCGGGCCAGCAGCTCGGCGACAGCATCGCCGTTTTCCAGATCGATGAGCAGCGCACCTGGGGCGTGCGGGCCGGCTACAACAACCATGCGACCAAGAGCTCGGGCGAACACCGCTTTTCGCTGGGCGGCTCCTTCACCAACCTGCCGCTGGAGAACCACCAGCTTTCATGGAACGCGGTGGTCGGACCCGACCCTGAGGAGTTCCAGAACTACTCGCTCGTCTACACCGTGCCCAATCGGTGGGGCCATCGTTTTTCCGCCAACGTAAACTTTTCCGACACCGCCTCCAGTGCCGTGCCGCCGGTCGGATCGGCCAGCACCACGCTGCAGACCACGTTGAAATACGAATTGCCGGTGCTGCAGACCGAGCGGCTGGGCTGGAACCTCAGCGCACAGCTGGCCTTGAAGCAGTTCGAGCGGGAAAGCCTCTTTGGTGCCACCGTCGTGGGCGGGGCGAAATTCGACGGGGTGCAGATGGTGGTGAACAACATCTTCAATCTCAAAGAGCCCACCGCGACCAATCAGTTTGTGGCGGGGGTGGCCCTGGCTTTCGACGGAATCACGGGTCGCAACACCGACGCCGACTTCCGGGCGTTCTACAACTACCCCGACGGCGGCGCGGCGACGCAGCACTTCATCCTCAACTACGCGCGCGTGCAGCAGCTCGGTCCACTGGTGCCGGTCCTGGAAGGCTGGAGCACGGAGACGCAGCTCTCGTGGCAAATCACATCCGACCGTTTGGGTGGCAGTGACACCTTTGCCCTCGGTGGCTCCAGCGTGCTGCGAGCCTACCAGTCGAGTGAAGCGTTCGGCGATCAGGGCTATTATGCCGTGCAGAGTCTGTCCGCGCCGCCGCTGCAGAGCGCCGCGCTCAGCCGACTTGCCATCAATCAAATCCGCCTGTCCGCATTTGTTGAATACGGTGATGGCAACCCCCAGGTCGGCGCCGGCACGACCCTCTGGGACGCGGGCCTCGGCGCGTCGGTGGCGGCGCTGGACGGCCGTTTCCAAACCAGCGCCTCGCTCGCCATCGCCGGCAAAGCCACGGCACAGACCGAGCGCGGCGACGCGCGTTTCTTCATCAGCGCCACGCTGCAGTATTGAAGGGCCGGATAGAGTCCGGCCCCGCCCGGTTCACGTAAAAAAGGGAGGGCGCGTTCGATGGGCACACCAAGTGAGAGCCGAGAACAACAAGCGCCCCGTTGATCCAACCCGACCGGAGGTATTTCTTCAATCAGGTTCCCTTTTCCGGGGATACTATCTCCAGATCGTGTTCCTCGGCCCATCGACATAGCAGTGCCCGGATGGCCTCCTGGCGGAAGGCGTACCACTCGTCGATGACCTCCAGCCGGATTGCGGCATCCTTGAAGCGCCGAAAAGCGCCGCGCCCCTTGATTGCCCGCCGGAGTCGATATCGGGTGTCACTGTCCGGCAGGGACTCGATGAAAGCCTCCATATGACGGTATTCGTGGAAGTCCCACTTCGTCGGCAGCTGAATAAAGCGACGCGATTCGGCGTCGTGAAGCACCTCCCGAGCAAGCGCCAGTTGTTCCGCCATCCAATCGGGAGGCGAAAAAAGCGCGGTGTCGTCCAGATCCTGTTCCTCGGCATTCCGCATCGCGTCGTCGTCGATGGTGTGGACTTCTCCGGTCTCGCGGTCGAAACAGACATGCCAATCGTCGGGGGATTCGAATCCATTCTCCAAATCCAATAGATTCACCTTAAGGTGCATGACGTGGACCATCCAACCATGCGAGGAGGCCTGCGCAATTCATCCTTCCGATTTCCTTCACCGTTTCGAAGCGTACCCAGGCCCCAGCCGCATCAATTCTACGCTCGTCCTGCGTCTCACCACCACTTTCGCCAATAAGCTCAAGGTTGCCACGACCGTTCAGTCAGGGCGAATCTCACCAGGCGTGCTCGAAGGTGAGATGCAGGCCGAGCGCAATCGAGTTGCTCAGGGCGTGGAACCCGGTTGTCACCCAAAAGGCGCTCGCGAACGAGTGTTGGCGGCGCACCACGTATACGAGGGCCAGATAAAAGCCCAGGATGCCGCCGGCCAGCACGCCGGTCCTGACCGAGACGAAGAAATGGGCGAGCGCAAACGGGGCGAACACGATTGCCAGCCGCGCCCAGGGACCACGTTTCAATGCGCGGGCGATCCCGTGGCTCAGCGCTTGAAAGAGCAAGGTCTCGAGCGGCGGCCCAAACACGATGACTTCGAGAGCCAGCCGCGCTGGGCTCAGGCCGATCAAATCCGTCCGGTCCGCAAAGTCGAAAGGTAGCAGCACAATGTTCGCGGCGGTCATCACCAACGCATACTCGAAAAACGTGCGCCAAAAGAATCCGGGACGGGCACCGGCCGCTGGAGAGTAGTGGGCCTTGAGACGGGCAAACAGGCGCATGGACTCAATCGGCTCGTGATGGACGCTTCGACGGATTTGGACGTGAAATCAGTGGACTCGGCATGCTCGGAGGGGAACCGTGATTCAAGGCGAGGCCAGCGCCGGGGAAGCGGATCGGCCGTCATCAAGGCGGATTGAGCGAATGGGGTAAAGTCTTCTGAATATCGTCTGTCGGGGCGGAAAGTTGGATTCGGGCGAGCCGTGAGCGGCCGCGAGTCGCCGAAGGCGATCAATGAGGGAGCCACCGACGGCGCGCTGAGAGACAGGTGCGGCTAGCCACGCGCCGCGCTCCCGCGGGCGGTCGCGGAGATTCGAAATAAACCTGGTGCTTCAACTGCGGCGCCGGCCGCGGTGGCTGTTGCGTTTGTCGCTCTTGCGGTGCGCCTGGGCGCTGGGGCGGCTCTTGGCGCTGCCGCCGCGTTTGGCGCGTTCGACGGGGCGTTTGCCGGGCGGGGTGGCGGCGGCGCTTTCGGTGCCGGCGAGTTTGAAGTCGATCATGCGCTTTTCGCGGTCGACCTTGGCGGCCTGAACCTCGACGCGGCTGCTGAGCGCGTAGCGGGCGCCGGTGCGGCGGCCTTCGAGCACGGTACCGTCGTCGGTGAGGTTGAAAAAGTCGTGACCGAGTGCCGTGGTGGGCAGGAAGCCGAAGGTGCCGGATTGTTCGAGTTCGATGAACATTCCATGTTGACGCACATCGGTGATGATGGCCGGGAAAATGGTGGGCTCGGTCTTGGCGAGATCGCGCTCGAAGAACTCGAGGGTCTTGATCTTCACACTCTCACGTTCGGCTTCCTGCGAATTTACTTCGGTGAGGCTGATGTGTTCCGCGAGGCGTTCCAGCTTGGCCTGGGTGTAGGCGAACTTGTAGCCGGCGGGGCAGGGCCAACCGCCGTGGGTGATGAGATAGTGATCGAGGACGCGGTGCAGAATGAGGTCGGCGTAGCGGCGGATGGGCGAGGTGAAGTGGGCGTAGTCCTTTTTGTGCAGGCCGTAGTGACCATCTGGAGACGCGCGGTAGGCGGCCTTCTTGAGGCTGCGTAGCAGCGTGATGCGCAGGACGTGGCCCTGCGGGTGTTCGCGCAGCTCGCGCAGGAGTTTCACGACCTCGCTGCGGAGGGTGAGATCGCCGACACGGATGCCCTGGGCGGCGAGCTGCTGGCGGAACTCGGCGAGCTTTTCTTCGTCGGGATCATCGTGCACGCGGTAGACGGCGGGCAGCTTGTGCTGGCGGGTGAGTCGGGCGACGGCCTCGTTGGCGGCGAGCATGAACTCCTCGATGAGCTGGTGGCTCTCGTCGTGCTCGATGAGTTCGAGCCGGTCGGCGTAGCCTTCCTTGTCCACGAAGACCTTGGTTTCGGGCATGTCGAGGTCGAGGCTGCCGTGCTTCATGCGGTCGCGGCGGAGCTTGGACGCGAGTGACCAGAGGGTGCGGATCCAGGACTGCAGGTCGGTGAGTTCGCGGCGGCTGAGGGAGTTGAGCGCGCGGCCGGTGGAGCCGGTCTGGTGCTTGGGCGGGAGCGGCAGGTCGCGGGCGGCCTGAATGTCGTCCTGGGTGAGAAGCGTGTAGGCCTGCTTGTAGGTGAGGCGCTTGCGGCTGCGGATGACGGTGTTGGCGAAGGCGGTGGCGACGATGCGGCGCTTGGCGTCGAAGGTGAGGAAGACGGCCTTGGTGAGCCGGTCCTCGGCCTCGACGAGCGAGCAGAGTCCGTTGGAGAGTTTTTCCGGCAGCATGGGCACGACGGTGCCGACGAGGTAGGTGGAGTTGCCGCGGGTCTGGGCTTCCTTGTCGAGGGCGGTGCCGGGCTTCACGTAGGCGGAGACGTCGGCGATGTGGATGCCGACCTTCACGTGGTCGTCGGGCAGGAACTCGAGCGAGAGCGCGTCGTCGAAGTCCTTCGCGTCATCGGGGTCGATGGTGAAGGTGGGGATGGTGCGGTAGTCGAGTCGGGCGGTGAGGTCGGCGGGCCGCACGTGGGACGGCAGGCCGGCGACTTCGCGCAGGACCTCGGGCGGGAAGTTGGGATCGAGGTCGAACTTGCGATAGACGCCGAGCAGTTCGGCGCGGGGTTCCCATTGACGGCCCAGGCGCTCGATGACGCGGCCCTCGGGCGGGCGGGCGGTGTTGGTCCACTCGTGGAGTTTCACGACGACCTTGTCGCCTTCGTCGGGCGGGGGTGAAAGCTTGGCGCCGGCCGGATCCTCGACGCCGATGTCGTGGACGAAGCGCGGATCGTCGGGCGCGACGTAGTAGCGTTGGCGGATGCGACGCAGGGTGCCGACGACGATGTCGCTGCCGCGTTCGAGGATCTCGATGATGCGGCCGCGCGGTTCGTTGTCGCGCGGATTGCGGGCATTGCGGCGCTGGTTGGGGCGGCGGTCGAGCTGGACGCGCACCTTGTCGCCGTGGAAGGCGTTGGCGGCGTCCTCGGAAGCGATCTGGACGACCTCGGGCGTGTTGGCGGGCGTGTCGCCGTTGCGGTCGACGATGACCAGGCCGGAGCCGCCGGTGCGGAAGCGCAGCCGGCCGGTGAGGGTGCCGTCGCCGCGGCCGCCGCCGCGGGCGTCGGGCAGGGTGATACGGTCGCCTTGGACGAGTTTGAGTTCGCCGCGGGAAAGCAGGAGACGGAGCTCGTGGGAGAACTGACGGCGTTGTTTCTTGTCGAGGCCGAGTTGCCGGGCGAGGCCGGCGTCGTTGGTGGGCTGGTAGCCCGAAGCGCGCAGCAGTTTCAGCAGGGGTTCACGATGTTTCATGCAATAGAACGACTAAAGTTGAGTGGGGAAAAGGGGGAGTTTTGCGGTGGACACGGCAAGCGCTTCGTCCGATGCGTGGGGCAATGAAAATTGTTCACGTGGCCAGTGAGATGTTTCCTTACGTGAAGACGGGGGGATTGGCCGATGTGGTGGGTGCGCTGGCAAGGGAGTTGGCGCGCAAGGATCACGAGGTGACGGTCTTCCTCCCGGGATACCGTTCGGTGCTGGAGCATCCGGAGGTGGCGTCGGGATTGCGACGCACGCGGCGGTTGCGCATCGAGATGGGGGATATGTTCATGACCGGTGATGTGCGAGAGTTTTCTCCGCAGCCCAAGCTCACCGTGAAATTGATCTGCCGCGAGGAGTTCTTCGACCGGCGCAATCCCTACGGTAACGGCGAGCGCGACTACGAGGACAACCACCACCGCTTCATCTTTTTTTGCAAGGCGGTCGTGGAGGTGATGCGGCTGAGCGATCTGGATGCCGACATCGTGCACGGCCACGACTGGCAGGCCGGGCTGCTGCCGCTGCTGCTGCGGGCCGCCGAGCAGCGCCATCGCATCAACCTGGCGATGCATACGGTGCACACGATCCACAACATCGCCTTCCAGGGACTGTTTCCGATGAAGTCGTTTTACCGGACCAATCTGCCCGACGAGCTCATGGGCATCGACGGGGTCGAGTATTACGGCCAGGCCAGCATGATGAAGGCGGGAATACTCTTTGCCGATCGGATCACGACGGTGAGTCCGCGTTATGCGCAGGAGATCCAGACGGCGGACTTTGGCTGCGGCCTGGACGGGGTGGTGCAACTGCGCGCCGACGACCTCGAAGGCATTCTCAACGGCATCGACACGGCGACCTGGAATCCGGCCACGGACACGATGCTGCCCGGCACCTACAGCGTGGGCAATCTCGGCGGCAAGCGGCTTTGCCGGGCGGAGTTGCTGAAGGCGGCGGGGTTCGATCCCCGGTTCAGCGGTCCGGTCTTCGGCATGGTGTGCCGCCTGACGGAACAGAAGGGCGTGCAGCTGCTGCTGGCGAACCGGTCGTTCTTCGAACAGGAGAACGTGCGCCTGATCGTGCTGGGCGGCGGCGACACCTTGCTGGAGGACGGCATGCGCGAGCTGGCGACGGCGCTGAAGGGGAAGGTTTATTTCAAGCACGTGCTGGACGAGAAGTTCAGCCATCTCGTCGAGGCGGGCAGCGATTTCTTCGTGATGCCGTCGTTGTTCGAGCCCTGCGGCCTCAACCAGATGTATTCGCAGAACTATGGCACGATCCCGGTCGCCACCCGCGTGGGCGGCTTGATCGATACGATCGTCGACCTCGACGAACGGCCGGACGAGGGCACGGGCATCCTGATCGAGCCGACGGCCCAGGGGCTCGGGGCGGGACTGCGGCGTGCGCTGACCTTGTTTGCCGAGAAGTCCGAATACACCGCGGTGCAGCAACGCGGGATGAGGCGGGATTTCAGCTGGCAGCAGGCGGCGCAGGCCTACGACCGGTTTTACGAAGATCTGGTCGGCTGAGGTTCGCGGCGCGGAATCGGGGCGACTTGCGAACCGCTCGAGCCTGTCTTCGGTGGGGGCGTGTCCAACTCTCCTACGATCGTCTGGCTTCGACAGGATCTCCGGTTGCGCGACCATCCGGCGCTGGCGGCGGCAGCCGCGCGCGGCGGTGCGGTGCTGCCGGTCTACATCCTGGATGATGCAGGTGAGGGGGATTGGCCGGCCGGCGGGGCATCGCGGTGGTGGCTGCACCATTCCTTGGCTGGCTTGGGCGAGGCCATCGGGGAGCGCGGCGGACGGCTCACTCTGCGCAGCGGGGATGCGCTGGCGGCGCTGCGGACGCTGGTGGCGGAAACCGGGGCCGGTGCGGTGTATTGGTCTCGTCGCTACGAACCGGCGGCGATCGCGCGCGACCGGCGGATAAAGCAGGAACTGACCGACACCGGGCTGGAGGTGCGCAGCTTCAACAGCGCGCTGCTGCACGAGCCGCACACGGTGCAGAACAAGCAGGGCAAGCCGTTTCAGGTGTTCACGCCCTACTGGCGCCACTGCCTGGCGCTGCCGAAACCGGGGACGGGCGAAGGGGTGCCGGACCGGTGGCCGGCACCGGCGACTTGGCCGAAGTCGCTTGCGTTGGACGCGCTGGAACTGCGACCGAAGCGGAATTGGGCGGACGCGTTTCCCGCCCGGTGGGATCCGGGTGAGGACGGGGCGCAGCGGGCCTTGCGGGACTTCCTGGCGGAGGGCATCGACACTTATGACGAGCGCCGGGATCGCCCCGGGTTGCGTGGCACCTCGCGGCTTTCCCCGCATCTTCATTTTGGGGAGATCGCGCCTGCGCGCATCTGGGCGGAGGTCGCGGCGATCGGGCGTGAGCAGGGGTTGTTCCCGGCCCATCGCGGAGCCGGGGTGTTTTTGTCGGAGCTGGGTTGGCGCGAGTTTGCCTATCATCTGCTCTTTCATTTTCCGCGGACCCCGTCGGAACCCCTGCGTCCGGAGTTCGCATCATTTCCGTGGCGAAAAGATGAAGACGGAAGACTGTTGCGGGCCTGGCAACGCGGCCGCACCGGATATCCGATCGTCGATGCGGGCATGCGCGAGCTATGGACGACCGGTTGGATGCACAACCGGGTACGCATGGTCGTGGCGTCGTTTCTGGTGAAACACCTGCGGCTGCCGTGGCAGCGAGGGGCGGCGTGGTTCTGGGATACGCTGGTCGATGCCGACCTGGCGGCCAACACGCTGGGCTGGCAGTGGAGCGCGGGTTGCGGGGCGGATGCTGCGCCTTATTTTCGCATCTTTGCCCCGGTGTTGCAGGGCATGAAATTCGACGGGGCGGGCGACTACGTGCGGCGTTGGGTGCCGGAGTTGGCCGGTTTGCCGGACAAGCATCTGCATGCGCCCTGGGAGGCCCCGGCCGAGCTGCTGAGAGCGGCTGGACTGACGCTGGGCGAAACGTATCCGCGGCCGATCGTCGACCACAAGGAAGCCCGGGACGCGGCCCTGGCCGCCTACCAGCGCCTCAGGCAATCCTGATTCGCTTACCGGTGCGCTTGCGATTGCCGGGGCGGTGCATCGGGTGTGCCCGTGACTTTCACCACCCCCAGTCCCGCAGCCTCCTTCCGTCGGCCCCCACGCTCCGCCGGCACCGACGACCTCAGCTCATCGAGAGGCGGACGATGAAGCACCATTTCCAGCGTAGCGTCGACATCGCCCGTTCTCCGGAGGACGTATTTGCCTGGCACGAGCGGCCGGGGGTGCTGCAGCGGCTCACCCCGCCGTGGGAGCAGGTGGAATTGGAATCGGCCGGAGCGGGCGTTCGCGACGGGGTGCGGGTGGTGATGAAAACGAAGATCGGGCCGGTATGGGCGCGCTGGGAAGCCGAGCACTACGACTATCGCGAAGGCCGCCAGTTTTGCGACCGCCAGGTCGAGGGGCCATTTGCGACGTGGGAGCATCGGCATGTGTTTGAAGCGAACGGCGAGGGCGGTTGCCGGCTGACGGATGACATTCGTTACGAGCTGCCGCTGGGGGCGGCCGGAGAAATGGCGGCGGGTAAAGTCGAGGCTCGTCTGGATCGCCTCTTCGCCTATCGCCATGCCCTTACCCGTGCCGACCTGGAGCTGCCGGCGGCGGCGGCGGGCACGATCGTAATCAGCGGGGCGTCCGGGCTGATCGGTTCGGCCTTGGCAACTTTCATGCGCACGCAGGGCTGGCAGGTGCATGCCTTGGTGCGGCGGGAAGTGCGTGGGCCGGAAGAAATCTCCTGGTCGCCGGATCGGGGCAGCGTGACCTGGCCGGAAGGATTTCGCTGCGACACGATCGTGCACCTGGCCGGGGCGAATCTGGCCGGAGGGCGCTGGACCGCGGCGCGCAAGGAGGCGATCCTGCGCAGTCGGATCGAAGGCACCCGCACGCTCGTCGGCAGCCTGGCGCAACTGGTCGAACCACCGGAGAGTTTCCTCAGCGGCTCGGCCATCGGCATCTACGGAGACCGCGGGGATGAAGTGTTGGACGAAGATTCCGAGGCGGGGACGGGGTTTCTGGCAAACGTTTGTCGCGAATGGGAGGCAGAGGCGGATTCCGCGGCGACGCAGGGGGTGCGAACGGTGAAACTGCGCACGTCGGTCGTACTCGATCCGCGTGGAGGCGCGCTGGCCAAGCTGTTACCCGTGTTCAAGGCGGGGGTGGGTGGGCCGGTCGGGTCCGGACAGCATTGGCAGAGCTGGATCACCCTGGACGATTGGCTGCGGGCCTGCCGGCACATCATCCATACGCCGGAGCTGGAGGGGCCGGTCAACGTGGCGGCACCGGAAGCGGTGCGTCAGGCGGAACTGGCGACGACCTTGGGACGCGTGCTGGGGCGTCCCGCGGTGCTGCCGACTCCGGCCGCGGCGATCAAGCTGGCTCTGGGTGAGATGGCCGACGAAGCGTTGCTGGCGAGTCAGCGGGTTTCGCCCCGCAAACTGCAAACGACGGGCAATGCTTTTTTGCTGCCGTCGCTTGAGAAAGCGCTGCGGCACGTGCTCGGTAAACGGTCCGGTTCATGAAAAACACCACGGTAGTCATCGGCGCCGGGATCTCTGGCCTCTTGCTTGCGCGCGAGCTGAAGGCGCGCGGCGCGACGGTGCAGGTTCTGGAAAAGAGCCGGGGCGTGGGCGGTCGGATGTCCACGAAACGGGTGGGGGACGCGGTGTTCGACCAAGGCGCCCAGTTTTTCAGCGTGCGCGACGAGTATTTCGAGGCGCTGGTGGAGTGTTGGGGCCGCTGCGGCGCCACGGCGCGCTGGCCTCATGCGGCGTCGAATCGCTGGATCGCGCGCCCGTGCATGACCGGCCTGGCCAAGGCGCTCGCCAAGTGCCTGCCGGTGCGCCTGCGGCACAAGGTGCGATCGGTGCGAAGGCACCCCTGCGGGTGTTGGGAAATCGATGTGGAGGGAGAGGCTTTGCTGCGGGCGGATCGCGTGGTGATGACTTCGCCGGTGCCGCAAAGTCTGGCTCTGCTCGACGCGGGGGCCGTGATGTTGCCGGACGCGGTGCGGGCTGAGCTCGAGCGGTGCGACTATTACTGCTGCCTGGCTCTGATGCTGGTGCTGGATCGTCCGGGAAACATCCCGGCTGCGGGCGTTGAGCTGGCGGAGGGGCCGATTCGGTGGGTGGTGGACAACGTGGCAAAAGGCATCGCCCAAGGGGCGGTTGCCGCGGTGACGGTCCATCTCAGCCGCGAGTTTTCGGAAAAGCACTACAGCGATCCCGAGCAGGCCGTGTTCGAGGTCGTTTTGCCGGCGCTGAGGCCCTTCTTGGGCGACGCCATTGTCGAGTCGCGGGCGCTGCATCGCTGGCGCTACAGCGAGCCGCGCACGCTCCATCCGCAGCGTTGCCTGTGGTTGCCCGAGTTGAAACTGGGCTTTTGCGGCGACGCGTTTGGCGGTCCGCGAGTCGAAGGGGCGGCGATCTCGGGGCTCGCCTTGGCGCGCGAAATCGCGGCCACGCTTGAAGTCGTTTAGGATCGTTGTCGGAGGTCGATCGTCATGCGCGACGGTCGGGGCAAAGCCGGATAAAATGAAGCTTTCCTTATGCCCCGACGCTTGGTTCAGTGCCGGGCTTCATGGACAAAACATTCATTATTTTTAAGCCCGATTGCATGGAAAAGGGCCTGGTGGGCCAGGTGTTGGCGCGCTTCGAGGCGGCCGGTTTTTCACTGGTGGGAGCCAAGATGACCAAGCTCACGCCGGAGAAGCTCCGCGAGCACTACGCGCACGTCGCCGACAAGCCGTTTTACCCGGAGATCGAGGGCTTCATGAGCTCCCGGCCCGTGATCGTCGCCGCGCTCAAGGGCGAAGGTGTGGTCGCGAAGGTGCGCGAGCTGCTGGGGCCGACCGATTCGACCAAGGCGCCGAAGGGCACGATCCGCGGCGACTTCGGCACCAACATGATGGTCAATGTCGTGCATGCGTCCGACAGCGACGAGAACGCCCAACTCGAGCTGGCGCGCTTCTTTGACGCCGCTGAACTTTACGGCTGAAGCTGACGTTCGAGTCGACTTTCACCTGTTCGACCCGCGCCTCTCAGGGCGCGGGTTTTTTATCGGGCAATGCGCCGGCGAGTTTGAACACATAAGCGGCACGCCCGCCTTCGAGCGACACATTGAGCGGCGGCACCTCGAGCACGACATCGTCGCCGTCGGCCCGCCACGCCACGGCTCCCGCATGGCCCAGCAGGGTGACCACGGTCGATGCCGGCATCCGCAGATCACGAACCCGCAGTGTCTCCGCCGGGAGCACGGGACAGATTGCATAGAGATTGTCGCCCTTGCGGGTGAAGAGGAGTTCCTTGACCGCGTGGCCCGGTTCAGGACTGACGGTCAACTGGAGGATGTCGTAGCCGGACTTGTATTGACCGCGTTCCTGATCGTGCACGAGCCCCTCGCTCCACTGGGCCGGACGCTCCCAGCTCGAGGTGCCGTAGATGGCCTCGCCGTTGATCGCCAGCCAGTCGCCGATTTCGATGAGACGCTGTTGCATGATGACGGGAATGCGACCGTCGGCGGTGGGGCCGATATTGAGCAAAAAGTTGCCGCCACGGCTGACGATGTCGGCGAGCATGAGGATGAACTCCCGTCCGGTGGTGTAGTCATCGAGGTTTTCGGTGCGGCTGTAGCCGTAGGAATGGCCCATGCCGCGGTTCTCCTCCCAGGGGTGCGTCGCGTCGGCCATGCCGGAACCGTATTCAGTGGTAAAATACCCGCCGTGCGCGTGGCGCGTTTCCTGGCCCCAGCGGTCGTTGACCACGACGTCGGCGGCGGCGGGGGATTCGTTGAACAACCAGGTGAGGAGCTCGGTCGACTGCCAGGCGGCGGCGGGATGCTCCCACTCTCCGTCGGAGAAGATCACCGAGGGCGCGTAGCGCGTAACGACGTCCTTGAACTGCGGTACCATGTGTTCGGACACGAAGCGGTCAGGGTCGGCGAGGTAGAGCGGGTTGTACCACTCGTAGAGCGAGAAATAGATGCCGAAATGGAGTCCGGCTTCGCGGGTCGCCTCGGCCAAGTCGCCGAGCAGGTCGCGCTGCGGTCCGGTCTCGGCGGCGTTCCAGGGACGTCCCCAGGTCGACGAGGCTTCGGCACTCGGCCAGAGCGCGAATCCATCGTGGTGTTTGGAGGTGAGGACGACGTAGCGGGCGCCGGATCGCACGAACAACTCGGCCCACGCGGTGGGGTCGAAGAACTGCGCGGTGAATGCCGGGGCGAAATCGCGATAGTCGAAATCGGCTCCGTAGGTCTGGTCGTGAAACGCCTTCACCACCGCGTGGTCGTTTCGACCGGTATCGCGCAGGGCGCGCCAATACCATTCGGCGTATTCCTTCTCGGCGGAGAAAGCGGGCACCGCGTACGGTCCCCAATGGATGAAGAGCCCGAATTTGGCATCGCCCCACCAAGCCGGATTTGGCCGGGCATCGATCTCGGCCCACGGATCGTGCGGGGATTCATGTGCAGAAGTCAGTATGGCGGCGGACACGAGGAAGAGGGCGCTTAGGCACGGGCGACGGGGAATCATGGTGGATCGGGGTGGGACGGGGAAGCAGTCTAGGGCTCGACGGCGGGGTGACAAGGTGCGGCGAGCTCGCGGATTCAGGTTCGATAGCGGGCGGCCATCGCCGCGCAGCGCTGGGCGAGTTGGTGGCGCAACTCCGCGGGGGCGAGTACCTCGGCCTGATCGCCCCAGCCGAGGACCCAGCGCTCGATTTCGCCGAGCGAGCTGAGGCGCAGGTGGAGTTCGACCGAACCGTCGCGACGGCGTTTGAGTTGCTGGCTTTCGTGCCAGTCGCGTTCCTCGATGCGATGCGCGATGGCGGCATCGAAACGGATGCGGATGGCATAGTCGCCCTTGCCTTCGACGACGCCCAAGGCGGAGGCGAAAAAGGCTGTCGGGTCGAAATCGGTCGGCATGGCGAAGGAACGACCGGTGGTTTTCACCTCGCTCATGCGCGGCAGGGCAAAGGTACGCAGCGCCTGCCGATCGCAGTCATGGGCCACGACATACCACAGGTTGTCCCGATGGGTGAGGTGGTAGGGACGCACGCGACGCAGTTCCGGATCGTCGCCGCCCGGTTTCCGGTAAGTGAAAGTCACCTCCTGGCGCTGGTCGCGCGCCTTTTGCAGGGCGTCGAAGGCCGCGGCGTTGGTGCGGCCCTCGCCGAAATGTCGGAACGACACGGCACCGTGGTCCTCGGCGGTGATGTCGATGGTGCCCTTGAGGCTCGAAGTGAGCTTGTCGAAGGTAGCCCGCAGGCGATCGAAGAGCGGCGTGCCGCGCAGAGGCTCGAGGGCGCGCTCGGCCACGAAGAGGGCGACGGCATCACCTTCACTCATCTGCAGGGTGGGGAAGGCCTCGACCGGGCGGGTGTAGGCATAGGAGTGGGCGGCGCGGTCGTAATCGATGGGCAGGCCGAGCCGGTCGCGCATGTGGTCGATGTCGCGCTGGATGGTTTTGCGGGACACTTCCAGTTCAGTGGCGAGACGCGTGCAGTTGAGGGGAGCGCCGTCCTTGAGGCGCTCGTGAATGCGCAACATGCGTTCGACGGAAAAGCGGGAGCGGAAACCGGAGGCGGCGGAGGGCATGATTTTTTTTGAAGAATTTTCAGGTATGGGACAATCTATGTCTCATCCCCCGCAATAGGATCGCGGCCATGAACCTCACTCACCGCCGCTCTTCTCTCTCGTCCCGCAAGTCCCGGTCCGTCTCGGCCCGCAAGACCGTCACTCCTGCCCACAATTCGCCGGCCCTGGTATGGCACCACAACGGCCAGGGCTATCGGGTCACGCTCTGGCCGGAAGTGGCTTTCGAGAAGGAAATCGCCCCGGAGCTGTGGCGTCCGTATGCGCCCGATGCCCGCAGCGACTCGTTTTGCGCCGGGGCGGTCACGCTCACCAAGCGCCAGTGGGCGGCCTACCTCGAGTATTGCCCGGGGGAGTGGAGCCAGCTCATCGGCCGGTTTTCCTTTCACCGCCTCCATGCGCTGACGGCGCTCGCCTATACCCCGGCGCTGACGGAGGATTTTCTCGATCATCCCGTTTTGGCCCTGCTGGTGGCCGCTCATTCGGATCTGCGCGACGCTCTGCCCGAGTGGGCTGAACTCAACGCCGTGCGGGAGCGCGGCACGGTGCATGCGGTGCTCGAGTGGCTGGGTTTTCCCGCAACCCGTGCGTGCCTTGCGCACCTGGACCGGCTCGATCCGGACCTGCCGGTCCGTGACCTGGGCCGGGTGCGCGACATCCTCTGGCAGCACCACGAGGCCGGTTCCCGCCCCCTCGCCCCCGCCAGTCACGGCCACGCCCTGGCGGCGTGAAGGGCGGGGGCGTAGCCGATCAGTCAACCCGGCATCTTTTCGGCGAAGCCCACCAAATGAACCGGGCGAGCCTTCGCGGAGGCGATCACGCGCCAGCCGGTCTCGGCCAGGGCGGCATGCATCAGGTCCAGATCAAACACATGATGATGAAGGCTGCGGTATTGGAAGTTTTGCTCAGCGCGGGTGCGGAACTGTTCGAATGAGCCGGCGCGGGGATCGCGGCCGAAATCGTGGGACGTCAGTACCTCCTCCAAGTGGGTGGTATCGTCTTCTCCCGTGTCGTGCGTGAAGTCGGCCTGCAGGTGTTCCAAGGTGGTAATCGGACGCCGGTGATCGAAGGAACGGGCCGGATCGGGCAACAGCAGCACGAGGTGCCCGCCGGAGCGAGTGACCCGATGCCATTCGCGCAAGGCGCGCAAGGGGTTGGCAACGTGTTCGAGGCAGTGTGAGGAAAGCACGAAATCGTAGTGGGCGGTGGGCACTCCCGACAGGTCGGTCGCCTCACGAAGCCACTGAAGCCCGGGCGCCCGCCGCCGGTGGAAGCGGAACTCGCCGCCGTCCCGCAGGTTCACTTCCCAGGGGGTTTGCCCGGCGAAGTTCACGTTGTCGATGCGACGGGCGTGGTTGTAGATGGGCAGCATGCCCCGGGAGCCGAAAGGGCGGCTCGGTCCGCCGATCTCGAGTCCGACTTGATCGCCGACGGTCGAGAGAACGAGCGGTTTGAAGGCCAGGCGCGGCGGCGCGATGCGGTCGAGCAGGGCCGGGATCAACCAACTCAAACCGCTGTTGCGGAACCGGCGGACGAAGTTCGTGAGGGAGGATCTCGGCGGCATGGGAAAGGGAGGGGAAGCTTCAGTTTCGCAAGGGGAGGACATAACTAGGGCTCGCTGTACCGCCGCAAACGACAAAGCTTGGGGCGAAATGAGCAATGCGGCATGGGTGTGCACTGGGAATTCAGATCGACCGGGCCGGTGTGTCGTAAGTGGTGACGAGCGAAGCGAGCGGCAACATTCCACGCGATGAAGTGGATCCACTGGCGACCAGCGATCGCAGTCTCATTCGCGGAACGCAGCGTGCTGCGGCGCACCGTGGGCAATTCCCTTTGGCTTCTGGCCGACCAGGTTTTTCGGATGGGGGTGTCGTTTCTGGTGAGCTTGTGGGTCATCCGTCATCTGGGTCCGCTTCAGTTTGGATTACTCAATTTTGCCGCGGCCTTCTGCGCACCTTTCTCCGCACTTGTATTGACGAACCTGAACGGCCTGCTGGTCAGGGAACTCGTCCGTGATCCGGACAATGACGCGGTGTTGCTGGGCACGGCGACGGTGCTTAAACTGAGCGGAGCGGTGGCGGGCATGCTGGTGGGGGCCGCGCTCGCGGCGACCTCTTCGGCAGTGGAGGCAAGAGCGTTGCCGTTGATCCTGCTGGTGTTGACCGGGTCGGTGCTCTCGGCGGGTGAAGTGTCGGACCTTTGGTTTCAGTCGCGCAGTCGCGGACGGGTGTCAGCTTGGGTCCGGTCTGCGGTCTCCCTGCTCGTCAGTGTGGTAAAGGTGGGCCTGATCCTGACGGATGCCCCCTTGGTCTGGTTTGCGGCCGCCGGTGTACTCGAAATTGCGTTATGTTCGCTGGGGTGGGGATGGGCGTTGATTCGGGTCCGGCGGGGCGGCGCGTGGCGCTGGGATGGGGGCGTCGCGCGCCGGTTGCTTGTCGCCGGCTGGCCGATCATTTTCGCCGGGGTTGCGATGCAGGTCCAGGCCTACTATGATCAAGTCCTGCTGGCTGGCATGCGGGGACCCCAAGAGGTGGGCCAATATGCGGCGGGCCTGCGATTGGTGGCCCTGTTTGGGTTTTTGCCGATGTCTCTCGCGACAGCCGCGGCGCCGGAGTTGACGCGGGCGCATCAGGATGATCGGGCGCTGTATTTGAAACGATTGCGGAATGTCTATCGAGCTGTGCTGGCCCTGTTCGCCATCGTGGCGGCACCGCTGGTGCTGATTCCGGCGGATGTGGTGGATTGGATCCTGGGGGACGAATATGCCGCCACCGCGACACTTCTGCCCTTGATGGCAGGCCGGCTCTTGCTCACGAACCTTGGGGTGGCGCGAAGCCTGCATCTCACCAACGAAGGCTTGTTCAAGCACGCGCTGCTGACGGCGGTGTGCGGGACGATATGCAATCTCGGATTGAACTGGTTGTTGATTCCAGTCTGGGGACCCTCCGGCTGCGCCGTCGCAGCCCTGCTTTCCTTCACGCTCAACATTCTCCTGTTGGAATGGCTTGATCCTCGTGCCCGGATCGCGCTGGCGGTTTTGGGTGAGGCCATGGGAATCCGTCGATCGCCGCGATGAACATCTTCGCATCAGCCGAAACCAGACGTTGCCTGCGCGCTGCAGGACCGGTGGCGCTTTATTGGCGGCACCGCCTGAGGCCACGGGCGAGCTACGCCGGCGACGGAGAGGACCAAGTGGTGGGGACCCTGTTGGACGGGGTGGCGCGGTTCATTGATATCGGGGCCAATGACGGGATCTCATGTTCAAACACCGCACTTTTCGCGCTGCGAGGCGCGGCCGGACTTTGTTTCGAGCCGAACCCGGAAGCGTTCGCCCGATTGCGAAGTTTCTATGCCTGCGCGCGACGGATCGAATGTGTTCCACAAGGGCTCTCCGAGTCATCTGGATCGCTCAAGCTGCGCTGCGACGGTCTGCTGTCGAACATGCCGGTGACGGAGGATCCGGCGCTGACGGCGCTGTTGGAGGGTTACGTTCAGTCCGGAGCTCGGGTGATTGACGTGCAAGTTGAACGTTTGGGGACCTGGCTCGAACGACGACCGGACTTTTTCGGCTGCGATCTGCTAAGCCTCGATGTCGAGGGTCACGAGCTGAGCGTGCTGAAAGGCGTGGATTGGGAACGACATCCCAAACCGGCCCGATGCATGATCGTCGAGACTCATGCGGCGGGGCCGCAAGGGGCCTGGCGGCATCGCGACTTTGAAGCCATCGCCGGACTGCTCGAATGTCATGGCTACTGCCGGACGGCGGCGAGCGCCAACAACACCATCTGGTTGCATCGGGACGACCACGTGCGGTCTCGCATCGCTGCAGCCAAGCAGTACGGACCTGGCTATGAGTGGCTTTGATCGCAAACTGCGTTCGTTCTTGGGGCGTTCCAAGACCTTGCGGGTGGTGCGAGCCGTCGCCCGGACCTTGACCGGACAATGCGGCCTCAATCTACGGTGGCTCGGGGCGGTGCGGCGCTTGGGCCGGTTTGCGGGGGAATTTCGGACGTTTGGTCGTCTCAACCAGGGGAGCCGCTTTACGCTGCGTGGGGAGGATATACAGCCTTGTTTGTTCGACCGGACCCCTGCGACTCCTTTGGAGCCGGTGTACTTTTATCAGGATACCTGGCTCGCGCGAAAACTCTCCCAGCAGCGTCCTGCGCGTCATGTCGATGTTGCCTCCTCGGCCAAGTCCCTCGCGCTTATTGCGCAGTTCGTGCCGGTGACGATGGTGGATATTCGCCCGGTGGATTTGTCAGTACCGGGCTTTACTTTCATGGCTGGTTCGATCCTGCAGCTGCCGTTTGAGGATGATTCCCAACCGAGCCTGTCTTCCATTTGCGTGATTGAACACATTGGCCTGGGACGGTACGGCGACCCGTTGGATGCAACCGGATCAGAACAAGCGGCAATCGAACTGCGCCGGGTGCTGGCGCCCAAGGGTGATCTGTATATCACCGTGCCGGTGGCGGACGAAAACCGAATCCACTTCAACGCTCACCGTGTCTTTCAGCGCGACTACCTGATCAGCTTGTTCGCCGGCTGTGAACTGATGGAGGAGCGATACATCTATGGGCGTGAATGGGTGGATCGCTTCTCTCCGGATCGCGGCGCAGGCACCGGATTGTTCCACTTTCGAAAAGCATGAAGCTACGTTTACGATCCCCCTTATGGCGACGGCTGGTTCGGGTGCTCGGGCGCCGGTTGTTTAATTGGGGCGAAAACAATGGCGTATTGTCCGGGCGAAGAAATGGCGAGCGATGGTTGCTTCGTTCCCGGCTGAGCGAGCATCTCGCCTCGGGAGCCACCCAGCCGTTTGTGGTCTTCGATGTAGGTGCCAACGCCGGGGACTACACGGGAATGTTGCTGGATTTGGCGACCGAAGTGGGATGTCCGGTTCAGGTCCACGCGTTCGAGCCCGCGCCGTTCAATATCGAGCGTTTGCAGGTCCGGTTTGGAGCCGAACCACGGGTGACACTCGTACCTGCTGCGGTGGGAGACGAAGCCGGAACGGCATCGCTCTATGCCGGTGGCGCGGGAAGTCCGTTGGCATCGTTGGTGCCGCGGAAGGGAGTGGGGCAAAGGCCAGCCGACCCAGTTCCTGTTCCCATCATCAGGCTCGGTGACTACCTCGCAGAAACCGGTCTCGAGCGAGTGCACTTTCTCAAGCTCGATGTGGAAGGGTGGGAACTCGCGGCGCTTCGTGGATTGGGCCGTGCGTTGAAGGCAAAATGCTGCGACACCATTCAGTTCGAGTACGGTGGCACGACATTGGACGCGGGAACGACCCTGCGCGATCTGTTCATCATTTTGGAGGCGGCCGGATATCTGGTGACGAAACTGTTCCCCCGTGCACTGGAAGCGCGTGAGTATCATGGCGGACTGGAGCATTTCACCTACGCGAATTATGTGGCCATTCTGCCGCCATCGCCGGAATCCGCCACGATGGACTCGACATGAGCCGGGTACCGCAACGGGTGGTCTATACGGACGGCGGAGGGCGATTGGGCAATCGAATCATACGTGCTGCACATTGGCTCGCCTGGGCTCGCGAGCAGCAGAATGAGGTCGTGGTCACCGATCTGGCTCTCTGGCCCTACGCAGAATATTTTGTCGGGTCGCAACGGCATCCGGGATGCACCTGGCCGCTGCCTTCGAGGGTGGCGGATTGCCTTTCCCGGTTTCGCTCACGACTGCCGGGTGCGGTGAAACGGCGAGTCGATCGCCGTTTGCCTAACCTTCTCCACGGCCTCGGAAAGACCTTGGGAATCGCGCGATCAATCACTGCCGATCCGGAGGGTGGGGGGCGTTACGAATTGGATTCGGAGGACTTCAGGCAAAGGTTGGGTGACCGGAGACTGACATTCTGCCGGGGGTGGAGGTTCGCCGGCTGGGAACGCTTTGCCCGGCAGCAGACGGCACTGCGCGCCTATTTCCAGCCCACAGAAGACTGGATACAGCCCGCGCGAGGCTACACCCTTGAACGACGATCGACCTGCGACATCCTGGTCGGCGTCCTCATCCGGCGGACTGATTACCGGACGTGGCAACAGGGGCGGTTCCATTTCTCCGACGGTCAGTATGCAGATTGGATGCGGCAGGTGCAGGCATTGCACGGTGGCCGGGTGGGCTTTGTGATCGCTTCGGATGAAGCGCAGGATCCGGCGGCGTTCACCGGCCTCTCCTGCGTTTGGACGACGGGATCCGTAAGCGCGGGTGGACATTGGTTCGGGAGCTTCGTCGAACTCTCTCTCTGCGACCTGATAATCAGTCCGCCGAGCACCTTTGCGGCGGCCGCCGCATTCTGCGGAGATTTGCCGCTGTGGCCCTTGCTGGCGCACGGCCAAATCCTTTCCGAAGATCAGCTCCTCCGGAATCCGCTTCTGCACGGTGCGCAACACGAGGTTTTTTCGTTGTCCATCCAATGAACGGGCCTTCCTTTGCTTCGACGAGTCGTGGGTGTCGGTGGTCTCCGATCCGCAAGTGACGGCGGTTACCGGCATTTCGCTCGCGGCGCCGTAGGCCATATCATGCGGGTTTCTCTGATCATCCCGAACTACAACAACGCGCGATTTCTCGGCCAGTGTCTGGAGTCGGCGTTGAGCCAGACGATGCCCTTCGAGCAGATCGTGGTGGTCGACGATGCTTCCACGGACGATTCGGTGCGCATCGTCGAGGCGGTACGCAGCCGAGCGGCCCAGGTGGAGCTGATCGCATTGTCCCGGCGGTTGGGCGTTGCCGCGGCGCGGGATCGAGGCATCCAGGCGGTGTCCGCGCCCTTCATCACCACGCTGGATGCCGACGACTTTCTTCTGAGTGAGCGCAAGAACGAGCGCGAAATCGGAGTGTTGTCGGCGGCCTCGCGACCCGAGGCGACGGTGGCATTCTCGGACGTGCGGCGTATTTCGGTCGCTGGTGAAGACATGGGCGCAGTCTCCTCGGTCCGACCGGTGCGCGAAGGGTGGTTGTTCGAGGCGCTGCTCAATCTAGAATGTTTTGTGCCGCGCGACTTCACGTTCTCGCGGGCGGCTTACGATGAAGTGGGGGGCTACGATCCGAGTTTCGCGATGTACGAGGATTGGGACTTGAAGTTGCGGCTCGCCCGCATCTGCGAGTTTCGTTACACCGGTGCCGTGGGAGTGGCCTACCGGATCAATCCCGAAGGCTTATCACATCTTCCGGTCGATCGACACCTCACTGCGATGTGGCGGGTGGTGTGCAAAAATACTCGCCATCAAAGGTGGCCGCAGCGGGGATTGGTGCGACTTCGCGCCCTTGGCGGTATCACCTTCTTCTTGCGTGGGGCAATCAAGGCATCGGTATTCCGTAACCTCCGAGGCGGCAAAAAATGAGCTACATGGTTGAAATGGAGACGTGGCGACGGCAGGTGTCTGCTTGGCTGGGTCCGGAAGCGCAGCTGATCCACGTCAGCTCACATTCAAGCGACGTCCGCATCTACCGCGCGGGTACTCGGATTTTGAAGGTGCGGCGCTTGACGCCGGCGTCCGTTTCGAAGCGCCCCTGCTCGCTGGAGGATGAATATCACCTGCTTCGTCGCCTGCAAAACCGGTCACCTCTCCCGCTGGTGGTGCCGGAAGCGGTAGACTATCACTTCGAACCGGAGTGGGAGGCGCTGGAGCTGACTGCCGTGGAGCCTCCGATCACGACGGATCCGGTGGTTGCACCCGTCAAAGCGACCGTTGCCGAGGTGTGGGCGCTCGCGTGTGCGGTGTTCCAGCTTAACCGCGCCGGCGTTTCGCATGGCGATCTTACGCTGGACAACGCCGGTCGCAATTCCACGGGCACAATGGTGTTGTTGGACTTCGATCAGGCGGTTTTTTCACACCCGTTTCGGTGCATGTTGAGGGATTTTATCGGCGTTCCCTGCCAAGTGAGCGCTGCCCAGTACACGGTTTGGGACCGCGTGTGCGAGTTGGGTCTGGTGGCGCGCCTGGTGCGAGCGGTCCAGCGGGTGCGAAACCGACTTGGTCGGGCTCGCCTGCGAGATCATCTCGCAGCCCATCAGATTGAAGGCCGGGCCAAAGCCAGAAAGGATGTCCGTCTGCATCAACTGGCGGAATGCTGGCGACTCGCGGCAGCATCGGGCGCCAACAGCCCGGGTTCGAATCTTGCCTACTACTCGCTCGATTACTCCGGCATGCATTTCCCCGGCGAGCGGCCCTGGGTGTTGAGGTGGGAAATGATTGCCCGCGGCGTATCATTTCGGGGGAAGCGGCTGGTCGAACTTGGCTGCAACCTCGGACTCCTCTCCATCCACGCCAATCTGGCCGGAGCCACCGCGGTGGTTGCCGCTGACAGCAACCGCGAAGTGCTTGATGCGGCGGTCAAGGTCGCCGCCATTCTCGGCGGAGAAGTGGAGTTTCGACAGATCGATTTTGACCAGACAGTCGATTGGGAGGCCCAGCTCGGTCGGGGCGACATTGTGACGGCTTTGTCACTGACCTATTGGTTGAGAGACAAGGACCGACTGTGGCACTACTTGGCCGGTTTCCCTGAAGTGATTTTTGAAGGCCACGAACCTGCGGAAGAGGTCGAACGGCGTTTTCGAACGCTGGCGTTTGACCGGATTGAACGACTAGGCGTTTCAGAACGAAACCGCCCCGTCTTTCACGCCTGGAGAAGCTTTCCCCCAGGGCATTTAGAATTTGCGACTGAGTAATCGAGTGTTGATGTCGTTCGACTTCCGACTCCCGCGAAAAAAATTCCGCAGACTGATTCACCCTCTCGGTGCGGAAGTAACGATCGACTAAAGGTGTGCGGCGAAAAAATGGACAACCCCTGGCTCACTTTGGTCACCATTACGAAGGACGATCCCGCGGGCCTGGCGCGCACGCTGGCCAGCGCGGTTGCGCTGCGAGAGGCGGGCGCGGAGCAGATCGTGGTCGATGGCAGCGGGGAGGCCCCTACGGGCGGAACCGAAGATCGTGAATCGCCTCCATCGGTCGGGGTTCGGCGGCTGATGCGTCCGGCCGACGGGATCGCCGCGGCCTTCAACGCCGGGATTGATGCCGCCACCGGGGAGTGGATTTGGTTTTTGAACGGCGGTGATGCGGTCGATGCCCGGCTCGAGTCCGTCTTTCTTTCCACGCTTCTCGCCGACACCGGAGCCGATGTGGTGATCGGCGCGACGACCTATGCAGGCGAAAGCAGGCCACGGCCGCATCCGCCGGCTCACCTGCGGTGGCCGCCGTTTCGCTCCTGGATCCCGCACCCATCGACGCTGGTGCGACGCCGGTTGTTCGAACAACACGGGCTCTTCGATTCGCGCTATACGATCGCGATGGACTACGAGTGGTGGTTGCGGGCGATACCCACGGGAGACGGCGTGGATGTTCTCAGTGTTCCGTTTGCGGTGTTCGCGCCGGGGGGACTGAGCCAGCGGCCGGAGAGCCTGGCCGTGCTGCGACGCGAGCACCGTGAGGCGCTGCGGTGCCACCGGACCGTTCTGATGAAATCATGGTGGGCGGTGAACATTCGGCTCGCGCGCGCCTGGGGTCGCAGCTGGCTGGTCGGCGGGCAGCGGCGAGGCGGGCACGAACGCCATGGCTGAACGCGAACACTGGTTCGTCATCACGCACGAAGTCTCGAACACCGGGGCGTCGCGTATGCTGTTGCAGATCCTGCAAGGGGCCCGGGCTTTGCGCGGAGAGGATTGGAGTTGCGAAATCCTTTCCCGTGGCGGCGGAGCGCTCGAGGCTGAGTTCGCGCAGTTGGGACGGGTCCATGTGCTGCCGCGACGCTGGGCCGAGGGCCGTTCATTGCGTGCCGGAGTGCTGCGGAAGTTCCTCGATCGTCCGTGGCTTCAGCCGCGCCGGCTGAAGCGCTGGATGCCCCAGTGGGAGAAAGGTCGATTCGATGTGGTCTACAACAACACGGCCACCAACGGCCCCCTTGTATCCGCCGCGCGGCGACTGCATTGCCCGATCGTGACTCACGTGCACGAATTGGGAGAAGCGATGCGACGTTTCAACTCGCCCGAGGGCCTCGCCCAGACGATCGAGCACTCCGACCGCTTCATCGCGGTTTCGCCACCCGTGGCGTCCGATCTGGCGGCCTGCGGGGCTTCGGCCGAAAAAATCCGGGTCGTGCCCAATTTCCTGCCGACGCTGCCCCCGTTGCCCACCGAAGCCGATCGCCGGCGAATGCGTGCCGAACTCGGTTTGCCGGCGGACGCCCAGGTCATCGTTGGCTGCGGGCATATCGATCGGATCAAGGGAGTGGACCTCTTCGTCGAGATGGCCGCGGTGCTCGCCGCCCAGGTGACCAGGCGCGAGCGGCTCCGGCTGGTCTGGCTCGGTGGTGTCACCGATCGGAGATACACCCGCGCTTTGCGGCGGCAGGTGCGGCAGCGTGGGCTCGATGCAATTCTCCGGTTTGCCGGGCCGGTCGAGCAGGCCAGTTCCTGGTTTGCCGCGAGCGATATCGTGGCGGTCACCTCGCGGTTGGAGAGTTTCAGTTTGGTGGCGCTGGAGGCCGCGGCGCTGGGCCGGCCCGTGATCGGGTTTCGCGGGGCCCGGGGACTGGGCAGCGTGCTGGGGGAGGACTCGCCTCTTCTGGTCGCGGGACATGACGCCGCGGCGATGGCGGCGGTTGCGGCACAACTCCTGGCTGATCCAACTCGCAGGGACGCGGCGGGCCAGGATTTGCGCGGACGCATCGGCGAGGACTTTCTCGCCCCGCGCGGGATGGCGGCGGTGTTATCGATTACCGATGAGGTCAGGCGTGCCCGAGGGAGAATGGCGCGATGAAGAACGATGTCGCCCTCAGTGGCGTCGTCGTGACGTTCCACCCCGACGAAGCCGTGTTCGATAACCTTCGCCACATGGTGGTGGAGTGTGGCCGGTTGATCATTGTCGACAACGGTTCCGCACCTGAGCTCCAGGATCGGCTGTCGGGAGTCGAGGGCGCAGAGCTGATCGCCTTTGCCGAGAACCGAGGAGTCGCGGCGGCGTTGAATGCCGGGGCGGGTCGGGCGATCGAATCGGGTTGCCGCTGGGTCGTAGCCTTTGACCAGGACAGCCGTCCGCAGACCGGCATGGTGGAGGCGTTGCAAGCGACGGCGGTGCGGCAAGCAGATGCGGCCATCGTCGTACCGCGCATTCTGGAACCGGGCGATGACGATCGACCCTACCGCTGGGTGCGAGCCCATCCGCGGTGGCCGGGGCTTTTTCAACGCGTCTCGTGCGACACGACGGATCTTCCGGCGGTGACTTTGGCGATCACGTCGGGATCGCTGTTCGACCTGGCGGTCTGGCGGGACCTTGGGGCCTTCGATGAGGCATTGTTCATCGATTACGTCGACATCGACTACTGCCTGAAGGTGGTGCGGGCGGGCCGGCGGGTGGCGGTTTCGGCGGACGCCTGGCTGATTCATGAACTGGGAGCACGCGGGTCGCGGGAGTGGCTGGGCCACGACTTTCGTCCGATGAACCATGCGGCGTTTCGTCACTACTACATGGCCAGAAACCGGGTGCGGGTCTGGGGTCGTCACGCCTGGGCCGTGCCGCACTGGGCACTGTTCGATGCGGGGTTTGCCGTCTACAACAGCCTGCGAGTGTTGGCTTGGGAGAAAGAGAGAGGGCTCAAGATGAAGGCCATCCTGCTCGGCACCTGGGACGGACTGCGACGAAAGACCGGTCCCTGTCCCGAACAACGTTGGAAGCAACTCGCGGATAAACAGTCGCGTCGCGGTCCACATTCCTGCTAGGGCAAAGCGCATGCCGCTGCTTTCCGTCGTCATCGTCGCCTACAAGTCGCGGGCTGAGATCGGCGCGTGCCTGGAATCGCTGCCGCAGGAAATCGACGATCGATTGGTCGAGATCGTGGTGATCGACAATTTCCCCGCGGACGGAACGAGCGCATTCGTGGGCGAGGCCTTTCCATGGGTCACGCTGCTCGACCCGGGTGAAAACCTGGGCTTCGGCGCGGCCAACAATCTCGGGTTCGATGCGAGCGACGGCGAGTGTGTGTTGTTTCTCAACCCCGACACGATCTGCAACCGGCCGGCGCTCGAGCACCTGGTGTGCCGGGTGCGATCCGATCCCACGATCGGCCTGATTTCACCGCGGCTGGTGCGGGCGGACGGCTCGATGGACCTGGCCTGTCGCCGCTCGCTGCCGACGGCGTGGGACGGCTTCTGCCGGGCAAGCGGACTGGCGGCACGCTTCCCGTCCGTGAAGTTGTTTTCCGGATACAACCTCACCCATCTGCCGGATAACGGCGTCTACGACGTCGGGGCCATCAACGGTGCTTTCATGCTCGCCCGGCGCGAGGTCCTCGAGGCGGTGGCCGATCCCGGGCCGCCGCTGGTATTCGACGAGCGCTTTTTCATGTACGGTGACGACCTCGACCTGTGTGTGCGCGTCGGCCGGGCGGGCTACCGCATCGTCTATGATGGGACCCATGAGATCGTGCACCTCAAAGGGCAGAGCGTCGCGCGGGATTACGCTGCGATGTCGACTGCGATCTTCGACGCCAATCGCGATGTCTACCTCAAGCATTTCGTGTCCGGGTCGGTTTCACGGGCGAAGTGGCGGGTGCTTTTCGGCGCCTGGAAACGACTGGCTCTGTGGAAGGCCCGCAACCGTGCCCACCGGCGCGTGCAGCCCCTATGAAGGCGACCGGGTCCGGGAGCAATGCCGGCGGGGCGGCGCGGTGGAATCCCTGGCTCGTGACGCTCTGGCTCGCGGCCTGGGTTTTCCTGGTCGCTGTCCAGTGGCGGGTCATTGATCGTTTCGGCGGAAGCACCCCCTACCTCGATCAGTGGGATGCGGAGATTGGCGGAGTCGTGGTGCCGCTCGCGAAGGGCCAGGCGATCGATTGGTGGCGGGCGCACAACGAACACCGCCTCGTGCTCACGCGGGTGACGACTTGGGCGCTGCTTCGGCTGAATCAAGATGTTTGGGATCCAAAGCTGGAGCAGGTCGCGGGAGCACTGTTGTTTGCGGCCGGTTGGATCACCTGGGGCCTGGCGTGGGCGCGGCATCGTGGCCGGCGTCATCAGCTCGGGGCGGCCGTCGTGGTCGCGCTGGCGGGGGCGTTGCCGTTCGGCTACGAAAACCTCCTCTGGGGATTTCAGAACCAGTTCGCCTGGTTGTTGTGGGGCGGCGGGTTGGTGGCACTGGGGCTGTCATGCCACGCTTCGTGGAAAAAGGTGAGTGTGGTTGCGGCCGGCCTCATGGTTTCGCTCCTGGCGATGGGATCGGGAGGACTGGCGGGGGCGGCGCTCGTCCTCACGGTGCTCTGTCGGCATCGTACTGTCTGGCCGCGCGAAAGGGAGGCGCAAGGGTTGCTGCTGCTGGGAATGCTCGCGGTGGGCGGATTGCTCCTGACGCGCACGGTCGTGGCGGGGCATGCGATGCTGCGGCCGGACGACCTCGGCACCGCATGCATGGCGATGCTGCGTTGCCTGAGCTGGCCGTGGCGCGACGTGGGCTGGATCGGGATCGTGCTGTGGTGGCCGGTGGGATGGTGGCTGGTCCGGGGGCTGCGCGGCGGAGTCGGCGGTGCCGGTGATCCGGCCGCGCCGATGGTCGAGGTCACCACGTTTGCCGCCGCCTGGGCGGTGCTGCAACTGCTGGCGTTGGTGGCAAGCCGGGGCGTACCGTTGGCGGCGACCGGACCGACTTCGCGTTACACGGGCCTGTTGATCGTCGGCTTGTTGGCCGGTGGCGCGGCGGCAGTCTCGCTGCTCGGATCCGTCGCCACGACGCGGCGGAGAGTGGGGCGGTTGCTTTTCGCAGCGTGGGTGGCCCTTGTGGTGGTCGGGGCCGCCGTTGAAGGGTGGCGATTGGGGCGCACAGCGCTGCCTTCCTGGGCGGCTCGATCCGAGGCACAGGCGCAACGGCTGCGGGCGTTTTGGGTGAGCGATGACCCGGGACTGCTGTCGGGTCAGCCGGTCATGCTTACCGGCTATCCCGACGGTGACCGCCTCGTGACGTGGTTGCGCGACCCGGTCGTGCGCGACGTGGTTGCGTTCTCCATTTGGGCGGATCCTCGCACGGCGGACGATGAGATGCCCCGTCTGTCGCGTTGGGCGCGAGTCACTGGCGGGGAGGGCTGGACGACCGGACTGATCGCCGTGGCGGTCGCGGTGTGGGGGGCCGCGCTATGGTGGCTCAGTAGGCACCGTGCGTCCACCGGGCGAACGTGAGCGCGATGATCTGCAGGTCCATCCACAATGACCAGTTTTCGATGTAATAAATGTCGTGCTGGATGCGTTGTTCGATCGAGCAATCGCCCCGCAGACCGTTGACCTGAGCCCATCCGGTCATTCCGGGTTTGACGAGATGGCGGGGCAGGTAGTGCGGGATGGAGGTCGAGAGTTGATCGACGTGGCGCGTGCGTTCGGGGCGGGGACCGACGAGGCTCATGTCGCCCTTGAGCACGTTCCAAAACTGGGGCAGCTCGTCGAGATTCCATCGACGCATGAAGGCGCCGATGCGCAGCATGCGCGGATCGTTGCGGGCAGTGCTTTGGCGATCACCGTCGCGAAGATCGGCACCGGTCCGCATACTCCGCAGCTTGAGCATGGTGAAGGCTTGGTGACGCGCGCCGATGCGTTCCTGGCGAAACAGCACCGGAGCCCCGGGTGATTCCCGGCGAACGAGTATCGCAAGCACTCCGATGACGGGCAGCGAAACCAGGAGTCCGACCGCGGCTCCGCCCAAGTCGACGAGGCGCTTGAGTCCGCGGTTGAAGAGCCGGTGCAGCGCGAGTGATTCGACGCCGAGCACGGGCACGCGGCCGATGGTCTGCAGGCGCAGGCTGCTGAGCATGATTTGGAACGAGGAGGGGATCACCTTCCATTCGACGTAGTGGTTCTCACAGGCGATGGTGGCCTCGTTCAGCACCGCGGGCGGTAGGTCGGTGCGGGAGGCGATGAGCACGTCGATGCGATGTTCCTGCAGCGCAGCAGCGATGTCGCCGATGCGGCCCAGCGCTTCGCCGGCGGGCGGCGCGGGATCGCCCGGCAGGGGGATGGTGCCACAGTAGCGAAGCGGATGCAGCGAGGTGGCCAGCAGTTCCTGGGCAAGGACGCGGGAGCTGTCGTTGTAACCGAGAATAGCAGTGCGCTGCCGGACCCGCTCGCTCAGCGTCGGTCGGGTGAGTGCGGCATAAAACAAGGACCGCCACACGGTCATCATCGTGATGACGCACCCATAGGCCAGCGTGACAAACAGACGGGAGATGGGCGGGTCGAATTTCAGCACGAGCGAGAGGCTGAGGTAGGCCGCGAGCCAGAAGGTGGTTGCCTTGATGATGAGGTTGAGGCTCTGGAACTTTCGCAGGAGCAGGCGCTCTTCGTAGAGATCGAGGTGGGCGTAGGCGGCGATGAGAAAGGCCGCGCCCAGGAGCAACAGCGGCAGGTAACCGACGTAGGTGGCGTCGGGTACAGCGATACCCAGTCGACCGACGGGCGACACGTAGCGCAGCCAATAGCCCGCCGACAGGCCGCCGAACGAGACGAGCGTGTCACCCAGCACCAGCGTGGCGGGCAGCAGGTGGCTTCTAAACCGATTAAAGGTGTGACTACTTCTCGGCATCCGGCGGGGGCGGGTTTTCGAGCAAATGGATGAGGACGGGGGCGGGCAACCCGAGGTTGATGCCCGGCTGCGCGGAAGCAGGCAGACCCAGATCGAGCGGCGGCGGAACAACAATCTGGAAATCGACCGGTGCCGGTCCGTCGGGATGATAGGCGAGAACCGGATATCCGTCGCGGCGGCGAACAAAAGGCGGCGAAGTCGGCGCAGCGGGATCGCGACGGTCGAATCGATCGGCGATGAATTCGATCCGCTCGAGGCGGGCGGCGATATCCGGATGAAGCGCCGCCAGGCTTCGGGTGCGGGTGGCGAGCCAGGCGCGGGCAAGATCGCGCAGTCGCCGCGCGGAGGGATCGCTCCAAAGTGGGGTCGCGACGTCAGTCGGGTCATGCAGCAAGGCGATCGCCAGGGTATGGGCGGCGGCGTCGGTCCGACCGAGAGCATTCTCAGCCAATGCGGTACCGAGCAGCAGATCCTGACGGTTCGGGGCAAAGAGCCGAGCCGCCTGAAACATCTGCAGGGCGGCGCCGGGGCGGCCGTCCTCCAGATCCATCCAGCCGAGGTTGAGAGTGGCGTATTCCGGCGGAGGTCCCGCCTGCAGCGTGGCTTCGAGCGCCTGGCGGGCACGCTGCCGCAGCGTGTTGCGAGTCGCGGCGTCGGCTGCGTTCAGACTAAGTTGGAAAGCCAGACTCGCCTCCTGGTGGCGGTAGTAGGGATCCCACGGATTGACGGCGGCGGCAGCGGCAAAACCGTCCAACGCGGCCGACTCACTGGAGCTGGCCAGGGCGCGGTCATAGACTTGTCGGGCGCGAAGATCGCGAACGGTGCGGGGGAGGGCGAGGGCCAGGGCGGCGAAGCTCAGCAGCGCAACAACGAGGGCAGGCGGGCCAACCATCCGGCTCTTCAGCGGCCGCGGGCGAGCCAGGATGCTCGCGTTGAAGGCTAGAAACGCCGCGAGCCAAGGTTGATCGAGCTGGTAGTCGGTGAGGGCAAAGAGCCCGTAGAGCCCGAGACTGAATGCAGCCGCAATCCGAACGAACCGTCCGTCGCCGGTGTCGCCGGGAAATGAATACAGTCGTCGGCAGGCGAGAAGGAACCACGTCAGGCCCAAGAGTGCGGCGACGCTGCCCGCCAGGCCAAGGGTGGCGGCGTAATGGATCGGGGTGGAGTGCAGTTGAAGAACGCTGTCGATCGTGCTGCCCAGTTGCGTCCGCACCAGAGGGTAGGCGTAGGGAACACTGCCGGGACCGTATCCGGTCCATGGATGCCGTTGCCACAGGAGTCCGCCGGCCTCGATCATCGCCAGACGCTGGTCGTTGCTCGCGGCAGCGATCCCGCTCCACTGGCGATGCAACACCAGATCCCGCAGGCGCTCATTGCTGAGGATCCCGGCGGCGACCAGCCCGAGGGCGATCGCGGCGATCAGGACCTTGCGGAAACGAGACCACGGGGCCGATCGGACGGCCCAGGCCGTGGCGGCAACGACTCCGCCGCCGGCCACGCCCACGGCGGCACGGCTGGACGTCGCGGCGAGCGCGACGAGTGCGATCAGTAGGGTGATCGACCAGACGAGGCGCGGCAGGGGACGTCTGGCGGTGACGAGGCTCAAAACCAACCAGGGCAGACCGATCAGCAAGGCGCCGGCCGTGGTGACACTGTGACCGAAGGGGTAGTCGTTGCGGGTCTGCCAAATCGAGGCGAGATGACCGTGGGTCAGAAGCAGACCGACAAGACTCACGCAGGAAAGCACCGCGGCCATGACCGGAACAATCCGGGGAAGGGCCTCACGGATCGGGCTGGGTCCGGCGGCCAGCAACAGCATCGCTGCGAAGCCCGCGACCGGCCAGAGGTGAGGGGCGAGCAGTTGGGCCAGGGGCGCCAAGGTCGCGGATGCGCCACCGGCAAGCAGCAACGCGGCGCCAGCGGCGGCGAGAGGCGGGTCGAGGGGCGGCAGGCGACGCCATCGGGCAAAGACGATAACCACCGGGACGAGCCACCACAGCCAGACGATGGCGGCGAAGGGCCAGGTCATGAGCCGGGTGGTGGAGGAGGGAAGCAGCGTGAGCCCGACCAGGGTGAGCAGCCAGACCGCAGCGAAAAGCACGGCGGGACGATGGGTGGGGGGGAAGCTGGAGGGCTCGCCGCGCAAGGTGCCTCGTTGCAGCAGCTTCGCCAGGGAACCGCAAGCGAACTGAAGCGCTGGGGCGGGCCGGGCAAGGGTGGATCCTGACGCTGTCCCGACATGCCGGTCCCCGATCCAGTGGAGAAACGGTGGCACCGCAGCCGGGCTCCTTTCCCTTATCCTAAGCAAAAGGCAAAAATATGCCTATAATAACGAGATAGTTCGATAAGCGGATGAAAAATGCCTTTTGAAGGCCGACAAAATATTTGATTAGAGGCGGAAGATTGCCGATAATTTTGAAAATCGGGCTAAGACGGCATAAATTTACCTACAATGAAAAGTAATCAAACCGGCAATGACGCCCTCTTGCGTAAATTGGGGGACCGCCTGCGCCGCCAGCGGCTTAATCAGAACCTCACGCAGCAGCAATTGGCGGAGCGGGCCGGCGTGGCGCCGCGAACCGTGCGCGGGCTGGAGGCCGGGGCTTCCGCCTCGATGGACACCTGGCTGTCGCTGCTTCGGGCATTGGGCTGCCTGGATCAGGTCGACCTCTTCCTGCCCGAGCCGCCGCCAAGTCCGATCGAACTGGCGAAGTTAAAGGGCAGGTACCGCCAGCGCGCCAGCGGCGTGCGCGGCCAGGAGGCCCCGGCCGCAGAGGAGTCGGCGGGCGGCTGGACCTGGAAGGAGTGAGTGCCTTGCCCGACCGGGGCCGACGCTGAACTGACACCTGTGCTCATGGACCAAGTCGAAATCGCCGACGTCATCTTGTGGGGCCGTGCCATCGGGGCGGTGGCCTGGGATCGCGAACGTGAGCTCGGGGCCTTTCAATACACCCGGGAGTTTCAAGCCAGCCGCATCGAGGTGGCGCCGCTGACGATGCCGCTCGGTCCGGCGGTGTTCAGCTTTCCTAATCTCGCTCGCGTGTCGTTTCACGGCCTCCCGGGTCTGCTGGCGGACTGCCTGCCCGACAAGTTTGGCAATCTCCTGATCGACCAGTGGCTCACTCGAGCTGGCCGCGAACCGGGCAGCTTTTCGCCGATCGAGCGGCTCTGCTACCTCGGCACGCGCGGCATGGGCGCGCTGGAGTTCCGCCCGGCGCTGCGCCGCGGGCGCGAGGCGTCGGCGCGGGTGGAGATCGACGCGTTGGTGGAGCTCGCCTCGGAGGTCCTGGCCGATCGCGCCGGGTTGGAAACGCAGCTCGGTGAGGCCGATGATGCGACGGCACGGGAGGCCTTGCGCGACATCCTGCGCGTGGGCACCTCGGCCGGCGGCGCGCGGGCCAAGGCCATCATCGCCTGGAACGAAGCCACCGGCGAGGTGCGTTCGGGCCAGGTGCGTGCGCCCGCGGGCTTCGGTTACTGGCTGCTCAAGTTCGACGGTGTGGAGCACAATCGCGACAAGGAACTCGCCGATCCCAAGGGGTATGGACGGATCGAATACGCCTACCACCTCATGGCGCGGGCGGCGGGCGTCGCCATGAGCGAGTGCCGTCTCCTGGAGGAGAACGGCCGGGCGCATTTCATCACGCGCCGCTTCGACCGCACCGCCGACGGCGGCAAGCGCTTCATGCAGTCGCTCTGCGGGGTCGCGCACTACGATTTCAACCAGGCCGGTGCCTACAGTTACGAGCAGGCGCTGGAGGTCGCGCAGCGGCTCGGCTGCGGCCTCGATGAGCTGCGTCAGCTTTACCGGCGCATGGTCTTCAATGTCATGGCGCGCAACCAGGACGACCACACCAAGAACATCGCCTTCCTCATGGACCGGGCGGGTCGCTGGAGCCTGGCGCCGGCCTATGACGTTACCTTTGCCTACAATCCGGCCGGGGAATGGACGAGCCGGCATCAAATGACGATCAACGGGAAGCGCGACGGGTTCAGACGCGACGACCTGTTGGCGGTCGCGCGCCGCTTCCGTTTGGGCAAACCCGGGGCGATCGAGGCGATCTGGCAGGAGATCGACGCGGCGCTGGTCCGCTGGCCCGAGTTTGCCGCCGAGGCACGCGTGCCGCCGCGCTGGGTGGGACGGGTGACGGAGGCTCACCGCCGACTGGCGATGCTGCCCGCCGGTTAACGGAGGTCTTCCAGCAACTCGTCGTCGGGTATCAGGGCGTCGAGATCGCGCAGGACCCTGGCATTGAGAAACAGCTCCTCGCTTTCGTTGGTGTAGCGGTCGATCCGCAGGAAAACCGGCCGTTGCTCATAGTGAAGGGCGATCACGATGCGGGTGAGCCGGGAGGTGACGCGGGTCCGGACCACGATCTCCGAATCGAGCAGGTCGCCGGCATTTTCGGTGGCGCCTTCAAGCGCGGAACCAAGCCGCCGGGCTTCTTCGGGGAAGCGCGGCATGAGAATCTTGGCAAAAGCGGCCGGACCATTGCCGGGCAGTTGTTCCAGGGCGTAGGGCAGATGATCGGAAACCGCGCGGAGCGGCAGCGCAGCCAGCAGGACGCAGGCGAGGAGGGAGAATCGGGGCAGGCGCATGATCGCCCCTTCGACCGCGGGCCGCGGCGGTTGTTCAATCCGCCGCGGCCCTCTCGGGGGCGATTCTACTCGTCACGCAGCGCGACCATGGGATCCACCCGCGCCGCGCGACGGGCGGGCAGGAAGCAGGCCGCCAGGCCGACGAGGCAGAGGGTCGCGGCCGCGGCGGCGACGGAGAAGGGGTCGAGCGGCGAGACTTCATAAACGAGAGACTGCAGCAGTCGGCTGACCGCGAGATAGCCGGCGATTCCCACCGCGAGGCCGAGCACAATAAGGCGGCCGCCTTGCCGGAGGACGAGCTGCAGCACGTCGCGGGCGGCGGCGCCGAGGGCCATGCGAATGCCAATCTCCTGGGTGCGTTGCCCCACGCTGAAGGCGAGTACGCCGTAGACGCCGAGGGCGGCCAGCAGAAGGGCCATACCGCTGAACAAGGCCAGCAACAGCATAGGCGTGCGACGGGTCTGCAGCGAGGCATCGATGCGTCCGGCAAGGGTCTGCACGTCGTAGAGCGGCAGGTTCGGATCGGTGCGCAGCACCGCCGCCCGCACGGCCTCGGTAAGGGATTCGGGCGGCACGGCGGTGCGCACGACCAGGGACATGCCGGCGACGGGCCGCTGCGTGAAGGGATAATAAATGGTTTCCTTGCGCACGGGGTCGTCGAGCCCCTGGTGTTTCACGGCGGCGACCACACCCACAATGGTGCGCATGTTTTCCGGCTGGTTGGCGCCAAAATAGATCCGTTGGCCAATGGGACTTTCTCCGGGCCAGTAGCGATCGGCCAACACGCGGTCGATGATGACGACGGGTTCCGTATCGGCACCGTCCTGAGGAGTGAAGGCCCGGCCCTGCAGCAACGGAACGCCGAGCGTCGTGAAAAAGCCGGGAGTCACGGAGCGAATTTGTCCGTGCGGCGGCGCCTGACCCTCCGGCACCTCGCGACCCTCGATGCGGTAGGTCCCCTGGGAATTGTTATAGCCAAAGGGGATGCTGCTGGTCATGGCCGTGTCGACGACGCCGGGCAGGGCGACCACCTCGGCGGTCAGGCGTTCGACGAAGGAGCGCCGCTGGTCGTCCTCCGGATACGCCTGGTCGGCCAGCGTGAATCGTGCGGTCATGACCGACTCGGGGTCGAAGCCCGGTGATTGGGCCTGCAGGCGATGGAAGCTGC
Organism: uncultured Opitutus sp.; assembly: GCA_965652375.1. Classification (GTDB taxonomy): domain Bacteria; phylum Verrucomicrobiota; class Verrucomicrobiia; order Opitutales; family Opitutaceae; genus Actomonas. The sequence goes on from CBFGUO010000005.1 coordinate 128,086, forward strand.
GCATGAGCAGCACGGTGGTGGCGAGCAACATGAGCGAGAGGGCCACCTCCGTCACGACCAGGGCATTGCGCAGCAGGCGCTGGCGGCCACCGGCGGTGACGCGCGCCCCGGCGGCCTTGAGTGCCTCGCCGGCATCGCTGCGCGAGGCCTGCAGGGCCGGAAACAATCCGAACAACAGACCCGTTCCCACCGCGCAGCCGAAGGTGAAGAGGAACACCGGCAGGTCGAGCGACACGCTTTCACCGCGCGGCAGATCACTCACGCCCAGCGCATCCATGCCTTCCAGCGACCACAGCGCGACGAGCAGGCCGAGCGCGCCACCGAGCATAAACAGCACGAGGCTTTCCACCAGGAGCTGGCGGACGATGCTCCACCGGCTGGCCCCGAGCGCGGTGCGGATCGCCATGTCGCGCTGGCGGGCGAGGGCTCGCGTGAGCAGCAGGTTGGCCACGTTGGCGCAGCCGATGAGCAGCGCCGCGACGACGCCGGCCTGGAGCATCCAGAGCATGGAGCGGACGTCACCGACCGTCTGGTCGAGGAGGGGCTTCGCGATGCCGGTGAAGCCGGTGGACTCGACGAAGGGGCGAAACTGTTCCGCCTGCTGCAGGTTTTGATCGATGATGGTCGCGCACTCGGCGGTGAGCATGGCCGCGGTCGCGCCCGGTTTGAGGCGCGCGATCATTTCGGAGTATTCGTTGCCCCGTTCGTTGAAGCTTTTCTGGTCGTCGGTGAACGCAAAGGGAGTCCAGAGCTTCACGTGCGGAGCGGGAAACTCGAAGGACTCCGGCATCACCCCGATGACTTCATGCGGCACGCCATCGAGGCGAAGGATCTGTCCGATGGCGTCGGCGCGACCGCCAAAATTCTCCTGCCACAGCCCGTGGCTGAGCACGACCACATGGTCCTGACCGATCTCGGCCTCGGGCGGAGCAAACACCCGGCCGACCGCCGCGCGGGTCTGCAGCGTGGTGAACAGGCTGGGTGTGGCGCGCACGCCCACCACGCGCGTCGGCTGGTCGTCGCCGGCCAGGTTGATGCTTTCCCAGGTGTAAACGGCGCCGTCCTCCAGCGAGGGTGCACGTTCCATCCGGTCGAGGTAGTCGGGGATCGACACGCCGGCGTACTCGAGGTCGCTCTTGGGGTAGCTGTTGTAGACCTGCACCAGTCGATCGGCGTCGGGGTAGGGCAGCGGCCGCAGCAGCACACTGTTGACGACGGTGAAGATCGCGCTGTTGGCACCGATGCAGAGTGCCAGCGTGGCGATGGCAACGGCGGCGAAGCCGGGGGATTTGCAAAGCGAGCGGAGGGCGAGGCGGAGGTCGTTGATCATTTTGAGGCGGTTATTCGGAGCGAAGGGCGAGGGCGGGATCGACGCGGGTCGCGCGATGGGCTGGCAACCACGCCGCCAGCAGGCAGACGAAAGTGAGCAGCGCACCCGTGGCGCCGAACACCAGCGGCGAGAAACGGGGTACGTTGTAGAGCAAACCGGACACGCCCCGGGCGGCGGCAAACGCCAGCAGCAACCCGAGCGCCAGGCCGGGACCGATCATGGCCAGAGCATCGCGCAGCACGTGACCCCGCAGGTCGGCCGCACTCGCGCCGAGGGCGGAACGGACACCGAGTTCACGCGTGCGAGTCGCAACCAGAAACGCCAACAGCGCATACAGCCCGGTGGCGCACAGCGTCACGGCCAGCACCGCGAAGGCGACGATGAGCACGAGGCTGAAGCGCTGCTGCCAGGCCGAGTCGGCGTAAAACGCAGCGACCTGACTCTCGAAGAAAAGGGAAACATCCGGATCGAGCGCCCAAACCGCGCGCTGCAGGGTGGAGAACGCCGGCGGGGCGGTGTGATAGCGCACGAAAACTGCGGTCGACATCGGCGTGGCCTGCGCCATCGGCACCATGAAGCTGTCGATCACCCGCGGCTGATGTCCGGCGCTCCGCCGATCGGAAACAACCCCGACGATCGTGACCCACTCGTCCGGCAGGCCCTGCAGTTTGACGCGCTCCCCCACGGCGATGCGACCCGGCCAGTGGCGTTCGGCCAGGGCGGCGCTGATCACGGCGACGCGCGGGTGATCGGCCGTGTCGGTGTCGGCAATGAAGCGGCCGTGCAGCAAACGCAGGTCGTGAGTCTGCAGGAACTCGGGTGAGACCGGTTCGAGGTTGGCCTGCTTGGGCGACTCCCGCAGATCGAGACCGTCACCTTCCTGCACGAAGGGATTGTAGGTGACCGGCGGCGACGGGTAACTGAAACTGGCGAGGCTGGCCGCTGCCACACCGGGCAAGGCCGCGATCTCCGCGCGGGCGTTTTCGAAGAAACGCTGCCGGGCGAGCGGATCGCGATAGGGGGCGGAACGCAGTCCGACGCGGAACTGAAACAGTTCGGCGGTGGGAAAGCCGTAGTCGACCTGGCTGAGCTCGCGGCTGCTGCGCACCAACAACGCCGCGCCGGTGGCGAGGGCCAGCGCCAAGGCGATCTGCCCGGTAACCAGCCAGCGGCTCAGGCGGCCGGCGAAGCCGTGGCTGCTCACCCGACCTCCGCCGCGCAAGGTGCCGTCAATGGGCAGTCGGCGGGCGATGAACCAGGGCATCAGGCCGAAAAGCAACGCCCCCAGCACGGCCGCCCCCACGGCGAGTCCCCACGACATCCAGCGCAGGCCCGGCTCGGCGAAGCCGCCGGTGCCGTTGCCCGCGGGCACCAACGCGACCAGCGCGGGCGCGATCCATGCGGAGAGCAGCAGGGAGATCGTCGCCGCGAGAGCGGTGAGGGCGAGGTTTTCGCCCCAGAACATGCGCAGGAGCCGACCCGGCCGGGCGCCGAGCGCCAGGCGCACGGCAAACTCCCGGCGGCGACGCAGGGCCTGGGCCAGCAGCAGCGCACCGCTGTTGAGGCAGGCGGCGAGCAACACCAGCACCGACATCGCCAGCAACATCCACAGGACCTGGCGGAACGGTCCGAGCAGATTGTCGCGCAGCGGAGTCGCATGCAGCCCGCGGCTGGCGTTGGTTTCTGGATACGTTTGGGCCAGAAGGTTGCCGAAGTGGTGGATCTCGGTGAGCGCCTGCCGCGGCGAGACGCCGCGCGCGAGTTTGGCGAACAGGTAATGACGCGTCGCTTCCCGTCCCTGCGGCGGCTGCTGCTCGGGATGCCAGCTCAGCCAGGCCTGCTGGCCGTTGCCCAGCGAAGGGAGCTCAAAGCCCGGCGGCAGCACGCCGACCACGCGGGCATTGCGGTCGTCGAGCCGCACACTGCGACCGAGTACGGCGGGATCGCTCGCGAAACGCCGGCGCCACAGTGAATCGCTCAGCACGAGAGCCGGCTCGCCGGCGACCTCGGCGTTCTGCGGCGTGATGATTTCTCCGAGTGCGGGTTTCACCCCGAGCAGCGTAAAGAATTCCGGGCTCACCTGCGGGACATAGGCGACCTCGGTGGCATCGTTGCCATGCACCGTGGAGGCGGCGTTGGTCACGAGCGCGAGCGAAGAAAAGGACTTGGCTTCGCGGCGAAGATCGAGGGCGCTGTCCCAACTGATGCGTCCGCGCGAGTTGGGACCATCGGACAAGTCGTATTCCTCGATGAGCATGACGCCGCGGTCCTCGAGATGGGGCAGCGGTGCGAGCAGGAAGGTGTCGATGAGACCGGTCACTACCACCGCGGCCGACAAGGCGAGCGCGAGCGTGGCGACGATGGTGGCGTTGAGGAGCGCGTGGCGCCGCAGGCTTTGGCAGAGGTGACGCATCAGGGTTGGGAAGGAGCGGGAGCGGCGGGCGGAGACGGGAGATCGAAGTCGTCGTCGGACAGCCGCGGATTCACGACGAACCGTTGGATGGTGTAGCGCCAGGTGCCGTCGGCGTTCGCGCCCCAGGCGGGGTAGCGGACGCCCGCGGGGTGCTCGGCGAGCGGACCAAAGATCGTGCCGGTGCCGACCTCGCCGGTGCCGAACTGCACGGGCTCGCCACGGGGGTTGAGACGGAACCAGTTCAATCGTCCGGTCTCGTCGTGCACTTCGAGCAGGTCCGCGGTCGGAGCGAGGCAGAAGAGCGTGTCGTCGCGGCGGGCCAGGCGCTGCAGCGTGCGGTAGACATTGCTGCGCCACCAGTGGCGGTTGCCTTCGGCGCGCTCGGCGTCGGCCGCGGCGATGGGCTCGTTGTCGCGCCGCTGGGTCGCGCGATCGCCGTCGACGAGTTCCCAGCGGTGCCAGTCGCCGGCATGCGCCTCGAAGCGTACGCGCGGGGCATTGAAGTCGTTGACGATGCGGTTGGCGTAGCGCACCGGCTCGCGCATTTCCCAGTGGGTGGCTTCGACGATGACCGCATCGACGGCGGCCCAGGCTTCGGCGCCGCCCATGGCCTCGAGCAAGCGGGCCGCGGCGGCGTCGCCGGCGGGATCGGCGAACAGCGCGGTGGCCGAGGCCGTCAGGAGCGCGAGGAGGGGGGATTTCATTCGGAGCGCAGGGCGGTCATGGGGTCGACTTTGGCGGCACGCCGGGCCGGGAGCAGGCAGGCGAGCGTGGCCACGGCGGCGAAGGTCACGGCGACCGCCGAATAGATCGCGAGGTCGAGCGACTCGACCCCGTAGAGCTGTGAGCGGATGAGCTGGCCCGCGAGCGAAGCGATGATCAAACCCGCGCCCACGCCGATGGCCACCAGCAGCAGTCCCTGGCGCAGGACCATGCCGATGACGTGGCCGGGAAGGGCGCCGAGCGCCATGCGGATGCCGATCTCGGCCGTGCGCTGGGTGACGTTGTAGGCAAGGACTGAATACAGGCCGACGATGGCGAGCAGGAAGGCGATGGCGGAGAAGCAGCCGATGAGCCAGGCGGCGACGCGCTGCACGCCGAGCGAGTTGAGCGTGATCTGCTCCATCGTCTGAAAGAAGGACAGCGCGATGGTGGGATCGACGGCTTTGAGCGCGCTGCGCAGGGCGGCCTGCATGGCCACGGGGTCGCCGGTGGTGCGGACGGCGAAGCCCATGCCGTTGTTGGCCCGCTGGGCGGCGCAGAAATACATTTCGTCGGGCGCGGTCTGGTTGAGACCGGTGGTCTTCACGTCGGCGATCACGCCCACGATTTCATTGACGATGTCGCCGTTGGGGCCGGTGAGGATGGTTTTGCCGATGGCGCTCTCGCCGGGAAAGATCTTGCGGGCAAAGGTCTGGTTGATGACGAGAACCGGCGGGGAGCCCAGCGTGTCGGTTTCGGCAAACCAACGGCCTTCCAGCAGGGTGAGACCGATGAGGTCACGGTAGTCGGGCCCGGCAATGCGGAAGCCGACCAACGGACGCTGAGGCAAGGGCAGCACAGGGGTGCCGCCCACGGTGTAGGGAGAGATCGGAGTGAAGCCGGAAAGGGGCAGGCCGACGATGGGCGAGGCATGGGTGATCGCGGGCTGACGGGTAAGTTCGGCACTCACGGCCTGGTAAAATGCGATGCGCTTTTCCGGGGTGTCGTAGCGTTGCTGGGGCAGATTGACGAAGGCGGCGGCGACTCCGGTGGCGTCGAAGCCGGCGTCGGTCGTGAGCAGTTTCCAGAAACTGGTCATGAGCAGGCCGGCGCCGACCAGGAGCGTGACCGACAGGGTGACCTCGGTCACGATGAGACCGGCGCGGAAGCGCCGACCGGCGTTGCCGCCGCCGTCGGAGCGGGCGGTGTCCTTGAGTGCTTCGGTGAGATCGGCCCGTGAAGCCTGCCAGGCCGGGACGAAGCCGACGAGCACGGCGGTCAGCCCGGCGGCGGCGAGCGAGAAGATCAACGCCGCGGCGTCGAAGCTGATCTCGTTGGCCCGGGGCAGTTGATTGGCCGCGAGGCTGCCGACGGCGGAAATGGCCCAGAGGCTGATGAGCATGCCGAGCACGCCGGCGACGAGGGAGAAGACGAGGCTTTCGGTGAGGAATTGTCGGATGATGTCCCGGCGGGTCGCGCCGAGGGAGAGGCGCACGGCGATTTCCTTGTGGCGGGCGGAGAGGCGCCCGAGGAAGAGCGAGGCGATGTTGGCGCAGGCAATGAGCAGCACGAAGGCGCAGGCCGCGAGCAGTACGTAGAAGGTGGGACGTGTGTTGCCCACCAACTCGTCGGCATAGAAACGCAGCAAGTGACCGCTGTTGGCATCCATGCGCGCGGGGTGTTCGGCGTTGTAGGCGGCGGAGAGGGTGTGCAGCTCGGCGTCGGCCTGTTCGAGCGTCGCGTCCGGTGCGAGCCGGGCGGTAAGCTGCAGGTAGATCGCGCCGCCGTTGTGGACCTGTTGGAGGGGAATGCCGGCCTGTTCGTCGGGACGCGGGAGCAGGTATTGCGTCTGGTTGTAGGGGAAGGGCAATGACGGCGGGAGCACGCCGATGATTTCGTTGGGCACACCGTTGAGATCGATGATCGTGCCGACGATGTCCTCGCGACCGCCCAGACGGTTTTGCCAGAGTTCGTGCGTGATGATGACGTGGTTCGGGCCGCCCACGACGTCATCGGCGGCGTCGAAATCGCGACCGCGCGCGACGCGCAGACCGTGCACCCCGAGAAAGTTCGACGTGACCGTGAGTCCGTTGAGCTGCTCGGCGTCGCCCTGGTTGGTGAGAGTGGCGTTGTGGAAGGCGGAGGCGGCGATGGCTTCGTAGGATTGGGCTTGGTCGCGATAGTGAACGTACTTCGGCCAGGAGGCGGCGGGAGCGAAGAAGTTGCCGGACGGGTCGTCGATCCAGGCGCGCACGAGGCGATGGGAGGCGGGAAAATCCAGCGGACGGAGCACGACCGTGTTAAAGACGCTGAACAGGACCGTGTTGGCGGCAATGCCCACGGCGATGGTGAGAACCGCCACGAGGGTGAAACCGGGTGCTTTGAGCAGGGAGCGGAGGGCGAGGCGCATCAAGGAAGGGAGGAGGGAGAGGGAGGAGTGAAAGGCGGGGAAATCAGTCGGCGCGGAGGGCTTCGAGCGGACTCACGCGCGCGGCGCGTAGAGCCGGGAGGAGGCAGGCGAGCAGCGCGATGGCGCCGAGCAGCATGCCGACCAGGGCAAAGGTCCACGGGTCGAAGGCGCTCACTTCGAAAAGCAGGCTCTGCAGTCCGCGAGCGACGGCCAAGGAAGTCAGCAAACCCAGCCCCACACCGATGAGCACGACGCCCATTCCCTGGCCGACGACGAGACGCAGCACATCGCGGCGCTGGGCGCCGAGCGCCTGCCGGATGCCGATCTCGCGGGTGCGTTGAGTGACGTTCCAGGCCACCACGCCGTAGATTCCGACCACGGCCAGCATGAGGGCGATGCCGGCGAACAACCCCAGCAGGACAGTGTTGAAGCGGGAGGGACGCAGCGTATCGCCGATCACCGTCTCCATCGTGGTGATACGGCTGAGCGGGAGATCGGGATCGATCGCGGAAAGCGTGGCGCGGACCGAGGGCGCCGCGGCGAGCGGGTCGGCGGCGGTGCGGATGAACGCCGTCATGTCGTTGCGAAAAAGCGTGGCTTCCCACATCTGCTCGACCGGCTGGTAGGCGATGCGGGTGGGTTCGCTTTGCAGGCCGAAGTGGCGGGAGCTGCGCACGATCCCGACGACGGTGGCCCAATGGGCGGAGGCGAATTCGGCGGGAATCATACCGGGCTTCACGAGGTTTTCCGGCAGGCCGATCATCACGCGCTGGCCCAGGGGATCCACGTCGGGAAGGAAGCGATCGACGGTCGCTTCATTGAGAATAATGACCGGTTGGGAACCGGCCTGGTCGGCTTCGGTGAACAGGCGTCCCTTGACCAACTGCAGGCCCTGCGCCGCGAAGTAGTCACCCAGTACGCCGGCGAACTGCACGCCTTCAAGATCGTCGAGCGAGCCGTAGCTGCGACCCTCGACCAGCAGGGAAAGCCCCGAGCCGTTGAGGAAGGGCGGATTGGTGGTGGCACCGACATGGCGAGCGCCGGGTACACGGCGCAGGTCCTCGAGCAGGCGCTGATAGAATTGGGTCGATTGGACGCCGGTGGTGTAGCGGGAATCCGGCAACTGGATCTGGGCGAGCAACAGCTGCGAGGCATCGAAACCGGGATGCACGCCGCTCAAGCGGCCGAGGCTGCGAATGAGCAAGCCCGCGCCGATCAGGAGGGTGAGTGACAGCGTCACTTCGGCGACGATCAGCGTGGCGCGGATGCGGGCCGTGCGCCGGTTGGTGGTGCCCTTGGCTCCCTCCTGAAGGTTCTCGGCGAGCTGCGGCCGGGAGCCGGTGAAGGCCGGGAACAGGCCGAATGCGAGCATCGTAAGGGTGACGAAGCCCAGGGAGGCGAACATGACGGGCAGGTTGACCTCGATCTGGGCTTCGGCCGGCACGGCGTCGGCCGGGAGGATCGAAAGGATCGCCGGCAAGGCCCAGGCGCCGCAGAGGATGCCGGCGAAGCCGCCCAGCAGCGTGAGGGGGAGGCACTCGCCCAGGGTCTGGCGAATGAGTTGGGTGCGACTCGCGCCCAGAGCGACCCGGATGGCAAATTCGCGCTGGCGGGAGGCGGTCTGCGCGAGCAGGAGGTTGGCGACGTTGGCGCAGGCGATGAGCAGCACGCAGGCGACGGCGATCAGGAGTACGACGAGCGGTTGGCGGAAGGGGCCGGTAACGGATTCGCTCAGCAGACGCGCACTCGCTCCCACGCCGGTATTGGTGTCGGGATAGGCCCGGGCGACCTGGGCGGCGAGGAGGTTCAACTCGGCGTTGGCCTGCTCGAGCGAAACGCCCGGCTTGGTCTTGGCGACCACCCAGGTGTTTGACCGGAACAGGCGGTTGCGCATGAACTCCGTATCGGCCTCCAAACCCGCCGGCACCCAGAAATCGCCCGCCCAAAATTTGAAGCGCGGCGGCATGACGCCGATGATCTGATAGGCGCGCCCGTCGAGCATCGCGGTTCGCTCGAGCACCGCGGGATCACCGCCGTAGAACGTCTGCCAGGTCGAGTAGCTCAGCACGCACACCGGCTCCGCTCCCGGCCGGTCTTCCGCCGCCGCAAAGGTGCGTCCGAGCAGGGGCGGCAGGCCGAGCAGATCCCAGGCGGAGGCGGTGACCGAGGCGCTGGTCACCCAGGTCGCTTCACCGGTTCCGGTCAACGCGACCGATCGGTTGCTGGCCCAGGCCAGGTGCTCGAGATGCTGGCGGGGACTTGCGCTCCAGTCCTGATAATCCGGATACGTGACCGGCATCGTGCCCTCCTGGTCCAGGCGGGTGGAGCCGACAAAAAGGATGCGGTCGGAGTCGGGATAGGGGAAGGGGTGCAGCAGCACCGCATTGACGACGCTGAAGATCGCGGTGTTGGCGCCGACGCCGAGGGCCAGCACGATCACGACGATCGTGGTGAAACCCGGACTTTTGGTGAGGGAACGAAGCAGGGAGCGCACGGTGGTGGGAAGACGCCCCTGATCTGTTGCACGCCCTGTGCCAGCCGCCGTGATGCATCGTAAGACGCTGATGAACGATGGCTAATGAATTTCTCCGCGGACGCGCACGGCGGGCGATGGACCGGGTGCGGGATGGTGCATTCCCAAAAGCGGGAAAGCGGAAAACGAACCGGTCGAGCCGGTGCGCGGCCTCGGCCCGGCCGCTCGCCTCAGGAGGCGGCGGGATTCTGCCGATCGCGCCACCAGGCGCTGGCAAACCAGGTGAGCATGGAAATCACCAGCAGGTTGCGCATGCCGTCCTCGCCGAGACGATCGGCGTAGTAGAGCAGGGGGGCGGCCGCGGTGGCGAGGAGGGAGAGGATGGAGATGAGGTTGACGAAGGCTTTCATAATGGTGCGGGGGCCGGTGGTTCAGGCGGTGGCGCTCGCGGCGGAGGCGGCACTGCGTTTGGTGAGGACGGCGTAGATGAGGCCGCAGGCGATCCAGCACGGCAGCGGCAGGAAGTGCGCCTGGACGCCGCGGCCGAAGTGCAGCCACATCGCGATGCCGACCGGGACCACCCACGCGATGAGTACGTCGGAATTGAATGATAGGCCGCGAACCTGTGCCGGATCGCTTGTTACGTTCCAGCGTTTGGCGAGGAAGTAGTCGACCACGATGACCGCGCCGACCGGGGCGAGGATGGTGCCGTAAAGACCGACGAAGCCGATGAGCTTCATGGCAAAGGCGGGAAACACACCGGCGATGGTGCAGACGGCACCGGCCAGCAATGTCGCGTGGGCGCGGGTGGCGCGTGGCAGGGCGCCCTGGAAGGCGAGACCGGCGCGGTAGATGGTGGGGTTGGCGGTGGTCCAACCGGCAATGACCACGCAGATGATGCCGGCCCAGCCGACGGCGTCGTAAACCATGATGCCGGCCGGCACGCCTTCCGATGCACTGGCGCCCTTGGCGCGGGTCCAGTAAACCAGCAGGAGGGCGGCGCAGACCCAGGCCACGTAGTGACCGAGGTACATGCCGGCGGCGGCGGCCCAGCCGGAGGAGGGCTTGCGCGCGTAGCGGAGCACGGAAAGATCGGACATGCCGATATGCATCGCGGCGTTGCAGAAGGCGGAGAAGAAGGCGACCCCCCAGAAGCCGAGATTCTGCGGCGTGCCGGGGGCGGGTTCGATGAGGCTGACGATGTCGGCCGAGCCGAGGCGCTTGAGGGTGACGACACCACAGGCGACGAAGATGAGGAACATCCACGGCGCGGCGAGGGTGCCGACCCGGGCGACGACGTTGTAGCCCTTGATCGCCACGACGGTCATGATGGCGCCGATGACGACGCAGACGGCGGTCCAGGCAAAGCCGGTGGGGAGCAGGTCGTTGAAGCCCGGCATGCGCACATCCGGAAACGGCACGCCGACGGCGGTGGCCGACACGGTGACCATCGCGCCGGCGAGGAAGCAGAACAGAATGCCGTTGGCGATGTTGTAGATGGTAACCAGTTTGCGGCCGCAGATTTTCTCGAGTTTGAAATAGAGGGTTTCGCGCAGGCCGGTCGCGATCTCGGCGGTGAGGAAGCGCCAGAAGAGCACCGCCACGAGGTTGCCGACGAGCAGGCCGAGCAGGAGGTCCTTGGCACCGACGCCCCAGGCGATGAAGAGCGGGCCGATCATGAATTCGGTGCCGGCGGTGTGTTCGCCGGCGTACATGCCCCAGAAGGCGCGATGGCCTTTCTGGGCGGAGGGAGGGACGGGTTGGCGTTCGTATTCGACGACGTCGGGGGTGGTGGGTTCGGAAGCCATGGAGGGGAGGGAGGATGACGCCGCGCGGGGCGTCGTGGAGGGGTCACGGGTTTATTGGGAGAGAGCGCTGGCGAAACAAGCACGGGTTTCGACCGGAGTCGCGATCACGGGGGCGGACAGTGGGAGGTGGCGTCGCCATGGGCATCCTCGCGGTCCATGTCGCGCCGGATTTGGCGCGCGGTCTGCATCTGCCGGAGCATGTTCGAAGTCGTCGAGAAGAGCGTGAAATCCTACTCGAAGGGGAAACCGGGTCAGCGCTTTCGGGCCCGCTACCGATCCCGCAGTCGGGAACGATCGAGTCCGATCGATCCGCGACGCATCCTGCGCTGGGTGGCCGGGCTGGCGTGCTTCGCCATCGGCGGGGTGCTGACGATTTTCCCCGGGCCGGCCATCCTCTTCTTCCTTCTGGGCGGCGGTCTGCTGGCCAGCGAATCCTGGTGGGTGGCGCGCAGTCTGGACGGCGTTGAACGCTGGCTCCAACCGTGGATGCAGCGCGCATCGCGCCGCTGGAAACGACTCTCTCCCCTACAGCGCAAAGTGGCCGCAACGACCATGGCGCTCACCTCGCTCGGCCTGCTGGTGGCGGGCACCTGGATGGCTCTGGCATGAGGCAAACGAACCGCCAAATCGCATGAATGTCCGCGAACGGACAGGGCAGATCGCACGGACCTTGGTCCAGCCGGCGCGGGTGGAGCGCCTGCCCGACGAAAATTCCTGGCGGCCCTGGCTACGGGTGATCGCCGGGTTCGGCTTCTGGGCCCAGGGTTTTGTCTACATCGTCGTCGGAGTTTTGGCCTGCATGCTGGCGGCGGGTTTGGGAGGCGATGCCGAGAGCATCGGTTCGGCGCTGGAGGAGATTGCCGGCAAGGCCTTCGGCGGAATTCTTGTGAGCATATTGGCCGTGGGATTCCTGTCCTTCGCACTGTGGAAGATTCTGCAGGCGGCACTCGATCCCGATGAGGTGGGAGACACGCTTTGGGGACGGGTGCTGCGGGGTGGTTTTTTGGTGGTCGGGTCCGTATACGCGACGCTCTCCTGGAAGGCGGCACGACTCGTCTGGCAGGGCGCGGGAATTGGCGGGGCCGAGCAGCAGGAGGACGAGAGGGTTGAGTCCATGACGTCGATTCTGCTCGCCCAGCCTTGGGGGCGGGTGCTGGTCGGGATTGTCGGGGTGGTCATCGCGGCGGTCGCGATCGTCAACCTCGTTCGCGCTGCGCGGGCGCGGTTCCGCGAGCTGTATGACGACGATCGCATGTCGACGGTGGCGCGGTCGGTGACGACGGCGCTGGGCCGGGTCGGCATGATCGGTCGGGCGGTGGTGCTCGGAGCGGCGGCTTGGTTGTTTTTTCGCGCGGCCTGGATGAGAGATCCGGAAGAAACCGGGGGCATGGCGGAGGCGTTGGATTCATTGTTGGCGAAGCCGTTTGGCGCGTGGTTGCTGGGCATCGCCGGAGCCGGACTGGCGGCTTACGGTTTGTTTCACTGGTGCATGATCCGATATCGCGGCTTTCGTTCGCCGGGCGCGAAACAGTGAAGCGCCAAGGCCGTACTCGAAAAACACCTGCAAGTGACAAAGGCGGAGAACCGCCCAACGAACCGAAGGTCTGAACCCGCACAATCCGTTCTCTCCATGGAAAAAACCCAAGTCCGCGTGCCGGGGCGGCAAGGCCTCGATTTGACCCTGGCTTCAAAAATTGCGCGCGCAGCCCAGCGGTTCAGGTCCCAGGTGCGACTGAGCGTGGGCGAGCGCGTCTCGGATGCGACCAGCATCCTTGGTCTGGTGGTGCTTTGTGCGACGCTTAATTCCGCGGTTTTGATTGAGGCCGACGGCGAGGACGCCCATGAAGCGCTCCTGGCCGTGGCAGCCTGTTTTGCGGCCATCGACACCACGCCCGCGTAAGAGTCCACGCGCGGGAGACGAGGCGGCAATCACTCGCTCCGCAGCGCCTCCGCCGGATCGACGCGGGCAGCTCGCCGCGCCGGACCGCAGAGGACCAGGACGGCGGTGAGGACGAGCGTCGCTGCCGCGCCGAAAAAGGCGAGGAGATCGAGTGCGGGCGTTTGATAGAGACTGGCCTCCAGGACCTTCGCGAGCGCGGCGGCGGCCAGGCAGCCAGCGACCGTGCCGAGCACGATCAGCCAGGTGCCCTGCCGCAGTATCATGCTCAGGATCGTGCTGCGGGTTGCTCCCAAAGCCATGCGTACGCCGATCTCTCGCGTGCGCTGCGTGACACTCGTACTCATGACCGCATAAAGCCCCACCGTGGCGAGCAGCAGTGCGACGGCTGCGAACACCCCGAGCAGCCACGTGCTGAGACGGGGCAAGCGCAGGTCGCGCGCGGCAAGCGCGGCGAGGGTGTTCACCGCAAAGATGGGCTGGCTCGGATCGATCCGCCGCACGACGTCCCGCACCGGCTCCACCAGGGATTCGGGCGGAAGGGACGTGCGCAGGGCGAAGGCCTGGCTGCGCCAACCGGCCCAAAGGGCGAGGGGGAAATACATCTGCGGGATCTCCGTTTCTCCGGTCAGATCGCGCAGCCGAATCTCCTCGGCGACACCCACGACCTTGTAGTGGTTGCCGCCCCCGCCGGGATTTACCCGTTTGCCGATGGCGCTTTCGCCCGGCCAGAATCGTTCCGCGAGTCGGCGACTGATGATGATGGCGGGCGCTCCCCAGTCCTTGTCGCCCGCCGTGAAGGCGCGACCGGCCAGCAGCGGGATGCGAAGCACGTCGAAGTAATGCGGGTCGATCACGCGCCACGAGGCCTGGATCGATTCGTCGCGCGGCACGGCAGCGGGATCGACGGCGAACAGGTTTAGGCTCGTGCGACCTTCGCTGAAGGGCAGTCCGCTCGTCTGGGCCACGGCTTCGACGCCCGGCAGGGCCGCGAGATCGGCAGTTGTCGCGCAAGCTGGCCACGGGTGGCGCCCAGGGAGACGCGAATGGCCATCTCGCGTACCCGTACGAGTGATCGCGAGAGGAGGAGATTGGCGACGTTGGCACAGGCGATGAGCAACAGCAGGCCGACTGCGCCGAACAGGATGTTGAGTCCGGCAACCCATTCCGCGGGCACCACCTGCTCGATCAGCGGTTCCAGGTGGGCATCCCAGCCCTTCATCGTATCCGGATGTTCAGCACGGAGGGCAGCCGCCAGGGTGTCGATCTCGGCATCGGCCTGGGCGAGGGTGATCTCCGGCTTCAGCTTGCCGATCACGGTAAGCCAATGGTTGTCCCGCGCGACGCGGGCGGGATCCGGGCGCAGCGGTCGCCACGCATCCGTCGGGCCGAAGAGATCCGCCGCGCCTTCTATCACCCCGATGATGCGATGGGGCACCCGGTCGATCACGATCCGGGCCTCGAGCACAGTGGCGCTGGCGGCGAAGCGTTCGCGCCACAGCCGCTCGCTGATGATCGCGATGGCCTCGCCGCCCGGGGTGTCTTCCGACGGCAGAAAGTCCCGACCGAGCAGCAGTCTCCATCCCAACGTCCCGGTAAAACCGGCGCTCACCGAAATCGCCTGGCCATGCTGTGCCGCGCCGCCTTCGACCGCGAGACTCACGCTGCCGCCAGTCGTGCCGATCAGCGACTCGAAGCAGGTGGTGCGGTCGCGGTAGTCGACGAAGTTGGGCACCGATTGGGAGAACTGGTTGATGCCGCGCTCGGCATTGTCGTCCCACAGGAAGACGAGCCGGTCCTGGTCCGCCACCGGGAGGGCGTTGCGAACCGTCGACTGAATGACGCTGAACAAGGCCGTGCAGGCGCCCAGGCCCAGCGCCAGCGTAATGACAGAGAGGATACTGAAACCGGGAGTACGCGCCATCGAGCGCGCGGCGAAGCGCAGATCCCGCAGCGCCCCGTCGATCCAGGCCGGGCGCCAGGTGTCGCGACTCTGTTCGACATAGGCATCAGCGAAGGCGCCGAATTCCCGCTGCGCGGCCTGCTCCGCCTCGGCGGACGACATGCCTTCGGAGAGAAACTGTTCGACCAGCTGCGCCCGATGGAAGGCGAGTTCATCGTGCAGGGCGGCTTCCTGGCGACCGCGCAGAAACCAGCGTCGCCACGTGGTGCGAAGGTATTCGAGGAACTCCGTGATCATGCCGATTCCTCCCGACCCGCCAGGACGCTGGCCATGGCCTGCACGAACGATTCCCAGTGGGCACGTTCGGCCTCGAGTTGTTTGCGACCGGTGCGGGTGAGGCGATAAAACTTCGCGCTGCGACCGGCATCGGAGACGCCCCAGTCGGCCGCGATCCAACCCTTGGCCTCGAGTCGATGCACCGCCGGGTAGAGTGAACCCTGTTTCAGGGTGAGGCGGTCACGGGACAGGACGGCAATGCGTTTGGCGATGTCCCAGCCATGCAGTTGCTGGTCGGAGAGGGTGCGGAGGATCAGCAGATCGAGGGTTCCCTGCAGGAGGTCATTACGCTCATGGGCCATGATGGGCGCAGCACAGTGTCGACAATCGACAACAGACAAGATATTTGTTGTCGAATGTCGACACTTGTGGACGCCGATGCGACGGCCCTCCGCGAAGGAGGGGCCGGGCAGCTCGAGCGCGAGAATGAGAGTCCGCCACGGCGGGTCCACGGGACGAGGGAACAGCAGTGGGGCTTCTTGTTCGGCGATATAAAAACCGTAAAATGGCGAAATAAACTCGAAAAACGATATAAAACGCATAAAAACGCGTGCTATGAGAGAGATTGAAGAGCTGGGAATTCGGGTGCGGCACCAGCGGGTGGCGCTGGGCTTGAAGCAGCAGGAACTCGCGGCGAAGGCGGCGGTGAGCGTGCAGGTGCTGACCGCCCTGGAGAACGGTCGGTCGGTCACGGTCGAATCGCTGGCGCGGGTGCTGCGGGGACTGGGTTTCCCCGAGGCCTTGACGAATCTGCTGCCCGCGCCGGTGCCGAGTCCGATCGCCTTGCAGAAACTGGCCGGCAAGGAACGTCGGCGCGTGCGGTGAGCCGGAAAACCGCGCATCAACCCGGTTGTTCTTACCATGGCCAATCCCTTTGCAGACGTATATTATCAGGGCGTGAAGGCGGGCGTCGCGTATTGGGACGCCGGGCGTCGGTCGGGAATTTTTGAATACACGCCGAAGTTCGTGCGCAGCGGGGTGGAGCTGGCGCCGTTGATGATGCCTTTGCGGACGGGGCCCTGGCACTTTGCCAATCTGCACGAGTCCTTCGGCGGGTTGCCGGGGTTGCTCGCCGACAGCCTGCCGGACACCTACGGCAATGCGTTGATCGACGACTGGCTGCGTCAACAGGGTCGCGCCCCGGAGGATTTTTCTCCAGTGGAGCGGCTGTGTTACATCGGCAACCGGGGCATGGGGGCGCTGGAATTTCGTCCAGCCCTGCGGGAACGGAACTCGAAGCCGGAGCGCGTGGAAGTGGAGCGGCTGGTGGAACTGGCCTCGGCGGCGCTGGCGCGGCGCGAAGGCTTGTCCACGCAGCTGGAAAGCGAGGAGGAGTTGAACGAGATCCTGCGGGTCGGCACCTCGGCGGGTGGCGCGCGGGCCAAGGCCGTGATCGCGCTCAACCCGACCACCGGTGAGGTGCGTTCAGGGCAGGCGAAGGCGCCGGCGGGCTTCGAACATTGGTTGATGAAGTTCGACGGCGTGTCCGCGGCCTTCGACGGCGTGCGGGATCCCCAGGGGTATGGACGCATTGAATACGCCTACCATCTCATGGCGCGGCGGGCGGGCATCACCATGGCCGAGTGCCGGCTGTTCGAGGAAGGCGGCCGGGCGCACTTCATGACCCGCCGTTTTGATCGACCCGACGGGGGCGGCAAGCGGCACTATGCGTCGCTGTTCGGTCTGGCGCATCTGGCCTATGCCGCGCCGGGCGCGCATGGCCATGCCTACGAGGATTATTTCGGGGTCATCGAAAAACTTAATCTTGCCCCCGCAGCCAAGGTGGAGGCCTTCCGTCGCATGGTCTTCAACGTGCTGGGCTGCAACCGGGATGACCACACGAAGAACTTCGGTTTTCTCCTGAACGAGGACAATCAATGGGAGTTGGCGCCGGCCTTCGACGTCTCCTACGCGCACAACGCCCAGCCCGGCAAATGGACGGCGGTCCAGCAGATGTCGGTCGCGGGCAAACGTGCGGGGATTACGCGGGAGGACTGCGTGGCGTGCGGGCGTCAGAGCGCGGTGGCCACGGTGCCGAAGTTGAACGCGGTGTTCGACGAGGTGAGCGAAGCGATCAGCCAGTGGGAAACCTTTGCCGCCGCCGCCGGCGTCTCCGCGCCCAACACCGCCCGAATCGCGCGTGCGCTCCAGGCGCAGGCGGACGCGTAGCCCGCATATTTGACAGTCCTACAATTGCAGGGTGTAGGGGTCTCTATTTGGAGGGGGAGAATTCCGGATTGGCGTTCCCGGCGCATGGGAGCGAGACGGAACGGGGGCGTACGTTCTCCCGCAAGGCACCGGGATGGGGGCTATGAGCCCGACAGGGAAATCATTCGGCGCGCAAGGCGACGACGGGATCGACCTTTGTCGCGCGGCGGGCGGGCAGAAGCGAGGCTGTCAGGGCGACCATGCTCAGGAGCAGGGCGATCGGCACGAGCACCGCGGGATCGTGGGGCGAGGTTTCGTGCAACTGACTCGACAGGAGCCGGCCGGTCGCCAGCGAACTCAGGGTTCCCCACAAAATGCCCCAGGCGACCAGCCGGAGTCCGCCGCGCAGCACGAGCGTTAGTACTTGGTGAACCTGGGCGCCGAGCGCCATGCGGACGCCGAACTCGCGGGTGCGCTGCGTCACGGCATAGGCGATGACGCCGTAGATGCCGAGGGCGGCAAGCGGCAGGGCCAGGGCGGAGAACACGCCGAGCAGCGTGAGGGAAAAACGGCGGCGCGATACCGAGTCGGCGATCAGTGAGTCGACTTCGCCGAGCTGGAATACGGGCTGGTTGGGATCGACCGCAAAGATTGCGCGCCGGATCGATTGTGGCAGGCCGGCGCTGCCGCCGGCACCTGTGGTGCGAACGGCAAAGGTCATGAAACTGGCGGGCTTTTGCGCCAGCGGTTCATACATCTGGGCGGTGGGTGATTGGTCGAGTCCTTGCTGTTTGAGGTCGGGCACGACGCCGACGATTTCCCGCCAGACCGGTTCAGCGGTGTTGGAAATCTGAAAGCGTTCGCCCAAGGGATCGCGATCGGGGAAATGCTGGCGGACGAACGATTCGCTCACGATGGCGACCGGCGGGGATCCGGCGCGATCCTGGGCGGTGAAGTTGCGCCCGCGCAGAATCGGAATCCGCAGGGAGGGAAAGAAGCCGGGCGAAATGGCGGTGTAGTCGGCGGACAGGCCTTGACCGGGCGCGGTGGGGCGGTCGGGAAACGAAATCGTGAGGATGTAGTCGTTGCCGGTGAGCGGCATGATGAGTGTGCTGCCGACCGATTCGACGCCGGGAATGGCGCGCAACTGTTCCTCGGCCTGTTGAACGAACGCGGCCTGTTTTTCGGGCGTATCGTAGCGACCGTCCGGGATGGCCAGTTCGGCCCACCAGGTGTGGGCGGGATCGAAGCCCGGGTTGGTTTCCAGCAGACGGCGGAAGCTTTGGCCGAGCAGGCCGGAGGCGTTGAGGAGCGCCAGGGCGAGGGCGATCTCGCCGATGACGAGCAGGTGGCGAAAGCGCTGGCGCCGACGGTTGGCACCGCCCTGACGCGCGCCGGTTTTGAGGGCGTCGACGAGGTTGAGCTGCCGCACCTGCCAGGCGGGGGCGAGGCCGAAGACAATGCCCGTAAGGGCGGCCGTGGTGAAGGTGAACGCGGCGACGCGCCAATCCAACGCAACCTCGATCGAGCGCGGAATCTGGTTGGCGCCGAGCGCCAGCAGCAGGTCGACGCCCCAATGCGCGAGCACCAGACCGAGCGCGCCGCCGAGCAGACCGAGGAGGACGTTTTCCACCAGCAGCATGCGCAGGATGCGCCAACGGCCGGCGCCGAGGGCGGCGCGCAGGGAGAGTTCGTGATGGCGGTCGGAGGCCCGGGCGAGAACGAGATTACCGACGTTGGCGCAGGCGATCAGGAGCAGCAGCGAAACGGCTCCGAGCAGGGTGAGCAGCATGGGGCGGGCGTTGCGGGTGTTCCATTCGAGGATGGGCACCACGTGCGCGCTCCAGCCGGTGTTGCCATCGGGATGGTCGATCGCGAGACGGGCGGAGATCGCCGCGAGTTGAGCGGTGGCGGATTCCGGGGTGGCGCCGGGGGCGAGGCGGCCGACGCCGCTCACCCAATGGCCGCCGCGGTTGATGCGCTGATTGGCATCCAGGGCCAGCGGAGCGATCAGGTCGAAAGCCGCGTCCCGCCGAAAGCCCGGCGGCATGATACCGATGATGGTGTGCGGCGTGCCGTTGAGCGTGATGGATTCGCCGAGGGCACTCTCGCGGCCACCGAAGCGCGACTGCCAGAAGTGGTGGAGCAGGATGACCACTTTGGCGCCGTCGGGTTGGTCCTCCTCCCGGGTGAAGGCGCGGCCCTGTGCTGGCTGCACGAGCAAGGTATCGAAGTAACCCTGCGTTGCCTTCAGGCCGGTGACGCGTTGGGGCTCGTCATCGCCGGTGAGCGACCAGTCCTCATTGATCGAGGCGTACATGGCGGTGAACTGGTCGGCCTCGCGCTCAAAATCGAGGAAGTCGGCGGGGCAGAGGCTGAAGCTGGGGAAACGCGGCAGGTTGTTCTGCCGAATGACCACCAGGTCCTCCGACTGCGGATAGTCGACCGGCCGCATGAGGACGGCGTTGACGACGGTGAACATCGCGCTGGTCGCACCAATGCCGAGGCCGAGGGTGAGGACGGTGAGCGCGGTGAACCCGGGCGATTTGAGCAGCTGGCGGACGGCGTGACGGAGCGTGAGCATGGGCAAGGAAGGGAAGGGGGAGACGTGAGTGTGCTCAGGCGAAGGGGAGCGGGCGTTTGGAATCGGTGGATGCGCCGATCGACTCAAGATAGGCGACCACCGGGGCCGCCAGTTCGCCGCCCTGCGTGGCGCAGTGATGCAGGGTGAAGCCGTGGGGGCCGTGGATGCGGTCGAGTGTGGGATCGAGCGCGAAGCAGGCCTTCACGAACTCCAGTTGGCCAAGCATGGCCGCGGCGAAGACATCGAGCCGCGCGCCATGGGCGAGCAAATACTCGGCGATCCCGCGGCGGCCGGTGTGGGCCGCCGCCTGCAGGGGTGTTTCGAAATCGCCGCCACCCCAGTCCCAGGCGGCGTTGACGAGGGTGGGGTGACTTGCGACGAGCTCGCGAAGTCGATCGAAATTGCCGTGCGAACTGCCGACGGCTTCGCGCACAAGGTCCGCTTCGATTGCCGGGAGGCGACCGAAGTCCTGGGCGCGGGCGGTCGCCGCAGCAATCGAGGCGAAAGAGCCGGCGGCGAGCCAGCGGGTGGGGAGCGTTGCAGAAAGTGGCGGCGGGTCGGCGAAGGCATGCGATGGGAGTTCTGGGGGGGGCGACAGGAGGGGAAAACGAAACAGCCCCGGCGCAGGCCGGGGCTGGAAGGGAGCGCACTCAGGAATCGTGCGACTGAATCTTGATGCCGCCGTTGACGGTGCTCATCTCGATGACGGCTCCACCATCGCCGATCGTGCCGTTGATCGATTTGCGCCCGATCTTGCCCTTCATCATGATGGGAATGTCGGCGTCGATGTGGCCGTTGACGACCGAGCCGTGCAGGGTGGCGCCGGCGTCGGCGGGCAGGCGAAGTTTGATGCCGCCATTGACGGTGGTGAGGTCGAGGCGAGCGTCCGACGACAGCTCATCGAATTCGGCGACCACGCCGCCGTTGACCGTGCGAAGACTGGCGGAACCGCTGAGGTTGTGAGCCGCCACCCCGCCGTTGACCGTCGAGGCGTGCACCTCGCCGCTCAAACCGGTGAGTTTGACGCCGCCATTGACGGTGGAGACGTCTTTGATCCGGGCGGTGGCCGGAACTTTGACCGTGATGTCGACCTGTCCATCGACGTTGCCCCAACTGAACCAGCCTTTCTTTTTCGCCAGCTTCACCTTGAGGTGAATGTGGTCCCGTTCGACGTCGGTCTGAAGATCGATCAATTCGAGATCTTCCTCGGACTTGGCCTTCTTTTCGCCTTCGATGGCGTAGGCGTTGCGGTCCCAGGCTTCGATGATGATGCGTCCGTTGACGTTTTCGATCGAGACCGTCCCGTGAGGGGAGAATTCACCCTCCATGGCAAAGGGTTCGGTGTGACGCCGACCCCAGTCGGCGTGGGCGGTGAGCGCGAGGCCTAAGGCGACCGCGGTGAGGAGAAGGGAACGAAGTTTCATAACAAAGGAAAGAACACGGCGGAACCGCGTGGAGTTACGGGCAATGTTGCCAAGACGGTTGAGGTCGGCTTCGCATCCCGCGTGCCATGCAGCAATTTACACGCAAGCAGCCGAGCATTAGTTGCTTGTGGAAACTTGAGAAGGCACGACTATCCCGCGGAGTTCCGCTCCCGGGAGGGGAGTGTTCCGGTTTTGGGACACATGCCGGGCAGTTCCCCTGGCGGCGTTGGATAGGCAGAGAGAACGGACGTCTTCGTCCGTTTGCGGGGGAAGGGAAGTGGCGGAGAGGCAGGGCAAACGGACGAGGACGTCCGTTCTCCGTGGGGAAGACCGAGAGGCAGGGCAAACGGACGAGGACGTCCGTTCTCCGTGGGGAAGACCGCGATGAGGCCGCGCGACCTTGGTCAGAAGGTGAAGCGCAGGGAGAGGCGGTAGAGGCGCGGGGCCGGCAGGTGGTAGGCGGTGTTGATGGGATCGCCGTCCGCGTTGGTCCAGACGCCATCGTAGCCGGTGATGATGATGTCGTCCTCACCCAGCAGGTTGTCGATGTTGAGGGCGATGCGGGCGTCGGCGTCGAACAGGGTGGTGTTGTAGGCCAGTACCAGATTGGTGGTGGTGCGAGCCGAGGCGAAGAGCGGCATCCCGTCGAGGCTGCGCAGGTATTCCTCGCCGGTGCGGGCAATGCCGCCGCCGACGGAAAATCCTTCGAACATGCCGTCCTGGAAGGTGTAGTTGGCAAAAAGGTTCGCGGTGTAGTCGACCAGACCGGTCTTGGTGCGGCCGGCGAGATTTTCGTCGAGGGTTGCCTGGGCGTTCACGAGTTGGTCGGCCAGGTTGCCGGCGGCGGCGGAGGTGCCCTGCGCGGCCGCCTGCCAGGTCGGCAGAAACTCCGCAAAGTAGGCGCGCTGGCCGGGCATCGACTCGACGATGGTCGAGTCGGGCTTGCTGTAGCTGGCCTGCAGGCGGAGAGCGTCGGTCGGGTTGGCGGTGATTTCGAATTCGTAGCCGGTCACGTCGAGTGACTCCGTATCCGAAAAGCTGATATTGGTGAGGGAGGGATCGACCGGTTCGCCGGTGGCCTCGAAGTAGTTGTTCCAGATGCCGCCGATGGGGAGGTAGACGGTGCCGATGCGATTGTGCGAGGTGCTCTCGTAGCGGCTGAGGGAGGCGTAGTAGCGACCATCGGCGGTGGAAACGCGCAGGCCATAATCGAGTCCATCGCCGCGCGCGGGTCCGAGGGCGCGGCCATCAAGGCCGGGCGAGCGGCCGGGACCGATGGGGTCGAAGTTTTCGGAGTAGTTGGCGAAGAGACCGAGCCAGCCGAAATAGTACACGGCGCCGGCCGAGTAGGTGGTGCCGTGGGCGCCGTCGCTGATGAAGTCGCCACTGTTGGCGCCGAGGCGTTCGTGCTCGTAGTCGTCGTAACGGGCGCCGAGCAGCAGGCTCAGGCGGTCCTGCCAGAGGCGGGTGTGGGAAACGAAGGACACGTTCTGCAGTTCGTAGGTTTCGTCGAAGTCGAACCAGTCGAAGGGCATCGGCGCGTAGGCGACCGGGCGGCCGCCGATGGTGTCGGGCAGGTCGAACTCGAGGTTCGGCTGATCGGCGTAGAGGCGCGCCCATACCATGTTCAACGCCGCGTCCTCGACGCCGGTGTCGAGGAGTTGGGCGTTGTACTGGCGGGCTTGCCAGGTGATTTCTTGGGTGCCGGCGGCGAGACTGAAACGCTGATGCACGGGCACGTCCATGAGGTCCACGTCGATCTCGTGGTTGAGCTGTATCCGTCCTTCGGTGACGGTGCGACTTTGGGTCTGGCGGCTGAGGAAAAACTCACCGAAAGCCTCGCCGAAGTAGGGGTTGGCGGAGCCGTCGGGCAGCTCGCGGTTCAGATCGATGGCCCAGGTGCCGAGCCCCTCGTAGTTGCGGGCTTCGTGATCGTCGGTGTAGCGGTAGCCGGAGAGCTGAACCGACAGCGAGTCGGTGATCCGGTGATCCAGCCAGGCGGAGAGGTTTTCATATTCCGGCTCGGAGAAGCCCGACCCGAAGGTGGTGTCCCGCGTGGGCAGCACTGGCATGCGTGAAGCGTCGGGGTGGGCGGTGTCGCGGCCCGTGTCGATCATCGTATCCGGGTAGTAACCGGCGAAGGGCGCGATGGGCAGCGAGGTCCCCATGGAACGGTAGGCGTTGGAATAGTCCTGGATGCCGGCGTCGGCGAGGCCGGGAATGTAGGCCCAGTGGGAGGGCCGGTTCCAGGGATTGATCGTCTGCACGCCCGGGGCTCCCGCGACGCTGAGAGGGTTGTCACCGGCACCTTCAATCGGGGCGCCCGCAGTGTCGGCTACGGTGGTGCCGTTCCAGAGAGAACTGCCGTCGGGTACGGTGTCGGCGATGATCGTATTGACGGAGCGACTGATCTCGCCCTCCACCCGGAAGGACGTGCGGTCGGTCGGGCGAAAGGTCAGGGCGAGGTCAACGGCATGTTGCTTGTCCTGATCGCGGCGGCGCCAGCCGCGGTCGTCGTCGGCCAGGGCGTTGAGTCGGAGGGCCCAGCGTTCGTTGAACACGCGGTTGAAATCGAGTTCGACGCGGTTGGAGCCATGATCGTCGAAGGTGAGGCCGATGGTGGAAAAGTCGTCGTCGAAACGTGGGACCTTGGTGTAGACATTGAGGACGCCGCCCACCGTACCGACGCCGAAGAGGATGGAGTTGGGTCCGCGATCGAACTCGATGCGGTCGACGTTGTAGCTGTCGGCCACCTGGTAGAAGGTGAAGTAGTTGCGGGTCGGACCACTACCGCCGTGCAGGGACTGGCCGGCGCCGCGGAAGTTGTAGTCCCAACCACCGAAGGGGAAGCGTTTGCCGGCCGTCGGATCGCTGGGCACGACGTTGAGACTCCACTGCAGCGACTCGCGCATGTCGGTGATGCCGACGTCCTCGATGAAGGTGCGGGTAAGCGAGGACATGACGGAAGGCGTGAGGCGAATCGGGGTTTTGGCCCGGCCGCCGGCGAGGGCGTTGACGGCGATGTAACCCTGGTCGGCGCTGGTGAGAACCTCCATGGCGTCGAGGGTAACAACGTCGTTTGAAACTCCGGCGGCTTCAGTGACGATCGAACCGGGTTCGGTATCCGTAGCCGGCGGGGAGGATGGGGAGGCACTCTGGGCGTTGAGGACGGTGGGAAGGGCGAGGCTCAGGGTAACGCCAAGGACAGCGAGAGGTTTGGTTTTCATGGTGCGCGCGGGTTCAGGTAGCGGTTCGCGGGGCGGGACCGGCGCCACCAGGAAGGTCGGCACACAACGCGGGGCGGGGTCCGTCAGCGTGTTTGCTGCGACAGAGCGCGCCCGGTCGGATTCGGTTCCCGTCGTCGGCGGGATTGCGCGGCGGAACCCTTTCTGCCTCCGCGCGCAAGGACGTCCTCGGGCACGTTGCACGGAGCCCCTGCATGATGCAGTCTGACGATGCGCCCGTTCGTTAATGCAGCACCGGAGGAAGCCCCTGCGAAACCCTGGGAACGGTTCCGTAGGGGGATGGCGGATACCCACGTAGCCGAGTTCTGCCGCGGGAAGACTGCACGGGTGCCGCGAGCATCGCCCGTCGCGTCGGGCAGAATTCCTTATTCCGCACGCAGGGCGATCATGGGGTCGACGCGGGTGGCGCGACGAGCGGGCAGCCAACACGAGATGAAAGCGACGCCGATCAAGAGGAGCGTGACCAAGGCGAGAGTCTGGTAGTCCACGCCTTGAGAATCCGGCACCATGGCGGCGAGTCCCAATCCGGCCAGAAACGACAGCACCAGCCCGATCCCGGCGCCGATGAGGGCGAGGCGCAGGTTCGAGCCCAGCACGAGCCAGAGCACGTCGCGGGGGCGCGCGCCGAGTGCCATGCGCACGCCGATCTCCGGCGTGCGAAGGACGACGACGCGGGCGATGACGCCGTAGACGCCGAGGGCGGCGAGGAACAGCCCCAGCACGCCAAAGCCGGAGAAGATCGTGGTCATCAGGTCCATCACGCGCAGGCCGAGCGCGGCGACCTCGCGGGCGGTGTTGAGCAGCGTGACCGGGACGGTGGGATCGAGTTCACCCAGGATCCGGCGCATGGGCTCGACCATCTCCGCCGGGCGCGACGAACGCACGGCGACCGTGACGTAGTTCCAGGTTTCCTGAGCGAGGGGGATGAAGAGCTGGAAGGGCGTGGACTGCGGCGTGGGATTGGCCGCAAAACCCACATCGGCGAACACGCCTACGATCTCGATCGGCTGGGCGTCGGCGGCGCCGACCGGCAGAAGGCGCTGGCCGACGGGATCGGAATCGGGGAACAGCGCGCGCGCCATGCTGGCGTTGATCAGGGCCACCCGCGGAGCCTCGAGGCCGTCGGCGGCGCTGAAGGTGCGACCATTGAGGAGGGGGATGCCGAGCGTGGACAGGTAGTTGGACTCGACACCGTTGACGAAGGCGCGGGGCTCGAGCCCGGGCGCCGGCGGTTCGCGTCCGGCCACCGTGTAGCTGCGGGTGGTGAGAAAGGCGAACATGGGCGTGGTCCAACCTACGGTCGCGTCCTCGACGCCGGGAATGGCACGCAGGCGTTCCTGCAGTTGCTGGTAGAAGGCGTAGGATTGTTCGCCGGTTTCGTAGCGGCTGGTGGGAAGGTTGAGGATGCCCTGGGTGATGGGGTCGGTCTGCCAACCCGGATCACGATCATTGAGATATTGCAGCCCGCGCAGGAAGAAGCCGGCGCAAGCCAGGAGCAGCAGGGCGGCGGCGAACTGGACCGAGACGAGGATGTTCCGGAAACGGTGCTGGGAGGGACTGCCGGTCGTACCGCGGGAGCCGCCCTTGAGCACGTCGCTCACCCGCACCTGGGAGCTGAACCACGCCGGCATGATGCCGAAGAAGACGCCCGCGGCGAGGGAGGCGAGGACGGCAAAGACGATCACGCGCCAGTCGAGCGCCAGATCGAAGTGAATGGGCAGATCGGCCGTGAGGCGGGTGACGATCCAATCGTTGGTCCAGATCGCGATCAGCACGCCGAGCGCACCGCCGCCCAGGCCGAGCAGCAGGCTCTCGGTGAGCACCGGCAGAATGAGTTTGCCGCGACTCGCGCCCATGGCGGCGCGGATGCCGAACTCGCGTGAGCGGGCGCTGGCGCGGGCGAGCTGCAGGTTGGCGAGGTTGCCGCAGACGATGAGCAGTACGAAGCCGGCGAGGGCGACCATCATGGTGCCGAGCAGCATCGAACTCGGGTTGCGGGAGGCCGCGACCAGCGTGATGGCGCGGAGCCCGTCGTCCTGCTGCGCGCGGGTGCGGGTCTCGGCGAGCGAGCGGGCCAGGGTGGCGAGGCGGGCGTTGGCCTGCTCGACCGTGAGGTCACCCCGGAGGCGCGCCACGATCTCGATATTGCTGTTCTCCGTATTGCGCCGCTCGGCATCGGTGAGGGCGATGGGGGCCAGCGCGTCCATCGGCCCCCACAGGAGCACTTCGGAAAACGACTCCGGGAGGACGCCGACGATGGCGGTGTCGTTGCCCTCGATCTTGACGGTGCGGCCGACGATATTCGGGTCGCCGCCGAACTGGGACTGCCAGAACGCGTGCGAAAGGATGATCACGTGGTGCCCCGGCGCGTTTTCTGCTGGAGAAAAGTTGCGGCCCAGGGCCGGCTGGACACCGAGGGCCTGCAGGAAACCCGACGAGGCGCGCAGGCCGTTGATGGCCAGTGGAGCGCGACCCGGCTCGCTCATCGAAAAGCCCCAGCCGATGACGAGGCCGGTGTCGGCGAAGTCGGCCACGGCCTGCTGGAGGGCCAGGGCATCGGTGGCGTTGTGCAGGGCGGCGGGTTCCTGCGGAGTGGTGCGGTTGATGCGCACGAGGCGGTCGCGTTCCGGGAAAGGCAGCGGACGCAACAGCAAGGTGTTGGCGACGCTGAACATGGACGTGTTGAGTCCGATGCCGATGGCGAGGGTGGCGATGGCAATGGCGGTGAAGCCGGGGGATTTGCCGAGGAGGCGGAACGCGAGTCGCAGATTCATGGAAGAAGCGGGACGGGAGACGCGGGATGGTGAAGGAGCCGGAGGGGGAAATGCGAACGCGCGAGCTATTCGGCGCGCAGGGCGATCATGGGATCGACGCGCGTGGCGCGGCGGGCGGGCAGCCAACAGGCGAAGAGCCCAACCAGAAGCAGGATCGTCGTGATAACTGCGAAGACTGCCGGGAGGTTGATGGAAGGAACGTTCGACCAACTTCTGAGGATGAAGTAGAGGCCGATGGATCCGACGAGGCCGATCCCGGCACCGTAGGCGATCAGGCGCAGGCCGGAACCGAGAATCAGCCAGGTAACGTCGTTTCGCTGGGCACCGAGCGCCATGCGGATGCCGATTTCCGGAGTGCGTTGCGCGACCAGCCGCGCAATCACGCCGGAGAGACCGAGGGCCGCGAGAAAGAGGCCGAGTCCGGCAAATGCAATCAGGACCGTCTTGATCATGGTGAAGCTACCGAAGGCGCGCACGATCGCCTGGTCGACCGTCTCGAGCCACTGCACGGCCAGGTTGGGATCGAGGGCGGCGATGGTCTGGCCCATCGATCGGACCAGGAGTTCCGGCCGCTCCGAGCGCACGGCGACCGTCACGTAGTTCCACGGCTCCTGCGCGAGCGGGCGCAGCACCTGAAAGGGGACCGGATCCACGAGCCCGGCCAGCGCCATCTTGATGTCGGACATGACGCCGACGATCTCGGCCCAGACCGGATCCGTCGTCCCGGCCACGCTGATGCGCCGGCCGACGGGGTCGCCATCAGGGAAGAGTGCGCGGGCGAGCGACGCGTTGATGATCGCGACGGGAGCGGACGTGAGCGTATCGGCGGCGGTGAAATTCCGGCCGGAGACGAGCTTGATTTGGAGCGTGTCGAGGTAGGACGGTTCGACGCCGTTCACCCCTGCGGCGGGCTCGTGCCCCGCCTGGGGGCGTTCCTGTCCCTCAACCAGGATCGCGCGGTTGGTGAGATAACCGAAAAACGGCAGCGTCCAGGCTACGGTGACATCCTGGACGCCCGGCAGCGCCGACAGACGCTCCTCGAGCCGCGTGTAGAACGAGTAGCTTTGCTGTGGGGTTGCGTATTTGGCCTGTGGCAGGGTGAGGACGCAGTGGGCGAGCGAGTTGGGCTTCCAGCCGGGATCGATCGACAGGAGCTTATCGACGCCGGCGATGACGAAGGCGGCGCCGGCCAGGAGCACGAGGGCGTTGGCAAACTGCAGCACGATCAGGCTGTGGCGAAGGCGATGCTGCACGCGGTCGCCGGTTGAGCCGCGGGTGCCGGTCTTGAGCGTTTCGCTGACCCGGGTGCGCGAAATGAGCCAGGCAGGTGCCAAGCCGAAGACCACGCCGGTGACCAGCGACACGACGAGGGCGAAGGCGAGGACCTGCCAGTCGAGCGTCAAAGCGGAACTTACCAGACCGTTAGCGGCGAGCTGGCTCGAGAGCCAGTCGTTGGTCCACACGGCGATCAGGACGCCGAGGGCGCCGCCGCCCCCGGCCAGCAGCATGCTTTCGACGAGCGACGGGCGCAACAGCCGCGAACGGGACGCGCCGAGCGCGGCTCGGATGGCGTGTTCGTGGGCGCGCGAGATTGCGCGGGCGAGTTGGAGGTTGGCGAGATTACCGCAGGCGATGAGTAGCACGAAGCCGGCGAGGGCGAGCAGCATCAGGCTGGCGCTTACCATGGACGGAATGCGCGTGGACGATTGGAGGGTGACGGCGCGCAGTCCGTCCTCGACGTGGTCCGCGGGTCGCAGAGGACCGAGGTTTGCGGCGATGGTTTTGAGGCGCGCGTTGAACTGTTCGAGCGTGATCCCGTCCTGCATCCGGGCGAGGAGTCGGACTTCGCTGCTGCCGTAGCTGGTCTTTTCCGAGTCAGTCAGCGCCAGCGGTCGGAAGACGTCGCCCGGCGCCAGGAGTGAGTTCGAAGCGAGCGAGGGGGGCGCGACCCCGATGATGGTGGTGGATTCGTTATCGAGCGTCACGGTGCGGCCGACGACCGCAGGGTCGCCGCCGAAATGGGACAGCCAGGTGGCGTAGCCCAGCACGATGACGTGATTGCCCGGCCGGTCTTCATCGGCGGTGAAGAAGCGGCCGAGCGCGGGTTCGACGCCGAGGGTGGAAAAAAGATTTGTCGAGACGCGCCAACCGTTGAGGTTGACCGCGGGGCGGCCTTCGACGGCGAGTGCGTAGTTCCAGAAACGCCAGGCCGCGAGCGTACCGAAGGGGGAAACCTGGGGCGCAAGCTCGAGGAAACCGGGATAGTAGTGCCGGGCGGTCTGAGACTGCGGCGTGGTGCGGTAAACGCGCACGAGCTGGTCGCGCTCGGGAAACGGCAGCGGCCGCAGGACGAGAAGATTCATCAGGCTGAACATCGAGGTGTTCAGGCCGATGCCAAGCGCGAGGGTGAGGATCGCGATGGCGGTGAAGCCGGGCGATTTAGCGAGGGTGCGGAGGGCGAGGCGGAGGTCGCTCATGTTAGATGTTTGACGTGAGATGTGGGGTGTGGGGTGGGCCGGGGGGCTCTGGTTGTTTCCCGTGGTTATTCCGCGCGCAGGGCGATCATGGGATCGACACGGGTGGCGCGGCGGGCGGGGACGAAGGTGGCGATCGCGGCGACCACCGAGAGCAGCAGGGCGACCAGGCCGTAGGTGACGGGATCGCGGGGACTGATGCGGATGAGCGCGTTGGCCAGTCCGTCGCCGAAGATCAGCGAGATGAGCACGGCAATGCCGATGCCGAGCGCGAGACCGATCACGAGCTGCCAGGCGCCTTGGCGCAGAACCATGCCGAGAATGCGGGGGTTGTCGGCCCCGAGGGCCATGCGCACGCCGAATTCCTGGGTGCGCTGGCTCACGGAGAAACTCATCACGCCGTAGAGGCCGACGGCGGCCAGGGCGATGGCGATGCCACCGAAGCAGGTGAACATGACGCCGAGCAGACGGTTCTGCGAAGTGAGTCCGGCGAAGGTGGTGGCGGGCGTTTCGACGAAATAGAGCGGCAGGTTGGGATCCACGCGGTTGACCTGGTTCTGCAGGGTGGTGGCGAGGCCCTCCGGCCGCATGCCTGCGCGGGGGCGCACTACGACGGTGCCGAACTGCGGGGCGAGCGGCTCGGCGGCGACGGGGCCGAAGGCCGTGCCGAAGAACGGGACGTAGAAACCTACCTCGTCGACCTGGTTGTTGAACGGCCCCTGCATGCGCAGGGTCGGCGCCACGCCGATGACCTGGCGCCAGGGGCCGGGGTTGGTGCCATTGCCGCCGATGGTGCGGAAGCGTTTACCGATGGGGGATTCGTTGCCCCAGTGGCGGCGGGCGAAGAGAGCATTGACGATGGCAACCGGCTCGCGCTGGTCGGAGTCGTTTTCGGTGAAGTCGCGACCTTCGATGATGTTCAGGCCGAGTGTGGTGAAGAAGCCCGGCGAGACGCCCTCGAAGTTGGCGTTGGTGCGGTCATCATCACTGAGGTATTGTTTGCCTTCGATCTCCACCGGGCCGTTGCCGGAAAACGCCATGCGCAGGCGGGTGCTCAGGGCGACCGATTCGAACTGGCCGGAGTTGCGCAGCTCGCGGTGCAGGGTCTCGTAAAACTGACGACGATCGGCGACCGACGGATAGTCGCCCTCCATCAGACCCATGCGGGCGGCGAGCACGCTGTGGGTGTCGTAACCGTAGTCGACCTGCTGTTGGTTGCGGATCGACTGGAGCTGGAGCAATGAGCCGATGAGCAGCACGCAGGTGACCGTGATCTGGGTCACGACCAGGGCGCGGGAGATCAGCATGACCGAGCGCGACGTGTTGCCGCGACCGCCTTCCTTGAGAACCGACATGGCGTCGGCGCGCGACGACATCCAGGCCGGCACGAAGCCGGAGACCACCGCCGAGAGCATGGTGGCCGCGACAACGATGAGGAGCACCTTCCAGTCGAGCTCGAAGGTCATCCAACCCGGGATGGGGTTGGCGGTGTTGTGTACGGCGGCGTCGATCGCATCGGTGGCCCACATGGCGACGCCGATGCCGAAGACGGCGCCGATGGAGGCGACGAGCAGGCTCTCGGTGAGCATCTGACGGATGAGGCGGATGCGGGTGGCCCCGAGGGAGGAGCGAATGGCGAGTTCCTTGGCGCGCAGGGTGGCGCGGGCGAACTGCATGTTCATCACGTTGACGCAGGCGATGAGCAGCACGGCCACGCAGAACGCCAGCATGGTGAGCAGCATGCCCACGATGAAGTTGGGGGTGAACGCGCTGATGAGCGGACGTACGTAGCCGAGGGTGAATTGGGCGTTGGTGTCGGGGAAGTCGGCGGCGAACTGACGGGCAAGGCCGGAGATCTCCGCTTCGGCCTGGTCCAGGCTCACGCCGGGTTTCAACTTGGCGAGGACGGCCATGAAGTTGACGTTGCGGTCGTTGCGGGGGCGGATGGGAAACTCGCAGAACACCGGCACCCACAGCTGTTCGTTGGCGGGGAAGGTGAAACCGGGCGGCATGACGCCGATGATTTCGCCGGGGGCGCCGTTGAGGCGGACGGCCCGACCGATGACGTTGGGATCGGCGCCGAAGTCGCTCTTCCAGAGGGCATCGCTGAGAATGACGGTCTTGGTTACGCCGGGCTGGTTTTCCTTGGCGCGGAAGTTGCGTCCGAGCACGGGCTGCACGCCAAGGGCATCGAAGAAGTCGTGGGTCACGTAGCCACCGGTGAGGCGCTTGGGTTGGCCCTGATAGGTGAGGTTGATGGTCGAGCCGTTGAGATAGCCGGCGAAGTATTCGAAAGTCTGCTGGTGATCGCGGATGTCGGCAAAGTCCGAGGTGGTCATCCGCGAGTTGAAGTTGGCCGGCGTAAAGTCGTCGGGATCGACCATCTGCACATCGACGAGGCGTTCGGCGCCCGGGAAGTTGAAGGCGTGCAGGACGACGCCATTAACGACGGCAAACTGGGTGGTGACGCTGCCGATGCCGATGGCGAGGACGAGCACGGCGAGGGCGCAGAACGACTTCTCCTTTTGCAGGACGCGGAAGCCGATCTTGAGGTCTTGGAAGAACGTTTCGAGCATGGGGCGGTTCAGGTTGCCCGCGCGTAATTGCAGCCCGCGTGCCATGTCCCAAGGGACGACGTAAGCGCCCTTGGGTCAGGGAATAAGGAATTATCGGACAAACCGGTTTCTGCCGTCTCGCTCCGGAGCCGAGAAGGTCTCATCCCGAAATTGGGACATCTTATGGCTGCGGATTATTCGGTCCGCAGTGCCTCGATGGGATCGACGCGCATGGCGCGGCGAGCGGGGAGCCAGCAGGCGAGGAGGGCGACGGTGGTCAAGGTGCCGGCGACGCCGATCAGGGCCGGCAGGTCGTGGGCGGTCACACCGGGCAGGACGCTGGCCAGGCCGACGCCGGCGCCCCAGGCTCCGAGCGCGCCCAGCAGAAGGCCGAGCGCAACCAGGCGCAGTCCGTCACGCAGCACCAGGCCTGCGACGTCGTGCGGGGCGGCACCCAGCGCGATGCGGATGCCGAACTCCGGCAGACGGCGGCCGACCATGAAGGCCATCACGCCATAGATGCCAATGGCGGCCAGGAGCAGGGCGATGACGCCGAGACCGGCGAGCAGGGTTGTAGCGATATTGTTCACCAGGTAGGCCGCACCGATGTATTCGGTCATGGGCAGAGCCGACCAGAATGCTACCTCGGGATCGAGGGCGGCCAGTTCACGGCGCAGGACGGGCAACAGGCTGCGCTCATCGCCGCCGGCTGTGCGCAGGGCGACGCCGAGATTGAGATCCCACACACCCTGTTGATACGGCAGGTAGAGAAAATTCATCGGCACTTCATTGAGCGAGCGGTAACGGCCGGTGGCGGCGATACCCACGACCGTCGCCTCGCCGCGCCAGGTGCGAACCTTTTGTCCGACGGCATCACGCCCCGGCCAATAGCGTTCGGCCATTGCCTGGTTGATGATCATTACCGGTCCGCTTTCGCGATCGTCGGCGTCGGTGAAGTCTCGACCCGCCAGCAACGGAATACGCAGGGTGTCAAAATACCCGGGCGAGATGATCGACAGCGGCACCACCATGTTTTCGTTGGGGGCTGGGGAATAACCGGGAATGCGCACACCGATGGCCGGGCCGCCTTCGAAACCGAGCGGCAGCCAGCTGGTGAGGCCGACCGATTTCACGCCGGGCGCCGCCTCGAGTCGCTGGTGTAGTTGCTGGTAGAATACGAGCCCGCGGTCTTCGTCGTAGCCGTTCATGCCGATGCGCAGGCTCGCGACCAACACTCCCTGCGGATCAAACCCCGGATCGATCTCGCGCGCCTTCTGCGAACCACGGATGCACAGGCCGGCGCCGACGAGCAGCACCAACGCGAGAGCGATTTCACCCACGACCAGGGCGTTGCGGAGGCGGTGGGCGCGGCCGCCCTGGGTGCCGCTGCGGCCGCCGCTGCGCAGGGCGTCATGCACCGAGGCGCGGGCGGCGAAGACGGCTGGAGCAAGGCTGAAGATCAGACCGGTCAGCACACTGAGACCCAGCGCCATGCCCAACACGCGGCTGTTGAGGGTGAAATCATAGCCGGCGGGCAGCGGCGTGTCGGGCATGAAGATGGTGAACAGAGACGCTCCCCAGAGCGTGAACATGACCCCGAGCGCACCGCCGCAGAGCGCGTAGAGCAGGCTCTCCGTGACCCATTGCCCGACGAGGTGGCGCCGGCCGGCGCCGATGGCGAGACGAATGGCGGTTTCCTGTTGGCGGGCCGTGGCGCGGGCGACGAGCAGATTGGCCACGTTGGCGGTGACGAGCAGGAGGATGACCACTCCGACGACGGCGAGCACCCGCAATGCCGGGAGAAAAACCGCCTGGCCACCATACGGCGTGCGCCACATCGGCAGCAATACGACGCCCTGGCCGCGATTCTCCGGCCAGGTCTCGGCGATCTGGCGGGAGCGGACGCCGACCGCGGCCTGGGCCTGTTCGATGGAGACACCCGGACGCAGGCGGGCCTGCGTGTGCAGCCAGCGATCGGTGCGTTGGTCGAGCGAACCGAAATTGGCCACCTCGCGATGCATGGTGACCGGCGCCCAGAAGTCGGCGGTGAGTCCGCTCATGGTCCCGCGGAAGGCCGCCGGCACGACGCCGATGATGGTAAAGGGGTGCTGGTTGAGTTCGACCTCGCGGCCGACGATATCGGGATCGGCGCCGAAGCGGTTGCGCCAACAGGCCTCACCGATCACGAGCACGGGGTTGCCGCCGGGCTTGTCGGCGTCGGCCGGGGTGAAGACGCGGCCGAGACCCGGCAGCGCGGAAATGCCCAGCATCCGGAAAAAGTCGCCCGTGGCGATCTGGCCGTAAACCCATTGGGTCTGGTCTTCGAAACGAAGATGCGCCGGCGTGACCTGTGAACCGATCACACCCTCGAACATGTTGTCGAGCGCCGCATAGTCGGCGATGTCCGGAGGCGAAATCGTATGCCCGCCGGTTTCGCCGCCTTCGAAGGTGGGAATCAGCGCAACGATCCGATCGCCGTCGCGCACGCCCGGCAGCGGGTGCAACAGGATCGTGTCGATCCAACTGAAGACGATCGTGTTGGCGCCGATGCCCAGCGCGAGGGAAAGCACGACGACGAGCGTGAAGCCCGGCGCGCGGATGAGTTGCCGAAACGCGTAGCGCAGCGTGTTCATAGTCTGGAGTTGAGCGGAAGGAGGATCGGGCGGAGTTCAGCGCGGTGCGCGGTGCCAAGGTATCTCTCCGCGGTCGATGCGCACGATCGACACACGGCGAGCAGCGGGCTCGGCCACGGCGGCTGCGCCGAAGTATCTCCAGCCGGCAAGGCCGACGGCGAGGAAGCCTTCGGGGGTGGCGGTGACGAGGGTGGGGTCGGCCAGTTCCGGCTGGCCGGAGGCGAGCAGGTTCACTTCGACCGGACGTCCGTCCGGCGTGAGGCGTACGGCCAGCAAACGCGCCGGGGAGACGCCGTTTTGCACGGCGAGCAGGATGTCATCCCGGATCGCAATGCCGTCGATGCCCAGTGCGGTTCCGATGCCCGGCAACGGCGTGTTCAAAAACTCGATACGGCGGTCCGACAGGCGGATGCGGTGCAGTCCGGTGGAATAGTCCGACACCAGCAGCCAGTTTCCGTCCGGGGACAGGGCGGCGCCTTGGAGCGAATGGCGGGGACCGGGGCGCTCGATGCGGGCAAAGAGCTCGGCTACGACGGCATCGGGCCCGACCCGCCAGACGACGGGGCTCGCGCTGTCGGGCGCGTAGAGGGTGCCGTCGGGAGCGATCGTGAGGTCGACGACTGAATGTTTTTCATTCCCGTCGGCCGGAATGCCGATGCGCGCCGCCAGAGAACCGTCGCTCAAATCAAAGGCCAGCAACTGTGACTGACCGGCCATTGCTTCGGTGTAGCCGGCCACTTCGGGCATGGCGGGTGCGGCGGCCCAGAGCCGTTGCCGGTCAGGGTCGAGGGCGAGACCGCCGGGACCGAAACCGGGGTCGGGGCTGGTCGCGAAGACCGTAATCGTACCGTCCCGCCCGACCCGCAGGATGCGTGCGTGGTGCAGGTCGCTGAGGAAGAGGGTGCCGTGGCGCGGATCGAAGGCGATGCCCTCGAAGAGTCCCCCGTCGGCGGGGAACTGCGTCATGAGGGAAAGGCGGCCCTGCGGTTGGAGATTGCCGCGGAGGGCGGCAAAGGCGTCCTGCACATCCTCCGAATCCCGCACGCCGTCGAAATCCTCCTGTTCCTCGGCGGGCAGATGGAGACCCCAGGCCGCGAGTTCGCCGAGGGTGTCGGCGGCGGCGACGGCATTGCCGCTGAGGGCGTGGGCGGCGGCGAGGTAGTAGCGGTAGGTCGGATGA
Organism: uncultured Opitutus sp.; assembly: GCA_965652375.1. GTDB lineage: Bacteria > Verrucomicrobiota > Verrucomicrobiia > Opitutales > Opitutaceae > Actomonas. Next base: position 164,375 of record CBFGUO010000005.1, read on the forward strand.
TCGGGTCGCAGCCGGTTGGCGTGTTCCATTTCCTCGAGAAAAGCCGCGTGGTCGCCGGCGCGGTAGGCTTCGACGCCGCGGGTGAGCGCTTCGGCCGCTGTATCAAAGGAATCGGCCGAGGCGATGGCAGCAAGGGCGAGACTGACAACGAGGAGTCGTAGGCGAGGCGGTTTCATTCGGATCGGGTGGTGAATAATGCTTGGGCTTGTAGGGCTGCCGCTCGCCGGCATGCCGCAGTTTGAGTTCCTGTTTCGACACCAGGAAGAGCGCCGGTGAGGCAGGGCGGCGCGTCGGCAAGCGACGGCCCTACATCTGGGGGGCGGGCCCGTCGGGCTTGCGGACAGGTGGTGCCGGTGTTCATTCGGCTCGCAGGGCGTCGATGGGGTTGATCTTCGTGGCGCGTCGCGCGGGCAGGTAGCTGGCGAGGAACATGGTGGCGGAGAGGATGGCGAGGTTGGTGCCGAGTAGCCAGATCCCGGGCAGCTTCATCTGCGGCATGGAGCTGCTGAAGATGAGCGTGAGCGCATAGTACGCGGGAACCCCGAGCACGATGCCGATGAGCAGGAGTTTCAGCCCTTCGCCGAGCACCATGGTGAGGATGTCGCGGCGCTGGGCGCCGAGGGCGATGCGCACGCCGATGTCGCGGGTGCGCTGGGCAGTGAGCTGCGAAATCACACCGAACAGGCCGACGCCGGCGATGAGCAGGCCCATGCCGGCCGAGATGCCGAGGTTGTAGATGACGAGGTTCAGGTTGCCCATGCCGCGGTCCACCTGGGCGCGGAGCGAGCCGGGCTGGGCGACGGGCAAATCGGGATCGAGGGCGGCGACCGCTTCCCCAACCGGCCGCTCCAACAGCTCGGGAGCGAGGTCGGAGCGCAGCAGGACCGAAATGTAGCGCGTGGTCGCCTGTTGCAGCGGGCGATACATCTGGAAGGGCGTGGGGGAACGGTCGAGCCGCACGGCCATGCCGACATTGTTTACGACGCCGACGACCTCGATCCACTGCTCGTTGTCGACCAGCCGCAGGCGCTTGCCGACCGGATCTTCGCCCGGCCAGAACCGTTCGGCCATGGCTTGATTGATGACGACGACCGCGGGGTCGTCCGCCTCGATGTCGTCGGTGAACAGGGTGCCGCGGCGCAGCGGGATGCCGAGCGCCCGGAAGTAGTCGGCGCTGACGCGGGCCATCTCCGCGGTGGGCTCCTGACCGGGGGAAGCCTCGGTCTGACCTTCGATGACGAGTCGATTGGCGCCGCTGAGCGAGTAGAGCGGCAGGCCGTTGGCGAGCACGGCGTGTTCGACGCCCGGGATCTGTTGGAGCCGCTGGAGCAGATCGCGCTGAAAGGCGTGCACCTGCGGAGGCTCGCTGTAGTTGTCGTAGGGCATGGCGATGAAGCCGCTGAACAGGCCGTCGATCTCCCAGCCGTAGTCGCGGTTGAGGAAGGGTTTGGCGCCCACGCCGAAGGCCGCCGCGACGCCGACGAGGGCGAGGGCGAGGGCCATTTCGCCGACGATGAGGAAACGCTTCAGGCGCTGTTGGGCGCGGCCGCCGGTCGTGCCGCGGGCGCCGTCCTTGAGCATGTCGGCGGCCGAGGTGCGTGAGGCGAGCCAGGCCGGGGCGAGGCCGAAGGCGAGTCCGCTCAGCACCGCCGCCAGCGCGGCGAAGCCGAGGACGCGACCGTCGATGGGAATGTTGAAACCGGGTTCGCTGCCGATGCGCAGATTGGCGCCGACGATATCGTTGGAAAACGCGGCGACCCCGAGGCCGACGATGCCGCCGGCGATCGAAAGCAGCAGGCTTTCGATGATGAGCGGCGTCATGAGCTGGCGGCGGCTGCCGCCGAGGGCGGCGCGCACGGCGTATTCGCGGCTGCGGACGAAGGCGCGGGCAACCTGCAGGCTGGCGAGGTTGGCGCAGGCGATGAGCATCATGGCGAGGGCGATGCCGGTCATGAGCCAGAGGAGCACGCGGCTGACGGTATCCATGTTGGACTGCGACAGGCCGACGACACGCAGACCGAGGTTGGCATTTTCCTTGGGAAACTCGCGGGTGAGGCGCGAGGCGAGGGTGGTGAATTCGGCCTGGGCCTGGTCGAGGCTCACACCGGGCGCGAGACGGCCCATGATGCCGATCCAGGCATCGGTGCGGTTGGTGAAGAAGGTGGGGTGGATCGTGCGGGGGATGACAAACTCGACATCGCCCCAGACCAGCGGGGCGTGAAACGACTCGGGCAGGATGCCGACGATGGTGTGCGGCTCCGTATTGATGCGAACACTACGACCGATAACGTTGGGATCGCCGGCGAAGCGGCGCATCCAGGCGCGATGGGAAACGACCGTGATGCGGGCCGCGCCGGGTTCGTCGTCGCCGGGGGCGAAGCCGCGTCCCATCGCGGGCTGCATCCGCAGAACCTGGAAGAAATCGGCCGTGGCGCTGAGGCCCTGAACCTGCTGGGCGGGCTGGCCGGGTTCGCCCAGGGAGAACGAATCCTGGTTGTAGAGGGCGAGCCCCTCGAAGGTGGTGGCGGCGGCCCGGAGGTCGAGGGCGTTGCCGGTGGCGTGATTGAGCGTCCGGGACTCCGGCGAGGTGCGGAAGATGCGCACGAGCCGTTCCGCTTCGGGATACGGGACGTTGCGCAGGAGGAAGGCGTTGGCGAGGCTGAAGGAGGAGGAGCTCAGGCCGATGCCGAGCGCGAGCGTGAGGATGGCGACGACCGTGAAGCCCGGGGCGCGGGCCAGCAGGCGGATCGCGAAACGAATGTCGGAGACCATGGCGGGCGAGGGTTGAGGCGGGACGGCATCGGAGGCGGTGGGAAGGAGGGCGAGGGAGGGGGAGACGAGCGGCAGCGGGGGTGGGAACCTATTCCGCGCGCATGGCGGCCATCGGGTCGATGCGGGTGGCGCGCCAGCTGGAGAGGTAGCAGGCGCCGAGGGCGACGCCGGCCAGCAGCGTGGGCACGATGATGAAGGTGGGCGGATCGTGCGGCGTGATGCCGTAGAGAGTGCCGGCGAGAAGATTGGCCATGAGCACGGCGGCAATGATGCCGGCCCCCAGACCCACCACAACAAGGTAGAGACCCTTGCGCACGACCTCGCCCACGACCTCCGAGGCGGGGGCGCCGAGCGCCATGCGCAGACCGATTTCGTGGCGGCGCATGGTGACGTTGAAGGTCATGACGCCATAGATGCCGACGCAGGCCAGCAGGACGGCGATGACACCGGCGCAAAGGAAGAGGCGGGAAAAGAAGTAATGCTGCCAGATGGAGCGCAGGACGACCTGCTCCATGGTGAAGACGTCGTAGATGGGCATGTTGCGCTGCACGGCGAGCACCTCGTTGCCGATCGACTGGGCGAAGGCCTCGGGGTCACCGATGGTGCGAACGAGCATGGTCATGAAATTGGTGCCGCCGTGCTGGTGGTGGGCCAGGTAGAGGGTGGGAATCGTTTCCGGCGTCTCGAGGAAGTGCTGCACGCTGCCCACGACGCCAATGATGCGGCAGGGCGGTTCTTCCTCTCCGGAGTCGGTCGATTTGGCGGCCGGGACGAGTTCGCGGCCCACCAGATCGGCCGGTGCGACGCCAACGGCCGTGGCGAAGGCGGTATCGACCACGACCGCGTTGGCCGTCTCTTCGCTGCGCTCGGCGGTGAAATCGCGACCGGCCACCAGGGGAATACGCAGGGAGTTGAAATAGCCGGAGGTGGCGGCCCGATAGGTGACGCGTTCGATGACGGTTGGTGAAGCGCCGCGGTCATTGGCGTCGGGCAGGAGGCGAGCGCCACCCAGGTTGAGGCCGCTGTTGGGCATCTGCGTGACGGCCCCGGCGTATTGCACCTCAGCGAGGCGTTCGAGGCGGCGCGGCAGGGTGTCGAAGAAGTTGGCCGCCTCGTCGCCGTCCGCGGCGTAGCCGAAGGGGAAACCGACCCGGAAGGTGAGCACATTGTTGCGATCGTAGCCGGGGTCGACGTCGGTGAGTTTGAAAAAGCTGCGGGTCATGAGACCGGCGCCGACCAGGAGGACGAGGGCGAGGGCGATTTCGATGATGACGATGCCGTTGCGCAGGCGCTGGCCGAAGGGCCCCTGGTCCATGCCCGTGCGGGAACTCTCCTTGAGGCCGGCGGCGACATCGGGTCGGGAGTCGCGGAGGGCCGGGACCAGTCCGAACAGGAAGCTGGCGGCGAAACCGCAGGCGGCGGTGAAGGTGAGGACGCGCCAATCGGGGTCGAAACGCAGCCAGAAGGGATGGTCGATCTCGAGCGAGGTGCGCACCCAGTCGATGCCCCAGAGTCCGATGACGGTGCCGGCGACGGCGCCGAGCATGCCGAGCACGAGGTTTTCGAACAGGAGCTGACGCAGTATGGTGCCGCGACTGGCGCCGAGGGCGATGCGCACGGCGATCTCCGGGCCGCGATCGCTACCGCGCGACAGCTGCAGGTTGGCGATGTTGGCGCAGGCGATGAGGAAGATGGCCAGGCCGGCGGCAAAAAGCAGGAGAGTGAAATAAAGGCCCTCCTTGATCTCCTCGTCGCGCCAATGTTTCAGGGTGATACCGACGTGCTCGTTGGTTTCGGGATGCTCGGCGGCGAGGTCGGCGGCGATCTGCTCGAGTTCGGTGTGTGCGCTCGCGACCGTGGCGCCGGGGGCGAGCGTGCCGTGGGCGTTGAAGAAAAAGTAGCCGCGCTCGTTCAACATGTCCTTCTCCGCGGCCACGCTGGAGGAGGGGCCGAGTGGCATCCACATATCGGATACCTCCGGATAGCGCCAGTGGGGCGGCATGACGCCGACGATGCGGGTGGCGACGCCGTTGAGTTCGGCGGTCTGTTGGAGGATGTCGGGATCGCGGTCGAAACGCTCCCGCCACAGGGCGTCGGAGATCAGCGCGACGGGAGCGGCATCGGGCGCGCCGTCGGTGGCGGTGAAGTTGCGGCCGAGCTGGGGCGTCACGCCGAGGGCGGTGAAGGCATGCGGCGAGATGCGGGTGCCGAGGATGCGCCAGGGGCCCTGCTCGTCCTCCACGATGACCGTGAGGTTGGTGTAGACCCACAGGGCGGACAGCTGCCGGCTGCGCGCGGCGAAGTCCAGCAGGTCGACGTAGTTGAAGCCGATGGCGTAGGGTTTGTGGGCGGGATCCTCGGCGGAGCGCGTCTGGCTGAGCCAAACCATGCGCTCACCCTGGGCGGCGCCGGGCAGCGGCCGGAAGAGCATGGTGTTGACCGCCGAAAAACAGGTCGCGACGGCGCCGATGCCGATGCCAAGCGTCCCGATCGCCAGCAACGCAAAGAAGGGTTCCTGGGCGAGCTTGCGAAACGCGAGGCGGACGAGGCTCAGCATAAAGAAGGCAGGCGCGTAACCGGTTCACGAATACGGCCGGTCAACTGACCGGCCGCTTCGTTTCAACACTACTACAACAATAACATGACTTGGGTTCTCACCCATCCCCGAAGGGACGGCTGAAAGGGTGGGGCCGGAGCGTAGGAGGCGCTCAGGCGGTGGGATCGGTCTCGACCTGCTCCTGCACCACGCGGCCGTCGAAGACGTGGATGGTGCGTTCGGCGTTGCGGGCGAAGCGGGCGTCGTGCGTCACCATCACGATGGTCGCGCCGCCCTGGTGGAGTTCCGCGAGGAGATCCATCACGGCCTCGCCGTTCTTGGAGTCGAGGTTGCCGGTGGGCTCGTCGGCCAGGAGCACGGCCGGGTGGCCGGCGAGGGCGCGGGCGACGGCGACGCGCTGCTGCTGACCGCCGGAGAGCTGCGAGGGCAGATGCTTGGCGCGGTGGCCCATGCCGACCTTTTCGAGAGCCTCGAGCACCCGTTCCTTGCGCTCGGCCGAGGGCATGCCGCGGTAGGTGAGCGGAAGCTCGACATTCTCATAGACGGTGAGGTCGCCGATGAGATTGAAGGATTGGAAGATGAAGCCGATCTCGCGGTTTCGGATGCGGGCGCGCTCGGGCAGCGAAAGGCCCTGGACGGGGCGACCGTTGAGCAGGTAGGTGCCGTCGGTCGGGGTGTCGAGCAGGCCGAGAATGGAAAGGAGAGTGGACTTGCCGCAGCCGGAGGGGCCGGCGATGGAGACGTATTCACCCTGGGTGATCTCCATGTGGATGCCGGAGAGGGCGTGGGTTTCGACTTCGTCGGTAAGGAAGACTTTGGTAACGCCTTCGAGTTTGATGAGGGATTCGGGCATGGCGGGGGGAGGGAGGATTTTGGATTTTGGATTCTCGATGGGTGAATCGGTGGAGCGGACAGGAAAAGGATCAGTCGGTTGAGTTCGATCCGGCGTCGACGGCCACGAAGGCGGCGAGGGCGGCGATGATGAGCATGGTCGGGAGCATCGGTCGGCTGGTGTTGGGAGGGATAACCCGGAACATGATGGGAAGTTGCAGAAATTTTTGCGGACAACCGGTCAGTCGAGTCGCACGCGGTCGTGGGAGTCCCATTGCGACATGTCGGACAGGACGACCTGGTCGCCGGGCTGGAGGCCGCGGATGACCTCGATCGTATTCACGGAGCTGCGACCGAGCTCGACCTGCGTGCGGACGGCCGTGCCGTCGGGCTGAAGCTTGAAGATGCCGACGGTGGATTTCTCCTGACCGAAGGCGGGCCGGCCGACGAAGATGACGTCGTCGAGGCGTTCGAGCTCAATGGTGCCATCGACGGAGAGGTCGACGCGGGCGCCGCGCGGGAGCGGACCGTCGAGGGTGACATCCACGAGCACGGTGCCGTTCTGCACGGCGGGATCGATGCGGACGACATGGCCGTCGACCACGCCGTTGCGGGTGTCGACCTTGGCCAGCTGGCCGATGGCGATGTCCTTGGCCTGGGTTTCAGCGATGCGGATTTCGGCCTTGAGGTCGGTCGGATCGGCGACGCGGGCGAGGTTTTGGCCGGGCTGCACCTGGGCGCCGACTTCGACCGGGAGGGCGGAGAGGACGCCTTTCATGCCGGCGCGTACCTTGAGCGCTTCGGCCTCGGCGAGGCGCAGGCGGGCCTGGGCCTCGAGACGGGCGACTTCGGCTTCCTGTACGGCGAGCTGCGGCTTGATGGATTCCTGGGCGAAGGCGAAGCGCTTTTGTTCGATCTGGTTGCGGGTGGCGGCTTCCTCGGCGGTGACCTTGGAGAGTTCGAGTTCGAGACGTGACACGAGGCCGTCGGCAAAGAGTTCCTCGTTCACCTCGGCGCGGAGCCGGGCGGTCTCGTAGGAGGCCTTGGCGTTGGCGGCGGCGGATTCGGCGGCGAGCAGTTGGGACTGGAGCTGAACCTTGAGGTTGGTGAGGCCGGCGCGGGCGGCCTGGAGGGAGGATTCGGCGGTCTCGGCGGCCTGGGTGACGTCGGGGTTGGACATCTCGAGGATGATGCTGTCCTCGGTCACGGGTTCGCCGGGGCGCAGGATGATTTTCTCCACGCGGGCCTGGGTGCGGGCGGCGACCCAGCGGATGTTTTCCGGCACGAGGGTGCCGAGGCCGCGGACCTGACGGACCATGGGGCCGCGTTGCACGGTGTCGACCCAAACGAGGTTGCGATCCATCGTCGGGGCAGCCGGCTTCAGACGGGAAAGCCCGAAGGTGATACCGCCGAGGGCGATCACAGCGATCACGATCCAGGTGATGCGCTTCTTGCGTTTGGCTGCTGCTTGGTTGGGCCGGGGAATATCCATGATGCTGAAGTTGCAGCCATGAATTGCAGGGGCTGTGCCAGCCGGGGAGGAAGTTCGTATGCCGTTGATATACAGATATTAAAAATTGACGATCATTTTAACGGGATCGGCCGGAAAGCGAAGCTGGGAAGGGCTTGTCCCGGAAATGGGACAGGGCCGGGCACAGCTGAAGTCGGCGGAGATGCATCGCGTCGGTTGCTTGGCGCAGGCGCGAAGGAATCGGCTCAGGTGCGGCGGCGACGCAGGGCGGCGGAGAAAAAGCGGCAGGCGATGGCGAAAACAAGGCGCGGGTTCTTGGCGATGAAGCCGACAGCAGGTGTACGTGATTTCGGCGCAGGTTCTCCCGACTGCGTCGAAACGTGCAGCCCGAGAAGGTCCAGGCTCCTTCACCTTCTACTGTCCGCGGCCGGGTCGCGTCGACGGAAGCGGGCTCTCAGGCCGGCAGGCGGAGGACGGCGACGCAGCCTTCGGCGGCGTCGCGGTTTTCCAGGTAGAGTTCGCCGTCGTGGTTTTCGGCGATCTGGCGGCAGAGGACCAGGCCGATGCCGGAGCCGGTGGGCTTGGTGGTGTAGAAGGGGACGAAGAGATTGGTCGCCTTCGAAATGCCATGACCGCTGTCGGTGATGCGAAACTCGACGAAGCGGCCGTTGTGTGTCCAGGTGATGGATACGCTGCCGGGGGGCGGCGGTGCGGGAGGCGGTGCGTTGCCGGCCGCATCGTCTTCGTCGGGCGTCACGGTCTCCAGGGTCGCCTCCACGGCGTTTTTGAGGAGGTTGATGAGCACCTGTTCGACCTGCGCGCCGTCACAGGGCAGGGTGACGGCGGGACCGTCGACCACCTGCACGGTCAGGCGCAGTTCGAGCTTGGCGACCTGGTGCACGAGCGGTCGGACCTCGCAGGGCGACTTCACGGGCTTGGGCAGCTTGGCGAGGCGGGAATAGGCCTGCATGAAGCGGCTGAGGCCCTCGGCGCGGTTGCCGATGATTTCGAGGCCCGAGCGCAGGTCGTCTTCCCAGTCGTCGGCGCGGCGTTCCCGCTTGAGCATGCTGCCGAGGCTGCCGGCGATCGATTTGATGGGCGCGAGGGAGTTGTTGAGTTCGTGCCCGAGCACGCGTACCAGGCGTTGCCAGGCCTTGAGTTCCTCCTCGCGCAGGGCTTCGCTGAGATCGGCGACGACAACCAGTTCGTGGGGCAGGCCGCCTTCGCGGAACTGGGTGCGCCGCATGCCCCAGCGACCGGTGCCGCCGGGGAAGATGGTGTGCTGGAGCACGCCTGTCGCAGGACCCTGGATACACTCGCCGAGGCCGATTTCCTGCGCCGAGCGGCCCAGAATCTTTTCGGCGGGAGAAGCGAGCAGTTCCTGGCCGGAGCGGTTGACGAGGCGCAGGATGCCGTCGCCGTCGAAGGCGAAGATGGCGACGTCGATCTCCTCCATCACGGTGCGCAGGAGCGCGGTCGCCTCCATGGCGCCGAGGCGCTGGGCGCGGAGGATGGAGCCGAGGAAATTGATCTCGGTCATGACGTCGCCCATCGGATTCTCCCGGTTGGCGCCGCGGGCGCGGATGGAGAAGTCGCCCTCGCGCAGGGCGGAGAGCAGGTTGGCCATGGTCTGCAGGGCGCGCACGACGCGATTCTGGACGGAGAGCGCGAAGCCGATCCAGAAGCCGAGAATCAGCAGCGAGAGCGTCCACTGCACCTTGGGCTGCTGGTCGCCGGCCAACCACAGATGGTACATGGCGACGAGGACCGCCGGGGCGCCGCCGAGAAACACGCCGAGGAGGACGTGCTGGTCATGGGTCAGGCGGTTTTTCTTGCGGGGCATGATCACGCGGTGACCGCGGTGGGTGACCGTCAGCCTGCGGCATGCCGGCAAGCGGCAGCCCTACAGCGGAAAAGGGGGCGAAGATTCACAGGCCGTATTTTTCGAGGCGGCGGTAGAAGGCGGAGCGGGAGAGACCGAGTTCCTCGGCGGCGCGGCGGGCGTTGCCGTCGCAGCGGGCGAGGGTCTTCTTGATGAGGTAGGCCTCGACCTCCTCGATGCTCATGTCCTCGATCTGCGGGGTGGTGTTGCCGGCATTAAGCCCGAGATCGATGGCGCGGATGACCTTGCCCTGAGCCATCAGGCAGCCGCGTTCGACGGCATGGTCGAGTTCGCGAACGTTGCCCGGCCAGCTGTAGCTGCGCATGGCGTCGATGGCCGAGGTATCGAATCCGCTGATACCCTTGGCGTAGCGTTTGACGTGCTGCTTGAGGAAAAACTGGGCCAGCAGCTCGATGTCCTCCCGGCGTTCGCGCAGCGGCGGCAGGTGAAGGTGGATGGTGTTGAGGCGGAAGAGCAGGTCCTGGCGGAACTTGCCGTCGTTGACCTGCTGCTGGAGGTCGGCGTTGGTCGCGGAGATGAGGCGGACGTTGGCGCGGTAGGTGCGCGAGGAGCCGACGCGCTCGAACTCGCCCGTCTCGAGCGTGCGCAGGATCTTGGCCTGCTGCGAAAGGGGGATGTTGCCGATCTCGTCCATGAACAGCGTGCCGCCGTCAGCGAGTTCGAAGCGGCCGGCGCGGTCGGCCTTGGCGTCGGTGAAGGCGCCGCGCACGTGACCGAAGAGTTCGCTTTCGAACACGCCTTCGGGGAGGCCACCCATGTTGACGGAGATGAAGGGATCGGCGCGGCGGGAGGACACGGCGTGAAGGGCGCGGGCGACGACGCCCTTGCCGGTGCCGTTTTCGCCGGTGATGAGAATGTTGGCATCGGAGGGGCCGACGCGGGCAATGACGTCGAGCACGGGGCGCATGGCCACGGATTCGGCGATCAGGGTGGGGCCGCCCTCCTTGTTGCGGAGGATCTGGTTTTCCTGTTCGAGGCGACGATAGGCGCGGACGGCGCTGCCGAGTTCGACCTGGTTCTTGACGATGGCGAGCAGGCGCGGGTTGTCCCAGGGTTTGGTCACGAAATCCTTGGCGCCGCGGCGCATGGCCTCGACGGCGACTTCCACGCTGGCCCAGGCGGTCATGACGACCACGGGCAGGTTGGCGTCGAGATGCTGCAGCTTTTCCAGGAGCTCGAGGCCTTCCTCGCCGGAGGTCGTATCGCGGGCGTAGTTGAGGTCGATGAGCGCGAGAGCGAAGTCGCGGCCCTCGACGGCGCGCAGGACGGCGGCCGGTGATTTCACGGCATCGATCTGGTAGCCTTCGCCCTTGAGCAGAAGCCGAAGCGCTTCGAGCACATCGGGTTGATCATCGGCGACGAGGATGCGAGGGGCAGCAGAGGGCATGGACGGATAGTGACCGGTTTGGTGACAGGGGTGTCAAGCGGCGCGGGGCGGGCCGCCCGGAATCAGAAGCGGGCGACCTCGCGACGCACGCGGCGATGACGGACGGTCCACGAAACCGGCGCGGTGGCGGAGACGCGGGCGGAGCCGTCGGCGGCGAACACCTCGTCGGCCGGCAGCAGGATCGGGCGAACGCGACGCGGTTCGAAGCGGCGGTCCGACCGACCGTAGTCGACGCGGAAGGTCGAGAGCACCAGGCCGGAGACGAAGAGGGCGAAGGGAACGGCGTAGGGGACGGGGGTCGAAACGGTGCCGCCGGCGAGTTCAAACACAGCAGTGGAGACCAGGGCCGCCACGGAAAGGAGGGTGATATAGTTGAGGATGTTTTTCATGATAATTGAAAGGGTTGGCTCCTCCATTGCACTGGGCGTGCCAAGTGATACAAATATTCGTAAGTAGCTAATAGAGAGATTGAAGTGTATTTAGGATGAGTTTTTCGTTCCACTGCATAGGCGAAGGCATGGACGGGTCCGGGAACGGGAAATCCCATTTTCGAAACAAGGCGGCGGGTTTGGGCCTACCCGCAAAAAAGAAACTGCGCGCGGCGGCGGAATGCCTTCACGATGCCGGCCATACCCCATGAGTGATTCAGCTTATCTTCTCGCGCTCGACCAGGGCACAACCAGTTCGCGAGCGATTGTATTCAACAAATCGGGACGTCAGGTTGCCGCGGCCCAGCGTGAGTTTGCCCAGCACTATCCGCGGCCCGGTTGGGTGGAACATGACGCCATGGAGATCTGGGAAACCCAGCGGGCGGTGATGGCGCAGGCCCTGGCGGAGGCGGGAGTTGAGTCGCGGGAGATCGCAGCGATCGGCATCACCAATCAGCGCGAGACCCTGGTGGTGTGGGAGCGGGCGAGCGGACGACCCGTCGCGCCAGCGATCGTATGGCAGGATCGGCGCACGGCGGACGATTGCGCGCGCTGGAAGGCGGAGGGACTCGAGGCGCGGGTGACCGCAGCGACCGGTCTGCGACTCGATCCGTATTTCACGGGCTCGAAGCTGTCCTGGCTGTTGCGCAAAAAACCGGAGTTGCGGGAGCGGGCGCGGCGCGGGGAGGTTCTGGCGGGCACGATCGACGCCTGGTTGTTGTGGAAACTCACCGACGGCGCGGTGCATGCAACCGATGCGAGCAACGCGTCCCGCACCCTGTTGTGCAACATCGGGACGGTCGATTGGGACGACGAGTTGCTGGCGCTCTTCGATGTGCCGCGGGCGATGTTGCCGGAGTTGCGTGACTCCGCGGGCGAGTTTGGCCGGGTGGCGGAAGGCCTGCCGGCGGCGGGCGTGCCGATCGCGGGCGTGGCGGGCGACCAGCAGGCGGCCTTGTTTGGTCAGGCCTGTTTTGAACGGGGCATGGCGAAGAACACCTATGGCACCGGCTGCTTCCTCTTGATGCAAACGGGCGGGCAGCGCGTGAGCTCGAGCAACGACCTGCTGACGACGGTCGCCTGGCGGATCGGCGGCCAAGTGGAGTATGCGTTGGAGGGATCGGTGTTCGTTGCCGGGGCGGCGGTGCAATGGGTGCGCGACGAATTGAAACTGGTGAAGAGCGCGGAGGAGCTGAGCGAACTCGCCGGTTCGGTGCCCGATGCCGGTGGATCGATCCTGGTGCCAGCCTTCGCCGGCCTCGGAGCGCCGCACTGGGACCCGTATGCGCGAGGCACGTGGATGGGACTCACCCGCGGGACCAACCGGGCGCACCTGTGCCGGGCCGTCCTCGAAAGCATTGCGCTGCAGAGCGCGGATTTGGTGGAGGCGATGGTTCAGGACAGCGGATTGCAGCTGAAGGAACTGCGGGTCGATGGCGGCGCTTCGCGCAGCGACGTGTTGATGCAGATTCAGGCCGACCTGATCGGCTGTGCGGTGGTGCGGCCGCGGGAAACGGAAACCACGGCGCTGGGGGCGGCGTATCTGGCGGGCCTCGGCGTCGGACTGTGGGCGGACCGGCGGGAGATCGCCGCGCATTGGGCGCAGGAGCGGGTATTCGAGCGGGCGGCCGGGGCAGAACCGCCGGAGGCACTGGTGCGTGATTGGCGGCGGGCGATTGCGCGGGCGAAGGCCTGGGCGGGAGAGAATTGAAGGTGGCGGAACCGATTGCCTTTCGTCGGGAGGACCAGCTGGCCGCGCTGCAGCAGCCGGGCGGGTTCGATGTGGTCGTGATCGGCGGCGGGGCGACCGGCCTGGGCGTCGCGGTGGATGCGGCGAGCCGCGGTCACCGCGTTGCGTTGGTGGAGGCGGCGGATTTTGCCAAAGGCACCTCGAGTCGCTCGACCAAGCTGGTGCACGGCGGAGTGCGCTATTTGAAGCAGGGCAACGTGGCGCTGGTGCTGGAGGCATTGCGCGAGCGCGGGCGCCTGGCGCGTAATGCCCCGCATCTGGTGCGTGATCAGGCGTTCGTGATCCCGGCCTACCGGTGGTGGGAAGGACCGTTCTACGGCATCGGGATGAAGGTTTACGACGGGCTGGCCGGGCGGTTGGGACTCGCGCCGTCGCAGTGGTTATCGAAGGAAGAGACGTTGGCCCGCATCCCGACGGTCGAGCCCGAAGGACTGGACGGCGGGGTGGTGTATTACGACGGCCAGTTCGACGATGCGCGGATGGCCGTGCATCTGGCGATGACCGCGGTGGACCATGGTGCGTGCGTGCTCAACTATTGTCGGTGCGTCGGCCTGCTGAAGCGCGCCGGGCAGGTGACCGGCGTGCGCCTGCGGGACGGGGAAGGCGGTGGCGAGTTCGAGGTCTCCGCGCGGGCGGTGGTGAATGCGACCGGCGTCTTCGTCGATGAGCTCCGGCAGCGGGATGACGATGCGGCGCAGCCGATCGTGACGGTAAGCCAGGGCGTGCATCTGGTGTTGCCGCGACGATTCCTGCCCGGTGACGCGGCCGTGATGGTGCCCAAGACCCGGGATGGCCGCGTGCTGTTTGCGGTGCCGTGGCACGACCGGGTGGTGGTCGGCACGACCGACACGCCGCTGGCGGAGGCATCAATCGAACCGCGCTCGCTGCCGGAGGAGCGGGACTTTCTGATGGATCACGCCCGCCAGTATCTGGCGGTCGACCCGACACCGGAGGACGTACTCAGCATCTATGCCGGCCTGCGTCCGCTGGTGCGTGCCGGCGATGCGGCGAGCACGGCAGAGCTTTCGCGGGATCACACGGTACTGGTGAGCCGCAGTGGATTGATCACGGTGACCGGAGGTAAATGGACCACCTATCGTAAAATGGGCGAGGACGTAACCGACCAGGTCGAACTGGTGGGCGGCTTGGCGGAACGTCCCTGCCGCACGGCGGACCTGTGTATTCACGGCGTGGACACGGAGGCCGAGCGGCGGGCGGTCGGCCTCGATGTCTACGGCACCGACCGGCGGGCGATGGAGGCCTTGCAGGCGGAGAGGACGGACGGAGCGGTCCCGATTCACGTGCGCCTGCCGCACACCCGCGGTGAAGTGCGCTGGCAGGTGCGGCGGGAGATGGCGCGAACGGTGGAGGATGTGCTGGCCCGGCGAACCCGGTCCCTGCTGCTCGATGCCCGGGCGGCGATCGAGGCGGCGCCGGCGGTGGCCGGCATCCTTGCAGAGGAGTTGGGTCGGGACGAGGTATGGGCGCAGCAGCAGGTGACGGCGTTCACGTCCCTGGCTCGCGGATATGTCTTTACCGATCCGGCGAGTTGGGCGGACGGAGGCGGGCGACTGGCCGGCCGTTGAACGGTCAAACCCGTTGCGCTGGGGTTTGCGGCGGATCGGGTGCAGGGTGCGGCCCATGAAAACCACCTTGTCGCTCGTCGGATCGTTGTTGCTGGGGCTCGCGCCATTGGGGGCGCAGGACGACTGGGAGGCGGTGGAGATGAAACTGACGAGCCTGCGCGGGGGCGTGCACATGCTCGAAGGCCGCGGCGGCAACATCGGGGTGCTGGTCGGCGACGACGGTATCCTGATCGTCGACGATCAGTTCCTGCCCTTGGCCGGCAAGATCGAGGCGGCGCTGGCGGAGGTGAGCGACGCGCCGCTCAAATACGTGCTCAACACGCACCACCATGGCGATCACACCGGCAGCAACGAACACTGGGGCGAGCGGGCCACGATCGTCGCCCACCAGAATGTGCGCACGCGGCTGGCCGCGGCCGAAGGCAAGCCGGAGGCGGCGCTGCCGGTGATCACCTTCGACCATGGCGCGAGCGTGCACTTCGGCGGCGAGCATATTTCGCTGCTGCACCATGGGCCGGGCCATACCGACGGTGACAGCGTCATCCGGTTCGAGAAGGCCAACGTGGTGCACATGGGAGATCTGTTTTTCAACGGCCGCTTTCCCTACGTGGATCTCGGCAGTGGCGGATCGATCGACGGCTACCTGGCCGCGGTGAACGCGGTGGTGGAGACGGTCGATGCGGAGACGCAGATCATTCCGGGCCACGGCGCGCTGGCGACGCAGGCGGACCTGATCCGCTATCGCGACATGATGCGGGAGACGGTGAAGATCGTGCGCGAAGCCAAGGCGGCCGGGCAGAACATCGGCGACATCCTGCGCAGCGGTGCGATGGAGCCGTGGGCGGCGTGGGGCCAGGGCTGGATCACCACCGAGCGCTGGGTGCAGACGATCTACAACGAGGCGGATCGCTGAACCTGATCAGGCAGGTGGCCTGGGGCTGGCCGCGTAAACGCGGAACTCCGAACTGGGGGCATCCGTCGGAGGGAACTCGGTCACGTGGCGGATTGGGCGAGCACGGACTTGATCGTACTCAGGAGGACCGAAGGCGGGCAAGGTTTGGAGAGGGTGGCTTTGGCGCCGGCGGAATGGGCCAATTGCAGGTAATCGACCGCGCCGACATGGCCGCCGCCGGAGATGGCGATGATGGGCAGGCGGGGAGCTTTTTGGCGGAGTTCGAGGATGGTCTCGACTCCTTCCTTGTCCGGCATGAGGACATCGGTCACGAAAAGGTCGATGTCGGGGTTGGCCTCGATCAGGCGGATCGCCTCTTCGCCGTTACGGGCGGTGAGGACGTTGAAGCCGTTTTCCGTGAGGAACAGGCGCTGAAACTCCAGCAACTCGTCATTGTCGTCGGCAATCAGGATGCGGGGCATGGCGCGGTGGGAGGATGAAGCTGAACGAAGTGAAGTCCCGCGACCGCGGGATCTGAAAGGCTTGGGACTGAAGGCCGCAATCGTTTTGGGTGCCTGCTATTTCGACCAGGTGTCGCGCAGGGTGATGGTGCGGTTGAAGACCGGCGCGCCGGGTTTGCTTTCGAAGCGGTCGGCGGCGAAGTAGCCCATGCGTTCGAACTGGAAGCAGGCTTCGGGGATCGCCTCGAGCAGAGCGGGCTCGAGTTTGGCGCGAACAGTGACCAGCGAGTCGGGATTGAGCACCGAGGTGAAGTCATCCTCGGCGCCGGGTTCGGCCACGGTGAAGAGGCGGTCGTAGAGGCGCACGGTGGCGTCGACGGCATCGCGGGCGCTGACCCAGTGGATGGTGCCCTTGACCTTGCGGTCGGCGTTGGGCTCACCACGGCGGCTGGAGAGATCGGCGGTGCAGCGCACCTCGACGACGTTACCGGCTTCGTCCTTCACGACCTCGGTGAAATCGATGATGCAGCCGTATTTCAGGCGAACGCTGCCGCCGGGCTTGAGGCGGTGAAACTTTGGCGGCGGGACCTCGGCGAAGTCGTCGGCTTCGATGTAGACCTCGCGGGTGAGGTGAACGGTGCGGGTGCCGAGCGCGTCGTTCATCGGATGATTCACGGCCTCGCAGGCATAGCTTTCGGCTTCGCCGATGTTGGTGAGCACGACCTTGATCGGGTTGAGCACGGCGAGGCGGCGCGGGGCGGTGGTATTGAGTTCGTCGCGGATGGCGCCCTCGAACACGGCGGCCTCGGTGACGCTCTCGAACTTCGTGATGCCGATGTTGTAGGCGAAGTTGCGCACGGCGGCAGCGGGCACGCCGCGGCGGCGGAGTCCGGCCAGGGTTGGCATGCGCGGGTCGTCCCAGCCGGCGACATGTTTCTCCTGCACGAGGCGCATGAGGCGACGTTTGCTGAAGAGGGTGTAGGCGAGGTTGAGCTTGGCGAACTCGTATTGGTGCGGCACGGGACGCGGGAGTTCGAGGGCCTCGAGGATCCAGTCGTAGAGCGGGCGATGGACGACGAATTCGAGCGTGCAGATGGAGTGCGTGATGCCTTCGAGGTAATCGCTCAGGCAGTGGGCGAAGTCGTAGAGTGGATACACGCACCAGCCGGCGCCGGCATGGTGGTGGGCGACGTGGCGGATGCGATAGAGCAGGGGATCGCGCAGCCAGACATTGGGCGAGGCCATGTCGATCTTCGCGCGCAGGGTGCGGGCGCCGTCGGGAAACTCGCCGGCCCGCATGCGGCGGAAGAGGTCGAGGTTTTCCTCGATGCTGCGATTGCGGTAGGGGCTTTCGCGGCCGGGTTCGGTGGGCGGACCGCGGTAGGCGTCGGTCTCCTCGGGGGTGAGATCGCAGACGAAGGCCTTGCCCTTGAGAATGAGTTGCTCGGCGTAGCCGTAGAGTTGTTCGAAGTAGTCGCTGGCGAAGAACGGCTCGACCGTGCCGGGGGCGCGATCGGCGGGGGCGGGTTCGGCGAAGAAATCGGTCTTGCCGCCAACCTCGCGCGGCGCGGGTTTGGCCCCGAGTTCCTTTTCGCCGAGCACGTGGTCGGCCCAGCCGCCGATGAGCCAGCGGACGTCGGCCGTGATCGAGTCGACGTATTCGACCTCCTCCTTGGTGGGATTGGTGTCGTCGAAGCGCAGGTTGCAGCGGCCGCGGTTTTCGAGCGCGATACCGAAGTTGAGGCAGATCGACTTGGCGTGGCCGAGATGCAGGTAGCCGTTGGGTTCCGGCGGGAAGCGGGTCACGATGGCCTGGTGGCGGCCGGCGGCGAGGTCGGCGGCGACGATATCGCGGATAAAATCGGACGGCGCGGCGGGGGCCGGGGAGGCGGCGGGAGAGTCACTCATGGAACGAACAAAAACGGGATGACGGACGAGACGGACGGACGCAGGATTCAGCGTGTGGCGGTTTCGAACGGGACCTCGGTTTCACCGCGCGCGGTGGGCATGGTGCCGTCGGCCTGCATCTCCTTGAGCACGCTGCCGAGGTAGGGGATGAGCTGCTTCTTGCGGCTCACGATGCCGGGCATGTCGAAGATCTCGTCCTTCTCGACATGAGGGTGATTGATGCGGGCGATCACCTCGGGGTCACCCTTGGCGAGCAGCAGGGAGTTTTGCGTGTTGATGTCGGTGATGAGGAGGCAGGCGAACACGAGCTTTTCGTCCCGGCAAAGCTGGTCGAGCGCGTCGGCCAGCGGGCGGTGGTGTTGCCAGAAGTTGCCGAAGCCGAGTTCCTCGACCTGGGAGACGGCGAAGCGCACGCCGTCTTCCTCGTAGACCTTGTGGTCGGAACGGAGGACCTGTTCCGGGGTGCTGGACAGGATCACGGAGCCGGAGGCGAAGATCTCGTCGGCGAGCTCCTTGGAGTCGACCCCGGCGACGCGGGAAAGCCACTGGAGGAGTTCGGCATCCTTTTCCGTCGAAGTCGGACTGTGCAGGTGAAGGGTATCGGAGATGATGCCGCTCATCATGATGCCGGCGATGTCGGCGGAGGGCTCGAGGTTGGCGCGGCGGTAGAGGTCGGCGATGATGGAACAGGTCGAACCGATGGGTTCGTTGATGAAGAAGATGGGGCGCGCGGTGTTGAGTGAGCCGAGGCGATGGTGATCGATGATTTCCTCGATCTCGACCTGGTCGGCGCCGGGCACAGCCTGGGTCATTTCATTGTGATCGACCAGGATGAGGCGGCGCTTCACCGGGCGCAGCATGTCGGTCTTGGTGAGGATGCCGGCGAGGCGGCCGTCGTCGTTGAGCACCATGAAGGCCTGCGCGTTGGAGGCGGCCATCTTCTTGCGCAGATCGCTCAGACGAGTGTCGGGCGAGAGCGAAGAGAACTTGGTCTGAATGAGCGGTTCGATGCTGGAGGCGGTGCGGATCGACCAGGCGGTCGTGGCGGTGTCGTGGGGACTGGACAGGATGGCAACGCCGGCTTCGCGGGCCTGGGTGACGACTTCGTCCTCGACCGGGAGATTGCCGGTGATGATGAGGGCGCGGACGCCGTTTTGGATCGAGCGTTGCTGGATGTCCCAGCGGTCGCCGACCACGACGAGGGAACGGTCGGAGGGAATGTTTTCGTCCTTCGAAACCTTCCAGAAGGACCGCACATCCATGGCGCCGATGCGCACGAACAGTTCTTCGGTATCGGTAAGACGGACCGGGTTGAGGATCCGGGCGCCGAGGGTGCGGGCGATGGCGTCGAGGCTGGTGACGACCTTGCGCATTTCGCGGGGGGCGCTGATCTTGGGTACAAAGAACCCGCCGAGATCGAAGATGGAGATCTGGCCCTTCACGTAGCGCTCGGCGGTGACGACCGGAAGGACGCGCACATCGTGGCGGTCGACGAGTTCGAGCGCCTCGGCACAGGTGGCGTCGGTCGCGACGCTCACCACGTTTTCGATCATGACGTCGCGGACGCGAGGGGTGACATCGGTGATGTAGACGGGCGGCGGATGGTTGAAGCGTTTGAGGATGGTGTCGATCCGGGCGTTGGTGTTGCCGCAGCGGGCGGCGACGTAGCCGGCCTGACCCTGGGCCTGCTTGAGCGCGGCGTAGGCGATGGCCGAGCAGACGGCATCGGCATCGGGATTGCGGTGGCCGATGATGAAGGTGTGAGGCGCGTTGGGAGCTGCGGGCATGAAGACGTGTTTTTTGGGCGGGAGCGTGGGACGGGGCTCGGAGCCAGTAAACGGTTAATTATAAAACAAAAATGCCCGACCGCATCGGCCGGGCTGATATTAGGAGAAACGGAAAGACGGATCACGGTCCCTGCAAGGCGGACGTGCCGTTCGGACTGGCGATGCCGTTGGCCGAATCCATGCCGAGGATCCGCACGCTGCTGCGATCGGGCACGGCCTGGCGGAGGTTGGAGGTGGGTTTGCCGGTATTGCTGACCAGGCGATCCTCGACGGAGGCGTAGAACTCCACATTGCCGCCCAGAAACACAATGAAGCCGCCGGTGCCGCCGTAGACGCCGCGGGTGGGGTCGTCGCCGGAGGAGCCCTGGTCGGACCAGGTGCCGTCGGGACGCAGGCCGCGGGTGAAGGCGACGGGCGTGGTGGGTGGATCACCGGCGCGCAAACCGGCGACGACGTTCCACGACAAGGTGCCCAGAGCCGTGAGGTCGGAATGAAGCGTCGGCGGAGAGGACACGTCGGGATCGAGAATGGTGAGGGGCAGTGCACTGGGATCGATCGCACCGTCGAGCTTCGAGACGAGCAGGTTGGGATCGTTGAGCCCGCCGTAGCGGGCGAGTTGACCGAACCATTGCCAGTAGGCCTGGTTGGAGCCGCCGACGGGGCGGCCGGTCTGGGCGGGGTTGGGCAGGGCGTCGCGGTTGGCGGTCGCGTAGAGCATGGCGGCCTTGCCGATTTCGCTCAAGTTGCTGCTGTCCACCGCACGTTGGGCGGAGTCCCGGGCGTTGCCCATCGAAGGAATAATGATGGCGGCGAGGATGCCGATGATGGTGATCACGGTGAGCAACTCGATGAGCGAGAAGCCCGCGGATGGGCGGCTGGGGGTCTTCATCGGTGGGGCGGATAACCTGCACTACAGTGGTTTGCTGCACGTTGCGGAACACAAGAAGAAAGTCCGCGGCGAGCTGGACAATTGCGCGGCGGTCTTCCTAGCGTCCGGCCACCTATGAAAGTTTACCTCGACGGCCAACTGGTGGATGCAGCGGATGCCAAGATCTCCGTGTTCGATCACGGACTCCTCTATGGAGACGGCATTTTCGAGGGAATCCGCATCTACGACGGCAACGTCTTTCGCCTCGAGGAACACCTCGAACGCTTCGAGTATTCGGCCAAGGCGATCCTGCTGAAGCTGCCGTGGTCGCGGCAGGAAATCAGCGACGCGGTCTGTGACACCTGCCGGGCCAATGGATTGAAGGACGGGTACATCCGGTTGGTGGCCACGCGGGGCAAAGGCGACCTCGGACTCTCGCCGTGGCTCTGCCCGAAGCCCTCGCTGTTCGTGATCGCCGACAAGATAAAGCTTTATCCGCAGGAGCATTACGAAAACGGTTTGGCTATCGTCACCGTCCCGACGCGGCGCATGAACCCGGCGGCACTGAGCCCCGCCATCAAGTCGCTGAACTATCTCAACAACATCCTGGCCAAGATCGAAGCCCAGCAGTTCGGGGCGCTGGAAGCCATCATGTTGAACGACCAGGGCATGGTGGCCGAGTGCACGGGCGACAACGTGTTCATCGTCCACAAGGGTCGGATCTTCACCCCATCCGCCCAGCAGGGCGCCCTGCGCGGGATCACGCGCGACGCCATCTTCGACCTGGCGGCCGAACTCGGCCTGCCGATCGAGGAACACGATCTCACCCGTTACGACATCTGGAATGCGGACGAGTGTTTCCTTACGGGCACCGGCGCCGAGGTCATTCCGGTCGTGAAGCTCGATGGTCGCGAGATCGGCAACGGCAAGCCCGGCCCGGTCTTCAAGCAGATCCTCAACGCCTTTCACCGGCTCGTCCGCGAAGACGGCACCCGTCTTTGAGTCTGCCCCGGTCGACACCGAACGGCACCTGGGGGCCGGCCGGCCCGGCGCCTGGCCTGCCCGGACCGGGCCCGGTCTCCTGCCGGGGCAGTCCCGAAGCGTGTCAGGACGTCGCACGCGGCGCAGCCCGGCACGTCGTAGTGACGCGAACGGCAGGTGCGGTATTTATGTAGTCGCCGGGCCTTGCCACCCAAGCAGTGAGTGGCATGATGTTTGCAAGCGGCGGGATTCCTCGGCTTGCGCCAATTCCCGGTCGACCGCCGCACCTTCCTCTCCCCATTCTCCACCATCATGGCTAGCCCGCTCAAATGCGATCTCTGTGACAACCCGGCGACGGTGCACCTGACCCAAATCGTCAACCACAAGGTGCACAAGGTCGACCTCTGCGAATCCTGCGCCCAAGCCAAGGGCGTCACCGACCCGAGCGGCTTCTCGCTGGCCGACCTGTTGCTCAAGGCTTCGCTCAATCCCGAGCCTTCCGCTCCGGTCGGTCTGCGCTGCCCGCAGTGCGGCTACGCTCCGGAAGACTTCAAGAAGACCGGCCGCTTCGGCTGTCCCCAGTGTTACGAGACCTTCACCGACCTGCTGGAGCCCATGCTCGGCAACATGCACAAGGGCACCGCCCACACTGGCAAGGTGCCGGAACGGGCCATGCAGCGTAAACAACTCCACGACCGCCTGAACCACCTCGAATCGGAGCTGCAAAGCGCCATCAAGGCCGAACGCTATGAGGATGCCGCGCGCTTCCGGGACGAGATCGTCCAAGTGCGCCAGGAGGCCGGTCTGTCCACCACCCCCTGACATGGCGATCGACATCGACAAGATTCTCTCCGCCCGCGCTGAATTGACCGACAACTCGGCCGCCAAGTGCCCGGTCGTGCTCATGACCCGCATTCGCCTCGCGCGCAACCTGGCCGCCCATCGCTTTCCCGGCCGCGCCGACATCATCGAGCGCAAGGAGATCTTTGCGCAGTGCCGCGACGCCGTGCTGGGCACCGTACCGATGAAGCGCGGGCTCAGTCTCGCAGTGGAGGAGATGGAGTCCAACCAGCGGCAGGTGCTCGTGGAACGTCACCTCATCAGCCGGGAACTCGGCTCCGCCAAAGCCGGGGCCGGCGCCGTGATCAACAAGGATCAGAGTATCTCGGTCATGATCAACGAGGAGGATCATCTGCGTATCCAGGTCCTGCGCAACGGCTTCCAGCTTAAGCGCACCTGGACCGCGATCGACGGCCTCGACTCGGCCCTGGAAGGCGAGCTCGATTTCGCCTTTTCGCCCAAGTTCGGCTACATGACGGCCTGCCCCACCAACCTGGGGACCGGCATGCGCGCCTCGGCGATGATGCACCTTCCCGCTCTCGTGATCGCGGGGCAGATGGAGAAAGTCGTCCGGGCCGTAAACCAGCTCGGCATGGTGGTGCGCGGCCTCTTCGGCGAAGGTTCCGACGCCAGTGGCAGCATGTTTCAGATTTCCAATCAGACCACCTTGGGGGAATCGGAGCCCGATATCGTCAAGCGCCTGCAGAACGTCCTGCAGTCGATCGTCGAACACGAACTCAACGCCCGCGCCAAGTTGTTGGAGACCGATCCTTCGAAGCTCCCCGACAAAATTGGCCGCGCCTACGGCATTTTGAAACACGGGCACGTAATCAGCTCGTCCGAGGCCATGAACCTCCTGTCCCTGGTGCGCCTCGGCGTCGATCTCGGTTACCTGCCGGATGAGCATCGCACTGTCGTCGATCGCCTCTTCATCGAGGCCCAGCCCGGCCACATCCTGCACCGGGCCCAAAAGCCGAAGCTAGAATCCGATGAACGTGATCGTCTTCGTGCCGATCTATTAAGGTCTGAGTTTGCCAATTTCCCGACTCCCGGTTACTCCACGACCGGGAACAATTGATGAGTCCCCAACCCTTTCATGTCTGAGCCGATGAACAATTTCACACCGCGAGCCCAACAAGTCCTGGCCCTGGCCAGAAAGGAGGCCGATCGCTTCAACCACAACTACGTGGGGACCGAGCACATTCTGCTCGGGCTGATCAAGCTCGGACAAGGCGTGGCGGTCAGCGTTTTACAGAAGATGGGCCTCGACCTCGAAACCGTGCGCGGCGCGGTTGAGAAGCAGGTCGGCACCGGCACCGAGTCGAAGACCCAGGGCAGCATCCCCTATACGCCCCGCGTGAAGAAGGTCCTCGCCCTCGCCGGCAAGGAAGCCAAGGCGCTCAACCATTCCTACGTGGGCACCGAGCACATCCTGCTCGGCCTTCTCCGTGAAGGGGAGGGCGTCGCCGCCCGCGTGCTCAAGTCCCTCGACATCGACATCGAGCGCACCCGCAACGAAATCCTCCGCGAACTCGATCCGCAGTTCTCCGGCGGCGAAAACGATCCCGGCGCCGAAGAGGCGGCCGCACCTTCGCCCCGCGGCGGGGGCGAGGACAAGAAGGACGTCAAGACGCCCGCCCTCAAGGCCTTTGGCCGCGACCTCACCGAGCTGGCCCGCAAGGGCGAACTCGACCCCGTCGTGGGCCGCAAGAACGAGATCCGTCGCGTCATCCAGATCCTCTGCCGCCGCACCAAAAACAACCCGGTGCTCATCGGCGAAGCCGGTGTGGGCAAGACCGCCATCGTCGAAGGGCTCGCCCAGGAGATATCCAGCGGCATCGTCCCCGAGATCCTCCTCGACAAGAAGGTCATTACCCTCGATCTCGCCCTCATGGTCGCCGGCACCAAATACCGCGGCCAGTTCGAGGAGCGCATCAAGGCCGTGATGGACGAGATCAAGCGCGCCAAGAACATCATCCTCTTCATCGACGAGCTTCATACCATCGTCGGCGCCGGCGCCGCCGAGGGCGCCATGGACGCGTCCAACATCTTCAAGCCCGCGCTCTCCCGCGGCGAACTCCAGTGCATCGGCGCGACCACCCTCAACGAGTACCGCAAGTATATCGAGAAGGACAGCGCCCTGGATCGTCGCTTCCAGTCGGTCAAGGTCGAGCCGCCCTCCGTCGACGACACCATCACCATTCTCAAGGGTATCCGCGGCAAGTATGAGGATCACCACAAGGCGATCTTTACCGATCTCTCCCTCGAGACGGCCGCCAAGCTCTCCGACCGCTACATCACCGGCCGCTTCCTGCCCGACAAGGCCATCGACGTGATGGACGAAGCCGGCGCCCGCGCCCGCATTTCCTCGCTCAACCGTCCGCCGGAACTCGAGGATCTCGCCAAAGAGATCGAGGATGTCTGCGGCAAGAAGGAAGAGGCCATCGCCGGCCAGCACTTCGAGGAGGCCGCCCAGTTCCGCGACAAGGAAAAGCAACTCCGCGCCAAGCAGGAGGAGGTGACCGAGCGCTGGAAGAAGGAGCGCGAGGAAAACAAGATCACCATCGACGAGGAACTGATGATGCAGGTCGTCGCCGATTGGACCGGGATCCCGCTCTCCCGCATGGAGAAGAAGGAGACCGAGCGCCTGCTCAACCTCGAGAACGAAATCCAGAAGGTCGTCGTGGGCCAGGAGGTCGCCGCCAAGGCCATCGCCCGCGCCCTGCGCCGCTCCCGGGCCGATCTCAAGGATCCGCGCCGCCCGATCGGCTCATTCATGTTCGTCGGGCCCACCGGCGTCGGCAAGACCGAGACCGCCAAGCAGCTCGCCGCCCAGATGTTCGGCAACCAGGACGCGCTCGTGCAGATCGACATGAGCGAATACATGGA